>NZ_JAUTBA010000001.1:3736546-4359303 GCF_030818895.1 Sphingobacterium zeae
TTTACCCTCGAAATTACCTCCACTTCCATCAACCTCGTCGATTCCGAATTCATTGTTACTAAAATTGGTTTTATCTTCCCAACCCAAACCTGTAATTCCATTATTACTTAATATACCATAGCCCGCAAGCTTGCGTTTTGAACTGAACGAATTTAACATAGCTTGGGAATCATATATTTTCGGGGTACCTCCAGTTACCTGCAACTTGCCGAAGTATCCATTTTTCTTATTAGCTTTTAAAGTGACATTAACAGTCTTCTCTTTTTTACCAAAATTATTTCCGCCAAGTTGAGTTTGTTCACTATCGCCATCATACAATTGAATTTTTTCGACAATATCTGCACGAATATTCTTGGTTACCAAAGTCGGATCATCTCCAAAAAATTCCTCTCCTTCTAATAGCACTCTTTTTACCTTTTCTCCATTGGCTGTAATATTGCCCTTCTTGTCAACCTCAAAATTTGGAAACTGCCGTAATAGATCTTCAACCCGTGCGTTTTCTCGCACTTTAAAACTATCCGCCTGAAATTCTAACGTATCTCCCTTAAGGGTGATGGCTGCCACCTTTTTTGACTTGACAAGCACTTCTTCAAGTTTTATACTTTTCCTTTCAAGTTTTATCAATTCCAGGGTTGGTATACTTCCAACGATTGTAACGTTTAATCTCGTTTTGTATGATGTATAACGTAGGTGGGAAACAGATAGCAAATAGTTACCTAGCACTAAGCTTTTTATTGAAAAACTACCATCTTCCTTAGTCCTAGTGCTAGCGATCAATATTGAATCTTTAGATCTGAGAAATGTAATGGAAACATTGCTTAAAGGAGTTTTATCAGCGGAATCAACCACTTTTCCTCTAATCTCAAAGTGCTCTTGTGCAAATAGTTTTCTATTTGACATACTGAAAATTGAGATGTAAAGTAAAAGCAAACATACAACCCGCGATATTAATCCCCTTAGCATATTCTATTTCAAACTTTTAAAATAATAGTATATAATTAAAAGAGCGATTCCGCAGAAAAATGATACGCACAAAATATATAACAATGCGCCAGGTATAATTTCGCTATTTATGTACGGTCTTAGAATCAAACCAGCTGTAACACCAATACATATCCCCAATAAAATTAACCCACTTGAAAAATATCCAGATATATTAGGCCCTTGTTTTAAATATTGATTTCTACGGATAAGAAACATATTTTCCCTATGTTTCAGATAGCTGACGCCAAAAATTGAAATGAGTACACTTATCGCAACTGCGATCCAAATTAACTGTTGAAAATTCATAATCTATATTTTTAATCCTACTTTTCTTGTTAGACGCAAGAAATAAATGTCGGTTACCGTGTTTGTTAAAAAATTTATTGAATTTTTGAAAAACCGGTTCTTAATTTCGTGGTGATCTTAAATACCGATTAACTTCTTTCAAAATCTCTTCGGAGAGGCTTGTTCTGACTTTAATTTTTGAATTTATAATCTCCGTTGCAATTTTTCGGCTTTCGTCTTCTAAATTATTGTCGTAATACAACTTAAACAGTAGGTATTTTGGATAAAGATGAGAAGGGTTAATAAGAATTGCCTTCCTATAAAAAAAGTCACTCTTATCAATATTTCCCTCTTCTTTATAAAGGTTTCCCAAATTAATATGAACCATTGGGTTGTAGTCCAATGAAAGAGCGGCAATAAAGATATGCTTAGCCTTAGCTAATTTTCTATTTAAATAAAGACATTTGCCATAATTCAGAAGATAATCTGGGTTACCTGATTGAGAATCCGCTAATTTCTCGAATATAATCTCTGCTTTTATCGGATCATTGTTAAATAATAAAGTTTCAGCTTTTAACAAATTGATTTGGTCCTTTCGCATATGGAATGCTCTGAAGCATAAAAAGATGGCGACACCGACTAGCAGAAGAACTATAGATATTGACAAAAGGCGATTTAGTTTAATTTCTTTATAATCACTGTTGGCTATGACAATAGCCAATAATAATGTAAATAAAAAAAGGGTCGGCAAGGAATAGAAGGGATAGGAAAATAACCCCGTTATTAAAATGGAAATTATCGAAAAAAAATAACCTAAGGTTTCATTACCCTTATTAATTTTTATATACCTCAGAATAACAATTGATAGTATAATAACAAAAATGAGGAAGCCTATTATTCCTTGCTCCAAAATCATTTCTAAATATTCATTGTACGATATTTTAACATATCCCGCAATATCTCTTACACGTAAATCACTCAAATATTTTTCATTTAAAAATTGTGGATATTTTTCAAAGTATGCTACCTGCCACCTAGTATAATTCAGCTTAAACGAACCATACCCAGTCCCAAAAAAGGGATTTCGCGAAATTATATCGGTTGATATCTTCCATATTAATAATCGACCATCAGAAGACGCAACTTTATATTTAATCAAATAATAAAATAGGGCTACGACCAAAGTGAGACTTAATGGTAATACTATTAGATAGGTTCGTCTTCCAATATTCCTAAGCTTATTGGCAAATTGATAACGATAAAAAATCATTATCAATGATATCAATAAGACGGTTATAAGAGATGCTCTATTCTGGGTAACAAACAAAACGCTAGCAGTGGAAATAACATTAATAATTGAGATTGTTTTTAATGAATTATCATTCGAAAAAAGTAAAGCTGATAATGAGACAGGAAAAATAGCACAAAGAAACAATGCTAAAGGCGCTGGATTTTTAAAAGTCCCTGTAACCTTAAAATTATCATCAAAAACTGGGAGGTATCCCAGATATTGAAGCAAAACTATGATTATTTGAAGTAAAGACAACAAAATAAGCGCTCGATTTAAAATTCCTTGATATCTTATTTTTCTACAGGATGGTATTATGATCCTAGCAAGAAAATAGAATAAAATGGCGAGCGAAAATGTATAAAATTTTTCATTATGAATTATATCAAAATATGCTACTCCGACTGTTAAGTATATTGTCCACGTTCCCACTAGTATATCCACTACATTGACGCTAGGGAGTTGAAACTTTTTTCCCCCCTGAAATGTGAATTGAATTGCAATTGTGATTATGCACACTGTTATTGATAGTGTTGTATTAATTACTTTCTCTGAATTAAGATAGAAATTGCCTTGGCTTGAAAAAGATAGTACTAACGAATAAAGTACCGATATAGGAACAATAATAAATATAAGATTCAATAGAGCGGAATTAGAATATTGTTTCAACATGATGGTAGAATATATAATGATTGATTAGAGATACATTTTAGATAATTTTAATCACTTTACCTATCAGGTTTATTTCTGGAACCAGCCCCCAGAATCTAGAATCTTCGGAAGAATAAAAATTGTCACCGAGAAAAAAATAGTAATTATTTTTAAATGTATAATGATCGACGTATTTGCCATTTAGAAAGTACTTTCCTCGATTTTGGATAAATGAAGCCCCTTCATACCTCATGATTGAACTATACAACACTATGTTTTTGGCATTCAACAAGATTGTGCTCCCCTTCTTTGGCACCCATAGCGGACCAAATTGGGTAGCAGACCAACGGATAGTCGAATCATGCGGAAATATATTTTTATTAAATTGATCTCTTAAGTTACTGACTTTATGAACAAGATCTTTTCTTGAAATCCGAATCGTGTCGCCAGGTATTCCATGGCAGCGCTTTACGAAAACATCTAATGCAGCTCCCTTCGAGATGACCGTGTCTTCAGTAACAGGCTTTTTAATAACCAAAATTCTGCTTTTCAGTAAATAATTATCGTTAATAGGATCCGAATCGTGATTAAATACCTTTACCAATATGTAATTTCCTGGTTTTATAGTCGGTAGCATAGATTCAGTTGACACGATGTAATAATCAATTCTTGAATATAAAATGCTTATTATGATACAAGCAAAAACCACAAATAGCCCTAAAACAATGGAGTGCTTTTTCTTATTCATGACCTAATTCACAACTGCAGTATTTTTTAATGAATAGAATTTCTTTTTGGTATTCGTTACTAAGACGGTATATTGCTCAATGTTACCATGCTTATGGAAAGTATTTATGTTTAGCTTTACCGACGCTGTATCATTAGGTGCAATTTTAAACTTTGAAACATAGAAACTCGTACAGCTACAGTCGGGTTGTATATCGGTGATTTTTAAAGTATCACTGCCTATATTTTTGATTTGATATAATGCGGTTACTAATGTGTCTTGTGGTATTACTCCAAAATCGACCTTGTCTTTATCAAATTGAATCTCAGCATTAGATTGTCTATCAATTTTTTGATTAGCATCTGTTTCTGGCTTTTGACCATTTTCTACGCAAGAAAATAGAAAAAATGTCGCTACAACTAGAACTGAAAATTTCATTTTATGTGGCTTAGTTGGTTAATTTGAATTTATAAATCTTAATGGCATTTTTTGACTGGTCAATGAAGGCGTTGGAATAAACTTCATTATCAATTATTCCTGACATTCGAAACCCTTTAGGAACATCTACATCTGCTATAAGTATATTTTCTTTGTAGATCTGAAGTCCGTCGCTAGCTTCACTAATACCTTTACTATATCCTCTAAATAAAAGATCTTTGTCTTCAAAAAATTCTAGAAAAGTGTAATGACCATTTAACTTTGACTGTTCATGATAATTAGAATTAAATAGTTCCATATCTGATGTGTTTTTTAGTCCTGTCCTCATGTTTCTCCCTTGAAAGCCAAAAGATTTTTTAACATTCATGTTATCGTCGATATCATAAATAAGGCTATCCGCGCCGAAAGAAAGTTTGTAATTATTCTTTTGATCAATATCGAAGATTGGGAATCCAAATACCATAAAATCAAAATTTTCTGAAAAGAATTGCGGGAATCCGCCATACACATCCTTAATATAGCCGTTTTTTAAGGACATACTGGCAAAAATCCGTGCATCTGCCGCGTAAGTTTTCATTGTTGGATTATAGGATTGGTGTTGAGATACAATGGGAAAGATGAGATTATCATCGTATGCTCTTACCTTGCCGCCGTACATTAGTGAGTACATTTCGGGTACTGATGCATCTGGTTTGTCTAAAAGTTCCTCGTATGTATGCGTTGGACGCCAATTTACCGCATAGTCATTTATCCTTTCAAATTTTTCGTTGAATATATAACAGTCATATCCCGTACCCATAAAAAATGACCCTCCGTTGGGGAGGAATGAAAAGAAGGTAACGTTTTTCACTGGGAGTTCATTCTTTCCACTTCCCTGTCCGATGTACGAATGAACAATGCTTCCATCCTTCTGAAATTCATGAAGAAAACAAAATCTGGAATCTAAAAAATATAGAGAATTATCCTTAATATATATTTCTCCGACATATGATGTATTGATGGAGTCCAATTGAACAGAATCAATAGCAACGGTACTAAATTTTATTGATTTTTTACTCTGGTTTTTTGCAGTGGAATAGTCCGACTTCTTTTCAGACTTACATGCGTAAAAACATATAAAGGCAGCAAGCACTGAAAATTTAACAACACGTTTCATAGAATATTTTAGTATCTTTTCATTTCATGATAAAATAAGAGGCAACAATTACATCACCTCTTATCTTGGAATTAGTTCAAATGTTAACCTTCACAATTAGAGTTGTAAGAAGAACAACTTGACGAGCCTGACGGAGCACATTGGCTACCCCCATTATTCGCTGCGCAATTATTGTTACCACCCCAAAAAGCACAGTAACAGCTAACGTCAAAGGCTGCTCTTGCGACTTTTGGACTAAGGGAACTTTTCAAAGTCGAACTTTGTGCAAATCCAAAACACATCGTAACTGCAGCAAGGCTTCCAAATACTGCTTTCATAATTTTTCTTTTGTTCATAATAAATTACTTTAAATTGAATTAATAAATATTAACTAATCTAATATAACAGTACAATATTTATTATTCCAAAGCTGACGAATATTTTTCGACCAAATTGATATTTTTCAGGTTTAAATAGATTCCGATATTAAATCTAAGTTTAACTGTTTCGAAAAGAGCGAAGAAAAAAAATTATTTAGCTTTTTTTATATATAAAATAGATATAGATTAAATTTCTATCAATAATACACTGAGAAAAGAGTTCTGAAAAAATATCTTATAAAATCTTATAGCCCCATTATGCTGTATAAGTTATTCCTATATTTTAAACCTATATCTAACTTTAAATTATTTTTTAAGCTCACTTGAATAGCATCTACTGCCTTTATTTGATTTACATTGACAATATGAGATCGATGAATTCTGACAAACCCTTTTTCATTTAGCGTCTTTTCGAGATCTTTAAGAGTTGTAGAAACTGTATGATTTTCATGTTTTGTAATAATTTGCACATAATCTCCTAAAGCTTTAATATAGAATATATGACCAGAATTAATGAATAAAGATTTATGGCCATCTTTAAACTTAATGATTTGATCCAATTGTTTATTTTTCTGCAAAATGATAAAATTCCCAATTTTGTTTATCGCTTTTTCAAACCTTTCTTGCGTTAGCGATGGCTTAAGTATATAGTCTATTACTTCAAGTTCAAATCCATCAGCTGCAAATTCTCGCTGGTGAGTGACGATAATTATAAAAGGAGGATTGGACAATGATTTTATAAACCGTAACGTTTCACTTCCTTGAGCCTGAATATTTAAAATCATTAAATTTACGCCACCTGACGCTAAAATTTCCTTAGCGTTTATCAAATATTGATAACTTCCTAATAATTTTAAACATTCAATATTTGCTACTAAACGCTGCAATCGTTTAGTAGCAAGGAGTTCATCCTCTATAATTATCACATTAATTTTATTCATTGGAAAAACATTTACACTACACATCGGTCCTAAGGTCTTTTAACCCATCGACATACCTTATATAATTAATGAAAATATTATTTAACTTGTGCAAGTTAACTCTTATGGCTACATCCTCTTCATTTATTAGAGTCGCACGTACTTCACACATAATATTCAATTCTTAACCAGAAAATAAGCTACTTTTTAGGTTCGATAATTTCGTCTAGTTATACAGTTACATAAGAATTATCATGTGGTATTCAGATTTATGATCGAATTAGCACAGACAATTTACAATTGATTAATTTATGTCAATTAATTAAACACAAATATCTTTATTAACTTAAGATAAGATAAATTAAATAAAAAATATTTACAGGGTTAGTAAACCAACTAAATTGATACGATTTGTATACATAATGAGAAAATTATGATACATCTGTGTAATCTAATCCTAACTAATAATTCCAATCGGATTTATTTTTATTATCTCGTTGGAAAGTTGGGAAACACTCCTGTCTCCCATCTTTCAATAAAAATTCTACAGGTTTAAGTTGTCTTAGCGAATAATGTGGTCTGGCATTATAATACATCTACACCCAGGCATTAGCGTATTTTCCGACTATTTTCGGTAGGTTTACCGTCTGGGGTATAACGCGATTCAATGCCGCTTTGATGACACCATTGATGTAAAAACCTCTGCTAAAAACTCTGGGCCGTTATCTGACCGTATGTATTCAGGTTTTCCCCGCCATTCTACCAGCTTTTATAATTCTTTGGCCACCCTGGCTGCCAGAAGGCTGATGTCAACTGTACTAGATAATATGATTTGGTACTCACTATTAACCTATTCAGTTTGATAGCAGTATTGTTTCCTAATCTTCTATTCATTCATTTACGATGCAGATATATGAAAACAGCTTCCTTAAGTTTAACCGAAAGGAAGCTGTTTTGCTTAAATTTCTGTCAGATGGGTACACACACCAGAAACTGCCTATTGACAGGTTATTTTAAAAGACTTTGTACTTTATTGAAAAGTGTTTCACCCCGCAGGTTTGTTGCTACAATCTTCCCCTGGCTGTCAATTAGCACATTTTGGGGAATAGCCCGAACGCCATAGAGTGCTGCCGCTGGCTCTTTCCAACCTTTGAGGCTGGAAACATGGTACCAGGGCATGCCATCCTTGTTAATCGCCTCCGTCCAGCGTGTCTTGTCATCGTCTAGCGAAACACTCAGCACGGTAAATCCTTGCTTTTTAAATGCTTCATAGGTATCCACAACATGCGGATTTTCTTTTCGGCAAGGCCCACACCAGCTGGCCCAAAAGTCTAGCAAGGTATACTTGTTTTTAACGATCACCTCTTTCAGACTCAGCTCCTGGCCGTCTGGTGTTGTCGATACAAAATCTTTATAAAGCTGCCCTGTCAGGATTCCTCTGGCCGCCGACAGGCGGTCGCCAAGATGCTTGCCCAAGGCACTATTTTTCACCTCAGTACTAAGTTTGTCGTAATAAGGATAGGTTGTCTCATAATTAACATTGCCACCTGCTACTTGATTTAAATGGTATAAGGAAACATAGGATCCGGGATTTTCTACAACAAACTGATGAACCACTTCCCGCTTAAATCGTGTGTATTGGTCCAAGCCCGCGAGAAGCTCGGTAACATACGCTTTTTTTTCCTCGCCCTCAGGCATATTTTTAAAACGCACAAATCCATCGATCACTTTGCGGTCGGCAGGTCTTAATTTCTGGGCCAGCTTTTCGTGTGCTTCAGTGAATGCTGTACCATATATTCGCGCATAACTCAACGAATCTTTTGTTTCGACATGGACTGTCCCCCCCGCAAGGAAAAGATCTATACGATCGCCGGATTCCATATTGTCCATAGATAAATGACCTAGCGTGGGATCGGTCAATTGGCCACGTAAAACAAAGGTACCACCTGTTATAAGCACACTATCGACGACTTTTACCGTGTCGCGTTGGTAATATAGTTTGACATACTTTCCATTGTTGGCTTTCCCTATTTTTCCTTTAACCCTAAACTGACTACTTTGCGAGAATGCGGAATAGGCTCCTAATAGCAGAGCAACTGCTGTGATAATTATTTTCATTTTTCTTGTATTTAAATAGTTTTTAATTGACTGCACGCCAATTAATCGATTGTATTTTGATGAGATCCGTCCAAGTGCTATTGTCCTGCAACTGCAATTCAACGATATTTGGGTTATTGCCCACTTTAAAGCGACGAAGAATACCTTTTTGATCCTTGTAGCTGGCGATATAGAGACTATTGGTCAAATGGTCGATCTGGGTATCAAACTTAATCATGGTAATCGCATCTGTTCCTAGTTCTGGAAAAGTATAAATCTTTTCGAAACCGGGATTATAATCATAGGCATAGAGCTTGCTGCCCACAAAATAGCATATAATACTGCGATTGGATGAAAAGGCATATCCTTCTGCTTTATCAAAATCCGTCGCAATGGATTTGACGGTATACGCATTCCGTTTGGCCGGATTCGTTCCATTTGCATAAAACTTGTAGATATGGTAACTGTTATCTTTGTCTTTCATCAAGGCAAATGAATTACCATTATTGGAGCCTCCATCAGTGTTCCGGGTATTTTCAGCATACACCAGTGTACGGCCCACGGGTTGATTCCAGGGGAATGCTTCACCGTCTTTATCTGCAAGTACCGTGGAGGTCGTTGACAATCCGATACTGGTATAATTTAGGAAGCGCTGATAACGGGTGTCATACCACATGACATTGTTCATACTATTGATAGGGTATAGTAAATAGGGCGCCGCGGGAATCAATTCGTCCGGGGCGGCCGCTACCCTATTCACAGGATTGTTGTAAAAGTCACCCGCCATCAATAGGGGTATGTTTGCAAAAACATCGCCGCGCTGGGTTACCAAGGCACGATAAAGGGTACTACCGATATCACCAGTAGCTGTCCGTATCTGCGGTGCAATAACGACGGGATTTAGCGTTTCGGGATCGATATGATCGGACATAAATACGTAACGTCCCAGATGATTGTCTGAGGTAGCAGTCATGGATGCCCGGTCTAAAAAATATGACCCTTCACGTGTCATCGCCCACAATCTGACATATGCACTCGAGCCGCCGGTATGTACCATCCCCAGTGGTCCGCGAAGACGTGGCAAGCCTGATCTGGATAGCACGTGCCTGACATGGACGGTATCGCTCTGCATGGACAGCATTTCTGCCTCAGCATAGCCTTCAGGGTCCTCTCCCATGATTAAAATTCCTCTGGAATAAGGTGAGACGACCTTGAGCTTGACATTGCTTGCCCAGGAGACACCGGTCATTTTGTCAAGCACCCGGTAAAAAATAGCATATTCCCCTGGCGCTAAGCGAACTGGATAGTTGATATCTTTTACGTTGCTGAGGGTATCAAAAACTTTATTGTCAATTCTGAGAATCCAATTATAAGTATAACGGGTGAGATCATTGCCGTCCATAGAAGCCGTAATGTTAGGGGTTATACTTAAGGTATCAAGTCCCGTCCGTAAAGTATATTCTTCGTTGATATCTTTGATGGTCAATTCGTTTATTTCCTGGTAATCGTAATTACCAAGGTCTTTGCTGCAGGCTCCTAGGATAAATAGGAAGACTGCGCCCATGATTAACTGATAGGTTTTCATTTCAAAATAACTTGTTTATTCCTACTGATTTTGCTCTTCTTTTGATTTTATCTTATCCGCCCGGGACCCACGGAACGCCCAAATATGAGGTCCAGGGTACCGTGCCCATCCACATCAACCGGCCATCATCTTCGAGGACAGGCTTTCCTTCACTATAGCGGTTAACCAGAACCTTTGTCGCATCGCTGGCGATAAGCATCATCCTGGCCATTGGCATAGTCTCCGCGGTGCCAAAGTCTTCATATTTGAGTCCTAAATATTCCGCCAAAAATTCCATTTTACGCCTGGAGAAAACACCGAACAATCCTGACTCCCTATTTCCGGCTTGCAAGGAACCGGACCAGACAGCGGGCTGCACCATTACATCATTGATATGCAAAGAATGCAGTGTAGCATCAAATTGTGGCACCACAGTACCTGAATTTAAAGATGGGATAGAATGCCATTCGGGGAAGGAAAGTGCAAAGTCTTTGGTGGCTACAAGTTTTAAGCCCAGGGTTACGGGTTTTTCTTCGAGATCGGCTGTGCGCTTAAGCCGCACACTGACTTGCGCCGAAACAGCACCGGCAGGCAGAATATATTGGTCCTTCAAAGCCTCGTAATGCTGCCCCAAAATCGCGTTAGTGGAGTCTGGATTGACCTCCACCCGATAAATCCGGTCATAATCCTTGCTTGGGCCTGTAATCATCACCTGAACCGGAAAGTCAATTTCGTCGGTACTCATGCGTACAAAGTCTATATCGGTAAAGGGCTGATAGGGCCATAGATTTGGAAGATACTCATTTGTACCATGGCGCATCGCGAAATAGACGCCTTCCTTACCTTCATAGGACATGATTTCTTTTTTGCAGGCCGTAAATAGTACAAACAGCTGAAAAAACAGGATATAAAAGGTTGTTCTTTTCATAATTGTATACCTAATTAATAACGTTGTGAGGTTTCACTGTCCGGTAGCGGAACAGTGTAATTCGTAAGTACCATGGTCTTCTCCGGACTGATATTGAGTGTGGAAGAATTGGGTAAAGCCTGCATGGCATTCCTTTTATAATAAAAAAACTGCTGTCCTTCACCCAACATTTCACGTCTGAATTCTTTGGTGATTTCGGTTTTCAGTGCCGTCTGATCGACGGGTGCAAGCGAAACGCAGTTGCGTGCGGTGCGCAGGCTGTTGAAATAGGCCGTCGCCTTGGCCAGTTCGGGGGAACATTCTGCCGCAATCAGCAACACCTCGGACAGTCTGATAAGCGGGATCATATAGCGCCCGGGCCCATCGATCACATCGGCATATTTCATATTGGTCGTCGCGGTAGTCGTACCATTGGAAGCACTTTGCCAAATCCGACGACGGAAATCATTGTTATCATCATAAATGGCTCTTACGCGTGTATCGTTGACATCGCCGTTGGAAAAAGAAAGTTTGTTATTTGATTGCAGGCTGACATCAAATAATCTATTGTACATCTCCTTTCTATTAATATTGTATAAGGAGAACATCACTTCGGTCGAAAACATCCGGTCTGGCTTGTCAACACTTACAGCACTTGCAAAGGTGACAAAGGGGAAAGTCATTTTATCAGCCGATTGTACTTCGGTCAAAAGCTCTTCGGCATATTTTAATGCTGCTGTCCGATTGCCCATCCAAAGGTATGTTCTTGCCAATAATGCCTTTACAGCATAGTAATTGAGCCTATACTGCCGATAATAAAGATCATTCTCTCCTGTCGGGCTACCTTGATTACGCACACCTTCTGTCCGTATCGGATCACTGTCCTGCAACAATAAACGAGCTGCTTCAAGATCTGCAACAACATGGCCGGTAAATTCTTCGGATCCAAGTAAGGGTGCGATGTCATAACTGATTTTGTCGATGTAGGGTAATGCTGGCTTGTACTTGCTGTCTTCGGAATAGATCGGCCCAAACAAGCGGAGCATATCGAGGTGGATCATCGCCCGCAACGCCAGTGCCTCGCCTTTGATGATTCCAAAGTAGGGCTGCGGCAGGATCTCAGTCGGAGTATTCCCACATTTGTCCAGAATAACGTTGCAGTTGGCGATAAGCTCATAGGCTTTTTTCCAAATCTGCTCGAAGCCAGATTTGACACTCGCTTCTGTATAGACAAAGTTGGTATACTTGTCAAACACATGTGTAGAGCCATTGATGTAGTAATATTGTGCCAGGACGTCTATAATTCCCGTGCTCATATGCTGTCCGTAAAGATCCGTACTGGCCATTTCGACGTAGACGCCGTTGATCGCTTTCATAAAGCCGGCCCGATTGACAAACAGCTGTTCCTCTCCCAGCCTATCGGCAGGCTTGACATCAATCCATTTGCTGCACGAGCTTGCTACAAGGGTGAGACATGAAATCAGGATAATGTACTTTAGTATTTTCATTTTTTAGATCTTTAATTATTAAAACCGAATGCCAGCCGAAAATGAGACTGACCGTGCGAAGGGATAATCTATTCCGCGTTCATTTGTTATGGTCGAAAGATGAAAGATATCATTCATATAAGCCCTAAAAGTTACCGAAGAGGCGCGGATCGATCTTAACCAACCAGCGGTAGTAGTCTCGTAGCCAACCGAAAATGCCTCACCGACGAGCATATTGTTATCCGCAACAAACCGCGATGAAATGGGTGTCTGGTCTGTATTGGAAATCGCTTTGAATTTTGCCTCATCTCCCGGTTGCTTCCAGCGGTCGTACAATGCCCGTTTATCCTGATTAAGTGCGACATCCCTTGCCGAAATATTTTCTACCTTTTCAAAAAGTGTCTGCATAAATGATTGTCCACCCCATCTGTAGCGCAAGTTAACCGAAGCCGAAAAACCCTTGTAGTAGAAGCTGGTACCTAATATTCCTTCGAGGTCGGGATCGCTGTTTCCCACAACGACTTCATCGCTGTAATCATGCACAAAAGTCTGTTGGTCATTCTTATTTAGGAAGACCTCCCGTCCGGTCGCGGGATCGATACCCAAAGACCGCACGGCCCAAAGGTCAGATGGACTGCCTCCGTCATAATAGCGGATGAGATTACGGCTTTTATTGGCCTCGTTAAAATTGTTGAGCTGATTGCCAATATTTTGATATTCTGCTTTTAGCTGTCGCATATTTAGGTTGACACGCCAGTTGAATTGCTCTCGTCGAAGCAATGTGTAATCTCCAGCTATTGTAAAACCATGGGTAACCTGTGCGCCCATATTTTTAGCCACTGTATTTACACCTGTAGAGGTGGGTAATGAAACAAGCACCAATAAGGGATCTGTACTCTTTACAAAATAATCGAGATTGAGGCGAAGTCGGCTTTTAAATGTCGTAAGATCCAGGCCTAAATTGCGGTCCAACGTTGTCTGCCAGCGTAGTCCGCTATTGCCCATATTGCTGATAATTGTACTCGCCCCAAAGGGATTACGGTTTTCATTATTATAACGGTAAACACGCATCGATATATAATCGTCGAAATTCTGATTACCGGGATTACCAATCGTAGCTCTCAAACGCAATTGATCAATCCAATGAAACTGGTTGAAAAAGCTTTCGTTATGTGCGTTCCAGGCTAAACCTAAAGACCATATGGTCGAAAACTGACGTTCGGATCCAAATACCGAAGAACCGTCAGATCTTAAGGTCGCATCCAACAGATAGCGTTTATCGTAAGAATAGCCCATATTCATAAAGAAGCTAGCACCACGCCGCTTGGATTGCGTGTAGTCCGCACGTTGTCCTTCGGGATAGCCTAAAGCGAAATTTGGGTTTGAGAACTCATCATCAATAAACCCTCGGACCTGATAACTACTACGTTTGTTAGTGGCCTGCTCCATTCGTGCTCCCAGTACCGCATTGAGCATATGTTTGTCTGCGAAGAGCTTCCCATAGGTGAGACTAAAATCGCCGTCATAATTCACATTCTTACCATTGTTTTCCTGATAGGATCCTTTTTGCAATTGGTCTGTACCCACGAATTCCACATTGAAGGGCGAGCGGAATATTTCATCGTGCAAATTTAAACTGCGCAGACCAAAACGCCCTCTTGCCCGCAACTCGGGCAACATGCGCCACTCGACCTCAAAATTATTGGTAAAACCCTCGGATCCCTGTGTATTTATGTTCAAATTGTTGAGGTCGTAAAAAGGGCTATAAATTGGATCATAACCGGAGCGACTCGCGCTAAAGTCTTCCAATACCATTTTGAGATTTCCATTTTCATCGTATTTGCGATGATAGGGATTGGCCCTCGAAAATGTGGAAAAAGGAGAAACTTCCTTATTCGCCACTACATGGTCAATACTCAATGAATTGGTAAATGATAAATCTCCTTTTCGATACAAGAGACGAATATTGCCGTTAGTTGTCTTTCGGTCTGAAGCTTTCATGACGCCGTTGACAATACCATGGTTAACAGAAACGCTATATCGTAAGCTTTGGTCGCCACCTTCTGCAAAAAGTGTGTGCCGTTGATTAACCGCAGTGCGCAAGGGTTCGTTTGCCCAATAGGTATTGACACCGCGACGCACTTCTCTTAAGCGCTCTAAATAATTAGCTTCACTGACGGGATTAGCCCCTAATATAATCTGCCCTTTGTCATCGAGCATGCCATAGAAGCCAGACAACAACTCAAATTGTAATTTTTCTCCAGCATTCATGAGGTTGTAGTCAGTGAGGTCTGCAAAGCTAACGCTACCATTGAGTGTATAGTTGATCCGTAGCTGTCCGGGTGTAGGGCGTTTTGTTTCAACCACCACCACCCCATTGGCGGCTTTAGAGCCGTAAATGGCCGACGCGGCGGCATCCTTGAGTAAAGTGATGCTTTCGACACGATCCATACTGAGATCCGCTATCACGGCCAACGTACTCTCAAAACCGTCTAAAATAAAAAGTGGCTGATTGGGGTTGGAACTGTATTCGTCAGTGATGCCAATCACACTGCTTTTGCCCCTAATCTCGATATCGGGTAGGCGATTCGGATCAGATCCAAACTGGTTATTATCCACAATGGCGAAAGCGGGATCCAAGGTTTTAAGGCTCTGCAATACATTCTGATTACCCACCATCTTCAATTCCTTGGCTGTATAAGTGGATGAAGAGCCGGTAAAACTTTCCTTGTTACGTTGGTAGATCCCTGTAACAACAACATCTTTGATTTCAGTAGCAGCAGCGGGTTCAAGTTTTACTTCAAGAAACTTTTGACCGCTGTAAACAACTTCTTTAGGTTTCATACCGAGGTGACGGAATAGTATAATAAGGTTTTCGTCTTGTAGGCTTGTAGCAAGCAACTGAAACTGCCCTTTTGCATCGGTGGTCGTTACCCTATTTGTTCCCTTTATCTGTACAGTGACACGCTCCATGCGCTCACCTGACTCGGCATGGATAACTCTTCCGGTAATGCGTTGCTGTTGAGTAAAAATTTCAGCGGACTGGATTTTCGGATTGTTTTTTTCTGAATTAAAAAAAGAAATCGTTCGATCTTCTACCTGATACGTTACAGGCTGATTGCGCGTCACTATGCTGAGAAAATGATCCAGTTCCATATTTTTGACGTCTATCGTAAGAGGCACAGTACTGCTTAGGGCATGCTTGGTACTGAAAATACTGTAGCCCGTTTGCTGGCGAATGGCTTGAATCACTGTCTCCAGGGAAACATTACGGCCTTTGAAGGTAATTTGTTGTGAATAACTTTTAGCACTCACAGCGCATATTCCAGTCAATAGTAAGAATAGTGTAATTCTCATCACTTTTAATAAGTAATTTTTATTCATTAAATTTACGTGGGTTTGGTTAGTGCAAAATCTGCTAATTGAGTTGGTTTGGTTTTGGTGCAACCGATAATTAAAGGAAAGGATGGCCGTCCTTTCCTTCTTTTATTCGGCTCTCTTTCTGGTCAATAGGTCTGTCTCATCATCATCGTAGTTTAGGTAAATAGTTTTTTTTAATAAATAATAAGCTCTCGCTTGTGGATATCCAGTTGGTAACGAACATCTGCGGCATCCAACAACCGCAGTACAAGGTTAATTTTTTCATTGCGATAGGCATCCCCCACCAATTCGACGTTTGGTATCTTGCCGTTATACTTAATCGTTAAATCATACCAACGACCTATTTCAGCCATTGTTTCTTCAAAGGATTTACCGTCAAAATTAAATTTGCCCTCCTTCCAGGCAATCTCCGTCTGCGCATCTACAGTTTTTATTTTTGTCAGATTTCCGCGGGTGCTGGCCTGCTGTCCCGGTTTCAGAATAATTCTTTGGTCAGCTACATGGATATTGACTTTGCCTTCCAACAAGGTTGTTTTTGCAAATGCCTGCGTGGAGTATCCGTTGACATTGAATTGTGTACCGAGGACCTCTACGGTCTGCCTTTGGGTCTTTACGAAAAAAGGAATACGCTGTCCTTTCGTGCTGAACTGCCCTTTTACCATAAAAAATGCTTCTCCATCTAGCGCCACTTCTCTTTCAGTAGATGCGAACTTTGCGGGATAACGTAATCGTGAATCAGAGTTTAACCAGACCTGTGTACCGTCTGACAAGGTAATGTGATAGACGCCACCTTTGGGAACATACAATTGCAAATCGCTCATCTTATTCAGATCGACATTACTCGCTAAGCTTCTTCCGTCTGCGTAATGAATCGCACCATCCACAACAATCCCGTCTTGTGCAGTATCTAGCACGACCTTTTGTCCGTCCGCTAAAAGGAGAACTGCCCGGGGCCCACCGGGCAAAATAGTATCTGAGGAGGACTGTACTGCAAAATCCGGAGATTTCACGTGCTTATTTCTCTTAATTCCAAACCAGGCCAACAATGAAAGTATCAACAACACGGCTACAGAAGCAGCCCAAAATTTCGCCTGCATCCTATAAACATTGGTTTTAACTGCTGGCTGATCGATCCTGATCTTGGTGAGTATACCGTTGAGCATACGCTCTCGGACCTGTTCCTTTTGCAAAGGCTCATCAGTAACGATGGTCACCTCCTCGTCCGAATAACTGTTGTACCATTCCGTGAGTTCGGCCAATTCCTGCTGAGAAATTATACCCGTCTGAAATTTGACTATTAAATCTTCTATATAATTAAGATCGTTATGCATGAATTAAAAATTGGTAGTAAGGGTGTTTCCTATCTAAATAGACAGTAAAAAAGATGGGTAGGGTGAGTCTGCCCAACAATTTTTTTTATTAGCGAAGGTAAATCGAGAAAAAAACAATGATTGTAAGAAATTCGGTATTGTTTCCTAGATCTTTTTTCGCTTTTTTAAGATGTGACTTGACTGTATTTTCTGACAAATTGAGTTTGTCAGCGATCTCCTTCGTTGTAAGGCCTTCATTTTTGTTCATAACAAAAACAAGCTGACACTGTGGCGGCAAGTTTTTGATGGCCTTATCAATCTGTTGTTGGAGCTCCAGAATGATAAGTTTCCGCTCTGGCGAAATGGAATCGATGACGTCCTCTTGCGGGCTGTATCCTGCTAATTTTTGGCGTTTCTGCTTATTCTGATAGATGATGTTGAAGGTCTGATTGCGGACTGCCCGTGCTAGGTAACTGGATAGTTTTTCATTTTGCAAACTGAAAGTTGAGCGAAGTTTCCAAAGTTTACAAAGCACATCCTGCACACATTCTTCAGCTTCCTGCAGATTTCCCAAGCGATTAAATGCAACAGCCAACATCTTATCCCAGTATCGGTCATAAATTTCTATCAACACGCGCTCATCATTGGTATTGAAGAGGGTCAGGAGATCATAGTCGCTATATTTTTTATAATTAAGCATTTAGGCAGATTGTAAAGCAAAGCTAAAAAAAATCTTCTTATTCAAGAATAAAAGCGATAACAATGTATTACACTTGGAATAAATGAAATTGTAGAATTTACTTATTTATCTTCTATATATTGAGCGGCAGGTCTAGTAGTTGCAACTTTGAGTTTTTCTGCAATAATTAACAAGCTTATAATTTCATACGGTGCCGTACCAAATCCCATTAGCCCTTGATGTCGTCAACAGACATTACTTGTAAAGGAATATTAGCAGTGATTTTTCGATCGGTTATAACAGTCGGGGAGCTTTCTCCATTTAGTTACACTGGATCTATTTTTTTTTACTCGTGTCAAATGAAACGTATAACTAATACCTGCTATCGATCTGTTGAATTGTCTTTTTATTACCTCAACAATTTGCCTTTAGCAGATCAAATGGGTTGGGTATAGTGTAATTAGGTTCACTAATCATCCTATTTTAAAAAAAACAAACGATGCCGACTTCCCTTGTGTTCAACTTAAAAAACAATTATGACCCTTATTTTTAGTAGAAAAGACACAAAGTTAACCGCCAGCAGGGTTTCTACCCTCTTGTATCTTATGGGCGTGGCCCTCCTCATACTTTTAGTTAGCTGCCATGAGGACGATAGCCCCGCACCCGAGCAGGCGCACTTAAAAGTGAAGGTAAAAAGTGTAGGTGATCCGTATGATGCAGTCCACCTCGAGATCCAACAGCTATGGACACGCACGTCTGCAGGTGGCGGAAAAATCGAGGCAAATAAAAGGGTAAACATCCTGGGAATTCAAAAGGATAGCATCGTCGCGGGTGGGTATGTGCCCCATGGCACGCTACAGGAAGTTATGCTAAAGGTAGCCCCTACAGGGAATGAAATAATCATAGATGACCTTCCCTATGCTTTACACACGCCACAAGGACAAATTATCGCGGTGAATATCGCAGCCGACAGTAAGCTTTTACCGAATGAAAGCCATACATTAATGCTTCATATTAATCTGTCAGATTTCATCCAAGAGACGGCAGAAGGCAAATTTGTAATTAATCCTAATCTCACCGCAGTACTGGATTAAGCGACAGGTATTACACAACTAATGTATAGAATAAAATGCATAAACCAAATATAACACAGTTTATGCGTTAAATACTGGTCATTAAAAAACCACTTTAAACTTTGAATTTGACCTTCCAACCCATCTTTTAATGATTTATTGATCTAACAGTCCATGTGTACGAAAGGCAAAAATCTAGGGCACAAACAAACTTACTTCTCTGGAATTGTTAGAAAAGTTTATTTTAAATAGGGAAAGGTGTGTACCAAAATTGTTGACCTGCTTTGGTTAGGTAATTTGATTCCATTGCTGATTATACCGAATATTTGTATATTAGGATAAATACAAATATTACAGTTATGTCATCCAAGATTTTCCTGCAATCATTACAGAGTAAATTAAAAGGCGGCAACGCTCGCTCTATTCATTTAAATGCATTGCCAGGGCGGTTGGCCACCCGGTTAGACCTCCAGCAGCTTGACCTCATCGAGGATGGCCTCGCCAAATTATTTTTGGATACGTTGTTGACCAAAGCACACGTTGAATTTAAGATTTCATTTGATACAATAGACCTTAATGAAAAAGATGCGGAAACTCAAAAGAAACTGACCTTAATTTCTAAACGACTGAACTCGATTATCATAGAAAATGAAGATTATTTTAAAGAACATGGGATGAAGACCCTCGGGTTCGGCTATCCTATTCTTATAAAAAGATCTTCAAAAGACCCCTCGAAAATCATAAAAGCCCCATTATTCATTTGGCAACTAGAGGCCGTTAAATCTAAAAACAAAGTCAATGAATGGTCGTTTTTGCGAAATAAAGTGGTTCAAGCAAATGGTAAAATAGTGGATTCAGATATTCACCCGATTAGTATCAACGAGGTGCTCCTTTCTTTTATCAAAAGCGAAGATGACATTACTCTCCCCAATCTTGCTAATGAAGCCTTAGAAGACGCACTGATTGATAGCAACGAATTAGTGAACGCTTGTGCTGAAGTACTGGAAGCACTCAATGCGAATAGTAAAGATCAGATACTCGAGGTGCTACGAAAAAACTTTGAAACAGCCATTAACGTATTACCCGAAGCATCCCAGATAGATGCTATCGCCAATAACAAAGCTTACATTCATTTTGGTGGTATTTTTGGTTTGTTCAGAGCGCAAAAAGAAAGTATTATCACCGACATTTCCCGCTTATTAGATCGCTTCGATGCCTTTGAATTTGATGAGCTTAAAGTAGAAAATCTATCGACAACACCTTTCAGTGCCGTAGAGACCGACCCAAGCCAACAGGCCATAATAAGTGCTCTCGGAAATGAACCGAATCAAATAATTCAAGGCCCTCCAGGGACGGGCAAAAGTCAATCATTAACTGCACTGATTACAAATGCTCTTGCCAATGGACTAAAGTGTCTGGTCGTCTGCGAAAAGAAAACAGCGCTTGATGTGATTAAAGCAAATATCGAACGTACGAATACTCAGATCGGCGCTCTGGTAGGTGTAATTGATGACGTAAACGATGCCCGTGAAGCAATCGTAGATTCTGTCAGAGACCGTCAGATCGGAGTTCCGTTTCACATCTCAGTAAGGCAATCCCAAAACCAATATGATACGATAAAGTCAAAACTCAAGGAATCAGCTGAACGTATCAACGCACAGCATGCTGCCTTAGCTGAAACGGTCTACGGCGATAAGAGTTGGCCGCAGATCGTCGGACGGTATTTGGCTTTATTAAAAAACTTTAACCAAGTGCCGCTCAAAAATATTATACCGAAAGAGGACTTTGATTTCGCTCAGGATCACACAGAACTGGAAAGGACACTGGTTGTTTTAAAGCATAGCCATAATTTATTTAAGCAATCACATCAGGTCCATTCCATATTTAGACCACTATCAGACGATCTATTTTTAAATCAACAGGTTGGACCATCGCGTGTAAGAATTGAAGATTTTATTGCATACGCTCATAAACAGCTCCCAACTATTGAGCAGGTTATTACTGAACTTCAAGTAATTGGAAAGCAGTGGGCTGATGATTTTTTGAGCGGCATCCCCGCAATAATGCAGCAGGATTTTAAGCCCTTTTTAGCATTTTGTATTGGAGATTCAGTGAAGGAAAAGGAATTACCATCTACTTTTCCTCAGGAACAGCGAATCAATGAAATTGTCGTAGGATTACAATCTGTCCGGATTAAAGCACTACAATTTTTCAAGCAATATGATGATGCTTTACAACAACATTACAGCAGCTATTATTCATCGCTAAGCCATGCACTATCAACTTATCTTGGCTACGCTGAGTCAAGCATTGCGCAATATGGTAATAACTTATTAAATAATAGTAGCGGCGCAAAATTTAAAACAAGTTTGTTGAGTATATTCTCGGGAAAGCACAAGCAGATAAAACAAACAAGAATTGAATTAAAGAATCGCATCGCGCAGGTAAGATCATTCCATGTTCAAAAAAATTATATTGAACATCAATATAACGACCATTTGGAAACGACTGATTTATCCATTTATCTCAACAATATTGAGGAACTACGACAAAAGGCAGCGAATTGGAAAGAACAATATCCTTATACGATAGATAGCTATTTGGCTAATATTAATGATCATCGTTTTCATGCTGAACTGAGTGAACTAAAAGCGCAAGTAGCTCCCCTACTTCAAAAATTGGATAGTATAGAGCAAATGCTAATCGCTGATTACAATATCGTTCCAACGACTCCAGTTACTGATATCAACGGCTTGATTGAGGCAGTACCTTATCTAATTGAGAGAGTTACTTTTCAATTAAGGCATTTTAATCATTTTCGTGACTATTACGCGGCACGCGCTGATGCCTATCGGAGTCTACAAAACTCGATTGACGATATTGAGAGTAACCAGTTAACGGGAAATATAACAAATGGAATATTTCTGCCGTATACGAGTCTTCAGGCTGCACAGGACCTATGTCATACGATTAAGCATACCTTTACAATGTTCAATGAACATATGAGTGATTTCCGTAGCTATCATGAGTGGAAATCATTTTTCCTTTCAGTGGACGAAGTGCAACAAAAGCTTGTTACCCGAATCAGCATTCATCTTAAAGACCATTGGGCTGATGCTTTTGAATGCTGGTATTTGTATTGGATACTCACCACAAATGAACCACAGGAATTGCCAAAAAGCGATTATCAACTACAACAATATCAGCAGCAAAAACAAGAGTTTAATAATGCGCAGCTGAATAGCATTATTGCTTTGTGGACGGAAAAACAGGCTGACGCTGTAGGAAAGTTCAAATCCAGAGGACAAAACATAAATAGTTTGTTTAACAAAAAGGGAGCTAAGGGAATGCGTCGCAATTCACTCCGCACCATTGTGAATAGAGAATTTGAACTATTTACTGATTTCTTTCCTGTACTATTGGTCAATCCTTCGGTCTGCAGCTCGATACTGCCGCTACAGGAAGGAATTTTTGATGTGGTCATATTTGATGAGGCCAGCCAGCTGCGTCTCGAAGATACCTACGCGGCTCTGATCCGAGGGAAGGCTAAAATTGTATCCGGTGATAAGCACCAGATGGCTCCCTCCTCTTACTTCGAGGGAAGTGGAGCGCTGCTTGACCCGATTGATGATGAGACAGAAGACTCCGAAGATGAATTTTCAGATCGGACTGCGTTACAAGCTGCTCAGCTTAACCTCGCGGATAGCGAATCCTTACTCGCTTATGCTGTAGACAAGGGGTTCGTTGAATCTTATCTAAAAGTTCATTACCGCTCTAAACACCCTTATCTTATCGACTTCTCCAATCATGCGTTTTACGGAAATAGGTTAATGCCTGTTCCGGCAAAGGAGCACTACACTCCTATCGAATACTTACAGATTGATGGATTGTATGAAGGGCAAGTAAATAAGCAGGAGGCACTGAAAGTGGTCGAATTGTTACAACAGATCATGAAGGATGGCAAAGATAGTATCCCAAGCGTAGGTGTTGCTACGTTCAATATCTATCAACGCAACTTAATCCTGGAGGAACTGAGTGCAGTTCGCCAGCATGACCCTGTATTCGACAGTTTAATGGCGCAGGCAGGAGAATCATTCTTTGTTAAAAATCTCGAAAACATTCAGGGCGACGAACGGGATATTATCATTCTCTCAACGACATTTGGGCGAAAAGCCGACGGCTCCTTTAGTCAAAACTTTGGTCCGATTATACAGGGCAAGGGACATCGCATGTTGAATGTAATCATTACTCGAGCGCGGTTTAAAGTATATGTATGTACTTCTTTCCCGCAGGAGTATGTTGGTCAGTACCCAAATCTTATCCAGCAGAATGGCAATAAAGGACGTGGTATTATGTACGCTTACTTTACTTATGCGAAAGCGGTAAGTGAAGGGAATGACAACTTGCGGAAGGGCATTCTTGAATTATTGAGTCAGTACTGTTCAGATAAACTGTATGAACCCGCGGAATTTAGCTTAGGGTCTGAGTCTCCGTTTGAAGACGAAATATTTGAACAACTTGCACAGCATATTGGCGCAGATCGCTTAGAACAGCAGCATTCAGTAGGCGGTTTTAGGATTGATATCGTTGTAAAATCTAAAATAAGCAACAAACCACGAATCGCAATAGAGTGTGACGGCGCAAAATACCATAACAGTCCGGAAGCTTACGCCTGGGACAACTTCCGCCAGGAGCAACTTGAAAGATATGGATTTATATTCCATAGGATATGGTCCATTAAATGGTGGGATGATACCAACGGAGAGTTAGAGCGACTAATTGATTTTATCCGTCAACAGGATCAGGAAGAGGCAAATTTAGGTAACCATGTGCATATCGCAACGAAAATCAATATAAGTGATAATTAGTGATGAATGGATGATCTAACTATACCAAAAACAAGGAGGAGAATTGTTATTGTAATGGTGACTTTAAAAAGGACAATACTTCTTAATGAAGTATTGTCCCTTTTATCATCGATGTAAAGTATGAAGAATACTGTAAATATGTCTGTTAAGGTAGTGTTGTTAAATTTATTGAAGGTGCTGTTCCATAACTTGGTAGTGTAAACTTCGTTCCGGGATTGACGACAGTATTGAAAAAACCGCCATTTTTGAGGAAGAAGCTGTTTCCGGTTATTCCGCCAATAGCGTCTATACGCTGGTTGTTTGAATAGGTCGCATCAACATTAAAGGTACTTTCAACAACTTTCAGCCAAATTCCTGTAGCTGTGCGAACCCATTGATTGCTATATTCTGCAGAACGGCCAAGGAAGCCGTTGTTGGCATTGAAATTTTCGATGAAGCTATGAAAACCTGTTAAATATGTACTTGTTTTGGGACGTTTCCAGCTAGCAATAAGTATCCAATTATTGGTCGACGGATCATTAAACCATGCCGTAAAATCAGTGCTTCCATTGTTATCTGGTTCACCCTTTAATAAAAATTTATAGGTTGTGGCAGCAGTCCAATTATACTTGAGGTAGCTTTGTCCACCCGAACCTTCGCCACCAAACTCACCTGTTGTCGTATTTGTCCCTTTTCTATTTAACGTGATGCGATCCTCTACTGGTATTTGGGATGGGTTATCGGTGCTATATGGACTCCAAACAGAAAATAGTATTCTGCGTTCTGTCGCTGAATTGACCTGCATACCAAAATACCCTTGATCGAAGCCATTTGCCATAAGGTAAGATCCTATTTTATCTTCTCCAACAGGCACTTTCAACTCGCTATAATAATAGGATACTTGCTGATTCGTTGGAATGGTATAATTCAAATGGCCGGATGGACCCCGCCGCGACCAATAGTAGGTGTTATCGACATTGTTGTCACTATAAATTACCGTGCCATTTGTTGCCGAACTATCTAAAATCAAGTGTGATACATCTGCAAAATAACCGCCGGACTTGGTTACGCCTTGAAGATCCATTTTTACATATCCCGCGGCATTTAGCGAATAGGTACCGATCGTGTAATCTTTTAATGCTCCACCTTTAAGTTTGACTTGTTTGCTTATACCATTAATTGTTAATTTCACCGTACTACTATCGCCTGAAGGTAGCACTTTAGCTCTTATTTTAACCCGTAGAGCGCCAGCTTGGGAAACCTTAGCGTAGGTACTAATCACGCTATTGACATTGTTCCAGTTTGCCAATCCGTTGCTATTGATGACTTCTGCTGCACCGGAAGGTGCAGAAGTGACGAAGGCATTGCCACCTAAGGGAACTTCGTATCCGCTTAAACCCGGAGAGGCAGCACGTAGCGATAATTTCGCTTCTAAATTGGTTTGTAACTCGCTTTTTTGGCAGGAAAGAAAGCTTGCCAATACTGCACCGAGCAGTAGTGTAACTTTGGGATATCTCATAATTTAAATTTAATTGTTCTATCGAATTTTGTAAATACAATTAAATAAAACCAGAATTATACAAAGCAATCGTTTGTCCAAAATACTTTTGTAACAAATGAGATAATTTAGGCAATAGACATCGTTCATTAATGAACTGTCTTTAGGTTATTACAGTTAGAAGTGCATATAAATTGATTTTGATAGAAAAATAATCAATTACAGAATAGAATCACCTACCCTTACAAACAATACTAAAAAACTCACTGACGACACAACAAGAATATATAGTTTAAGAAAGTAAAGGATGCCTTTTTATAGCTTTGCGTAGTATCGTGATTGTTTTCTAGAACGAGAAGAAAAAAGAAATTGAATTACTTTTAAGCTAGAAAAGCGAATTACTAAAGGAATAAACATACAAAGCATCTAATAAGGATTAGATAAGGAATGAATTGAGGAAAAAAATAATAGATATTTTAAAACCATTTTATTTTGAAAGTAGTTCACTAATAAACTAAAACTATAAATACTATGGCAATTACAACAGGAAATGAAGACAAAGTAACGAAAGAGGTCGAAACCCAAACATCTAAAATTCCCTCTATTGTATTTTTAGCAGCGTCATTAGCAGCAATGGGAATTTCAGCAGCTTTAAAATGTTGCAAAACTAAAAATGATAACACGGCACTATTCGTTGGTCAATGGGCGGCACCATTTTTACTATTGGGTATTTACAACAAGATTGTTAAAACCGAAGGACACGATTAAGATTAATACGTTTTATTGTAATGTTTTATTTTCTAGGCTGGTCAGTATGATCAGCCTTTTTTTATACCTTTTTCAACAAGCTATCATTATATTGGTGCTGATTATAGTAAATATCGAATCAATTCTTATGGAAATGTCTGATTTTCTCAAAGTTTTTCCTGTGTGATATTAGGACGTTCTCGTAAAACCGATAATTCAACATTCGATTACCTTTAGCGTTTGTTTAAAAAGTCAGAAATTTAAAAGATTATTATCGTAATATACTCCATACAAGATCGAAAATTGGTCAGCAGAAAATAGCGCGGTGCTCAGACTATTTATTTTTATTCATTCAGTTTTAACAATTCGACAGAATCCGCGAATAGAAGTCGCTATCTTTCCAACTCTATCAACGTTTGTATCAATTTTTTTGCGTGCAGTCTTGCATTGACTCTTATTTCTTCCTCAGTATAGCCCGCAGCTAGCGAAGTACCATGAAAATAAATCGGCTCAATGTAATTCATTTGGGTATGGTAAGCTGTCTGCTCAAGGTGTTTACAAAATTCATACACACGAAAATGCTGAAAGCCCAAAGCGGTGTAACTTCTTTCTGATGAACCTACTGTAAAACTCGGTATAAAGTTTTTGTCCTTTAGTTTATCTCCTTTTGAACCATAAGCAAATTGATACTCAAATACCCTATCAAACCAGTGCTTTAAAATGGCCGGCATATTGTACCAATAAAAAGGATATTGAAAAATAATGTTCCTATGGCGTAAAAGAGCTTTCTGTTCTTCTTTTACATCAATATCATAATCAGGATATAACTCATAGATATTCCTGATTTCAATATTCATGTTATTGCTCTTTAGCTCGTCGATAATCGTTTTGTTAGCAAAAGATTTATCATAATTGGGGTGTGCTAAAATCACTAATGACATACTATAATTATTTTAGTAGCAAAACTATTTTAAGTAAATTGCATTTGCAATAACTATCAAGATAGATAGGTCGAAATAAATGTAGCATGAAAACAGAATGTACCAGCGATTACGTGACACTTAAAGGGAAAAGTTACCCTTGTACAGTCAGTCTAACAATGGATTTGATGGGTGGAAAATGGAAAGCCGTTATCCTATATCATTTAAAAGATATGCCAAAAAGGTATAATGAGCTTCGGAAAGAAATGCCTACAATTACGGAAATGACATTGAGTCTGCAATTAAAGAAATTGGAAAAAGATGGTTTAGTCACGAAGAGGGTATATGGAGAGAAACCTCCTATAATGACAATTTACAGCCTATCCGATTTAGGGAAAAGCCTTCTTCCAGTTCTGGAAGCCATCACGAAATGGGGTAATGAAGTAGTAAGTGAAAATGGTGAGTTTATAAAAGTCTCATAACAACTATACTTTTGAATAGCCCGTATTTACTATCACACTAAGATTCGGCTGTAAATCTATTTTTCAAGAATGATTACCATCAGAACTTACAGCTTGTTTTTGTAACATTAATTTCGCTATACATCTAGTTCTCTACGGTTAGGCAGCTTCATAAGATCAGTTTACTATATAGCGCTGGAGATCATGTGATATTGGCGATGTTGACATTTCTCCATCGTACCTGATAGCAATGCTAAAGTGCTAATGCTATAATCCCTTTTTACCCTCTAGCCAATAGCCATGTAAATAAATGTTACCATTTGATTTCTCTTTAATGATTTTTCGAAACGTTTGAGCCGACTTTACGTTCCCGGTCAACACAAAACTGGCTTCGTGCCAATCCGAGCTATTAATTATCGGTGTTCCGCTTAGCCAGTCCTCTTTACTGAACAAAAAGTTTTTGGGAAATATAAGGCAGTTTTCCAAACCCAATAATTTTGGAACTTCTTTGTTCTCTTCGTCTAATTCAAAAATGAACAGAAATTGTCGTTTATTCTCCTTTAAAACCGGAAGAAAAGAAACAGCAAGTGCTAATGAAGTTTCATCGCCAAAAATCACAAACCTTCGCGCTGTTTTATCATAATACCTACTTAACGCTCTCGGCTTATACATAACTATTTTGTCGCCCACCTTTACGTTCGCCATAAAACTACTTCCGCAACCTTTACCATTCAAATAAATGATGAATTCAAACAAACCCTTTTCAATATCTGAATAAGAAACCGAATATCTTCGCGCTTCTGTATCGTTCACCCTAAAGTCGATAAAGGAGCCGACCGCGAATTGTATGTCTTTTAAATCACCTTTAAAACAAATCTTCTTAACAGATTTTGATAAAAAGACCGTTTCAACAACTTCGATCAAGGGTAGCTTGGGCGTTAAGAACTCTAAAGTATCAAATAACCATTTTGGTGCACTTGGCATAATATTATATTTTGTTTAAGCAAAGTACACGAGATTCGATCGTATAAAAAAGAACAGAAGAGAGTAAGTATTGGATTAATCGTGGTTTTTTCTACGAAATGTCAAAGCGGTAACTCCTGCAACTTTGGTAAATAGTCGCGAAAAATAAGGATAATCATCGTAGCCTAATTCAATTGCAACCTCCTTTACGGATCTATCTGAGTGATAAAGCAGGCGCTTAGCCTCTAAAATAATTCGTTGTTGTATCTGATATGAAACGGATAAACCTGTTGCGTTCTTCACGCACTCATTCAGATAAGCAACGGAGATGTTTAATGCTGCGGCATAGTCTGCGGGACGTTTCATGCTCACAAAATTTTGCTCAAGTAAACCCGTGAATGCCTTATGAACTATTTCAAAACGCGAAAGTTTCTCTGCGTCTTTTGTTTGTTTGAGAAATTGCGACATAAATAGGCCAACTAAGGTATTGCAACTGTCTCTTACCTGGCGATCGTATAGTTTGTCATCTCTTCGATCGAATAGCTTTTTACATAAAGAAAAAGCTTCTCGTATAATTGCTAAATCTGTCTTTGAGGATAAAGTTAATGGCTCGACAGGTGTATTCATCTGCAATATTTTCAAATAATCCGCATGTAAGTTTTCATTGGACATGGTCATTATAAAACCACTTAACTGTTTAACTTTCAAAGCCCTGTGCACCTGATTTGGCGATTGATAGATAATAGTAGGCTGATCTATGAAATATTGCTTAAAATCAATTTCGGTATGCGAGATGCCACTTTCCTGCAATACGAAAAGGTGATAATCGTGTCGATGTGCATAATTGAATTCTTTACTTCCTGGAATTTCCGACTCCATATTAATGACAGCTATGCCATTACCGTAATCTCGATCCCAGGTTCTAATAGGAATAGATACCGTCCGTTTGCGCATAGATTTTAAACTATTATTAAATACAAATGTAACAATAAATGCCTACAGCGAAATCAACTGCGATAGTTATTGACGGCAATAGATAGGATAATCTCGAGTCTTATAAAATTAATGTAAACATACCTAAAGCGTAAAAAAAGATATAACAACAGCTAACAGTCTTTGTTTCTAATGATCAAAATACAAATATTGACCTTACAACTCGACTAACTAAACAGACAACCCTATATTGCATCGCAATATTAACCATGTAAGCAACTGGCCCGGGATAGTCCAAAAATAATTTTAAATAGTGGTGAACCAATTTCTCTTGGCCGTGTTCTAATCAGCATGGTGACGTTGCCAGCATATATACATTCAATATATTATGAAAATAGCAGTGCTTGCTCATTTAAAACATCCCATCCGCAAACCATTTATGGGCGGGCTGGAAGCCTTTACATACGAAGTAACTAAACTTTTATTGCAAAGGGGGCATGAGGTTACCTTGTTTGCGAGTGAGCATTCGGATCCTAATCTAAATGTACATTCTATTCTTAGCGATGTAGATTATGATATGGAAACATTAAGCAGATTTCGCTCTCACGAATTAAGTGAGGATTTTATCTCTACACATCACGCTTATTTGGAACTGATGCAAGAGATAGACCAATATGATTTTGATGTGGTATTTAACAATAGCTTAAATTATGTACCGATCACTATGGCAACCCTTATGCAAACGCCAATGGTAACGGTATTGCATACTCCTCCCATCTTTGAGATGAAAAGGGCTATTTTGGCAGCAAATCGCTACAAAAAGCTAACGTATGTCTCTGTGTCGGAAACGAATGCTTCTTCGTGGGAGCCTTATATCACCGAATGCAAGGTCATACAAAATGGTATCAATCTGGATAAATGGATATTTACAGCTAAAAATGCCGGGAATTATGTATTATGGTTTGGTAGAATCCATCCTGATAAAGGAACCCATTTTGCAATCGCAGCAGCAAAATTGGCCGGAAGGCCTATTAAAATAGCGGGTTCAGTTGCCGACAAACATTATTTTGAAACTTTTGTTAAGCCGCTTCTAGATGAAAGCGCTGAGTGGGTAGAGCACTGTACACACGAAGAACTTAATGACCTTATTGGAAATGCAGCGGTAAGTGTGATTACTCCTTGTTGGGAAGAACCTTTCGGTTTGGTTGTCGCCGAAAGCTTAGCGTGCGGAACCCCAGTTGCGGGTTTCGCTAGAGGAGCACTGCCAAAGATTGTAAATAACGAAACTGGATGTCTTACAGCGGCGTGCTCGGTGGTTGAATTGGCAAAATGCATAAATGATGCGGCGCAGCTTAGTAGAAAAGCCTGTCGAGCACATGCTGAATCAGCATTGGATATTCAAGAAATGGTATCCTCCTATGAAAATGTATTTGCTCAAGTCATCGAAAATTGCGAAAGTAAGTATGCCTTATAAGTACGCTTTTTATATCCATCACCACGGGGCAGGTCATTTGACTAGAGCCTTAGCGATAGCAGCGCAACTTCCCCATAACGAAGTGGTCTTTTTTGGTAGTTCATTAGCAACTTATAAGGATGTGTTACCGGAAGATATCTTAACGATCGAACTGCCATTTGACACGCCTTCTGATAGCGATAGGGATTGGACAAGTAGTGAGCTAAATTTTTTACATTATGCCCCTCTTAATGTGAAGGGGATAGTGAATAGAAACGATCTAATAATAAATTTTTTCAAAAATAATAACCATTGCTTACTTATCGTTGATGTGTCTGTCGAAATCGCATTACTAGCCCGTCTCTGTGGGATACCAACCGTAGTGGTGAGACAACACGGTGACCGTTCTGACACTCCGCACTCCCTGGCTTATGAAAGCGCATCTCTTTTGCTGGCACCCTACGCAAAATCAATGGCGCAGGATATCGAAAAGGAGTTTATGCCAAAGACATTTTATTCAGGTGGGTTCTCTAAATATAGCGGAATGTCAATTGAAGAGAATTCGAGCTCGGAAAATCAGATCGCTATTTTCTTTGGCCAGGGTGGCACATGTTTTGATTGGCCGCTCATTGCTCAAATTAGGAGGGATCTACCTCAAACATCCAATTTACATATACTGGGTACCATACAAAATTATAAAGCTATTGATGGAGTCAGTTATTATGGGAATTCAAAGGATGCATACCATATACTTAAAAATTGTGGGATTGTAATAAGCAATGCGGGCCATAACTGCATAATGGAATTGGGTGATTTAAGAAAAAAAATTATTTGTATACCTGCAGAAAGGCCTTTTGAAGAACAAAAAATAAAGGCCAAACTTTTGGAAAATGCAGGAGTAGCCAAGGTAGTAGAAGAGAAAGATTTACTTCAGGCAAACTGGCTACATATCATTGAAAACACAAAAAAGTTGAAGATTGAAGCCTGGGAAAAATTGATGAATCCAAAAGCGACTTTTGAAATTGCAACGCAGCTTAAGAAACTGCACTCACAACTATTTAAAACATTATCAAATTAGAAATATGTACTCTACTGCTCCGGTCTCCGTATTGACAATTGTACATAAACGCCATCATGCACTAATAAACCTGGTTAACGGGCTCGCTAAAAATTCTATCTTACCGGTAGAAATAGTGATCGTGTTTATTAATGAACGTGCTTACCGGTTTGAAGATGATGAATATCCCTTTAGAATAAATACCGTAGAAATTGAAACAGAAGGGCATTTAAATTTGGGCGAAGCAAGAAATATGGCTATAAAAAGTTCCAGTTCTTCATTTAATATCTTCTTAGACGTAGACTGCATTCCTGCACAAAATTTAATCGAGCAGTATCTGCCCTACTCGAATAAAAAGAATGCTTTATTAAGTGGCCGGGTTAGGTATTTAAAAAAAGGGTTTGCAGATAAACCTGACTGGATGTCGCAATTAATGGAAAACAGTAGGCCCGATCCTGTCAGGAACGAGTTAGATCAATTTAGTTACGAACTCTTCTGGTCACTCAATTTTGGGTGTAGCAAAGAGACTTTCAATAAAATTGGTGGATTCGATCAAAACTATATTGGATATGGAGCTGAAGATACGGATTTTGGCTTCAGCGCAAGGAAAAATAGTATAGCTCATATCACAATTGATGCATTGGCGTATCACCAATATCACCCAAGTTATAATCCACCTTTAAACCACTTCAAATCCATTGTCACCAACGCTACTCAATTTTTTCAAAAGTGGGGAGTCTGGCCCATGATGGGGTGGCTAAATAAATTTAATGAAAGCGGCCTTATAATTTTTAAAAATAATCAGATTATCATTCTTCGTGAACCATCAAAACAAGAAATTGTGGCCAGTCTAACGGAATAGAAACTATTTAAACATTCCAAGCAATTTAATAAGCCCATTTTCGCTGTGTAATATTTCAGTATTTTTCAACGTATCGCAAGTTACCAATGAAGCTCTTGCCTGCATTTGTTCTTTGTAAAGTGCGATGGCAGTTTGAATGTCCGGAAAGTTATCGCTTGTTAAATTTTCTGCTAACTCAAAAGCGTCCTGCATTGCCTGGTTTACTCACTCACCGGCATATGGTGGCATGCGATGTGCTGCATCGCCAAGCATTGTCAAGTGAGGTAATGTCGGCCAAGTCTGGTGCAATGGAAAATGAAATTGTGGACACGGGATACACCAAATGGTATTACCTGAAAAAAGTTCTTGCCATTGCTCACGCTACGATTCGAAAGCAACCTTAAACCACACAAAAACCTGTTTTTTGTCATTAAATTCAATACCGCTGTCCTGCACTCAATTTTCGGACACTTTGCAACCGGTATAAAATGTTAAACTTCCCTCTCCCTTTGCACTTACAATGATGGATTGTTCATTTCCAAAAGTAAAAACTTTCAACAAATTCCGTTAATGGGCTGTTAGGTTTTACTACTTGATATTGTAATTCATTTTTCATTGCTACATTCAGTTGATACCGTAACTTTCCTTCCTAATTTTGCCACCACACATGAAGTTGATAAAGACAACAAGACAGATACGTATTGATTAATAAGATATAATCGCGCTTTGGAATAGATAATGTCTCAAATTAAATTGTATTTAAATACTCATTTAAAGATAATTCTGTTTCGATCTGCAATTTTTTGCGCAGTCTATAACGGTGAATTTCTACTCCCCTAACGGTAATATTCTGCAGCTGAGCAATCTGTTTGGATGTAAAATGTAATTTTAAATACGCGCATACTTTGAGATCATTTCGAGATAATGCTGGATGCTTTGCTTTCAAATTGTTTAAAAATCCATCATTGAGCTCATCAAAATGACTCGCAAATTGGTTCCAGTTTGCGCTATTCTTTTCAATATCCTTCAATAACATGTGAATACGTTTCAAATTAGAGTCTCCGTGATCGCCAGTATCAAGCTTTGCGATTTCATCCTTAACTTTGATTAATGCACCCGAATTTTCAAGCAACTGCATGCTAGTACTCGCTAGTTCTTTCGTTTTGGACATCACTTCATGTGCTAATTTCTCGTTATTCAACTTCACGATTTCTTTCTCATTTTTCTCGATTTCCAGCTGATGGATATAACGGAGTTGCGCTAACTGTTGCTCATGTTTCAGCTGCTGTTTGTGTCTCTCTATCTTACGCAGATGAATCAAGCCGAACACAGCGAGTATAGCCAATAGAAAATATACCATTTTGGCCAATAGGGTCTTATACCATGGGGGTAAAACGATAAATCGGTATTCGGCCACATCGGATTGCTGGTTTAAATTATTCCTTACTTTCACAAGGAATGTATACTGTCCATCCGACAGATTGGTATAGGCCTTTTCAGACTGCGGGCTCCATGAAGACCATTCGTCATCATAACCCAATAATTTATAACTGAATTCAAGATGCTGATTTATCCCATAACTTGGTGAGGAAAAGCTGAATCGGAAAGAGTTAAAAATGGAAGGTAACCTTAGGACGTTGCCTTTTTTAGCATTGACTGGCTGCTTCTTTGACTCAAAGGTATTTGAAAAAAAACCTGCATAAATAAGACTATCCCTTTTTCCTGTTGCAATAGTTTGAGATAACATCGCTACAGGTCTTACACTATGTTTCAAATACTTATCATAATTGATATGAATTGCCCCTTTCTCTGCTCCTATATATATATTGTGTTGATCAATAGCATAAATATGTTCAAATCCTGTGGTGTTCATCCCTTCTATCTCAGGAAAATTAATAAGATGATAGGTTCGAAGCTTGGAATCAAATCGCCCTACCCCAACCATTTTCCTTGTACAAAACCAGACATTTCCTTCCTGGTCATCTTTTAGATAACGTATGGTCAAGTCTTTAAACGCTACGAACTGTTCTGCAGGCAAAAAGCGATTTATCTTATAATCGTAGCGATAAAGCCCTTTCTCCGTCGCAAATACAACCTGATTTTTTATTTTAAATACGTAATTCTGATAATCGGCAGGTAGCCCGTCTTTATGATTGCAGAGTTTGGCCTGATACGATTTCTTATCGTCCGAAAGCGTAATCCGGTAAATACCCCGATAGGGATGAGATGCCCATATGGTCCCTTTTTCATCTTGTTCGAGAAATCGGAAAGAGTCAGAAGGTCCATCCAGCGGGCCTTTTATCGAGAATAAGCCTTGATTAAAATCAAGCAACTCGAGGCCATTATAGGTTCCTATTAAACTTTCTTTTACCGGATAAACCATACTAAGCGGAAGCAACTTCCAAGTTCCTATCCCCTGCCGAACTGGCTTTAGGGAATGATCCGTAATCTGGAATAAACCTTTGTTGTGTCCAAGTAATAATTGACCATTAAGTTGTTCAAGGCGCCATGCTTCGCCACCATCGCTGCCCGGAAGAAGGGAAAAAAAAGCTGGTGAACGGCTTTGATCGGTCAATCCTTCTATTATTCCAGCATAATAAACTCCATTCGAGGAGGAAAGGTAAAGTCTATTATTGAAGAGAAGTGTAGAATATCCCGTCACATCATTCTCCATATTGGGCCGGAGATAGCGAATGGCACTTCCATAGCTAATCACAGAGATGACATTGTCTGTACCCACCCAGATATTCTTCTGTCTGTCCACAAATACGGAAGTGACATTTTTATTTTGCAATCCTTCCCTGACACCAATCTTTTGAATTGTTTTGCCATTGAGGCTACGGATCTGGCAACCTTCTTTGGCATTACCGACGACGAAGGTTGAGTCATCTATTTTCCCTATGGACGGTGTATAGCTGCCGTCGCCCCCCTGGGTACGCAGTATTGTCAGCTTCCGGTTCTGTAAGCTGTAGGTTTCGTTATTTAAAGTAGACAGCAACAAACGCCCCTTGCCAAGGGAGAGCATGGATGCGATCTTCACATCTTTAAACGGTAAGTCTTTTATGTAGGGATTCCATTTATTATCGCGAAACTCCAGCAAACCATTGCTTTTATCCTGCGCATAAAGTATGCCGTCCGACTGCCCCATATAATACCACTCAGCCGCCGCCGGATGTACTTGAATCTTTTGTCCCTTCAGTTCAAATATCGCATTGGTACCGCGAAAAAAAACAGATTGCCCGACGCCAACCGTATTCCAGATATCTGCAAAATTCCGATATCCTTCTGGAACGAGATCGTGTAAGGAATGATAAACGAGTCCAAATTGCGGCGAACGCTCAAAATAGCCAAAATCACCCTGTCCGCCAACATAAATTCGATCCTCATCATCAATCCAGACAGAACGGATATTGGTATGATTGGGGAGGGAAAATGTTTTCCAATATCGTCCATCAAAGGTTAGTAGCCCTTCACTGTTACCAAAGTACATGATGCCATGGCTATCTTGTTTTATATCCCAGGTGCGACTTCCCCCCTGATAGACCGATTTACCATAATTATAAACCAAAGGTAAGCCAAGTAACTCCTGTGCAGATAGCGTGTTTGAAAAAATAGAAAATAGTATAAAAAACAGAATGGCAAAACACCTCATAATAATTCCCTTCAATTGGCTGACGTAAACTTGACGTACCCCAAATATATTGAATTGCAGCCGAAAAAACCAACATGAAGTAGTGTTGTTGTACCTCTAAAATTCGGCAATAAGCTGCTTAAGCCTAATTTTGATTCTTGATAATTATAAACAATTCCTAAATTTCAATTCATTACACATGAAAAATAATATCAGTATTATTGCCAGTACTGTACTGTTCTCTTGCCTATCCAATATAGTAAGTGCACAGACTAAAACAGTGACTGGACGGATTACAAACGAAAAAGGTTCTCCTATCTCGGCTAGCATTACTGTGCAAGGAAATGCAACGATCGGGACAAGCAGCAATGAAAATGGGGAATTTTCACTCGCTATTCCTACAAACGTCAAATACCTCATTATCTCATCATTAGGATATGAGGCGAAGACAGTACCCATAAATGGAGATATCTTAACGATTCAGCTCATGCAAAACAACAGCGACTTTAACCTGGATGAAGTTGTAGTTGTAGGCTACGGTACCCAACGAAAGGGCGACCTAACAGCGCCCATAGGAACGGTAAATATGGAAGAAATGGCCAAACGTACTGTTTCCAACCCAATGGATGCACTACAAGGCGCTGTTGCTGGTGTGCAAATCGTAAGTTCGGGCGCGCCCGGATCTTCTCCCTCTGTTCGTGTACGTGGCGTTGGCTCTTTTAATAATGAAAGTCCTTTATATGTGGTGGATGGCATGTTCATGGACAATATTGATTTCCTCAATCCAAATGATATTGCCGACATTTCGGTTTTAAAAGATGCTTCTGGTGCAGCAATCTATGGAGTCCGTGCCGCAAATGGTGTCATTTTGGTGACCACAAAAAAAGGAAGCTTAAATATGAAAGGAAAAGTTACATATAATGGCTTCGCTGGTTTCCAAGCACCGACACATGTTTTGAAAATGGCTAATGCAAAGCAATATGCGGAATATGCAACAGCCATTGGCAATGAGGCCTTCGTAAAAAGTTCGGTGGAAAAATATGGCGGGACAGCGACCAACCCGGCGATGGATACGGATTGGTTCAAAGAGCTCCTGCGCTCTAAGGCGCTGATCACCAATCATAACCTGGACATTATGGGTGGGTCTGATAAAATCACCTATTCCATGGGACTCAATTATGTCAAACAAGAGGGCATCATGGATGCCAGCAATATGAATCAAAAATACAATATCCGCTTGCAGGCAGATGCCAAAGTAACAGATTGGCTGAAAGCGGGTTTTAGCGCACACATCAATAACTTCAAGACCTACTCGCCTAATAATGCAGCTTTTAGACAAGCCTATTTCGCATCGCCACTCTACCCTGTTTATGACCCCTCATTGGAATTGGCCAAACCAGAAAAATTTGGATCAAGTACCGCCATCGGAATGCAATCCGGATTTTGGTATAACAATCCGGTAGCGACAGCTTTTTATAATACGAATCAAACAAAGGGCTTCCAGATTCTTCCGACGATTTATCTCGAAGCAACATTATGGAAGGACAAGATCACTTTTCGTTCGCAGCTGAGCCAGAGGTATCAATCCACACATACTATAAACTATAATCCTGTTTACTACATTGACAATGATCAGCGCAATGACCGCTCCTTTTTACGTTCAGCACAAGCACGCAACACCAATTATATTTTGGACAATCTCCTAACGTATAAAGATCAGGCGGGTAAACATCACTGGTCATTGTTGCTCGGGCAATCATCACGTGAGGAACGCTGGCGGGAAACTTGGGTACAAGCCAATGACGTGCCAGAATCGGAGGAGTTTTGGTATGTAGGCGTAGATGCGCAAGGTACGGGTTCGGCCACAGGATATGGAGAAAAGGGATTCCGAAATGCCGGAATATCCTATTTTACCAGAGGTACCTACGATTATGACAACAAATATTTGCTGACAGCAACATTCCGTGCAGACGGCAGCTCAAAATACCAAACAAAATGGGGCTATTTTCCATCGGTGGGCCTAGGCTGGGTATTGACCAAGGAAAAGTTCATGGAAAATCAAAAGCTTTTCAACCAGCTGAAATTGCGCGGAAGCTGGGGTAAATTGGGAAACGATGGTATTCAGCCTAATGCGGGCTATGCTACAGTTTACTCAGGCAATAACTACTCTGGTATATTTGGAAGCGAAGGGACTACCAACGGAACGCGCGTACCTGGATATCGTGTCGGCCGTTTTTTCACTCAAGTACGCTGGGAAGTTGTTGAAGAATGGGATGGCGGACTTGACTTTGCCTTGCTGAATAATCGTTTGACTGGCGCGGTAGATTATTATCACCGCACTACACATGACCTTGCTTTTAGCCGACCTATCCCCTTTTCGTGGGATCGTGTATATGGCAATTGGGGAAGTGTGACAAACAGTGGTTGGGAAATTGGTCTGCAATGGAAAGACAAAATTGGTGAATTGAGCTATGCGATCGGCGGAAACCTGACTACCCTAAAAAACAGCGTTACAAATCTCGGTGGACTAGAAAACATAATGAATGGTTATCCAGAATGGTCTGCTGAATTCCCAGCACGTATAGAATTGAATCAACCCATAAACTTTTTCTACGGCTATGAAGTAGCCGGTGTCTATCAAAATCAAGCCCAAATTGATGCAGATCCCATAGCAAAAAGATACAACCAACAGAATCCAAACACACCAATTTTACCTGGATATCTTCAATATAAGGATCAGAACAATAATGGCGAGCTTGATGAAAAGGATCGGGTAAACCTCGGCAATTATCTTCCTACGATAGCCTACGGATTTAACCTGGCATTTGATTATAAAAAGTTTGATCTGAGCATCGCCTTTCAAGGTGTAGCCGGCAACAAGATCCATAATCTTAATCGTGCAATGCGCCGAAAATACAATCAGATGAATGTCGACGCCGCATTCGTGGAAAACCTCTGGACCGCAGAAGGAAGCAGTAATACGCACCCATCTGCCAAAGGATCCGTTGCCCCTTGGAATCTTCAGGCAAGTTCATTTTTTGTCGAAAGTGGAGCATACCTACGGATACAAAATATACAATTGGGTTATAATTTTGAACTCAATAAAATACCCGCGCGTGTGTTCGCAACTGCCGACCGCCCTTTTATATTTACAAAATATAATGGTTTTACACCCGAAATAGCTGGAATGGGATTTGACGCCAATGTGTATCCGATCGCTTCTTCTTATAGTTTGGGTGTCAAAGTATCGTTCTAATTATTAACCTTTTAATTTAAACTGCATGAAAACTTTTCAATATGTCCTGATTGCAAGCTGTTTAGGTCTTTCTTCTAGCCTATCTAGCTGTAATAAATTTTTGGACAAACCCTTAGAAAACCAGCAGCGATCGGAAGAGATCGACTATAGCAACACCGCCTTAATGTACGGCCCCGTATCTGGTGTATATCGTTCGGCTTCCGACGATAACCTAGTCCATTGGATTGATCTTTCCATTCGCTGTATGCGCGATGACGACTACCAGCAGGCCGCACCGAATCCAAATGATAATCCCGAATTAATGGGCATCAAAAACTTTCAAAATGATGTTACTATTCAATCTTACTGGGGAATAAATCAATCCTGGATCAGTTATTACAGTCTCGTCATCGCCGCAAACAATGCTTTGATCGAATTGGATAATTTTGCTGAAAAAATTCCAGTTTCCAATGCGGCGGATATAAAACTGAATAGACAGTACAAAGCCGAAGTCAGGTTTTTAAGAGCATATGCTCACCTGATGGTTTCACGCCTGTTTGGCAATGTACCTATCCTTATTGACAGCGATAACATTGGCCGTTTGGCTACGATCCAAAAAAGTACGGTAGCAGAAGTACGTCAGTTTATCATTGATGAAATGAATGCCTGCTCGGAAGATCTTGAAGATGCTCGTCCAAATCAATCGAAGCACATTGGGGCGGTAACTAAATATTCTGCACTTCTTTTGAAAGCGAAGGCAGCTGCTGATTTGGCCGGGAATGATAATGGTAGTGCTCACTGGAATGATGTTCTGGATGCAACAAACAAAATTATTGCGAGCGGTCGTTTTTCGCTATACCCAAATTACTACGAGCTCTTTAAAATACCGGGAAAATTGTCGAACGAGTCTATCTTTGAGCTGCAATATTCTGATTTCGGCTTAGGGACCGGAGATATTGTTCGTCCGGGCGTCGATTGGGGTACCTTTTTTAAATGGCAGGGCCCTTCTGGGGATCAAAAAGGAAGCCCAATCTCCGGAGCAGGCTGGGTACCACCTTCGCAAAACATCGTTGATTTCTTAACCAATAGAGGTGAAACGGAACGCTTAAAAACAACAATTTTATATTGTGGCGTAGATGGCAATCCGGCGACTACATCGTTAACTCCAAGTGGCGATGTCGTTTATGGCAATCCTTTTGGCGTAAAATATTTCAATGGTAAAGCCTATCTCCCAAAATCGCAGATGACAGCAGGCCGAATGGAATATGGAGCAAACAATAATGTACGTATATTGCGTTATGCGGATGTTCTTTTATTAAATGCCGAAGCGAAGGTCAGGAAGGGACAAAATGGAGATGAGCCTTTTCGTTTGATTCGTGAACGCGCAAAACTAGCACCGATTACAAATGTAAATTTAAATCAGATCTTGGATGAACGTCGAGCTGAATTTGCCTGCGAATGGTGGGGCGAGCGTTTTAATGACCTAGTCCGTACCGAGCGTGCCAAAGAAGTCTTCGGCGCAAAATTCACCCCTGGTGTCAGTGAGTACATACCTATTCCGCAAACTCAGATAGATGCAAACCCTAACTTTCGATAGATGATGACAGCAGCAAGACTACTAATATTCATATTGTTAAACGTACTTTTCCTTTCCTATGGATTGGGAAAGCAAGGCAAACCCGTTAAATCGACAATCGTTAAAGTTGACAATGGTTTTACAATAATGCGTAATGGACAGCCGTACTTCATTAAAGGAGCAGGCGGAACAAGTAATCTGGAAAAATTAAAAGCGTATGGAGGCAACTCCATACGCACATGGACACCCCAGCAAGCTGATGAAATCCTAAATAAAGCACAAACGCTGGGCCTTACGGTAACCCTAGGGCTTGATGTGAAAACAGAACGCCATGGCTTTGATTACAATAATCCTGCAGCTGTTGCCAAACAAAAAGAATATGTTCGCGCAATTATCCTGAAATATAAGGATCATCCGGCATTGCTAACATGGGGAATCGGCAATGAGCTCAACCTGCATTACAGTAACCCAAAAGTATGGGATGCGGTCAATTCGATCGCCGAGATGATCCATGAATTAGATCCCAATCATCTGGTTACTACCATGCTGGCCGGTGTGAATCAAAAGGAAATTAATTATATCAAAACCAGGTGCCCAGCACTGGACCTGATTGCTGTACAAGTATATGGTGGACTTGCCGCTGTTCCTGAGCAATTAAAAAAGACGGGATGGAATAAACCCTATATTGTGACAGAATGGGGACCTACAGGCCATTGGGAAGGCCTGCAAACACCTTGGGGAGCTCCGATTGAAGAGACCAGCCACGAAAAAGCGAAAGTTTACAAAAGCCGATACGAAGCCGCTATCGGACAAGATAAAAACTGTCTGGGCTCTTATGTCTTTTTGTGGGGACAAAAACAGGAACGTACACCAACATGGTATGGATTATTCACAGAGCAAGGTGAGGAAAATGAGGTTGTCGATGTTATGCAGTACCTTTGGTCGGCCCAATGGCCCCGTAATCGGGCCCCGCAGTTAGACTCTCTATTATTGAATCATAGGCATGCAAAAGATTTTATCTACCTTGAATCCGGTAAATCCTACCCTATAGAAGCCTTTGTACATGATCCCGACGGCGATAAATTACAGATACGTTGGGAGCTTCTCAAAGAAAGCACAGACCTTAAAGAAGGTGGCGACCGTGAAGAGCGTCCGCAGGGATTAAGTGGCTTTATACAAAATAATGCAGTTGACAGGACACTCTTGACGGCTCCTCCTCTAGAAGGCGCCTATCGGCTCTTCGTCTATGCAAACGATGGAAATAACAAGGTAGCGACCGCCAACATCCCCTTTTTTGTCAAGTCAAATTCAGGTAAAGCAAATGAGATAACCTATCATTTTTCGCCAACACCAATATGGGCTGATGAATTTAATTACTCAGGATTGCCAGATAAAACCAAATGGTCTTATGATGTCGGTTCTTTGTACAACGGCTGGGGCAACAATGAACAGCAGTATTACATGGAGGCTTCAGCATCAAATTCCATCGTGGAAAACGGTGTCCTTAAGATTATGGCGAGAAAAGGAAATAAAAAGGACAAACCCTATACCTCTGCACGGCTGACCAGCAAGAATAAAGGAGACTTCAAGTATGGCAGATTTGAGGCGCGTGCAAAATTGCCAAGAGGGATTGGTACCTGGCCAGCGATCTGGATGCTTCCTACTGATATGAAATATGGTAATTGGCCTAAATCGGGAGAAATAGATATACTTGAACATGTCGGATACGATCAGGATATGGTGCATATATCGGTGCATACCCAAGCTTATAATCATAGCATAAACACACAGAAAACGAGTAAAAAAAAGCTGTCTGGTGTTTCTGAAGAATTTCACAGCTATCGTGTAGACTGGACACCGACATATATAAAAGGTTTCATTGACGGACAAGAGATCTTTCACTTTGTCAATCAAAATAGGAGCTTCAAAGAATGGCCTTTTGACCAAAAGTTCCATTGGTTACTTAACCTCGCTGTAGGCGGAAACTGGGGCGGAAAAGAGGGCGTAGATGATACAATATTCCCCGCAACGTTCGAAATAGACTATGTCCGTGTATATGGTCTATTGGATTAAAACTGTCCAATCTAAATCTCAAATCGCTCGTCGCCTCAGCTTAACGAGCGATTTTTTTTGCTCCCGTACCTTGCTGAATACCGAAGTTAGTCGATAGCGATAGTACTGCTATAAGTATGCAGAGACGGACTTAATATTATTTAGAAAGTGACTGCTTTTGATCCTGCTTTTTAATATAAAGTTCTTGTACCAACACCATAACAATGACCAAAATTGGTGTAGCAAGTATAACCCCCCAGGCTCCAAGCCAGATCCCGACAAATACTTGCGAAATGATAATTAACGCGGGGGGCGTTTTGATCAATTCCTGTTGCACCAAGGGTGTAATAAAATTGCTCTCTACCAACTGAACAAAACAATAAAGCACAATCACCCACAAAGCAGTAGATGGGGATTTTGAAAGGGCAACAAGAGCTGCTGGAATAATTGATATAATCGGACCAAAGTTGGGAATGAAACTTAATAGCCCTGCAATAAGAGCTAATACTAGCCACAAATCTATACCCAAAATAGCAAGTCCAATGCTCGTAAGTACAAACACAACGAACATTGAGAATAGCATTCCCTTTAACCAAGACCTGAGATTTTTTACAATTTTTTCTATCAAATTATTACCTTGTAAACGCATATCGGCTGGAAGAAGCTTTACAATGCCAGTCTTATATTGGTCGGGAGCCGCCGTGAAAAAAATTCCAATAAATAGTACGATATAGATATCTCCAAAAACGCCGACTGTACTATTAAAAAATCCACCCAATAATAGTGAAGCTTTCTCGACTATTTTAGAAGAAGCTATTTTTTCATAAATCAGTTTTATGTTACTATTGCCTTCGATGAAGTTTTTAGCATCTTCTACTAGGCTAGGAACTTCTTTGGTAAACTGAACCACCTCACCTGTAACGCGGGCTCCAATTAGAAAAAAAGTTCCAAATAAAAAGCTGATCGACAAAATGATAGAAAGTGGAAGTGACCATTTTGGGGATATCTTTGTTTTTCGGGCGATTAAACCTGCAAATCCATGAAAGTATATTGCAATGATGGCACCAGCTAAAGTATACAAGAACACCTGATTGGCTTTCCAAGATAGCAGGAGGGCGACGACTATAAACGATATGATGCCTGCGGCTATCCATACTCTTGACACAAATCGATGGTTTATCTGTGGTAAAGGATCTTTATTTTCCAATTTTTTTTTTTTTAAATTAATTTTGCTTTGCTTTTAAATTTGTAACATTGACATTGTAATAATCGCTTGGATTATTCGAATATGTAATATTTCAATGATCAATATTTCAATGTTACTTAATGTAACGCTGGCCTCCATACAAAAGTTTCGATTATTTACAGTATATCTTAAAATAACATGCAACTACCTGATCACGGCTAAAACAAAAGAAAAACCACTCCACATGTCGAATTATTTGGGAAATAACGAGCAATCCTCAATATCGATTTTTATCGGAAAATTTGAAATCCTGCAATCTTGGCAAAGGCCTTATTAAAACTGTCTTCTTTCGTATACTAAGTACTTTGCCTGATCCAAAGTGCTCATCTGTTTCGGTTCTTATTCCACGTATGAGATCAAATTTAGTTTCAGTAAAGATCGTGTTTTCGTCAAAATAGCTTTTGGCGATATCACTAGTAAGTTTTTCAACATAAATCAATTCGAAATTACCTCTATTGTATTTGAAGTGATAGGTTATATTTCCACCTTTAATTTCTTGCCACATTTTTAAAATTCCTTTTTCAATAATAAAATCGGGCACTTGAAAACCATTGTACTTTCTTTGGTTTTCGACTGGATATTGCGGTTCAATAGCTTGATCTGAAGTTAATGCTAAGGTTAACTTCCCCTGATTTTCAGATAGAAATATTTGTAATCTCAACGGTTGTGAATTATCAGTTGTATCCATATTAACGGTAATTTTATCCATTTTACCGTCATTATTTAAATCCCCAATCTCTTCTCTAATCTGATAAGTGTATTTTTTTCTGCTAACAATATTTTGAGAAAATAAATTTAACGGTACTAACATCAAAATAAATGCAATGGAACGATAAAAGCTTTTATTAAAACCACCCCTATTATTTTGGTCTGCCCCATTCGTCAAGTTAAGAATATACGCTTTTGGATCCATTAAATTCATATAAACCTTTACATATTTAACAACATTCATTTTTTGCAAAATTTAATTTCAGCCTCCCCGTCTTCGACGGTTACATAATCTGGTAGGACACAACCAATCGGCGAATACTTCTTTCTAATCTAATTATAATGATCGTATTTTTTTATATATTGATACTGCCGTAAGGAAGGTATCATTCTGCCCACTCTAAGATACAGCATTCGTATATTTCATCGAAAATTAACTGAAGAGATTTTTCCCCTTTTTGGTATATCTTCTTCGCACCATTATAATACATCTGGTCCACCATTGGACTGCAAAACAGGCTAGTGTATCCAAAAATTAAAGCGTTCGGATTCAGCTCTTTCAGCAAAATAGTAGTTTGAGGTCCGTTCTTAATAGGCATCAAAATATCAAGAAAATATATACTACGCTTGAGATCCATTTGATCGGTTGCCAAAATTAAATCGCTCCCATTGTTAAAAACGCCATGAAGATGGAAACGTGGATCCCTTTTTAAAATAATAGAAATGAGCTTTCTATGAATTGGCGAATCATCTGCCACTGCGATACCAATACTGTTTTCAGTCATTTTACAAATCATGAAGCAAATTAACATCACAATAGCGTTAAAAAAATGCACAAAATTGTGCATTTTATCGTATAATAGTTATAAAATTGATATAACATTGTTGAACGTATTCCGATGTATTCCAAGATATGATGCGATATGACCATAAGGAAATAATTTAAATACTTCGGGCGCATGAAATTTTAATAGTTTTATTTTATCTGCTGCATTTTTTGATTGTAGAATCTCGATATTTTTCAGTGCCGTGACGAAATTTGGTTGAATAATCATTAGTTCCAATTGATAAAATCTTGGAAATTGCTCATACAGACGTTTAACTGCTGGAATATCCAGCATCAATAGCAAACAGTCATCCTGTACCCGATAATCTTTCTTAGATGGTCGGTCTTGAAGGTAATCTTCAAAATTAAAAATTATTTCTCCCAGAGATGAAGGATAATGCAAACTGTTAATACGGGTGGTACCATCCGGCTGTAGGATACTTGAATATACAGCGCCCTCAATAATTAAAGCGATTGTAGTGACGCGTTCGCCATATGAAAAAATAATTTCTTTTCGACGAAATCTTTTAAAGATTAAAATCTTGTTAAGTTCAAAAAGTTCCTCCTCATTCAAATTAAAATGAGAAAATTTATCGATAACATATTGGTTTACAGCTGATTTTTTCATTTCTTTGCACAAGAATAACATCCATCTATCTCCTAATCATTCTCCTAAAAGCAGGTTTAATCTAACATTAATTTCGTACACTCCAATTTATTTCTCCAAATAGAAATCCCAAGTCGCCTTTGATATAGCTGAAATCATTTGTGCATTAACTTCATTGCTCTCTTTAGAATCCGCCACAAAAACACTGATAATAAAATACTTACCATTAGGGAGAAACACTATACCGATATCATTAAAAGCGGCCGTAATTCCTTCGCTGTTTTTGCCAGAATATCCTGTCTTGTGTGCTACTACCGTTCCTTTTGGTAAAGCTCCCTTTAGCCTGTCTTCACCAGTATTTGTTTCTCTCAGAGTTTTCCAAACAAAATCATAACTATGCTGGGATAGTAGATTGTTTCCATTGGCATAGAATTTCATCAAAAGCTCACTTGCAGCGTTAGCTGTTGTCCAATTTTGAAACATATTTTCCCATTTAGACTGCATATCCTCTTCGGTATAGTTAATTTCAAAATTATCAATAATATGGTTTTTCTTGAAATAGTCCTCCACTGTCTTCGGTTTGCCTAACAAGCGAATTAGCACATCACAAGCCACATTATCACTTTGAGAAACAGAATATTGGATTAGTTTCTTAATCGTAAAATCACCCCCTTTTGGATGTTCGTCTCTAAGCGGGCTCCAAAAGTCAGGGAGAAGTTCCCTTTCAGTAACTTTTATCTTTTTGTTTAATGACAACTTACCTTTGTCTACTTCTGAGAGCACTGCGAGAGCAATATGCAGTTTAAAAACACTTTGTAAAGGATAATGCTCTTCAGCGTTTATTGAAATGCTATCCTGACCATCATTTGCTAAAATTGAAACTCCTACCCTCATATCCTTCGTTGAAATTATTCGTTCAATTTTCTCTTTTAATAGAGCAGTTGTTTTCTGCGCAAAAAGCTGATTCAAATTAGTACATAAAAGAAAAATAGCTATAAAAAAATAACACTTAATATTCTTTTTAGATGTTAAAAGGTGTAGATACGAAGTATGCATTGCCCGAGATTATTAGTTGTCTTACCTGGATTCAGCTAAATTTAAATAAAAAAAATTTTTTCTAGTGTTATTTTGGGATAAGAAAATAACGGTGACGTGATCATAATCAGAAATAGCAGAATGGCCATCGCTATTTGAGATTGTGACAATACGGTTTTGAAGACTAAAGAGGATTTAAATTTATCAACAAATGATTGTTGGAAAAAATATAATATCCCTATCTATAGGTTTGCTTATTCAAATATTCTCGTTGCAAAAAGATCTTTCAATTTGTCAAAGTTTTGTTTAGGCTTTTTGCAGATATAAATCGTCTGTAGCACCCATCCTTCGTTACTGGCATATGGACTATATAACTTTTTCACAGGAATGATTTCTTCAAAAAAAGGATAAAAAAAATCTTCGCTGGTATCGTTGTAACAAATGGCTATTACAGTTTTTGGCATTTGTCCAAATGGTGCCCAACTGTAGAAACTACCGTGGTAGCAAAAGGCATTCGGAAGCCTGTATGTACTCTTCATCAGCTCGATAGCGCCAGCCTGAGAATAATGTTTACCCCAAATGAGACAGTTCGACTGTTCATTTGCAGGCAAACTGTCATAAACGGATCGTAACTCCTGCATAGTACTTTCCCACTTTTGCTTTGTAATGTATTCTTGCATAGGAAGAACCTCCTTGCCATTTTTCACGTTTTTAGGTAGGTATTTGTGAATAGTATCTATATAGTGGGCATAAGAATAAATGGGTAGACCAAAAGGAATCAACATAGTTCCTAATAATAAAATAAAACCTAATGGATATAACAACCACCTTCTTTGGGGCATAATGATACGCTCAAAAAAAACACCCACAAATGGCAATAATGTTAGAACAATCGGGAAAAAGTAATAGGCTTTGCCTTTAGAATACGCTAAAAATAGAACAGAAAATAAAATTGAAGTCGCTAAGGGCCGGTAATGATGTTTCATTTTTTGACCTCCTAAAATGAAAATAAATGTAGGAAGTAGCATGATAGATGTAATCGGGTTGATATCTAAAAAGAGACCAGATACTACTTCAGTGAAAGTAAGATCATCCAATTGCGTCAGGTAAAGTCTATCAAACATATGCAAAGCTGGAAAGTCATGTACGTATTGCCATACCATATTTGGTAAAAGTATGAGAAGAGAAACGACAATAAATTGCCAGTATTTAGCTGCGATTAAAGCTTTTCGAATATTCCTAAATAATAGCAGTCCCAAACTGCCAACTAAAAAAAATAGCGCATCATATTTTGTTAGAAAGGCAACAGAAATAAACACCGTTAAATACCAAAGATATCTTCTGTCTTTATATTTTACGAACCTTACCAACTGATAAAATGAAATCAACCAAAAAAATTGGCTAAATACAACCGGCTGAAAAGATTGCTGTGATCCACCAAGGCCAGGTGATATCAATAAGCACGATAAGGTTATAGCAGTCGCCACGCTCCCCCCTCCAAGTTCGAAAACTATTTTACCGAGATAAATCACGATGAGAAGCATAGCCAAATGCGAAAAAATATGATGAACAAAGATCGATTGGACGTGAAATAAGTTTTGGAAAAATGCCAAAACCGCTATAACTGGAGGAAATTCCATGTAACCAAATGCGAGATGGTTTCCGGTTGCTATATGCAGTAGCTCATCTCCCTGAAATCCTGAATGTATATCCGCAATGATATGAAGTGTCAGTTTGAAGAGACAGAAAATAAAGATAATAATTTTTGTGCTTTTATCCATTAGTTTTTGTGTGCGGGTTATCTTTGTTGACTTAACTATACTATATAAGGTTGAGGATCTAAAAATAGAAATTTTCAGCCAATTTATTGGCGAAATCACGATAGCCAAATCTTTTAATATAAATTACCTTGTCTCCATTTACTTTAGCAACAGTCAAACCTCTACGTGATGATTTTTATTGCTATTTATTTTTACTGTTTGAGAAAAGAGAGAGTGAAAACCATGAACAAGAAACGAGCTTAAACGAATTCCATAATAATAGGAATTTATACTAAAATGCTTCAACAACTTTACTCCTGCAGCTTCCTAAAGACTTCAATAGGAGCTGCGCAAAAGAAAAAGAATTGCTCCGCATTTCAATCCAATTGACAAATATGTCAACGTTTTAGGCATAAAATTTGCCACAGCTAAAATAAAGAAAATATGAAAAGCACAATACTTTTATTGACATCTGCATGGGCAGTTGCCTCATGCACCCAACAGGTAAAAGATAATACCCCGCCGCCAACTCCACAGGAAAGAACGATTGAAGAAGCGCCTACAAAAATTGACACAACAACAAGCTTTGATCTTGCAAGTATCCCGTACTCAGAGAGTGATATCGGCGTGTTCCCATTTTTTACTCCGCCAAAAGGTTACAAAGAGATGAACCAGCCCATTAAAAAAGACTTTGATGTTTGCTATTTTGCCATCAACGGAGTTATGAAACCATTCGAAGGTAGACTCTATAAAGCAAATATAACAAATGAGCAAGGTACTCAATTTTCACAACGCTATTTTGAAAAAAGCATGGAGGATTATTTAGCGTCTATCGGCGCTGTAAAAGTTTTTGATGGCACCATTACAAGGGAAGAGTATGATCGATACAATAAGCAGGATCCACACAAAGGTGATGAAGGTGACATCGGATATGTTGATGAACAAATCAGAGTTTATGTTATTAGAACCAAAAATCAAGGTAATATATTTATTCAATATACGTGCAACAATGCTGGAGCAAAACTTAATATTCTTCAAGAGAATGATTTCAAACAAACGATAAAAAAAATTACAGCAGATGAAATCACAAAAGATCTCTCTGAAACAGGTAAATCGATCGTTTATATCACATTCGATACGGATAAATCAAGTATTACCACGTCAGGAATCGATTTGGTCATTCAGATTGCCGAAGCGCTAAAAAATGATCCCTCATTAAAAATCGCAATCGAAGGGCACACGGACAATATTGGCGATAGCGCTCACAACAAAAAGCTTTCTAGTGATCGTGCAAAAGCTGTGATGGATGCACTCATTGCTCAGAAAATTGATAAATCCCGATTATCAGCTAAGGGCTACGGTGCAGACCGTCCTTTGGTCGCTAACGACTCAGAAGACAACAGGTCTAAAAACAGACGTGTGGAACTCGTCAAAATTAAATAAAAAGGTATGTAAACACCCCCATGATACTTGTAGCATAAAGTTTCATGGGGGTGCTAATAAGCAATTAGAACTTATTTATTTCCCTGAATTAATGTCTACAGGAAGTGGATATCCTTTACCTTTCAATGCTGCAATTCTAACAACGATTTCTTTCTGGCCAACTACCTTTTTCGTTACTTGGCCTTTGTCTTTTCGGCTTTCTTTATCAGCGGCTCGTTCTTTTGCACTATCGCCTGTTGAGGATGATTCCGGATTGTCAACGCCGGCAATTTTATTACCACGCGCATCCTGATTCATATCTTCCAAACCTTTCATTAAGCTAGTGCGCTCTTGCTCACTGAGCTTCTCTAGCTTGATATTATATTTATCAAGAACACGGGTCGCATTTTCAATGGTATTTGTACCACGCTCATAAACATCCCGAAAGATATGCAAACCTCCATCCTGAGCAACAATGGTTTCATATCGAAGTTCTACTAATACAGGTTGCTTTAATTTTACAGTTTCAGTTTTTGTATCCTTTTTTTCGTAATTAGCGATTGCCTCTGCCGAAATCGGATTTCCTGCTACTAAGGACAAAAATTTTGTAAAATCCTGCACCTGACCGTCCGTAAGACCAACACAACCATGAGAAGCAAACGCTCCCAATTTGGATACATCTTTTCCGCCATGAATCAAAGACGGCATACCAATGGGAATTTTAATGGGCCCAAGAGGGTTTAGTTTACTTCCAGCAGGGACTTTCTCGCCCGGACTAACCTTACCTTTCACCCAAGGCTCATCCGGAGGTGTCCATGTAGGATTAAATATGATGTTGGTCGCTTTACGTACACCAGTAGGCAACGGGAACTCGGGATATCCAATAGCAATACTGTAGGTCTTAACTAGCTTACCCTGCTGAAATACATCCATTCGAAAAGCTGGTGCATTTACAATAATACGCGTGTCTTCAGGAATATGATTTGGCTCAATTGGTAGCGTATTTTCTCCATCATTATAACGTGCAGTTATAAAATGAAAGAATTGGGCAGCCTTTTGATTACCGAGTATTTTTACAATTTGAGTCGTGGCCTGGTTTATAGACTCTTTAAATGATTTACTGGAAGGTTCATCCTCCTCGCTAAGTTTTTCCACAGCTGTACTCGCTGCTACCTTTAAATCAGCAATCTGCCTTTGACTGAGTTGCAATTGGGATTTTAAAGAGGACTCAAAATCCTCCTCATAGAAGAGGGCATTAAGGAACGCAAGTGTAAAATCTGTATTCTCAGCCTGCTCCTTCATTTTAGAGACTTCTTTCCCTGCCGGCTGATTTTTAGTATTGCGGTCCCGGCAACCTGTAAAAACAAAGCTTATCAAAAATATGCCCCATAAAGAGATCTGGATGATGTTTTTATAATTAGATAACATAATAATATTTTTCATTTAACTTATCAACAAGCTTAACAAGCAAATAGTTCGAACACGTAGAAATATAATTTAAATTCATCACATCCTATCAATTGAAAGCAATTCGACTCCATTATCATCAAATTATAACGATGTTAAGCCACTAACTCAAAGTGGCCTGACATTAAGCGCGAGTCTTTTTATAGGTAACGTGTTTGTTGTCAACGGTGCAATGCTCCCAAGATTTGTTGATCAATCCTCTCCATAATAAAATTTTCATAGCTATGTAGTTTAACTTATACCACAATAAGCTATATTGCGATGTCCTTGAAACAATGTCAGAGCATTGATAATTTCAATTATTTACATTTTGAAGTAAATGTTGGAATTACTTTTTCGGTTATTCGTATTTTTTTAAGTCGCTAATACTTTGGATATGATTTTGTTCAGCTTGAGAACGCCGCATCATTAGAGCGTATGCATTATTAAAACCAAGAGGTTTTAGCCAAGTAATGCCAAATCTCTTCTCAAATTCACCCTTTACATAGTTATAGGTGCCAGTAGGATCTTTGGACACATTGGATATAATTTGTTGCTCCGGTTGCAGTAATACCAAAAGCCCTGTCCCCGTATACTCCACATAAAAGTCTACGGCATCGTGTATCAAAGCATCAAAGCAAATTTTGGTTCCGCCAAGTCCTGTCTTTGTCTCCACTTTATAATCGGTATACCCTTCAAGGAGAATTTTATAAATGGCCGACAAAATGTATTGTTCCCCAAAAATTTTAGAACCTATCCTTATGGTACCAGCCTGACCTCGGCGTGATGGTCTATAGAGTTTGTTTTGCACTAAAAAGTCCTTGGCAATATTTTCAGGCGTCTGTTTTAGGAAATCAGCCCTATAATTAAGGCTAATCATCACCGAATCAGTGAACTTCTCTGCCAATAGATTTATTGTCTCTTCCAATTGTGGAAATTTCTTGAGCGTCGCTACCTTGACAATCGGTGCGGCAAAGTAGGGCGGAAAAATATTCCTGTCATCTTTCAATGCAAACAGATCATAAGCTTTGACGCGACCGTCAGTGGAATATCCACTAATAAGATCGATATCCTTTTCAAAAGCGGCTTTGTACATAATCGCATCGCTAATGATAAGCGGTTTTATTTTTAGACCATAAACACTACGGAGGCCTAAGTAACCATCCTGGCGCCCCATAAATTCGGGTGTAAAACCAGCTTTTATCTGCCGATTAACACTGTTTGTTCTTATATAGAGGATAGCAAGAATAAGAAGAAAGCTGGGCAAAATAAAGATTAGAAAAAATCTGAAATTAGCGATTGAATTTTGTAGCAATCCGATACCTTTATCTAAAAGTATCGCAAGTAATGCAGCGGGAATAGCTCCCGCTAAGATCATATTGGAGTTATTGAGTGATATACCACCAAAAATAAATTCACCCAATCCGCCGGCCCCAACGAATGATGCTAAGGTTGCGACGCCTACATTGATCACTGCGGCTGTCCGAACTCCGGCGACAATCACCGGTATACCCAGGGGAAGTTGAACTTTGAATAGTATTTGCCAATCGGTCATACCTATAGCTTTGGCTGATTCCAAGATACTATGGTCTACGCTAGTGATTCCAGTATAAGTATTTCTAATAATGGGTAAAAGTGCATATATAATAAGTGCAACAATAGCTGGAATAGGACCAATACCTAGGATTGGAATAAGAAACCCCAGCAATGCAATACTAGGAAGAGTTTGTAAAATCCCTGCAAAAGCTAAAACAATAGCAGCAAATTTCTTTTTTCTTGAAATCAATATTCCCAAAGGTACTCCAATAAGAATGGCAAATGTCAAAGATAAAAATGTAAGTTCTAAATGCTGCCAGATCTGTATCAATAACTTCTCCTGCTGCTCAAGTGCGAATTGCCAAAGAGTTTGATCCGTCATACCACCTGCTGTTTTCTATACGTGTTGAATGCAACTATCATACATTCATAGTCTAGTATGGCATCCGCACGTGCGCTTAACACCTGTAAAACACGCCATAGGTCTGTGTTTTCAGAAAAACCATAATTATCGATGAAATGATCCAATGTTATAATTCCTTTTAATTCATGTAGCATCGTTACTTTATACTCCAACAGTAAGCGATTTTCTAAAAAAAAATCAAACACAAATTCATTTGCTGGACTATATAATAGCTCTTTAGGTGTTCCAATCTGTACAATCTTTCCCTCATCCATCAAACAGATACGATGTCCAAGTTCAAAAGCTTCAGGCACATCATGTGTAACCAAGACAATAGTTTTGCTTCGGATCTCTTCCAACAATTTGAATTCGGCATGGATGCCACTTCTAGTCATGTTATCCAGTGCCGAGAAGGGTTCATCCATCAACAATATAGGGGAATTGGCTATTAACGCCCTTGCTATACCTACGCGTTGTTGTTGCCCTCCGCTCAATTGATGTGGGTAGAGTTTTAACAGATCCTCTCCTAAATTTAATTTGCTAAGAAGCTCAACCGTACGATCCTTAATTTTATTTTTTTGCCAGTTCAGCAATTCTGGAACCACAGCAATATTTTTGGCTATCGTATAATGGGGAAAAAGACCCGAATGCTGCATTACAAAACCAATTTCTCTACGCAAATCTTCCGGCCTCCGTTTGGATATATCATTACCTCGGATAAAGATCTTGCCCTTATCAGGTTCAATCAGCCTATTGATCATTTTTAAAGTTGTGGTTTTACCACAACCACTTGTACCCAAAATAACGAGAACTTCACCCGCTCTAACTTCTATTGAGATGTGATCAACGGCCGCTTTACCGTTGAACGATTTAGAAACTGAGTCAATCTCGACCATATTACCTGGCTAATCTAATTCCTGTAAACTGCCACTGATGTGCGGTTTGAAAAAAGTTTCTGTAAGTCTTACGGCTATGTCCTTTTGGTGTAGCGATTGAAGCGCCCCTTAATACCATTTGATTAATCATAAATTTGCCATTATATTCACCTACTGCACCCGCCTCTTTTTTAAATCTAGGATAAGGAAGATAAGCGGAATTTGTCCATTCCCAACGTTCTCCCCAACTAATGTGGTCTGCGGAAACTTCCCATTCAGCCTCTGTCGGAAGCCGCATACCTCTCCAAGATGCATAAGCAGCGGCTTCATAGAAATTAATATGGCAAACTGCAGCCTCTAAGTAAATATCCATCAATCCGTTAAGGGTATAAATCATCCACTTCCCGTCAATCAGATGCCAATACAAGGGCGCTTGCGCTTGATGTTTTTTCACCCAATCCCATCCTTCCGCATGCCAAAATTGAAAGTCTGAATATCCCCCAGCTTGTATGAAATCAAGATACTGTTTATTTGTGACAAGGGTATTCTCAATTTCGAAATCATCTAGGTAGACTTTGTGCCTTCCCTGTTCGTTATCGAAACAGAAACCTTGCCCCTCGAATCCAATTTCATAAATTCCGGCCTTAAACCTGACATACTCTCTATCATGATTTGCATATTCAGCTGATTTAATTTCTTTGCTATAGGGAGGAAAAAGAGGATTATGTCCTAATATGTATTTTATATCTGTAAGTAGCAATTCTTGGTGTTGTTGCTCGTGATTTAAACCCAAAACAAAGATATCAACAAGATTTTGTGTCAAAAATTCCGCATCCAAAAATTCGATCATATGCTTGTCAACGTATCGTCGGTAATTATAGATGTCTGCTACTGATGGCCTGCTGAGATTACCTCGGTCCGTTCGAATCACCCGAGAACCTATTGTTTCGTAATAGCTGTTGAAAACGAAGTTGTATTCGTCATCAAAGACTTGATAATTCGGTAAGTGGGGAATCAATATAAAGGTTTCAAAAAACCATGTAGTATGCCCAAGATGCCATTTTGGAGGACTAACATCAGCCATTGGCTGAACGACATAGTCCTCAATTTCCAACGGCCGGCAAAGTTCCTCAGAATAGCCTCTTACAGTGAGATATTTTGCATATAACACTTGTTTTTCTGGCAATACGCTAACTGCTAAATTTATATTTTTCATAAACGATTATAATTACGCTACCCTCCAAATGGAATCCACAAACCAACCTTTGTTATCATTTAAATTTACCAACAGTTCAAATCCGGCCAAAGAAGAAAGACGTTGAATTTCCTCAAGCGAATATTTCTGTGAAATCTCCATGTCAATCAATTCATTTTCCTTAAAAAAAATAGAATCTCGTTTAATGTGTACATACTGGTTGGTTAAACTAACTAGAAAGCTTCTACAAGCGCCAGAAATAGGATCATAAGTTTGGTAATGCTGAAAATATCGTGTATCGAAGTTTGCGCCTAGTTCCCGATTTATACGGTGAAGTAAATTAATATTGAATGCAGAAGTAATTCCAGATTTATCATTATATGCAGAGAGGATGGTGTGAGGATTTTTTTTTAAGTCAAAACCTATAATAAATAAATCTCCGGGACTCAATCTACGACGAATTTCAGCACAAAACAGTTGTGCTTCTTCCACATCCATGTTGCCAATGTTTCCCCCTAAAAATAAAACTACTTTTCGACGTTCGGATATTTTCATTGCCTCATTCAGCATCTCAAAATATTCACCCTCTAGAGGAACAGTATCTAAGTTTGGAATTTCTTCGGATAATTTTTCACACAATACCGTAAGGATATTGCCTGATATATCTATTGGCATGTAGGAATAATCGATATCACTTTTGCTAAGATGTCTTAATAAATGACTCGATTTAAGCGCATCACCAGCTCCCAGTTCAATGAGGTCGAAAGCAGAATAGTCAGCGGAGATGAGCTCAGCCATCTCCAATGTTCTCTTGCTAAAAATCTCGAGTTCACAGTCTGTTAGGTAATATTCCGGCATTTGCATAATGTCCTGAAAAAGCCGGTCGCCGATAGGATCATAAAAATATTTTGAATATAATTTCTTGGGATAAGTATTTAAACCTTCTATCACGTCCTTATGAAAATTACCTTCATAATTTTCTATCTCTTTGACGACACTATCAACTTGTAGACTCATAATTCGCTAAATTTTCCTATGGTTTCTTATGGAAAGATAACATTCAAACCGAAAGAATAGTTTCGTAATTGTCTCTGCTTTTTATGTTATCAAAAAACAAAGCAGTAGTAAATGCTAGAACTGACAATAGCATTAACTACTAATTCACTTTCTATTACTATTTAAAATGTAGAGCCATTTTAATATAAAGGGCTTTTCTTTAATAATTAATATCTTTGATGTATGAATATTGAACAGATCACACAACCTTTCCTTAAAATATTTCCTGGAGATTTTTCCAATAGCCCGTTACCGAGAGCTACGCCAAAAGTATTATTTGCCACAACTGAAACAGCAGGATTTGAACAACCCGAACTAATTGCTTTTAATGAGGCTCTTTCGACGGAAATAGGCCTTGGAAAATTTGAAGAAAACGATGTTAACTTTCTTGTAGGCTCCCAACTACCCAAAAATATTCAGACGTATGCGACAGCTTACGCAGGGCACCAATTTGGTAATTGGGCGGGTCAGCTCGGTGACGGACGGGCAATTTTCGCTGGAGAAATCATTAATTGTGAGGGTAAAAAAACGGAAATACAATGGAAAGGTGCTGGTGAGACGCCCTACTCAAGACGTGCAGACGGAAGGGCAGTATTAAGATCCTCTGTACGCGAGTACCTCATGAGTGAAGCTATGCATCACTTGGGCATTCCTACTACGAGGGCATTGAGCCTTTCCCTCACTGGTGAAGATGTAATACGGGATATTATGTATAACGGCAATCCACAATACGAAAAAGGTGCGGTAGTGGCAAGAACTGCAGACACGTTCCTTCGGTTTGGCCATTTTGAATTTCTATTTGCTCAAGGAGAACACAAATTATTACAAGATCTGCTTGATTTTACTATTGATAATTACTTCCCCACCATAGTCCCCTCTAACCCATGTAAATATAAAGATTTTTTTGAAACTGTCTGTCGAGCAACAGCAGATCTAATAGTAGAATGGTTGAGAGTTGGTTTTGTACATGGCGTAATGAATACAGATAACATGTCAATTTTGGGATTGACCATAGATTATGGTCCTTATGCAATGATGGAAGAATATAATTTAAATTTTACACCAAACACCACAGATCTGCCGGGAAGACGATATGCATTCGGTAGACAAGCACAGATCGGACAGTGGAATCTATGGAAATTAGCAAATGCGCTCCACCCGGTCATCAATGATGAAAAATTTCTTGAAAATTCATTGAGGAATTTTGGTGTATATTTTTCAGAGGCCAATAACAAAATGCTTTGCAAAAAATTTGGATTTAATGAGTTCATAAAAGAAGACGAATTATTTTTCTCAAACTGGCAAAGCTTGATGCAAGACCTTGAAATGGATCACACCTTATTCTTTAATCAATTGGAACAAATAAAAGCAGATACTGATGTTAAAGATCATTTCAGTCCCATTACATACACTGCTCTGAATGAAGAAAAGCTCAAAAAACTAAAAGATTTCATTGACCAGTACCAATACCGTTTGCGTTTAAATTCAATTTCAAAAGCAGAGTCACTAGAATTAATGAGAACAACAAATCCGAAGTTCATACTAAGAAACTATTTACTTTACCAATGTATTGAAGAAATCAGTAATGGAAACACAGCAATGTTATTAAAACTAACACAAGCTTTAGAAAAACCATATCAAGAAATATTTCCAGAGTTTTCTGTCAAGCGTCCGCCCATCTACGACAATATCGCAGGATGTTCTACGCTTTCATGCAGCTCTTAATTATAAAAAAATATGCCATTTGATTTTGATAATCTGTTGATTGTAAAAATAAAATGGCGCATTTCTCAATTCCTCTAAAACACCAAAAGTAAATTTTAAAAGCTAAGGTCTAAGCCAAAACTGATGTATCCTGGCAATAGTCTGTATTCAGTGCTAGAATTGTACATATCGGTCAGCTCAACATTTCTAAAAAACTTCGTATTAAAAATGTTTTTCGCTATAATGTTAAATCTCGTTCTGTGCTTTTTCATCTCATACGATAAACTGAAATCCGAAAAACAATAGATCTTGGATCTCTTCCCCATTAAACTTCCGAAGCGATAAGATTCATTTTTTAAATTGCACTGAATATTTTTCGACATGCTGAAAAATACATTCAGGACCCCCCGGCTATTATTTAGTATAAGTTTACCTTCTGTTCGATAGTTAACGTGCTGAAGGGTATACCCCATATAGATATTCAATTTAGAATTCCACGCGCTTCTAAACGATAGTCCATAATCATAACTTGCTGCACGGATTCGACGGCTGCCCACTCCTTCTACCAGGTTTGCATAATCTGTAGCATTCATTCCCAGATCTAACCGAAAATTTCCATGTACAGCTCTCAGATAATAATTAAAGTCGCCCTTAAAATAGCTGCTTTTTTTATCCTTAAGTAACACCTGTTGAACAAGGCTGAAATTCGGATCTAGTCTGCTTGATATACCCACATAATCAAACAAAATTTGATGTCCGGCAGAGAAATTGGCAAAAAAACGATCTGTCAGACTACCATAAGTATATGTTAGCGCTGCACCTGAACTACTTAGAGCAGCAAGATTATCCATTCCCCGGATAAAATTACGTACACCTGTTGTATAGTAATTGGGAACTAGTTGAGTGCTTGTAGCATTCTGTTGCTGAAAATAAAAGTCTGCTTCCAATCGCCCTTTTTCATGAAGCCCCCATTTACCCGACAATCCAGGAGAAAGCACTACGTTATTTTTACTTTTTGATTTTCCAAAATCTATCAATATGTTTTGTACCATACCAACCTCCAAACGTGGCGTTAATTCCCATAGACCTCGTTTAAAAGTATATTTGGTATTAATGTTAGTCTGAAAAACGTTAAAATCCATTGCATTAGAAAATCCCGAAGGAGAGGATACTGAATCACCTAAACCTGTTGGATTAGACAACAATTTCAATTCGGTGTTGAGCTGCTGTTGTTGGTAATCCATATTGAAGGCTAGTTGAAAAAAATCGCCATTACTTCTACGGCTTACATAATGAGTGGTGGCACCTATGTACGTTAAATTATTCGCAATGTGCTGTTGCACCGCATAGATGTCTTTAACGCCAAACAGGTCTTCATAATAAAATTTATTAATATTATAATCTATTGGCGTCTGCTGCTTAATCCAGCGTAATGAGCTAACTAGCACGTCACGATTAGAAAATTTGTGACTATAACTTATATTTTGGTTGGTGACGTAACCATTGCTTTTGGTCCTTTCCTCACTTTGGACACCATTGAATACTAATGTACCGAGATCAATTTTACCAAGGGAACCGAGGGTACCTGTATAGGTCAATATTGCATCCTTGTGAGGCTCAAATTGGAGCTCCAGTTTTGTGAAATAATTATCGATTTTTCTCTTAAACTGGTGATCTTCGGTATTGGTAAAATGATTATCCTGTAGATGATAGTCTTGCACCGTATTTCGATAAAATGTTTTTTTGGTAGGATTTGCAAAACCGAGCCATTTAATCTTTAGCTGCGCTGTAGGATTTAAAATGGTATTTAACGAGAGCAATTTATCATTATTGAAATTGGTCCGCTTGTGATCAAATCCAGGAATATTTGGAGTATTGTCTATCAAGGTGGGTGTTGTTATTCCCACACCGATCTGGCCTGGTTCATGAGGCGATCCAGATTGAATCAGGTGATTAATACTGCTGACGGCATCAAATCCATTGTTATTGGTAGTTCCCAATAAATAATACTTGTTTTTTTTTCCGAAGTTCATCAAATTGGCACTAGCCTGATGATATTTGGGTCCAATCGGAACGATCTGAGCATCTAAAGACCCTATCCACTGTGCCTTACTATCCTCTTCCAATTCCAAATTTAGTGCGATCTTGTCCGAATTTTCAATACCTTTAAGTTGTTTATTATGAGAATATCGCTGCAAAATCTGAATTTTTTTTAGGGGCCTAACAGACATGCTCTGCGTTAGCAAACGGTAGCCTTTTTCAAAAAAATCGTCCCCCTCAACCATTACTTTTTGCACCTCCTTATCTCCTATTTTGATGCTGCCGTCGGTCCCGACCTGAATACCCGGAATCTTCTTAAGTAAATCCTCTACGGTACGTTCGTCCCCCTGTAGAAACGATTTGACTGCAAGCTCAATGGTATCTTTCCCTAGACGGTAAGGACGTTTGGAATGGACTATTACTTCTTGCAATCGCTCCACACCTCCAGCCGATAACTGAACATCGATCAACGTATCTGCCCGGAATGCCACGATAGGTAGCGAGACGGGCTTAAAGCTGAGTGCAGTGAACAGTAAAGAGAATGGTCCACTCCGCACAGTTTGCAAATTATATTTTCCCTGCCCGTCGCTGAACGTATATGCCAACATTTTGTTATCGCCTTCGTCCCGTAGTTCAATACGGACTCCTCCCACAGCTTTTCCTGCAGCCCAAATCCTTCCATGGATAGCGACCTGACCACGAGTTGCTATAGCGAATAATAGAATACTAAATAAGGTCGCTATCTGCTTATTGATGTTCCCATTCATAAACTTGTTCTACACCGCCTCTAACTTTTTGCTTCTCTACACTAACCCCCTCCATCATTGGCATTTTACTATATAGCATACGCATATGCTCTTCGTTAAATTGGTCTTCTTTCTTGACAAACTCTTCAAGACTCAATTTGCTCAAGGAATGTATATACTTATCATCAATTGGGATACGTCCATTATATGGGTAGTTGACCTCCTTTAGATACCAGTAGTTTGGATTAGCGCTTTCATTATAGAGCATAACAATTATTCCTGGTAGACCGCCAAACTTCGATGGCCCTACAGGTACAGGAATGGCATTTGTATAATAAGCTACCAGGGTCGTTCCCCGATAAGATGCTGTCGCCTTGTGGCATACATATTTACCCAAAGTATCAACATCGCCATACGCTGTGTTCCATTCTAATAACGGAAATTTGTCAGTCACTAGATAATTGACCCCTTGAATGGAACGGGTTTCCAACTGTTGGTTGGCATTATTTTGATGCATTACGACCCTATTAAACTTCTTGCCGGAACCAATTGTGATAGAATATGAAGGCGCTACTTCATCGTCCACATCCTTATCAAGTACTTGAATCTGCTGCGGAGTCGAATCCCGAACAGCGATCTTCACCATTCCATCATAATAAACATTTTCCTTAAAAGTAGCCATTGCAGATGGTATGTATTCGTAAACGGCGTGAATCCGCTGCGCAAACGATAACCTAGAAAGGAATAGAACTAAAAAAAATATATAATATTTATACATGATAATTTGTATTTTAAATAACGGGCCTAAGCACCGCTTTTATTTGTCGTAAAAGATTGAATAAAATGTTATTTGATTTCAAACAAATCGTGCATTACTAAAAAAGATCGCACAACCCCTAGTTGAAGAAAAGTTATTTACGAAGTCTAAAGTGACGATACCGTATTTGCTTCCGTGGTTTACTATGTAACATCAACCATATTTTTGGCGATATGATAACTAGATATTTTCAATTTTGAATTTCTTTCGACTGCTATTGCAAATGTCCTAGCCGATCTAGCAAATTTTAGCGTGACCAAACCCTGCTTACTCATCATTAATTTTTTCATTGTTTTTAACTTTATTTGTTAAACCATAATATGCTTTCTTGGCATAATCTTGAATACGACTATAAAAATAGAGACACATTCAATGACTGAAATGATGATTAAATATCTGTCGCCAATCACTTAGAATTCGTAGCTGATCAGTTACTATTCGATCTAAGCAATATAACCTTCCAGATTGTAAGCGTAAAAGCTATTTAGGCGGATTCTTTTGTCATCTCAACAAGCAGGTGAAACGACTCTTATAAATGCAAAAAGAGAGTATGAGTTAATGGAGAAATCGCAAAAATATAAACTCGAAAAAACAGAGGGATCGTTTAATTGGTCAAGGCAAAATTATGCAGTCCGTGCCTAGGAGCAATCAGGCGTATAAAGCTCGTTCTAGTGATTCTACTGCGCCAATATGCCTAGGCAAAGTAAAACCAGTTTGCAATATACGTTACATAAGATATAAAGGGTACATCCAATCCTATTTATTCGGGCTGTATAATTACATAATGTATAAATTTAAATTTGGTTTTTATGGTTGTACGAATCCGATTTATCGCCTCAGTAATATCTTCAGTATCCAAGTGATCCTTAAAATCGATAATAAGCATCAATACAACGTCCTCGGGTGACTGGTAAGTGGATAAAATGTTTTTTGTTTTTATCACACAAACATCTTGTTCCACCAGTCTGGCAATTTCAGTTCTTGTTTCAGAAGCAATGCCTTCGCCCATGAGTAAACTTCTGCTTTCCCTAGCAAGGATAAAGGAAACGAAAACCAATAGTAAACCGACAATTATGGATGCCAATCCGTCTAATTCAGGAATCTGCAGTGCATGACTTAAGGCCATCAGAATCATGACGGTAATAAGCCCCGCCACAGCTGCCCCATCCTCAAAGAGGACAAGAAAACTTGAAGGGTCTTTACTTTTAATCATAGCTTTCCACCAGCCCATGCCATTCCGGGTCTTGTTAAATGCTTTCATCGCAATAATAAAGGAAGTCCCCTCAAAAATAAGCGATAGGATTAAAACAACGTAATTCCAAAAAGGATCCTTCATCATTTGCGGATTCCGTATATGAAGAACACCCTGATAAATAGACAACGCTCCACCCAAACCGAATATCAGAATAGAAACGACAAAAGACCAAAAGTAAAGCTCCTTTCCATAGCCAAAGGGGTGCGACTGATCCGGTGCCTTTTTACTACGTTTTAGTCCATATAATATCAGTATCTGATTTGCAGTATCGACTGTTGAATGGATACCTTCCGAAATCATGGAAGAACTGTTTGTAAAAGATCCTGCTAGAAATTTGGTGAGTGCGATCAGAAGATTTGCAATAAGAGCACTATAAATAGACTTTTTGTTATTGTTCATTTTTCATATCCTTGTTAAACAATCCTATCTCATGCTGTCTGACGATATGCTCCTTTTTGCCATAGTCATAATTAGCATTTGCATCCTTCGGTGTTTCGAGCGTGAGGAACAAATGTTTCTTAGAATTACTATAGTGAACTTTCGGCATTAATTTCTAACATTAAAAACTGATCAGCTTTAAGGATTAAACAGCGATATACATGGTTTAGTTTCGGAATCTAGCGATTTATCATGTTTCATTAAACTGAAAAAACACCACATTAAAGCCTGATCATTATAAGGCGGTTGCCATTAATTAAGCAAATCTCGATAGAAAACATGGTTAAAAAAAGTGAAGGTTTCATAAAATCATGATCTCATGACGCGCGCTACTTGGTTTTTAAGGTTCTACAAAATATTAGTTTCATCATTTTTTTGAACAAATCTGCTTTGACTAATGTTTATTTAAAATAAAAACTCTTAAAATCATGAAAAGAATATTTTTAACATTAGCAATTGCATTTTCCATTGTTGCCCTGCAAAATTGCGGTAATGCAAACAACGACAGTAAAAAAACAGCAGATAGTATCAATGAGGCAAATACACCAGCAAATATTGGGGATCGAGACGTGACAACAACACCTATTGATGTTAGTGAAGATGATGCAAAGTTCGTTACTGAAGCGGCAAACGGTGGTATGACTGAGGTTGAGCTGGGAAAATTAGCGCAACAGAAAGGTCAGCATGCAGATGTAAAAGCTTTCGGAGAGATGATGGTTAAAGATCATTCCAAAGCAAACGATGAAATAGCAACTCTTGCTCAATCAAAAAATATAACACTACCAGCGACATTGGGTGCGGAAGAGCAAAACTTGAAGGATGAACTATCTAAAAAGTCACCTAGCGACTTCGATAAATCGTATATTGAAGCGATGGTGAATGACCACGAAAAGGATGTAAAACTTTTTGAAAATGCGAGTAAAAACCTTAAGGATGCTGACCTAAAAATGTTTGTTGATAAGACCTTACCAACACTCAGAAGTCATTTAGAACATGCCAAAAGTACAAAAGAGAAGTTGAAATAATAAAAAGAATAAAGGCTGATAGCAATAGCAATTTGGCCTTTATTTACTTTTTGCAACCTAAAAATCAACCTATCTAATCGCTATCAATTCCTTATGTAAAGCATCTTGGAACAACTTGTTAACTTCCAATCTCTATATCGAATCATTATCTCTACCAGTTAAATCGTACCGAAAACAAGATGTATGTTTAATCAAAACAGACGATCTTAATAACCCAGTAAAGTAAACCAAAACTTTTTTCGTTTTAAACTCTCATAAAAAGTGAATAAATAATTGATTGCATTTAATTCAACCTATTTTGAGAATTAAGGAAGAAGCTGCGATATATCCTAATATTACCTTTTAAAATATCGTTTTATAGAAAACCTCAGCCTAAATTTTATACCATACAGTCAGGTAATGAAATAGAAAGAGAGCTGGCCGGGCAACTTGGTCTCATTTCTATTCCCTTTACGATTCATAAGCCCATCGAAATCTTTAAGCATTACAAAGAGCCGAGCTTTAGCTTGATCAATGAGTGCAAGATAGTGTAAAAAAAACTTACTTATTTTTACCGGCGTCTCCTGACCACCAAGGCAATATGGTTATCAACTTCGCGATGATTTAAAGAATTCATCCCTATTTGCGCAGCTATCTTGTTTGAGAAAGATGGATATTGAATACCGATCGTTCTGAAACGCTGCAATGAATCATTTTTACTGAGGATAGTGGATTCATACACAACTTTCGTTTTATCAGATGTTTGAGTAAGTTCTTAGGCAAGCTGCGTCGGATTGATCAAATCCATAGCGGCTCTGTCCGCTAAATAGCTTCTTCATATTTCTTCCTTCGATACTTTGACATAGTTAAGTACAAAACGTTTATCCGCTTCACTTGTACCCTGATAATGAAAGTTAATGCGAAGTGTATCTTTGCTCTCCACTATTCCATAAATACTGTCCAACAACAGGTTGTCATAAGCTTTGATCCTAACATTCGTAAAGGATTTGAAATCCTTCCTCTTTATTATCTTATCCTCCGGATATGGAACAGCGATATACATCACCATATAAAGCAATATAAGCTTGCGCCTTTACCAACATCTCCATATAACTTAGCGTGGCAACCCGATAAAAAAATTAAAGCTTGCAACAGTATTATTCCAATATATTTCATGGGCATATGGATTGTTTATGACCATTATTTAAATAATAAGTCATTTCACTTTTTCGATTACTTTTCTAAAGACAACAAATTCTAAAATGGTACAGGCCAGGTAAATAAACGCGAACAAGAGAAGCGTTTTTAAAGGTTCAATTGCCATATTATAGTAGCAGACTTGCACCAATATATGAACAATTAATATTACTAAGCATATAGCTGGTATTCCTGAGAAAACCAAAAAGCATAATGTTTTACTATTCCTTACTTTTTCTATACGATTTAGTAAAAACAGTAAAGAACACAATACTATGGCGAAAAGGTAGACCACTGAAAAAACAAGATTGACAATAATGTCCATTATAACAATAATAGTATTCAGAAATCCAGTATCAACCGTATTTTTTTCTTCAATAACGAGTCGATATAAGATAAATAGCAGAATACTTATCAGCACATTGACCAACCAAAATTTTACTATGATTTTTCCCATTTTTACCACTTGCTATGACCACTAGCAAATATTGCTCTTTTAGTCGTCGATTATTCCTTCGTGTTCTCTTACAAAGATATTAAGTTATTTCTCGAGAGGGATGCACGAATATAAATTTTGTTCTGGCGAATAATGATTGCTTTGTTTTTTAAAAAACAAAATAGTAGCTAATACCACTAGAAAGGCAGTTCATCTTATATTAACCCCTGTTTAGAGCCATAGAACATGTTCCACGCAATAGAGTTCCATAAATCTAGGATTATAGCAGAAAATCGTAGAGATAATTAAAACTGCTATGTTATGAGCTACAATATATGGTATACATTTTAATTCACAGGATCTTTTGATTGAGTTCCCAAATTGAATGAGAGTCCCTTTTTAATCGAGTAGAGATACAATTTCCTTATCCTCTGGGTCAGTTTTTGGTGAAAAATGCTTTATGAGCTTGCCATTTTCATCAATTAAATACTTCTGAAAGTTCCATAAGACTGCTGAACTTTCTACACCGTTCAGCCTTTTATTCGTCAACCACTGATAGATAGGCGCCTGTCGCTTCCCTTTCACATCAATCTTTGCCGCCATCGGAAAAGTTACACCGTAATTTCGTTGACAAAATGCTGCTATTTCAGCGTCCTTACCTGGTTCTTGATCTAAAAAATCATTTGAAGGAAAGCCTATAATAACTAGCTTATCATTGAATTTATTATATAGACGTTCAAGCCCCTCGTACTGCGGAGTAAATCCACATTTGGAAGCGGTGTTCACAATAAGAATCTTTTTACCTTTATATTTCGCAAAGTTTATGGTTGAGCCGTCCAGTCCGTTGACTTTAAATTCATGGATAGTGGATGATTTCAATCCCATATCTACTTTAACGTTACCATTGGTGAATAAATAATAGGCTACACCGGCTCCGACTGCCGCCACGATAAATAAAACTATAAAGACCATTTTTCTCATTTTTTTCGGACATGCCAATCATTATGAACCATTTTGAGATCTGACTAGGCCAAGTTAAAGGTACTAAAGTTTAAAGAAGAAATCAACTCTATTTTATAGTAGTAAAACCATATTCGTCCAAATTCTGTTCATCCAGCGTTCTCTAATGCCTCACTGTATGTCTGACACAATACTAAGATTTCCATAATTAGTTTATAGAGATTCTAAAAACATAGTATTTCATGTTAATAACACCGTCGCTTTTGAACCCGATACAAGTGCATTAATTCGTAAACTGATAGGGAACGCGATATTTGTTAAAAGAGATCCTGATAAAAAAGGGTAAGGGTTTAGTTTTTACATACAAATTAAATATTCCCATTTTCACATAAAAAAGGATGATTTTCATATTCTTTCTGCATCTAATCTGAGTTACATTTGTCAAACAAGTAGAATTGATTCGATAGAGGTAACTGCTGAACTGGATAACGATCCATATCTCAACATTTTAATTCCTAATCGATTCAATAAAAATACTGTAAAGATCCTACAATACTACAATGAAAAACATGATGTGGAACGACATAGTCGTTCCACATTTTTTAATTAACCCAACTATTTTCGATTGATCAAATATACTCAACAGCTGACACTTCCTATGCCTGAATCTGTAGTCTATCTTGAGAAATAAAATAGCATTATGATAATACTTACAAATTGTTTCTTAGATTATCCTTGAAAGTTATCCTGAAACTGCAGTCCCATTCCAATCCTATATTTACTTAGTTTATTGTTTAAAGTGAGCCCCCATAACACAAATTCGGTTAAAAAATGGATGTCTTCAGATTTCGTTTCTGGCTGATATTGCTGAATCAAAGCTTTAATAGGTACTACGTCATCCAGAACCTTAAAATACTCCAAATCACTGAGCTCTTCAGATAATTCAATACCCTCCGATTCTGCAAACCAACGCACAATATCATCATAAGGATAACGATCGCTCTCTCTTTCCAGCTTCTCAATTTTTGGGAATAAGACGGGAAAGATGCTTTTTATAGCATTTTCAATCAGTTGCAATGCCACAATATCGGCTCCTTCCTGCTCGCCCTCATAAACAAGCTCAACCTTGCCAGTTATTGCAGGTATAATACCCATAAAATCACCCAATCTCACTGCGGTTGCTTGCGACCCGTTTTTAAGCATGCGCAATTCGGCGGTACTCAATAGGTTTTGAAAAGCTGTTATGCTCATACGAGCGCTCACACCACTTTTTTCATCAACATATTCACTATTTCGGGCTTCAAAGCTTATCTGCTCAATTAATTCCCGTGCCAACTCAGGGACATATATCTGTTCCTTCTGAGCCGCTTCTAGATTGGCCTCCTGCGCAGTAATTGCCTTTGCTATCTCAACTGATGCCGGATAATGTGTCAATATCTGTGATCCTATACGATCTTTTAGAGGTGTCACTATACTTCCTCTATTGGTATAATCTTCCGGGTTCGCAGTAAATATAAACTGCACATCTAAGGGTAAGCGCAGCTTAAAACCACGAATCTGAATATCTCCCTCTTGTAAGATATTGAAAAGTGCCACCTGAATTCTCGCCTGAAGATCAGGCAGTTCATTAATGACAAATATGGAGCGATTTGCTCTTGGAATCATGCCAAAGTGAATCACACGATCGTCTGCATAGCTCAATTTTAAATTTGCTGCTTTGATCGGATCCACATCACCGATCAAGTCGGCTACAGTTACATCAGGAGTGGCAAGTTTTTCAGCAAAACGATCATTTCTATGAAGCCAGCTGATCGGCGTTTCATCGCCTTTCTCCTTTAATAGCTCAAGGGCATAACGTGATATCGGATTGTACGGATCATCATTAATCTCTGACCCCTGTACCACCGGAACATATTCGTCCAGCAGATTGACCATAAGTCTAGCTAGACGTGTTTTTGCCTGACCACGGAGACCTAGAAAATTAATATTGTGCTTGGAAAGAATAGCTCTTTCAAGTTCTGGAATAACTGTATCTTTATAACCATGCACGCCGGTGAACACTGTTTCACCTTTACTTATTTTTGTAATCAGATTCTGACGCAATTCTTCTTTTATTGTTTTAGGTTTATAACCCGAAGTTTTTAATGCACCAAATGTTGTAATCTTCGTGTAATCCATATATTCTTATCGTATTCTTTTTTTACGGTTTTCTTCATAATCCTCAAAAATCATTTCACCTAGATTTCCAAGTCCTGTATAATAAGCTTTCCCTTGATTTGAAGCTGTAAATTCGTCGACGAATTGCTGCAGATAAGGATCTGAGGCAATCATAAAAGTGGTAATAGGTATTCCCAGCTTTCGAGCTTGCGCCGCCATACTATAGCATTTACTGGTGATAAACGGATCGAGCCCCATAGGATTTTTATAATAAGTACCGTCCGGCATATTTAAACAGCTCGGTTTTCCATCGGTTATCATAAATATCTGCTTATTCGCATGGCGTTTTCGCCGTAGCAAATCCATCGCTAATTTTAATCCAGCGACCGTGTTGGTATGAAATGGTCCAACCTGCAGGTAAGGCAGGTCTTTTATCGCAATAGGCCAGGCGTCGTTACCGAACACGATAACGTCAAGTGAGTCTTTCGGATAACGTGTTAGGATCAGCTCCGATAAAGCCATTGCGACTTTCTTCGCAGGTGTAATCCGATCCTCTCCATATAAAATCATGCTGTGGCTGATATCGATCATCAACACCGTGCTCATCTGTGACTTAAACTGGGTATCCTCAACAACCAGATCATTTTCCGCTAGAGCAAACTCACCTACACCGTGATTGATCTGTGCGTTTTTTAAGCTCTCGGTCAAAACTATTTTATCCAGGCCATCTCCATACTGATAGTTCCTGAAATCGCCCATATTTTCGTCACTGCATCCTTGGTGATTGGTTTTATGATTGCCCGACTTTCCTTTTCGCATTTTTCCAAAAATTTGGTCCAAGGCATGCTGCCTCAGCGCCTTTTCCAGCTTTGATGTAATATCCAGCCCACCCTCACCGGTAGATTCTAGCCTTTCTTTGATATATCCTTTATCCTTCAAATCAGCAATGAAGTCGTCTATAGTATAATCTGGCGTCGTGAGTTTAAACTCTTTATCCAATTGCCTTAACCAATCAATGGCTTCATCGAAATCACCTGAAGTATGGGTAATCAGTTCTTTGAAAATATCAAATAATTTATCAAAAGGCGTTTGAAACGGCTCGTCATATTGTTTGAATAGAAAACCTTTATTTCGTTTCGTGCTTTTCATGCATTCCTTTCTAGTAATAAGAAGCAATTCAAATCATTATTGTTTGCTCCATAGGATGAATTTACGAAATAATATTCCTTCTGTAAGCGATATTCCTTTTTACATAAAAAAACTGGCTGTAGTATGACGAATAGGCTAGATCTGCGTTTGCATATTCCGCTCGGGACTAATTTTCAAATGCTACTTCAGCAATTAAGTGCCATTACGGACATAGGCATCTGCAAGAGAACTCCCCGCGTTAGCAATAAAAGCATGCTGAAATGCCCCAACATCCGGATTGCCAGAAGGCAACGTACTGCCAGCGAAATCTTGTCCACCATTATTATTGATAAAAACACCTGCATTGACGACATGACAACCTGCACCAACGTCATACCCTTTTGCAGCGTCAAGCCTGTTTCTGCCTATAGGATTAACAAATACAGGATCCTCATAGAAATTATTGCTACGAACTGTCGTTCCCCAATTTAACGCCGTAAATGTGCTCGACGGAAATAAACAATTATTGTTAAACTTCAGTCCATTATCTACTTGAGCCAACATAATAAGTATTACCGACACTGTTTAAATCAGCTTTCGCTTTTGCTTTCAACGATCCCGCAGATTCCAGTTGAATTGGTTTCTGACAACTCATTAATCCAACGGTTCCGATTGAAATCATCATCATAGATTTTCTCATAATTTTGTTTGTAATTTTAATAATTGTTACAATTTGTAATACACGCATTCTTGTCCCAAGAAATACGAACTTTATAATTTGATTAAACACATTAAGTTATAAACAAATTGCAGGTCATACGGGGTAAAATCAAAAATAATTTCATTGAAGACACTATTTGTGATCACCCATCGAATCTTTTTAAGGATATCTGCATCTAAATCAAAGAAAATTGAATATTTTTAGAACACAATTACAGGCCTTATGGACGACAAAAAATTAATGGAAATAGATCAGTATATCGGTACACTCTCAGACAGTGAGCAACAAATAATTGGTCAATTCCGAAAAACAATAGCAGAAAATGACAGCGCTGTTTCCGAGAGCTTCGAAAAATTCATGTCAAATCCCAATGCAATCAGCTTCAACGAACAAGGGGTATTTAAATATGGGCTAACGCTTGCAAAGAATTATATTTCATTCCATTCCTTGGTGATGTATGCTAACCCACAATTAATGGCAGAACTAAAATTAAAGTTGCCCAAAGCAAAGTTCCAAAAAGGCTGCATTAATTTCAAAACATTGGATGAATTTCCGATATCAGTATTAACAGAGCATATTCAGAATTCTTCCAAAATAGATTTTCGCCCCATGATTAATCGTTATCTGAAAAAGAAATGACCATGCCTGATCGTCCAATAGACTTTTTTTATAGCAACCAGAGTCAACTACTTACATTGGTTGCGTCCGAGCGGGAAGCGCTCGATACAAAACTATATATCAAAAAGTTCCGTCGCGAAAGCTCTTTTTTACTATTAGACGCCAACGGGCGCTACCTTTACTTTCTGAACCAATTGCCTTTTTCATATAGCCGCATTTCACTTTTCATAGTGCATCCTACCTTGGGGTCAATCCTGAAACGCTAAGCAGGATACCAAGTAAAAAGTCAAACCAAATTCATCTATGCCAAGTCAATAACATTTAGATTTTATCACTTTTGATATTATTATAAAAATGACAATAAAAATCTATAGACCTGATCATGTACTCCTCAAAAGACATATCGAATGCTTTTATATACTTGAAAAAACTGCAGAGGAAAAACCTACAGTATATTTTACATTTCCTAGTATTTACACGATTGTTACCATAAGCCAGCAAACCCAAACTGCGGTGAATGGAAATAAATTAGTGTCCAAACATTGTCCATCTAATACGATAGAAACTAACCTCGTATGTAACTTTAATGACCCGGTTCTTATCTGTTATGAAGGAAAAATAAACGAAATCACTACCTACTTTAAACCCCTTGGGATAAATGCTTTCATACCAGAGGATCTAAGATATTATAGCCACGGAACGTTTCCCGATTTTAATCCGTACATGGATTATAAAGATGCGATGAGCTCCATTCTTTCGATAGATGACCATTGTGAAAGAATAAAGGCCTTAGAAGCTTATTGGCTCTCCAAATTAGTAGTATTTGAAAATGCTTTGCTAGAAAACGTGATTTCCGAAATGTTAAATAAAGCAAACCTAAATCAATCCATGGCCGAATTCTCATTAAAAACAGGGCGTTCAAGAATGACAATAAACAAGCATTTTGATCAGCATATCTGTAAAACACCCTCCCAATTTAAAAAAATAATAAGATTCCGCACAGCTATTCAAAGTCAATTGGAAGAAGGAAAAAAAAATGGTTTTTCATATAATCTGGATTACTTCGATCAATCCCATATGATTAGAGATTTTAAAAAATTGACGGGCTTTACGCCAAAAGTTTTCTTTTCCAAGATATCGAATCTTGAAAGAGGCCAAATAAAGTGGATTTTTATCTAGCAGCTTTACAAAAATACAATCATGCCAGTCCATTAAATAGTAACATTGCTTCATAATTACTTATACAATACTTTATGAAGCTATTAATTCTACTCATCTTGTACCCGGTTTTTCTATATGGACAAGAAAAAACATCAACGAAACTTGCAAAATATATGCGAGCGCAGGTCGAAGTAAATAATTTTAGTGGAACTGTGCTCGTTAGGAAAAACAACACTATTTTGCTAAAAAAAGCCTATGGTTTCGCAGATTATGAATGGAACGTTAAAAATACAATAGATACGAAATTCCAATTAGCATCGGTCACAAAACAGTTTACAGCAACTGCTATTCTCCAATTGATAGACAGCGGACGATTATCCCTAAATGATAAACTCAGTAAATTTCTTCCGGATTATCCAAAAGCTGATAGCGTCAGCATTCACATGCTGTTATCACATACTTCAGGACTAGCCATGGGTTTCAAGGAAATCGCATTGAGCAGTATGAGCAGCGATTCTGCTTATACTGCAATTAAGAAAATTCCTTTCGAATTTTCACCGGGTACGAAAAGCTCCTACAGCAATATTGGTTATTATTTATTAGCTAAAATTATTGAAAAGGTTTCAGGTGAGCGTTATGAAGCTTTCTTAGAGAAGAATATCTTTGATAAAGTGGGGATGAAGAATACGGGGATTAGTAACAATGAATCCATCGTCGCAAAAAAAGCAAAAGTATATTGTCAGAGCCAACAGAGGCTGATTCATAATCCTTATATCAACTGGAACATCAACTTGGGCCACGACGGTGTTTATTCAACTGTCGAGGATTTAGCCCTCTGGGACAAAGCCTTGTACGGAACAACTGTATTATCTGCCGCAATGAAGAAAAAAATGTTCACCCCCTATAGTTCCGAAAATTGGGGCTATGGGTTTATTATCAATCCGTTTTATAATCACGGACATGATCTGATTGCGCATGATGGCGGATTTTTTGGAACAATGACTTCCTTTAATCGATTTACACAGGACAAACTATTTGTCTCAGTGCTTTCCAATAATGGCTCCTTGTCTCATATCATAGGTTATGGACTTTCGGCAATTGCTTTCGACAAACAGGTAGAGCTCCCGTACAAGCATCATCGCGTCAAAATAGACACGGCAATATACGACAAGTATATCGGTCAATATGGTAAAATCAAGTTATTGAAAATCGACGGCAAACTTTTCTACAATGACAAAGACATAGAACTCATTCCAGAGTCTAAAACAAAATTCTTCAGAGGGGACGACAACGATAGAACTATCGAATTTATTCGGGATAAAACAGGTAACTATAATACCTTTATTTTAACAAAAGGTGGTGTTAAAGAGATTTTTACAAGGTCTCAAAAAAAATAAATCTTTTTATCAAGCATTTAAAACTGAAAGAAAAAATCTAAATTACATCTAGATCAATTCGGCGCTCTAATTTATCTTATAACCTAAATTAGAGCGTTTTGCCACTGGTGGAGTAGTATATGGATAAGCTAAAAAAAGTATTTTATGGAGGTCTTTTATATTATGCATCGTCTTGAAAAATTTCGCCTTCCATATACATTCTAACTTTTCGCTATCCAAAATAATCACTATCTTACAAGAGATGAATTTGTGAATATATATCCAATTTGGTAGCCATTGGATCCTAGTTAAAATAAATTTCAGGTACAGAAGGAAATACATCATATGAATACAAGATATTTTTTCTACGTCATTATCATCATCGGCTTGTTCACCTCGTGTGGCCTCATCCATAATCTTCCTGATTCGGCTTCTCCCAATACCGGAGCAGATCCTAATTTATGGTATTCATTTGTGGATCAAAATGGTAATTTTTATCCCGACAACTGGAAGAAAAACTATGGCATCCCTTCGAATAAAGCCGCTAGGGATCCATATTCCCTGATGAAAATTGCCACCGACAGAGGTGACCGCGAACAATTACTTGCTTTTGAACGAGGTAATATGCTTCGTCTTTCGAAACGTATTGAACCTAAAAAACGTGTTTTTATTTTAGTTCATGGCTTCAATGCGGATGAAGAATCTGTTGTAAAACAATATAAATATATTGCAGATCATATCGTCACCAATCCCAAAAACGATGAAATCATTCGATTTTATTGGGATGGTTTGCGATCGACCTCCCCTTTTCGATCAGCAAAAAATTGGTTTTCCGCGGCTTCTTTTAGCCAGATGGCCGGTGAATTCGGTTTAAGACGCATACTTAACAACATGGCGGATAAAGACGTTTATATTATCTCGCACAGTCGGGGGGCATCCGTGGTCATGAGCGCAATTTCAAATCCAGAATACAATACTTCATTTTCTGCGCAAGCGAAAGATATTCACAATATTGATATCGAGCGGGCAAAGCCATTGCTGGAAAACAAAAACAGGATTACCTGCATCATGCTTGCGCCAGCAATAGGCCTTTCCGAATTTCAATATACTGACACAACAACTAACACAAAAAAATTTGTGGATCTGAGCACCCAAGTAAAGAAAATACATATCACGATTAATGGCACTGATAAAATGCTAAAGAAATTTTTTGGATTTCTATCCAACAAGCTTACCCCAACGGATCTGGGGTATAAAGAGGATAGCTTTAACGCGCTTAAGAAAAACTATACGATCTTTTCGATGACGGATTTTACAGGAATGTCAAGCCACGATTTTAGTCGTTACATACGAGATCCTAGGTTCAAGCAAATGCTGCGGGAAGAATCGATTCAAGTACAATAAGTTATTAGCGAATTTTCGCAGATTGGCTTTTATATACTGGTTTATAGTACCCCAACTATTTTCTCAAAACGACCGTGATTACTTATGGAAACTGGCAACAGTTCCCTTCGTCCCTCCGTAGCAATGCCAGGTAAACCAAGTGGATCTTTAACAACTTGACATCTTTCGAGTTCCACCACATGATCCAAATGATCGAATACCTTAACTGCTATAGTATGTATAAAATCAGGATTAACAATGGTATTGGTGTAATAATGACTTCCTTCACAGACAACCTCTCCCACAGCGCTATCGCAAGACTTTTTAACGATCGAACAAATCAATTTATTGGGTGCATATTTTCTGTTTCTCGTCTCTCTGTTCCATATTTTGTAAGCAGCTTCTTTCATGCTCCACAAAAGCCACACAACAATCTCCGGATCGTGACTATTGGCTATTAAAAGTTGCTCATTTTCATTAAATATCTTAGTAACAAACCCCCGACGTCTCCAATTGCTGTCTTTTCTGGACTGAACTAGATCGACAATATCATTACCAATCATTTTTCGTTAAGCTTGGTTTCGATAATATCGATTGCCGCCCTTACATTAAGCATACGTTCCATATCAGCATTCTCAATAACTATGTCGAATTGCTCTTCGATATCCAGTACAATATCAACCAGATTAGCGGAATTGATTTGTAAATCGTGAATAAAATCAGTTTCTTCGGAAAGCTTTCCAAATGCTTCTTCATTTATCGTGTAAGGTGCAATAATAGGTTTTAAAGCATTGATCAGTTCTTCTCTATTCATATGGCAAGTTATCAAATTTTTTAAATATTAAGCAAGCATTCACATCCCCAAATCCAAAACTTGCCTTGGCAATAATTTGAGGTGCAACACTCATTGTATGCAAAGGGACGTTTGATGGATCTATCAGTGCAGCAATTTCAGGATGTAGGTCAACACAATTACTGTTTCCAAATATAAAACCGTGATATAGCTGCAATACCGTAGCTACGCTTTCTATACTGCCAGCTGCACTAAGACAATGTCCAGTCATACCTTTTAATGAGTTTATAAAAGGAAAATCCTTCCCCCTACGTCCAAGAGCCTCAGTCCAGTTTTCTATTTCAAAAGCATCTTTGGTAGTTGCCGTTAAATGGCCATTTATAGCATCGATTTCTAAAGCGGAAACACCTGAATTCTTCAAGGCTTCTATAATACACCGACGAACAGCATCAGCATTCGGAGCGGTCATACTACCTGTTCCCCGCTGCCCTCCGGAATTTACCTCACCACCCAACAACTCACCATATATCGTCGTATTTCGGGCTAAGGCACTTTCCAAATCTTCCAATAGCAAAGCTCCTGCTCCGCTGCCGGGAACAAACCCTCCGGCTGTCGCACTCATCGGACGAGACCCCTCATGCGGACGGTCATTATAGTGCGAACTACACACACGCAACGCATCAAAACCACCCCAAATATAAGGGCCGCTATCTCCAGTGCTTCCTGCTAGCATCCGCTTTGCCTTGCCGGATCGAATACGGTCATAGGCCATTAAAATTGCTTCGGTCCCAGTTGCACAAGCAGATGAATTTGTTGTTACTTGGTTTCCAAGTCCCAATTTACCGCCCAAATATGCGCTAACACCACTGCTCATCGTCTGGGCCACAACTGTACTACCTAATCTGCGGGTCTGCAAATCGTCAATTTTATAGATGCTCTCACGAAACTTATCAATACCAGAGCTCCCGGATCCAAAAATGGTTCCACTGTCCCAATCTGGAGCAGATTCAGTCGCTATCGGTAACCCGGCATTTGCCCAAGCTTCCATACCTGCAATGACTCCATATAATATCCCCGTACTGTTAAAACCTCTAAGCTCGAGTTCAGTGAAATAGCGCCTTTTAAAATCATCCGTTATTTCAGGAGTTCCTGCTATCTGGCAGGAAAACTGTAATTTCTCGAGTTGTACATCATGTCGAATACCCGAGACCCCATCTTTTATCGCTTGCGTAAAAGATGGTAGGCCTACCCCATTCGGTGCTACAACCCCCATTCCTGTAATGACGACTCTCTTCATAGCTCCTCCGTAATCATACCTGCCAATAGTCCTTTACAAACCTCCTGGCCGCTTTCATTTTTCATAACGACCTCACATTTTAGTTTACCAAACCTGAAATATATCTTTTTTGAAAACACGGTAACTCTCTCCTTCGGATATACAGGCTTTAAAAATTCTATATCCGTTGAGGTCAACGCTATAACAGCATTAGCCGTAAACTCTTTATCTAGCAAAAAAATTCCCAGACACGCTAAACCTATCTGCGCCATCGTTTCGATCAAAATAACTCCCGGAGTAATAGGTTTGCCATAAAAATGGCCTCTATAAAAATCCAGGTTTTCATTAAAAGTATAGGCACCTTTAATACCTTCCTCATCAACATGAATTAATTCATCAACAAACAAAAAAGGTTCTCTGTAGGGCAACTTTGCCACTATATTATTCAAATCCATTGATGAGATCTAATTAGGTCACCATTTTAACAATACGCGCTGAGCTGAAAATCCAGGGCCAAAACTTAGCATTAAACCAAATTCTCCAGTCTTTGGTTGATGCTTCATGATGCGTTCAAGAACATACAGCACGGTAGCACTCGACATATTGCCATATTGCGCAAGCACTGCCTTAGTGTCTTTGATATCTTTACCAAACTCAGCAAAAATCTGCTCAATCGTCGCCACAATCTTCTTACCTCCGGGATGAAAAATCATGTGATTGATATCTTTGATTTCCAAACCATTCTTTTTCAAAAATGGATGTATCACATCTGCAAAATGTGACGCGATCACATTCGGCACATCAACATCTAATATCATCTGCATACCACTGTTGGTCAACTTAAAACCCATGATATCTTCTGTATGATAAAAATGATACATCTGCTGGTCAAGAATTTCTGGTCCGCAATCCTCTTCATGCGATGAAAGCAGACTACAGGCAGCACCATCTCCAAATATAGCCGCACTGACCATATTTGACATGGAGAAATCCTCCAGCTGAAAAGTAGCTGTTGGGGCCTCTACGGCAATTACCGCAGCGCGTTTACCCGGATTCGCCTGTAGGAAATTCTTAGCGTAGATAACCCCTGAAACCCCAGCAACACATCCCATTTCTGTAACCGGCAGCCTGACAATATCCTGCCGGAGCTTCATCTTGTTAATTAAATATCCGTCTAATGATGGTATCATAATTCCCGTACAACTCACCGTTATAATATAGTCTAATGACTGCGGGTCCCAAGCTGCTTTCTTAAGTGCTTTACGCAGCACTTTCTCCCCTAATTCGATTGCTTCACGGCAATAAATATTATTCTTTTCTTCAAAGGATGTCACTGTAAAAACTTCGATGGGATCCATGATAGCATAACGCCTCTCCACAGCAGAGCCTTCAAAAAGTTTTTTTATCTTTTTTACAAAACGGAGCTCCTGTCCTTTAAGCCAAATATCCAATAACGGAAGAACCTCATCGGTAGTACAGGAATATTTAGGCAGTTGCTTGGCAACAGTAATTATCTTGACACTCATATATTGGAAATTATCCACTGGTAACGAAAAGCCCATTTCCATTGGATGGTATAACTTTTTAATTGCAATGTTTCTGAGAATTGCTCTAACTCATATTTCTTAAATCCGCGTAGTATGGAGATAAGTCCATCCACTTTTGTCATTTTATTTAACCTAAAAAAGGTACCTACAGCTTGAAAAAGACGATAGGCTACTTTGCTCCTATGCAGGTCGTTGACGACGATTCCCAAATTTGAAATCTTGATGAGTCTGTCTATCAATTCAATAATTCTTTCATTGTCAAAATGATGAATGGTCAGCGTACACAGCACAATATCATAACTGTTATTTTCAAAATCTGTGTCGAATATATCTGCACACAAATAGGATATATTACTGTAATCTTTTGACAGCGACCGCGCATAATTTACCGTATATTGATTTGCATCTACACCCAATAGATTCAGATTGATATTATTTTTATAACCATAATCACTCAGCATGCGAAGCATGTCTCCATTCCCGCATCCGATATCAATAATTGAAATTGGCTTGCTCTTCTCTACACCAGAAAGAAGTTTCTTGACTCCATCCAAGGTGATGCTATTTCCACCCAAAAACTGGTTGATCTTTGAAATACGATCCAATGTGACACGAAGTTCCTCACCTGCAAGCAGGAAATCATCCATGATCTCAGTCTCCCCTGTTCTATGTTTCGTGTTTATAGACATTTTATTGTGCTTGCATTTCCATGAGTTTGTTTGATAATCCAAATCAAAATTTTTGGAAAAAGAGCCCCGATCTTCATCAGTATTGCCGCGCCAAATTCATAACGTAATATACTAGACAGCATCCGCCCGAACCATAATCGCCTTCCAAAAGCTTGTTTCCAGCGAGTGACATACATTACTTCCAATTGTTGACGGGATTCAATTTTACGGCTACAGTAATCCAAAATAAGTTCCGAAGCTAACTTTGCGCCGTGTATCGCCATAGCCATTCCATTTCCACAGAATGGATGAATAAGACCAGCCGTATCACCGACCATGAGGATGTGGTTTTCCACCGCATATTTTTTATCAAAAGAAAATTGACTGATCGTAATCGGTTTATCAAAAAGCATCGTGCTCTTTTCAAAAAAACACTTTAGATACCTATTTTTTGATATGACGTACTTTTGATACGCTTCGATGTTCCTATATTTCTTAAAAGTTTTTACATCGGCCAAATAACAGACATTTATCTTGTTATCTTCAACTTTGGAAATGCCACAGTAGCCACCTTCAAAGTTGTGTAAGGCGATGAGGTTGTCGGGAAAATCTCCCGAATAATGAGCCTTTACAGCCATCCAAATGGAGGGTCTCTTCATGAAATCCCGTGACAACAATTGATCGATATTACTTCGTTTGCCATAAGCCCCCAATACAATCTTTGCGTTTAACTTCTGCCCCTGAAACGAAACAGCAAATATATCATCGCTAAAGGAAATTCCGGTGACCGTAGCAATCACGATTGAACAGCCATTATCTTTTGCCTTTTTATAGAGCAACTCATCCAAGGAATAGCGACTTACACCAATGCCACCCAATGGTAATCTGATCTTATCGGATTGCCCATGTTGTGTCGTATATTGTAATTCTTCAAGATGTGTGGCGCGCAAAGTATTCACATCAACCTTAAGCCAGTCCAAATAGGGTAAAATCTCATTGGAGAGGTATTCCCCGCAAACTCTATGATGTGGGTACTCATGTTTTTCGATTAATGTTACCTTCAGTCCCTGTTTGGACAAATGCAATGCACTTGTGAGCCCAGCTAAACCACCACCTATTATAATTACATCAGGATTTATTTCCATATAAGCAAACTTGCTCCGCGTTAGTAATCTTCAAAATATTGTTAGGAAACACCGCACAGGCCATGATCGATGGGGCTGCTTTCTACCAGTCATTTTGATAACAGATCTTACCAAGAAATAGTTTTACCCTCCTCATAAAATTAAAAAGACACATTACAGATTTTCTCGATCCTTCTGTGCTTGATCCATAAATAGCTTATCAAGAAAAAGATATCTGTGCCGAAACTCCTCAGGAGATGCTTTCGCATCGACATTTAAATTAAGAATGTTCATGCGCTTATCTTTGCCTAGTGTTTTCGGCCATAGAGAAAGCTCCTTCCCATTTGGATCACCTGTCTTAATGAAATTGACAAAATAATTCTGCCCCAGTCTCGATACCCTATAATCATCATCTGTCCAGGCAAAAACATCGTTACTTTTAAGATTGCCTAATAAATATTCGATATCACTTGCATGGAAAGCGCCAGGTAGTGGTTCTGGCATTTTCTCTTTAGGCTGTTTTTCAGATTTTTTACTAATTCCCCCCGCAAGCCCAGTCTGTACATCGCTATATGCTGGTTGCATGGCCGGCCGTGGTTTACCAAATATATAGACAAATACGGGCTGACCACTATTTTTCCGTTGCAGATCGAGCCATTTCCATGTACTATAGACTATAAAATTATCACTGGCCAATGCTGTAGACGATCGAATTACTTCCATCTCGGTTTTTCCGGGATATAGTTTCAGAACTTCGTCGGCTTTAGCTCCATATTGCGTTCTGACCAACTTTTCATAATTCTCTGGAGAGGGGTAAGATTTACCCATATACGCTGTATATGGCGCTTCTGTCGAAGTCCAGCCTGCGAGTAGAGGCACTTTAGACTGTTCGCCAGCTTCAAAAATCGCGAGCGGAGATTTCGGCAAGAAATACCCATCAACGATCAATCGGGTAGCGAATGCCCCATGCTCACTGGCTTTATCAAGAAGTTCAGATGCAGGTATCTCACGCAGTTTATCAAGCTCTTTGGCATTTACACGATCTGCAAATGTAATCCCCTGCTGTTCTTGCTCAGAAAGAGATATAGTGCCGTATCTCAAGTTAAAGACACTTCCACTTTGACCAATAGCACGCTTAAACAATCCTTTGGATAACGGACTGGCCATCTGTGCGGAGACGGACATACTACCCGCCGACTCCCCTCCAATGGTGACCGCATCAGGATCTCCACCAAATGCAGCAATATTTTTTTTTACCCACAACAAGGCAGCATGCTGGTCCAAAAGTCCATAGTTTCCTGATGCATGTTGAGGAGATTCTTTGGTTAATGCTGGATGTGCAAAGAAGCCAAAAATACCAAGACGATAATTCACTGTAACAACGATAAGTCCTTCTTTTGCAAAACTTTCCCCATCGTAACGATTTTCCGATCCATCACCGGCATTGAAACCTCCACCATAAAAATAAACCAATACAGGAAGTTTGCCCTCGTCGGCTGCCTTTGGACGCCACACATTCAGATAGAGACAATCTTCACTCATTCCGGACGAACGAAATCTCATATCTCCATAGATGGGCTTTTGCATAGGGGAGCTGCCAAAATGATCTGCTTTACGAATACCATTCCAAGGCACCACTGCTTGCGGTTCTTTCCATCTCAGATCACCAACAGGTGGCTTCGCAAATGGAATCCCTCGAAAAGACTGCACCCCGCTTGACAAGGTAATCCCTTCCAGTATGCCGGCTTCAACCTTTACCTGAGGTGCTTGAGCAAAAACACATGATACAATAAAAAAAACGACAGTAGTAAAAAAGATCTTTTTCATAATGAGAGGCTTTTAATTCTATTTTTATGCTTCTTTCAGTTAAAATACTAAATAAAATCTATAGAACGACGACCGGTGCATTTTTTATAGCAGAAAATAAGATCAATCACTGGACAACATACATGAGACATTCCCATAGCCTAATTGGTAAACCAGATAAAAAGTAAAATAAGCCATTGTACAAAGATACATATCCAAAATGGTTTGCTAATTGGTGCCGCCAGTATTTCGAGAACCTGAATAAATTTTGACTTTCAAATAGTATAGAAACTTTCGTTATGATCCAAATCAAGGATATCAAACTTCACTTTATTCAAACCAAAAACAAGAATCCGCTTGACCCAAGGATTCTCGATCTGGATATTGCTCGCAATCTTTGAAAATACATATCTGTTGCTAAAAAGAAATAGTAATATGGGTAACAAAATCAATCCTACTCGCCAAAGAAATTTACCCATGGATGTAAAAACCAATGTTCAGACCCCAGACAATAAACAGGAAATATAGACAAAAGGTCTCGATAAAAATTTCGAGACCTTTTGTTTTTTAATCGCAATTAAACAGCCGTGTAACCACCGTCAACTAAATAATAGCCTCCGGTCATAAAGGACGATTTATCCGAACTTAGAAAAAGAACCAATTCAGCCACTTCTTCTGCTTTTCCCAAACGCCCAATGGGGTGCTTACTGATTAAAGCATTAATATGTTCTTTATCCAGTTGAGCTAATAAAGGGGTATCGATATAACCTGGTCCGACTGCATTGCAACGGATATTTTTTTGCCCATATTCTGCACCGATATTTTTTGTCAAACCCACCACTGCATGTTTTGCTGAAGTATAGGCACTCGATAGAGGAGCCGCAACAGTACCATGGATGGAAGCCATATTAACGATTACACCACCGCCATTCTTTTCCATCGCTTCTATTTGATACTTACAGCCATAAAATACCCCATTGAAATTTATATCAATCACTTTTTTCCAACCATCTAAACTATAGTCTCCTGTCAGTGCAGCTTCTCCTCCGATCCCAGCATTGTTACATGCGATATCAAGTCGACCAAATGTTTTGACCGCAAAACCAACCAACGCTTCATTATCAGCCGGGGACGAACTATCTGCTTTAAAAAATGCAGCCTCTCCACCTAGAGATTCGACTTGTTTTACGGTTTCATGCCCCGCTCGCTCGTTGATATCCGAGACAACGACTTTTGCACCTTCCTTGGCATAAGCCAATGCAACAGCCAGTCCGATCCCCGAACCAGCCCCTGTTACTAAAGCTACTTTATCTGCTAAAATTTTCATATGATATAAATTTTATGATCAATACAATTTACAAAAAGCAAAAGTGACTAAGTAGGCAAAGACCATTTACTTTATTTAAAACGAAACTAAGATGACATTTCTCATCTCATCAATTTTGTAGCTGCGGATATTTTTTATAAAATCTATCCAAGAAGAAACGCCCCATTAATTGAAGTTTGGCCTGTGTTTCAAACATGCCGGCACCAGGAGAGATAATACCATGTGGCATACGCTGCACAGTACCATAGTATATAATATCAAGTCCATTTCCATTAACTTCAAGATGCATTTTCTTTGGATTTAATCCCATAACAGATCCCATGCGTGTCACTTTTTCGGAATTGCTGATCTTCGCTGGCCTCGCATCAAGTAAAGTTGCCTGATCGAAAACCAAATGGTCCCTCGCTTCGCCATCATCAAAAAACACATAATGTAACTCATCATTGCTGAGCACCAAATAAGAAGCATTATCCCGTTCGCTATAACGAGCCTTTACCCCCACAGCTGCCCAGGCAACAGTCTTCGCTGCGGTCGCTGCAGCCGAAGCAACTTTATCCCCCACCGTTGCAATATACGCACATTGCGTAAAGGCATCGATGGGAGCGCCATTCATTCGTTTTCTTAATTCGTTAAATTCATCATTTAACAATTCATCCTTTACTGCTGGCGCCAAGGAAATTCCAGATTCTCCTTCATACTTTTTGGCCGTCTCTTTTTGCTTCTTCATCATCATAAGAGAAATGAATACGCAAACCACAACGATCACAGCAAAAATACCAATGTATAACATCATAAAATAAAAATTTAGAAAAGGTTTACAATTCCATAAAAAATCCAGAAAGTGGATAACATAATTAAGTTTCCGCTCTCTAGATTGGTCGGTTGCAAAAATTTTGCCAGACTAAAGAATTTTTGTCTGGATAGTGAATATTATTCAAAGCAGTTTGGTGCATATCCACCCAAATATCGTTATTTGACTGATTTAGAAGCCAGTTAGGGGAGCTACGCATATCAGCATCCTGATCGTTATTATAGACAGATGGAAAATCGGACTCTCTGACGCTAAGCAAAACGACAATTGTACCAGGCATCAACCAGCGATCTGAAGCAAGATCATGATATTCGGCATCCGCATGTTTACTATCACGTTGCAAAGCCCAACTCTTCAGTTGCTTGAGCCGTTCAGTTTCCTCAAATCCATTTTTTTGCATCCTGCTAAACTTCCCGTTCGTTGAGCTCCAATTGCAATAAAATATCGCGCTTCTTACCTTCAATCAAAGACAAATTACCGGCAACAAAAACACCTTTCTGTCCCGAATTTTTGCTAATTCCATATACCGAGGATTCATCGCCGGGATCTGACTCACCTTCATAGCGAAATAAGTAATCAATCCTGTATTGATCCGCGTTAGCCAGCAAATCGTCAAATTCAATATTGTAGTCAATTGTATAGCCCAAGTTGTTTAACTTTTCCAACGCAACACTTGCAGATGAGTACCCATGCATTCTTTCCATAGTTGATTATTCTAAATCCGATCCAAATTCTATTTTTTATTATAAAACGATTGGCAAAAGGGTTTTGTTTTCCACAATTTGAAATAGTTTATTCGAAATCATATTTCTATTTTTGTGCTACCAAACACAATAATATATGGCAAATCTAGAGGCACCCGCTTATCAGCATACTCCCCAATTAGCATTTCAACGATTACTCGACGTCTTATATACCTTAAGAACAGAATGTCCATGGGATAAAAAACAGACCATGGAATCTCTTCGGCATCTGACAATGGAGGAAATGTATGAATTGACAGACGCCATCTTAGAAAAAGATTACCCCGAAATAAAGAAAGAACTTGGCGATGTATTGATGCATCTCGTGTTCTATGCGCGCATTGCGGAGGAAGAGGGACATTTCAATATCGTAGATGTGCTCAATGCAATTTGCGATAAACTGATTACACGTCATCCCCACATCTACTCCGATACCAATGCGGACACAGAAGACCAAGTTAAATCCAATTGGGAGACCATCAAACTTAAAGAAGGTAACAAGTCCGTTCTATCTGGTGTCCCAAAAGGACTACCCGCTCTGGTCAAGGCCTATCGTATCCAAGATAAGGTTCGAGGTGTTGGGTTCGACTGGGAAGACAAGAGACAAGTCTGGGAAAAAGTAGAGGAAGAACTTGCTGAATTTAAAGCTGAATTCAATCTAGAGACTGCCGCTCCAATCGATCAAGAAAAAGCGGAAGGTGAATTTGGCGACCTCTTATTCTCCTTGATAAATTATGCACGGCATATGGGCATAAACCCCGAAAATGCACTTGAACGAACTAACAAAAAATTCATGGAGCGATTTAACTATTTAGAGCAAAAAGCAGCTGCAAATAAGCAACAGTTGCAGGAAATGAGTTTAGAGGAAATGGACATTTATTGGAATGAAGCTAAAAAAAACAAAAAATAAGGCCAATCCTAAAAAGGAAATCAGCAACGGAATTTAATTCGACTTTGTCAAATTTATACGTAAATTCGCAGGAATATGGAAACAGTTGTTAGCGGTATTAGAAGTACCGGGAAATTACATTTAGGAAATTACTATGGCGCATTGAGCAATTTTGTGAAAATGCAAAACGAATATAATTGCTTTTTTTTCATTGCAGACTTACATTCACTGACGACCCACCCCACCCCACAGGGGCTTCAAGGGACGGTTCGCCAAGTTATTGTCGAATACTTAGCAGCAGGAATAGACCCAGAAAAATCGACAATTTACGTTCAATCAGACGTTCCAGAAGTTGCGGAACTCTATCTATACATGAACATGAACGCCTATCTTGGCGAACTTGAACGTGCAACTGCGTTTAAAGACAAAGTCAGAAGCAATCCTGATAATGTCAACGCAGGATTATTGACCTATCCGGTCCTAATGGCCTGTGATATATTAATTCATCATGGCACAAAGGTTCCTGTAGGTAAAGATCAGGAACAACATCTTGAAATGACACGAACTTTCGGCAATCGCTTCAATCGCTTGTATAACGTGGATTATTTCAAGGAAGCATTCGCCTTTTCTTATTCAGATAAATTGGTTAAAGTTCCTGGGCTAGCAGGTCAAGGGAAAATGGGTAAGTCAAACGGCGAAGCAGATTGTATTTATCTCTCGGATAGTGAAACGGTAATCCGCAAAAAAGTAATGCGTGCAGTGTCCGATTCTGGACCAACTGAAATGAATCAACCAAAACCCGAAGCCATTCAAAATCTCTTTGATTTGATGAAAGTCGTATCAACCCCTGATACACTGCAACATTTTGACGATCTCTATAATAAATGTGAAATTCGTTATGGCGATTTTAAGAAACAATTGGCGGAAGATATGGTATTGGCGACTAATGACGTGCGCTTACGAATTGAAGATATTTCAAATGATGATGCTTACATTGCAAAAGTTGCGAAAATGGGCGCTGAAAAGGCTAGCGAATCTGCGCGAAAAACGCTGAAAGAGGTTCGTGAGATAATTGGTATTAAAAGATTTTATTAAGCTAGAAATAATATGCATATAGCTATCGTTGGAAATATAGGTGCCGGAAAAACGACATTAACAGAGTTGTTGGCCAGCCACTTCAAATTTGAACCTCAATTTGAAGCTGTAGACAACAACCCTTATCTGGAAGATTTTTATTCAGACATGAAACGCTGGGCATTCAATCTTCAGATTTTTTTCCTAAACAGTCGCTTTAGACATATTGTAAAATTACAGGAAACAGGCATCGATATGATTCAAGATCGTACCATCTATGAAGATGCGTATATTTTTGCCGAAAACTTGTATGATATGGGCCTGATGAGCGCGCGTGACTTTGAAAATTATAGTAATATTTTTCAAAGCATCATCCACTATATCAAACCACCGGATTTATTGATTTACCTCAAAGCATCCGTTCCTACTTTGGTTAATAATATCCAAAAAAGGGGCCGTGATTACGAATCTGCAATTCGCCTGGATTATTTATCGAAACTCAACGATAAATACGATAAATGGATCAATAATTACAAAGAAGGTAAAGTAATGGTTCTGGACAAGGACAATTTGGATTTCACAAAAAACCCTGAAGATCTTGGAGGTATCATTCAGAAAATCGAAGCCGAACTATTCGGATTATTTGAATAAAAACTAAATAAGAAAAGCCTGTAAGAACCTTAATTTTACAGGCCTTTTTGATAAATACGGAATCTCCCCAGCCATTGATAAAAATTAAAAGATGAAATTTTTAGGTATTATCCCCGCCAGATATGCATCAAGCAGATTTCCTGGAAAGCCGCTGATCGACATTGAAGGAAAAACAATGATCCAACGGGTCTATGAGCAGGTCAAAAAATCAACAAGATTAGACGAAGTCGTTGTCGCTACGGACGACCAGCGCATTGCGGACAATGTATTGTCTTTTGGAGGCCAAGTTGTCATGACCGCACCGCATCATCAATCTGGGACAGACCGTTGCGCTGAAGTTATAACCCAAATGCCTGGTTATGATATTGTCATTAACATTCAGGGCGACGAGCCATTCATCAATCCAGCGCAAATTGATCTATTAGCGACCTGCTTCGAAGCACCAGATACACAAATTGCAACCTTAGTAATGGAAATTACGCTCGAACAGGAACTTTTCAATGTAAACATCCCTAAAGTTGTCCGAAACACCAAAGGAGAAGCCATCTTCTTTAGTAGGCAGACCATTCCTTTTTTAAGAGCTGTGGAAAAAGACCAATGGTTACAAAGGCAAACATTCTATAAACATATCGGAATATATGCTTACCAGGTAGATACATTAAAAGCCCTGACACAACTTCCTATTTCTATGCTAGAAGAAGCAGAGGCTCTGGAACAGCTACGCTGGTTAGAAAATGGCTACGCCATTCAAACGGCAATTACAACGCATGAAACTGTCGCCGTAGATACAAAAGAAGACCTCTCTAAAATATTAAGACTATTTTTCAATAAATAGTAAAGCTTACCGGTGTTCGGTATAATATAACGACCGGACACCTTCCAATAGAACCTGCTTATCCAAATCACTTAATTTGATCATCTGCGCTTTTGCTCTGATCAATTCATCCAATTGCAATTTGGTACTCACACCAACGAGTGCTGTAGCAACAGCCGCGTTAGAAAGCACATAAGAAAGTGCAACAACCATATTGTCTTTTCCGATACGTTTGGAAAGATTTGCCAAGTTTCGCACAATATGGGCCACCTCTCCCGAACTATACTGAAGAAAAGGTTCTATTGGCTTGCTGATGAGAACGCCTTTGGCTAATACACCGCGTACGACGATACTTACCCCCTGTTCTTCCAACATGCCACTGATTTCTTCTTCTGGTCTTCTATCCAATAGACTGTATTGCATCATTACTGAAGCAATGTCAGATTTGGACAAAAATGCCTTGATAACATTTGGGCGAATTGATGAAAGACCGTAAGCACGGATTTTCCCCTGTTGCTTCAACAGCTCAAACGCTTCAACAATCTCCTCTATCGGATCTTCTATCGTACCACCATGTAACTGATAGAGGTCGATGTAATCCGTTTTTAAACGTGACAACGAACCTTCCACAGCCTTGATAATATAGTCCTTCGAAGCCTTCCAATCCCAGCCGGAACCATCTGCACGCCAAAGGTTACCAACTTTCGACGCCAAAACAATATGCTTGCGAAAGCTTTGCACACTCTCCCCGACGATCATCTCGTTTAGGCCTTTATCGTAGAGATCAGCGGTATCAAAGAAGGTGATCCCGTTCTCGTAAGCTTTTTGGATAATATCTTTGGATTGCTTGGACTGATTGCTTTTTAAAGACATGCAGCCCAAACCTATTTCCGAAACGACTAAGCTTGTATTTCCTAATTTACGTTGTTCCATCTGCACCAATATCAAGCAATTCTACCTCAAACACCAATGTGCTGTTTGCAGGAATTTCACCTGTCGCCCGTTCGCCATAGGCTAATCTACTAGGTATAAAAAATTTATACTTTGCACCTTTGGACATTAACGGGATTCCAATCTGCCACCCTTTGATCACCTGACCCAAGGATAGTTTCAATGGCTCCTTACGGTCGTATGAGTTATCAAATTGCTTTCCATTGAGTAAGGTACCTTTATAATGCACGGTTACCTCATCGTCACTTTTTGGCTTTGGACCTTCTGCCTCATTGAGAACAAGATATTGAATTCCTTCGGCTGTAGATTTCATACCAGCAACCTTAGCATTTTCTGCAAAAAATTTATCTTCTTCAGCACGGCTAGCAGCCTCTTTTTTAGCACGAACGTCCATGATCGCCTGTTGGATAACAGCTCTTCCTTGGCCTTCTTCCAATAGCGATTTCTCCCCTTTCAAGACATCCGAAATTGCTTTTGCAATAACATCTGACTTCAAGTAATCAATCTCAATAGATTTTAGTGAATTTCCGATATCGGCACCAAACGCATAAGACACAGAATCGGCCTTCGTTTTCAGTTGATTTGTTGCACTTGATTTAGTTGCGACGACCTTCTTCTTCGCCGTCGTGTTCGTTTTTTTTTGTTGGGCAAATCCTGTGACTGTTGTCAAGGATAATAGGGCTAATGCAATATACTTCATGTTTGTTTAACGGTGCTTCTGCACGATTTCATTTATAATTTCCTGCGTGATATTAGGGTAATCAACTTCAACCCTAGATTTACTGTTGAGCCAGGCTTCAATCGCCAGCATGTTTTTCTGTTTTAAGCTCGAAATTACAGGCACCCCCATCTCTTCCAATGACGCTGCATTCAAATGCTGCTCATATTGGTTTTTCATCGGGATAACTAACAGTTTCTTTTCCAAATATAACGCTTCTGCCGGTGTTTCAAAACCTGCCCCACACAAAACTCCAGAAGAAGATGCCATACTATCAATAAAAGATTGGTTATTGATCGGTCTTATCGTTACATTTTTCATGTCAAATGCCTTCGAATTATGTTTACTAAAAACATCCCACTTCACCTCCGGAAACTTCATCAAATGCTTTAATAAATGGGCGTCGTCATAAGCAGGCAAGTAAACAGTGTAATGTCCCTGATCTGTTACGTTCAATTCGCGCACAGCATTCCGAATCACCGGTGGATAAATATGCTTGGAGTAACGCTTGAAATGAAAACCATAGGAATGTGTAGACGGCGCATAATTTTTCATAATAAATTTGCCCAGCATATCACTCTCATCGGGCTTAGGGCTAGCAGGATCCAAGGCCGCTATCTGATGACTCAAACCAATGCACTCCAAATCTTTAGAGTGACAAGCCCATGCCGAGATCGGCTCAAAATCGTTGATCACCAAATCATAGTTTTCAATTGGCAAGCTCTTAATTTCATTTGTAAATTTACGAATGGTCGAACTCATAAAGGTTTTCCACAAATCTACCCCACCAGACTTACCAAAAATAAAACTCAACCCGTGAAAACGATATTTTACTTCAAAAGGAAGTGATAGATCTGCTTGAATTCCACTAACCAAAACATCAACTTCTCCTAACGCTCTCAAACAGGGAACAATATCCATCGCACGGCTAAGATGTCCATTTCCTGTCCCTTGTACGGCATACAATATCTTCATAACGACTGTATTTGTGTCGGCAAATTAATCAATTTTAACGATTATCAATATTATTTTATTGTTTAGTTAGGTTAAGAAAATATAAATTAACATCAATAAAAAAGCCTATTAATCTTTTTTTAACCTTCCTTTCTGTATATTTAATATCAACAATTATTTAATAGCCAGTTCAATAAACCATGAAATTTCTGTTGTATACGATTTTTCCACTAATTGTGATACCGATTTTTACCTCGTGGGGATTTTTTGCACATAAAAAAATTAACCATTATGCCGTATTCGCCTTGCCAGCGAAGATGGCGAAATTCTATAAAGACAATATCGAACTAATTACCGAGAAAGCTGTTGACCCAGATAAACGCTGCTACACCGATAGTGCTGAAGGTCCCCGGCATTTTATAGATATAGAAGATTATGAAGAAGATGGAAAAAATGATTCCATACCCATTCATTGGTCAAAAGCGAAAGAAAAATATCAGGAAAAACAGTTGCTAAAAAATGGTATTGTTCCCTGGCAAATTAATTTAACCTATCAAAAGCTAGTGAAAGCTTTTCAGACAAAAAATTATAATCTGATCATCAAACACTCTGCAGAACTCGGGCACTATATTGCTGATGCGCATGTTCCTTTACATACAACTAAAAATTACAATGGACAATTCACTAACCAAATTGGAATACATGCATTTTGGGAAAGTCGCTTGCCAGAAATGTTTTCAGAAAGATATAATCTTCGCGTAGGGAAAGCAATCTATATCCACGATCCTTTAGCAGAAGCATGGCTTATGGTTCGCGAAAGCAATCGTCTCGTCGATTCTGTATTGAATATCGAAGCCAAGCTCAATCGCCAGTTTAAAGATTCTCAAAAAAAAACATTTATTGAGCGAAACAATCAACTGGTATGGACGTATTCGGATCGCTATGCGAACGCGTATCACGATGCCATGAACGGAATGGTCGAAAGAAGGATGCGAAAAACGATCTTACGTATTTCTTCCTATTGGTATTCTGCTTGGCTTGAATCTGGGCAACCAAATTTAAACAACATTGAGAAAATAAAAATCAATAGCAAACAAGATCAAATTGATATCATAGGTAGAAAGCCGATTGGCCGTGAAGAGTGGATGTAAAATATACCTTATAACTGGACTACTTACATTATTCATACCGGACCACTGATGTTGTCGTCAACTAAGCTACTTTTGCAGCGTAAAATCTAGGAAAGCATGTTGAATAAGAATATTACGTTAACAAACCTTGCATTAGTGCTGAGTATTGGAGCTGCGACTGCTCAGATTAAAGACACAACCGCTCTGAGCGAAGTCATCATTAATCAAAATCGCTTACAGATCCCTTTTTCAAAACAAAGCAAAAATATCCAAATATTGACGCAGGAAGATATACAGAGACTACCAAATCGATCAATCAACGAGTTGCTTAGCAATATCCCAGGCGTTGATATTCGCCAACGTGGGCCATTTGGCTCGCAGGCAGATATTAGTATTGATGGCGGCTCGTTTGAACAAACGGCGATTCTAGTTAATGGTGTTAAAATCACCGATCCGCAGAGTGCCCATCATAACATGAATCTTCCGGTTCCTTTGGAGGCCATCGAGCGTATCGAAATCATTCGGGGGCCGGCTTCACGAATTTTCGGCATTAATGCGCTAACCGGCGCCATTAACATCGTAACAAAGAAAATTGAATCGAATCAAATTAGCGCTCAGGTATATAGTGGTTCATCCTTCAAAGACAATGAGCAGACAAGTGCAGGCAAGTATTATGGTAAAGGTGTTCAGCTTGGCTCACAGTTCTTAACCAAGCAAACAAGCCACGGTTTATATTTTGGCCACGAAGACTCCAATGGGCAACGCTATAATACAGCCTCTAATAATAATAAACTCTATTATGACGGGACATATCAACCGAATACAGCCAATATGATAAAAGCCAATGTTGGCTATATCAACAATCAATTTGGAGCCAATGGTTACTACGCTGCACCGAGTGACAAGGAAGCGTATGAACAGGTTAAGACAGCTTTCGCTTCCCTGCAGTCCAAGCATCAATTAACACAGGCATTTTCCATCAGTCCACGCCTCAGTAATCGCTACAACGAAGATGAATATTGGTATTTAGGCCGAGAAACAACGAAAGGTAGATCCAAACATTACAGCAACGTCTTTGGAGCAGAAATCAATGCTACATTGGAGCAAAGTTATGGTACATTTGGCTTAGGATTAGAAAGTCGATTTGAACGTATCAATAGCACCAGTATTGGCGACCATAACCGGGAGAATTACGGCGGCTACCTGGAATTCAAAACCGAGGCGATCGAAAAACTGATGATCAACTCAGGTGCCTACATCAATTATAACTCAAAATTTGGCTGGCAGGTATTCCCGGGTCTAGATTTGGGCTATGATATTACCGAACATTGGAAGATTGTAGTCAACGCAGGTTCTAGCCAACGTATCCCTTCCTTTACGGATCTTTACACCAATCAGACAGCCAACGTCGGAACCCCCACATTGAGCTCTGAAAATGCCTATCAGATAGAAAGTGGTATAAAATACTTATCCAATCGAGTTATTGCGCAAGTGGGCTATTTCCATCGAAGGATAAACGATTTCATTGACTGGCAAAAAGAGGATGCCACTACAGGAAGCGGAACGGTCATTCCGTGGAAACCAATAAATATTGGAAAAAATAAAATTGATGGATTCAATGCTTCATTCCGATATAATATCAATGATCCCAGCGCAACGACACGATACTTTACAACGCTAAGTTATAATTATCTCAACCCAAGCATAACATTAGCAGACGGGATACTATCCAAATATGCTATTGAAAGCTTAAGGCATCAAGTTATTGCCAACTTTACCATAAACCACAAGAACTGGATGTTCACTTCTGCAAACCGCTTTAATGAGCGTATCAGTTACAAATCTTATTTCATCGCTGACGTAAGAGGATCGTACCAACTCCAAGACTTAAACATCTTTGTGGATGTTCAGAATATATTTGACAAGAGCTATATAGAAGCTGCCGCCGTTCCTATGCCCGGTCGTTGGTTTAGTATCGGCGCAAAATATAAACTGAACTATTAAACCCGATTAAATGGCAAAATCGGTTCTCTTCCCATTTCGCCATCAATTATAAAAAAGTCCCAAATGGAATGACCATTTGGGACTTTTCATTGTGTTATTGCCACATCGAAGCATGTACCATGCCCTATTTAAGAAAACGCCAACTATAAAATAAGTTACTTTTTCTTGGGAAGAACAGATAAAATTCCTCCAATTAAATGTTTTTGGAACTCAGGTTCGTCATAGGACTCATCGGTATGTCCAAGCCCGGTATAGAAGACTTTCCCTCCATCGTAGCTCTGGGTCCAGGAGATTGGATGTTGATCCCCCATTTTTCCTCCTTGGTAGCTTTTTTCATCCAAATTCATCAACACATGCAATCCGTCCTTCACATCCTTGAAATTATACCATTCATCTTTGTGCCACCAGATCGGATCGAGGTGCTTGGTGGCCGGATGTTTTCTGTCCAGCACATCAATTTTGGCTTTTTGTACAGCAGGATGAGACGCAAAATACCCCCCTACAAGGCCGTTATACCATGGCCAATCAAACTCAGTATCCGTCGCTGCATGGATACCCACAAACCCTTTTCCTGATTGGATATACCGCACAAAAGCTTCCTGTTGCGCATTATCGAGAATATCGCCGGTTGTGCTCAGAAAGATAACGGCGTCATATTTGTTCAATCCCTGATCGGTAAACAGAACTGCATCCTCCGAATGATCAGATTTTATTTTTTCTTTATCAAGCAATTGCTTAAGTACCTCTGCACCCTTTTCGATGCTTCCGTGTCTAAACCCTTTTGTCTTGCTAAAGATCAATACTTGCCTTTGTGCCTGAACAGCAGCTGACATCCCCAACAGGAGAAACAGAAAAATGAAGATTCTATTCATGATATAAATGGTTATTATGATGATTTAAGTTTAGGTTTACTAATTTCCGCAACGAAATTGCGATAAAAATAGCTGTAAAGAAAAGCCGTGCATTCTCCCGATACACGGCTTTTCTGTTTTATTATGGTGTGATTAGCTCACGGTAAAAATCAAGACTTTCAATAATATCTTCCTCAGAAACGTAGATATCATATTGACAACTGCCAATTTGGTCAAGCAATGCGAAACCGATCTGATTGGACAAGTTTTTCTTATCGTTTCGCATCAGATCCAACAGGGCTGTATCAATGGAAGAATCAAATGTGTAGTCGTTGAAATATTTTCTAAAAGTTTGGATCAAATCGTTTAATTCATCCAAAGGCAAACCATTCAATTTATGCGATAGGTACCCCTCACAAATCATTCCTACTGCAATAGCTTCTCCATGTAATAAAGGTGAAGCATCGTTCAACAACGAGTAGCCCTCAATAGCATGACCAATTGTATGGCCAAAGTTTAAAATTTTACGCAGTCCTTTTTCTTTCGGATCCTCAAGGATAACACGGTTTTTGATCGAAACAGAATGTTTGATCAAAGAATTGTCGATTTGATCGATCTCCAATGTTTTCACTCGCTCATAGTAAGCCCGATCGAAGATCAGTCCATGTTTAATTACTTCAGCAAAACCTGAGATTAATTGACGCTGATCTAGGGTTTTCAAAAACTGGCTTGAAATAAATACTGCTTGAGGTTGTGCAAAAGTTCCAATAATATTTTTCACACTGCCCATATCAATGCCGGTCTTACCTCCTACCGATGCATCTACCTGGGAAAGTAAAGTCGTCGGAATTTGAATAAAATCCATCCCTCTTTTGAAAGTTGACGCTGCAAATCCCCCCATATCGGTGACTACCCCACCACCCAGGTTGATCATCAACGAATGCCTATCCGCTCCGAAATCGAGCATATTATGCCATACGCCAATACAGAAATCAATATTTTTATTTTCCTCGCCAGGATCTACTTCTATCAAGTCATAATTCGCCAAATTGGGTAAGGCCTGCTGAAATAAGGGTAAACAATTATCCAAGGTGTTGGTATCCACCAAGACGATGATCTTTGAGTAACTGCGCTCAGCTAAAAACGCCTCCAAAGAGGCCAACGTATCATCAAAATATACCTGATAGCCCAAACTTTCTATGACTTCCATTCTACGATTCTTTAAGGTTTAAGTTTTCTATTTACCAATATTGTTTAATATTACACCAATTTTATTTGCATCCCATCAAATTCAACAACATCTCCTGGTCGCAATTTGAGCCTTTTCCGGTAATCGACCTGCCCATTATACTTTACATACCCTTCCGCTACAACCCACTGAGCCATAGCACCATGCTCCACCCAATTTAAAGCTTTAAGTAACTGTATGAGCTGGATATATTCGCCCTCGATTTTAAATTCTTGCATTTCACAAAAATAGTGGTTTCACTGAGGAATACAAGAATTATCATCGTTTTAATGCTTAGTAAATTGCTACATTTGCCTTATTGCAAATAAAGATTATGATTGAGAATTCTGAACCCAAGACATTATCCTTTGATAATACAGAGATTGCTTTTAAAAGTAAAAGCGATAAGGATTTGGAAAGAGCGTATTGGTTATTCAAAATAATAGCGAATAACTTCTTGACAAAAGTAGGTCCATCCATGACCAACTTTGCACTGAACATCGGATTACCTATCCAGGGTATCATCCGTAAAACAATCTTCAAGCATTTTTGTGGCGGAGAGACCATCGAAGGTTGCGAAAATGCGATTAACGAATTGGGAGAGAATGGTGTAGGAACAATATTGGATTATTCCGTTGAAGGAGAAGAAACTGAAAGTGCATTTGACGCTTGCTGCAACGAGGTATTGCGCACCGTAGTCGCGGCCAGTAAAAACAAATACATTCCATTTTCAGTATTTAAACCAACTGGATTAGGCCGATTTGAACTGTTTGAAAAAGTCAATGCAAAGGAAGCCTTGACAGAAAGTGAACAGGCAGAATACCAACGTATGTTGGATCGTACCGATCGCATCTGTAAAGCTTGTCATGCAGCTGGTGTAAAAGTTTTAGTAGATGCTGAACATTCATGGATCCAAGATGCAATTGACGATATCGCTCGTGAAATGATGGAAAAATACAATATGGAAAAACCAATTGTATATAATACTTATCAATTGTACCGTAGTGATAAGTTGGCATCTTTGAAAGCTGACTTTGAATACGCCAAAGTTAGAGGATTTCACATGGGTGCTAAGATCGTTCGTGGTGCCTATATGGAGATCGAACGTGCTCGCGCTGCGCAAAAAGGTTATTCCGATCCCATCCAGCCAAATAAAGAAGCTTCCGATAGAGATTATAATGAAGCTATTGAATTTATCTTGGACCATCTGGACAACTTTGGACTAATGGCGGGTACACACAATGAGGACAGTAGCATGCTACTTGCAAAGGAAATTGACAGACGCGGTATCGACAGATCAATCGACCGTATTTACTTTGCACAATTATTGGGTATGTCTGATAACCTGAGCTTCAATTTAGCTGCACACGGCTACAATGTTGCCAAATACATGCCTTACGGACCGGTGAAAGCAGTGATGCCATACCTTTTCCGTAGAGCACAGGAAAATACTTCAGTCGCAGGAGCGACAGGTCGGGAGCTCGGGCTTTTGATCAAAGAAAAACAAAGAAGAAAAGCTAGTCGATAACGACTAGCTTTTTTTATAATTGGCGCGCATCAAGTCCATCTACTCAAGGAACTATGCTCAAATGGTCTCCAAGAAACACCCTACTTTTGAAAAGCACAAAAGCACTTCACCTATCGCTCCCCTTCGCACTTTTGAAACAAGCTAATTACAAAATCATTCCATATTCTTGAAACAATTATTTATGTTTGCAAACTTTTCCCTTAAAACAAAGTTCATACTGGAAGGGTGCTCCCGCGGAGCTTAAAAGAATACGATTTGAAATGGAAGAAAAACTTAGATTATTTGATCTTGCACGTCAACAGATGGGCAAATACCCCAATCTTGATATGTTTGCGCACAAAGTGGACGGCAAGTGGAATTATATCAAAACAGCAGATTTTCTTGAACAAGTAGACAATCTCTCCAAAGGGCTGATTGAACTTGGCGTGAAACCCAGCGAGAAAGTTGGTCTCATTGCCGGCAGCAGTATAGAATGGCATTTGATTGACTTTGCAATCCAGCAAATTGGTGCAGTAGTGGTGGCCATATATCCCAATATTACAGATACAGACTATCAATATATCTTTAATGATGCCGAAATAAGAGTGTGTATCGTCAGCAACAAAAGCCTATATGACCGTCTGATGAATCTAACCGACTCAATCTATACACTGAATTATATTTTTTGTATCGCAGATCAGGAAGACACACGTAGCTGGAAAGAACTTAATGATATAGGTTCCGATAGCTCCCTGGAAAAACTAGCAGCGCTACGTGACCAGGTTAAACCTGAAAATCTTGCTACCCTGATTTACACTTCCGGAACCACCGGAAAACCAAAAGGCGTAATGTTGTCGCACAATAATATCTTTTCCAATGTACTCGGCGCAGCAGAAATTACCCCTTGTAAAGCTTATGACCGCGGACTGACCTTCCTCCCTCCTTGTCACGCCTACGAGCGTATGGTTTTATATACCTATATGTATCTTGGCTTTACGATCTATATCGCAGAATCTTTTGACAAGATTGGTGATAATCTGAAGGAAGTAAAACCTCATATCATGACCGTTGTCCCACGTATTCTTGAAAAAGTCTATGAGAAAATTATGAAAACAGGTCATGATCTCACTGGTTTCAAACGCAAAGTATTTGATTGGGCTGTTTCAGTTGCAGAAGAATATGATCCAAATCCTGAGAAAAGAAGTCTATCCTATAATCTCAAACTAAAGCTAGCCAAGAAACTTGTCCTTAACAAATGGTATGAAGCATTGGGAGGCGAATTACTTACCGTTGCCTCTGGATCAGCTTCTCTTCATGGTAAACTAACACGCGCTTTCTTAGCCGCAGGAATTCCACTATATGAGGGTTACGGCATGACCGAAGCCTCTCCACTCATTTCGGTCAATCACTACATCAAAGGAATACGTATTGGCACTGTTGGACTTCCCGTGCGTTTTGTCGAAATAAAACTAGCTGAAGACGGCGAAATATTAGTAAAAGGCCCTAATGTCATGATGGGATACTATAAGAACAAGGCCGAAACGGATAAAACGATCATTGATGGATGGCTGCATACCGGAGATATTGGAAAGTGGGAAGACGAGAAATTCTTGAAAATCATTGACCGAAAAAAAGAAATGTTTAAAATTTCAGGTGGAAAATATGTCATTCCTCAGCCAATAGAAACCAAGCTTGTTGAATCTAAATTTATTGAACAGGCAATGGTAATCGGTGACGGGATGAAGTTTGCGTCTGCCTTTATTGTACCAAACTATGCCCATTTATTGGATTGGGCCAGAACAGATGCTCCTGAACTTGCAAGCATGACAAAAGATGATTTTCTGACTGACCCTGCCATTGTAAAAAAAGTCAATCAGGAGGTACGTCGTGCAAACCAACACTTTGGTAACTGGGAGCAGATTAAGAAACCAATTATTTTAACCGATGAATTTACTATTGAAAATGGAGAGTTAACACCAACCTTAAAAATGAAACGGAAGGTCATTCTCGAACATCATCAAGAGGCGTTCAATAACCTCTATCAGATGGAAATAGACGAGTAGGCAGCAAACGACACATTGAAATAGCACAAAGCATCTTAGGAGTAAAAAACAGCTTATCAAAGAATAGAAGCAAATAAAAAAGCCTAATCTTCCGTAAGATTGAGGCTTTTTATTTGAAAAAGATAAATTATTATTAATCCCAACGATAATCATTATAAAAGTCTTCGGGATGCCTACTAATCGGCACCTCTTTGACTACACGAATATTAGCTGCTCCCAGATTGACATTCAGCATAAACGATGGTACATTTGTTGAAAAATTCCAACGACCATTCCGCATATAGACATACCCCCCTCTATATGGATCGTAAAATGTTTTATAGTCCCTAAAGTATACATGATGCCTGCTATCGTAACGATGTGCACTTGCCCAGGATGGTGCTCCATGACGGTATCCTTTTCGGTATGACTTAGCGACTTCTTTATGATATTTACGGTCTTCTTTTTCGCGTTTTTCTAAATATTTTCTATAATCCTTATCCCTTTTCTCTTCATATTTTCTGCGCTCTTTGTCCTGTTTCCATTCCCGCTCGTGTCCCCTATGCTGAGCAGAAGACTGTTGTGGAGCCATTAATACAAGTCCTCCTATTGCCAACGCGAAGTATATCATCTTTCTCATAACAGTATAATTTAAATTTAGAAATCAACTATTTCCAGCTCGTGTTTTAAACTCGTTTTTCACAAGCGTTTCTATAGGTATGACTTTAATGTTTGAACAAAGGTTTAACCGATCACATTGAATTTAATTTGTAGCGCAATATAGAATCCATTAGTTCAATTTAATGTATCTTTGCACCATGTCAAATACGGGATATATCACTGAAGATACCATTGTTGCATTAGCGACATCTTCGGGAACAAATGGAGCCATTGCCGTCATACGCGTTTCGGGTCAGCATGCTATAAAAATTACGAACGAAATTTTTAAAGGAAAGAATCTTCTTCAACAGGCGTCTCATACGATTCACTTTGGAACCATACGCGATGGTGAAGAAATTATAGATGAAGTGCTTGTTTCTCTATTTGTAGCCCCGAACTCCTATACCAGAGAAAACTCCGTGGAAATATCAACACATAACTCCAAATACATTATCGAAAGAGTTGTTAGCTTACTGATTAAAAAAGGGGCCCGTGCTGCCCGTCCGGGAGAATTTACCCTACGTGCATTTCTCAATGGTGGCATGGATTTATCACAAGCAGAAGCAGTTGCCGATTTAATTGCATCCAATTCTGCAGCTTCGCATCAAGTGGCGATGCAACAAATGCGGGGCGGTTTCTCCAATCAGCTTAAATCCCTTCGCGAAGATCTCATTCACTTTGCATCACTAATTGAATTAGAGCTTGATTTTTCGGAAGAAGATGTGGAATTTGCGAACAGGGATCAACTAAAAAATCTGATCAACAAAATACAGGTCATTGTTCAAAAATTAATACAATCTTTTGAACAAGGTAACGTCCTTAAAAATGGTGTTCCTGTTGTCATTGCCGGGAAACCGAATGTTGGAAAATCAACCCTATTGAATGCTTTCTTAAATGAAGAACGTGCCATTGTTTCCGATATTGCAGGGACTACGCGTGATACTATTGAAGATGAAATTAATATTCATGGCGTCACATTCCGGTTTATTGACACAGCAGGTATACGTGAGACGGCAGATGTTATTGAAGCAAAAGGAGTTGAACGCACCCGTGAAAAGATGAAACAGGCACGATTGATCATTTATCTTTTCGATCCTACACAGGACAAAGTTGAAGAAGTACAAGCTCAATTACCAGAAATCGAGCGACTACAAATTCCATTTGTCACCATTATCAATAAATCAGATTTGCTTTCTGAGGCGCAAAAAGCGGTTTATAATGTCCTTAATCCACTTTACATTTCAGCGAAAGAACAAATCGGTGTCGAGGAACTGAAAGACGAATTGATCAATCGTGTACGTTTAGGAAATTTAAATACCGACGATGTCATGGTCACCAACATCCGTCACGTAGAAGCGCTACAAAAAACAGCAGATTCACTTGAACGCGTAATCTATGGTATTGACAATCCGGTCACATCCGATTTTCTCGCAATGGATATTCGCCAAGCCTTATATCATCTTGGTGAAATTACAGGTAGTGTCTCTACTGACGATTTATTAGATAATATCTTTTCAAAGTTTTGTATCGGAAAGTAACTCAGAGAAAAAGAATACCAATAAAACCACCTTCTTCGCCAAAACTCAGAAGGTGGTTTTATTGGTATTGACCACTCCATAACTCCTACGTCGGAATAGCTCCATTCTTATGAGGGCAAATACATTGGAGGAGCTTTTCATCATACCATATATGAGCGAATAAATTAATCCAAAGTTGGATTAAATGTTCCGCCCCAATCTTTATTCTGCTTGATATTTGGGTTCTTGTCAATGACCGACTGCGCGACGGGAAAGAAATAATAGGTATCGGGTACCAAATTTATTTTGTTTCCTGTATTGGGCACCTGCAATATGCTATATTTAAATTGGTTTTCTTTCAACGTATATGTTTTGGCCAATGCATTGGCATCATCCAGATTCATCTCCGTTCCATTTGAATTTATGGCAATAGCTTCAACTCCATGTTTGGTTGTATTGTTGAGAATATTGAGCTTACGTAACCTTCTTAAATCCCAAAAACGATGTCCCTCAAAGCAGAACTCAATATTGCGCTCCGTCAAAATAGCTTCCCGCATTTGTTCCTTCGTGGTTGCTGTTATGCCATATTTATTGTCTGCGCCAGGCTCGATTCCCGCTCTTTTCCTAATTTGCGTAACCAGGTCTAAGGCTGTCGCAAGATCTCCTGTTTCATTTGCCGTCTCAGCATAATTCAATAAAACCTCGGCATAGCGCATCAATACAAAGTCGACATCAACCGGTGATATTCCCTTTCCGCTGCTTACCATAGCCAATGATTACGACCTCTTCTAGTGCTTGATCACTCGAAACCATGACGACATTGACGTTGCCTGTGGAAACGGCCACCTCCTGTTTTGCAAACCCTTGGTAGTTCACGACCAAAACATCACCACGCTTTGCCCGAATAGAAAAAATACCTTGTTGATTGGAGGACGCTTGAACGGATGTTCCTTTGACAGTGATGGTAGCACCTGCTAATGCCTGACCTCTCTCATCTTTAATGATCCCTGCAACCTGATCTTGATCGACAATAGCATTGATCGGATCCAGATTCAGTGCGTATGAATCAGGCTGACTAAACAGCAGGCAGAGCCCCAAAAGGCTAATGGGTCTCGCCTTTCCATGAAGAAAAAAAAATTCTCATCATAATTACAAATTGGTTTCAAATAATAAAGAACCTACAAGTTCAAATTTGGTTTATTCACTAAGCCTGCTTTTCTTTTTATAAAAAACAGTAAAAGTTTATTAGATTATGTATTAAATTTAGATAACAAAATCCTATTAAAGAAATAAAAAAAATATTTGAATCAACATGCACATAAACGTTACATGTAGGATAGATGATGAAAAGTCTTAGGAAATTGAAAAATGGAATCCAGGCAGATCACCTAAAAATATTTTTTACAACAAAAGTCGGCTTGGCTATGTTGCCATTGAACGACCGAATAAAAAAACAGGAGTTTAACCGCTCCCATTACGATATCTGAGAACCAGTGCTTATCGTTGTACATACGAAGATAACCAGTTCCAGCGGCAACAGCACACGCTCGATACCGTACTAAATTGACTCCGTTGGGTATTCGTGCCACAACAATTCGGCACCAAAAAATGCCGTTTCCGCATGTCCTGAAAGAATATAATTACCCACCTAACCACCTGGTTTACAAAAGTATATTGCAGATTTCAAATGATACCTTTCACTCGAATACGAAGATCTTACCAAGTTGATTTGTGCGAATGCGATTACCGGAAATATAAAAAGTAAAACGAGTATAAAATAAAAAACAATACATCTCTTAAAGTCAATCATTTGTTCTTTATCTATTTTATGGTACGCAATGATAATATTACATTAGCAAGTAAATAGCGCGGCATTGACAAATACGCCTGTTTATCGACGGATTTATTTCAATACTGACATAATATTTATTTAACTTGCGTATATACAAGTAAATAGATATGAATTCGTTATTGTTAGATGAAAACTATTGGGACGATCGTTACAAGAATAAAGAAACAGGATGGGATATTGGATACGCCTCTCCTGCGATTATTAGCTACGCTGAAGAATCTATTGCCAAAAATGCGCGCATTTTAATTCCTGGCTGTGGCAACGCGCATGAGGCAAAGGCTCTTGTCAATAAAGGATTCAGTCAAATAACATTATTGGATATTGCCCCGAGCTTGGTTGAACAAGTCAGCGAGGAATTCGCTGTAAACCCCGATGTTCAGGTTATATGTCAAGATTTCTTTCAGCATAAGGGTCAATACGACTACATTATTGAACAAACCTTTTTTTGTGCTCTCCATCCAGCATTACGTCCAGACTATGTACGACAAATGCTTGCCTTGCTGAAGCCTCAAGGCATCCTTATAGGATTGTTGTTTAAAAAGGAATTCGCTCAAAAAGGGCCGCCTTTCGGTGGGAATCAAGCGGAATATCAGGAGCTATTCCAATCGAAGTTTGACATTTTGCAGCTAATAGATTCTTCCAAAAGCATTCCACAACGACAGGGAAACGAACTCTTCATTGAATTACAAAAAATGTAGCAGTCTACGTCCGCGGCATGACATGATAGGTTGGATCTTCCATGATATTGACCACCGCAACACCAGTAGCATTTTTCAATAGAGAGCGGCAGTCCTCACTGAGGTGCCAAAGTTCTATTCTTTTCCCTTGTGCAGCGTAGCGCTCGGTAACTTTGTTAAGTGCATCCACAGCAGACATATCCACTACCCTGCTTTCCTTAAAATCTATTATAACACGTTCGGGATCGTTTAAAACATCAAATTTATCCAAAAAATTAGCTGTAGAACCGAAAAAAAGTGGCCCATATATTTCATAATGCATAATACCTTCCGAATCCATATATTTTCTTGCCCGAATACGCTTTGCATTGTCCCAAGCGAATACAAGTGCAGATATTATTACACCGATGAGCACCGCAAGTGCCAAATTATGCAAGATCACTGTAATCGCTGCGACAAGTATCCCCACGAAAATATCTGATTTGGGAAATTTATTGATAATACGTAAACTCACCCATTGGAAGGTTCCAATCGCTACCATCATCATTACGCCAACCAGCGCTGCCATTGGTATCTGCTCAATAAAAGGCGCTCCTATTAAAATAATCAGTAAGATGGTCATTGCTCCTATAAAAGAAGAAAGCCGTGTACGTGCACCAGCATTTAAATTGACCAATGTTTGCGCAACCATGGCACATCCCCCCATTCCGCCAAAAAATCCATTGATTGCATTCGCTATCCCCTGTGCCATGGATTCACGGTTCGCATTTCCTTTTGTCGCTGTAATTTCATCGACCATGTTCAGTGTCAACAGCGATTCCACGAGACCGACTCCCGCCATTACCAATGAATACGGAAAAATCAGCTGCAAGGTTTCCCAACTCCAAGAAACCATGGGCACATGTAAACGCGGTAAAGTTCCACTGACGGATGCAATGTCTACGACTTTCTTTGTTGGAATACCTAAAAATGACACTACGCCAAATACCATCAGAATGGCAACTAACGAGGCGGGGATGGCCTTTGTGACACGCGGAAAACCAATTACAATCAGCATCGTCAACAAAGTCAGTCCGCCCATGATGTACAACGTTGTTCCCGACATCCATACCGCGTCGCTTCCAGCGCTTACTTTAAATTGCACCACTTGAGCCATAAATATGATTATGGCCAAACCATTCAAAAAGCCATACATCACAGGTTGAGGAATTAGGCGCACAAATTTTCCCCACCTAAAAAGTCCTACCAAAAATTGGAAAATGCCAGCCAATACTACTGCAGCAAAGAGATAATCTATTCCATGCCTTGCTGCAAGCGCCATCAAGACGACCACAGTGGCCCCCGCGCCCCCCGATACCATTCCAGGCCTACCGCCCAGAATGGAAGTAACCAACCCCATTAAGAATGCAGCGTAAAGCCCTGTTAGCGGTGGAAGCCCCGCTAGAATAGCAAAAGAGAGCGATTCCGGAATCATCGTCATTGCAACCGTTAATCCTGCAAAAAGCTCATTCTTAAGATTGATCGATTTTATATTTACTATATCGAATTTATTGTTCATTGCTAAATTTCTTGAACCAAGATAAAACGCCTCAAAGGTACTAATCGAACAAACACTTTTATGCTATATTTGTTATTCTTTACAAATTTTATTGCAAAACAGTATGTTCATCTCTTTCAGACCACACGCGACCTGCTTTTATTATAGTCTTCTCATATTTTCCTATATCTTGCTTGTTCATCTCGGGACCAGCAGAGCAGCAATCCTAGCTGCTAGTGACTCGCTAACACCTTCAGAACGTCTTTCTCGATTTAAACTTTCGGATAAATATAACGTGTTCTACGATAACAATCCGCAACTGTGGGAACGCAATTCAATTTTCAACCCACAACAAACCGACAGTCTATTTGATTATCAGAAAAAAAACTTTTTAAGAGCTGGAATTGAATGGTTTTCCATCCAGGCCATTCCGGCTTCGGTTAATTACTTCATTCGCAAAGATCCTGTTTCACATATTTCTTTTAAAAATTTTTTCAGCCATTTAAAATTATCAGCGTGGACATGGGATGATAATCTTTTCGCAACAAATCAAATAGCACACCCTTATCACGGTCAGTTTTATTTCAATTCGTTTCGATCCAATAATTATAGTTTCCTGCAGTCAACAGCTGCCGCCGTTGCCGGTAGCTATATCTGGGAAACCGCAGGTGAAACCGAGCCGCCTTCCATCAATGATATCATCAATACAAGCTTTGGTGGAACAATTTTAGGTGAAATGACCCATAGACTATCGCACCATATTCTTTCCCGCCCAAGTTTGACTAAAGGACAGCGCAATAAAAAAGAGCTACTGGCGATGCTGATCAATCCAATAAATGGGCTCAACCGGCTTCTGGATGGGCGCTGGGGCAATAAGGTCAAAGGTGCCGTTATCGATAGCTCCTTGGTTCACACCGAAGTTGAATTGGGGCTAAGGCGCTTTGACGCCAAGGAACACGATGTATTAAATAAAGGGAAAAATGACATCTACGCGCGTATCAAATTGATTTACACCAACGATTATTTGGACAAAAAGAAACCTTTTGACGACTTTTTCCTCAACTTAGAACTTGGATCAGATGATAGTTCCATCGTCAATGCGGTCAATGTGTATGCCTCGTTATACGGTAACCGTATTTTATCCAATTTAACAGGACTTCATCGTGGTATCGTGTCTGCGCATTTCGACTTTCTACGCAATGAAGCCTTTTATTACGGATCACAGAGTATCAATTATAATGTTTTTTCCAACTTCAATATCGGTAACCGTAGCAAGCTGACAACCATTCTTGGCGGTGGCCCTGTAGTATTAGCGGCTGTGCCAGATCCTTATCTCCATTTTGGTGAAAGCCGTACATATGATTATGGCCCTGGAGCAGATGTTCGCATTTCAGCCACATTGACCACATTAAATCGCTTTAAATTTGGTGTAGACTATCGTGGTGGTTATTTTGTCACAATCAGCGGCAACAAGTCTCACCATTTTCTACATACTGCATCCACGAATGCTTCCATCCGTATCTGGAAAAACTTTGGTGTAAATCTTTACTCCGGCTACTTCAGATTAGAAGGTCACTATCGAGACCATAATAATGTGAACAAAGACTATCCTTTTGTTCGGATAGCACTTGCTTATAACTCCCAATACTAACTAATAGCAAAGGCTTAACTCGATGTGTTAAGACTTTGCTATTAGTTAGCCCAATATTTCTTCAACGCCTCTTTCAAGCGTTGATCGTAACCATAGATATCAGGATATGTAACAATTTTTTCTCCGTCATCCAACCAAGTGGTATAATAGGTGATGTATACTGGCATCTGGCGTTTAAGGGTGACCCAACGCGATTTCGAAATCGAATCTGTCGTAATTTCCTTCGCAATTTTTTCGGCCTGCTTCTCATTATTGACGAGGTAAGATGCTAAATCCACGGGTTTTTCCACGCGAACACAACCGTGGCTAACGGCTCGATTACTCTGCCCGAACATTTGTTTTGCCGGCGTGTCGTGAAGGTAAATAGAGTATGGATTCTCAAATAAAAATTTCACGTTCCCCAAGGAATTATCCGAACCGGGATTCTGTTTGAAACGAAAGTTCTCGACAGAATCAGAATTCCAGTTAACAGTGGCAGGATCCACTTGTTTACCTTTATAGTAAGCAACCATATTGCGCGATGCCAGGTAGTTTGGATTATTTCGAACGCTTGCTAATATTTCCTTTTTAACAATACTATTCGGAATATTCCACACGGGATTAACTTGCATGGCATCCAACATGCCCTGCATCACCGGAGTTTCATGGTTCTCGCCTTTACGTGAATAGGCGGGATTTTCTGTTTCACCTACACATACATTCATCGATTGGCTTGTTTTTCCATCTTCGATAATATGCAGACGTTGTTCAGGGATATTAACAAAAACATATTTTTCTGGAAAATCCTGTCCCATCCAACGCAATTTTTCCAATACCATTAGCACCTGGCTCCGTTGCGTCACAGATAAATTTCCACTTTGCAGCAGATTCTGAAATTTGACGTAGAATTGGTTCTTTGGTTGGATATCGGTCAATACAGTTCCAATTTTTACACTGTCCAGCAAGCGCACAACTTTACTGTAGTTCATACGCTTTTGAGGAACAAAATATCTACCATAAAGACGCTTGGGGTTGACAACACCATATTTTAGACTACTTACATAAGCTATCAGTCCATCTGTACTCAATAGATCAAGCTTAGCTAATAAGGGATAGGCCGCTGCAACATCTTTAGTTTTCAGCTTCCGCAAAGAAAACAGGGTTTCTTTAATGGCTGAAGTATGGAAATAACTACTACGAATGCCATGCTCCTCACTTCGTTCAAAATACGCCAGCAATGTATCAATACTACCATCAAAGAGATGCTCCGAAATTAAAGTCATCCCTTCCGTGGAATCGGCTAATTCCTTCATCCAGCTTGGATTAATCAGCTTCGATTTTTCCTTATGGTACACTTCATGGAAGATTTTAACATACGCGGTTGTATCAAAATCTTTATAGGATTTATTTTCAAAGCCCTTCGCCAAAACATCGCCATATGTAGGAGGATTCTCTCTACAAGAAAAAAATACTACTGAAACAAACGAAAGAAAAATTAAAAAACGTAACATACGACAGATCATGAAAAGAAATGGCTTCGCAATAATAAAGCCATTTTGTGAGTGTAAAGATAAATAATTCTTGTGTTCTAAAGAATCTTGCCTGTCATTGAATTACTACAGATTCAATCAATGTACTTTTTTAAGAAATCTTCCAGTAGTTCGACCATATCGGTATTACCTAGAAAAGCAGCTGATCGTTGATGCAAAGTCTTAGGTTCAATATCCAGTATACGCTGAACGCCATTAGAAGCTTTGCCTCCAGCCTGCTCAACTATGAACGCAATGGGGTTGCATTCATACATCAATCTCAATTTGCCATTAGGATGTGCAGAGGTCGTTGGATAAAGAAATATACCCCCTTTAAGGAGATTGCGATGAATATCCGCCACCATTGAGCCAATGTAGCGCGACGCGTACGGCCGCTGCGTTGCACTATCTTCCGTTTGGCAATATTTAATATACTGCTTCACCCCGTTCGGAAATTTAGAATAATTACCCTCGTTGATCGAGTAGATCTGACCTGAAGCAGGAATTTTCATATCTGGATGAGATAAACAAAACTCACCGATCGAAGGATCCAATGTGAAGCCATTTACTCCCTTTCCTGTCGTGTATACTAACATCGTCGAACTGCCATAGATCACATAACCAGCCGCTACCTGCTTTGTCCCGTGCTGTAAAATGTCATTGCTATTGCAGGAAACGCCCGTGTTAGATATCCTTCTGTAGATAGAGAAGATTGTCCCGACAGACACATTTACATCAATATTGCTTGAACCATCCAATGGGTCGATACATACAATATATTTCGCATTTTTGGAAATCCCGGATTGGATATACACTGGATTTTCATGTTCCTCGGAAGCAACTACACAACACTCGCCCCCACTTTGTAACGCATTAATAAATTGTTCATCCGCATAAACATCCAGCTTCTTTTGTCCTTCGCCTTGTACATTGACTTGTCCGGCGTCACCTAGAATATCAACTAATCCGGCCTTGTTAACCTCTCTATTTACAATCTTTGCTGCGATCCCAATATCGCGTAAGAGACGGGAGAGCTCACCTTTGGCATATGGAAAATCAGCCTGTTTTTCAATAATAAATTGACCTAATGTAGTTATACCACTCATAATATTGTTTTATTGGATATTTGTTGCACAAAGCTAAAAAAGTTAAACAAGTTTTAGCTAACACATTGCTTTAATAGCGAGCATTTTAGCAACATAAATACGCAATCGTTTGCACTTAATTTTGCAAACTTTTTTTGCTAAAACGTTTATTAGCTATAAAAAAAACAATAAAAAACAGAAAGCAAGGACCAAATTTAAAATAACGACGTCCAGAAAAAAAGCAAAAAATGATAAGTATTTAGTAATTTTGGCTAAATATTTTAAAACAATGCAGCAACTTTTACAAGTTATAGAAAAGGAAAAATTAGGCAGTCAGGTTGCCAAGCAACATACTTTGATCATTGACGATAAACAGATCGTACACGGTGCCCTTTTTATAATAAAAACTGCTCGAAAAACATTTAAGGTGATGATTCCTACTCCTTTTCATGAAGAAATCCTAAAAAATGAAGCAACCATCAGCACCTTGATCAAACATCCCCAAGCCATGCTCCTATCTTAATCTTATATACATCCCTAATATACTGATCACCTCATCGACAACACGAAAGCCTCTCTATTATGAGTACTATAGTGTGATTAGAGTAACACGCTTTTGACATCGCCATTCAGCAACCGCTGCCACGAGTGTCAGTTTAGTTTCGGTTATCTGAAATTCACTACACTTAAATTGTATAAATATCGATCTCAATTAAAAACAGATAATCCCTATATTCGCTGTTGTAATAATAATATATAGTTTACAGAAACATGCGTAATATCTTTTTAATTTTCATAACGGTGATCATCACAGTGGTCTGTGTCAGAAACCCACAATCGGTGCCGCTCAATTTTTTCGGAGAAACACAGGTCGCGCTATGGAAGCTGCTATTAGCTTTTTTTATTGCCGGAATCGCATTTTTATTCGCCCTAAAAATTGGAAAGAAGAAACAGCAGGTGTATGAACAGGACAATATTGAAGAATCTAATGAAGAGAGCAGCGAACGAAGGTCCCAATTATCGGAAGAAGACCGGGAATTCCTCTCCTAAAACAAAAAATAAATCACTAAAAATGAAGCCGTAAAGAGCTAGACCGCATTTTTATCACATAAATACTTGCGAGAAATAGGGATTAACCCTATCTTTGCATCACTTCAAACAAGGAACGGTAGTTCAGAATTAAAGAAGTAAGATTCCGTAGCTCAGCTGGTAGAGCAATACACTTTTAATGTATGGGTCCTGGGTTCGAATCCCAGCGGGATCACAAAAGAAAAGCTAATCGCAAGATTAGCTTTTCTTTGTTTAAGCTTGTCAGCATTCGTAATTGACTTTTCCTGACAAACTAAAACTAACAGCCTCTCCTGATGATAGAAAAACTTCTCTTCGAAATGAATAGCTATGCGGCGCTTAGCCCGGCCACAACAGAAGTTTTGAAAACGATCTGTCAGGTAAAACAGTTCAAAAAAAACGAACTCATCCTACGCGCTGGAGAATATGCGAAATACTATTACTTCGTCTGCAAGGGACTGTTAGGCTATTATAGACCGGATGCTGATGGCAATATCGTTTACAAATTATTTTTCGAGGAAAACAGCTTTTGTGCTTCTACTGCTGCAATCATCGAAGAAAAACCAAGTAAATTCAGTATCGTTGCACTCGAAGATGTCCAATTGATCCAGTATTCCGCTAAAGTGTTTCGCGAACTTATAGCAACCCACCATGATTTAGCACTTTTTCAGCTTGCTTATCTCGAAAAGAATTGGGTCGTAAAAAAAGAACCACTTGAAATTGAACTCAAATGGAAATCTGCCAAAGAGCGGTATATAGAGCTTTACAAAAATCAATCGCTTTTTAAAAGACTGAAACAACACCATATAGCGTCTTATCTAGGAGTAACGCCAACACAGCTGAGCCGAATCCGTAAAGAATTAAAATCATAATTCCATCAACATTTGTACATGTTTTCTACTTTTAAACTTTAGAATTTTGTCCTATAAAGATAAATTATTAGGACATGAAAATAATATGCACACTCCTATTCTCTGCTCTTATCCTACCGCTAACAGCTCAACAGATAATCAGAACAAAAGTCCATAGTGAAAAGATGGACAAAAATATCGAGACCATTATCGTTACACCCGAAATCCAACATGGAGTTCAATATAAAACGGTCTATATTCTTCATGGTTATAGTGGCAATCCAGACCGCACTTTGCAGGACGATATTCCCGACTTACTTCAAAAAGCAAAAACATTTCAAACTATTTATGTTCTGCCCAATGGAAATTTCAATTCCTGGTACGTCGATAGCCCCATAAATCCTCATTCACAATACAGCTCTTTTATCGGTGCCGAACTCGTCAACTACATCGACCAGCACTACCCTACCTTACCGTATAGAAGTGCTCGAGGGATACTCGGCTGGAGCATGGGTGGTTATGGAGCGCTACACATCAGTATAGCTTATCCGCACACCTTTTCAATTGTCGGAAGCTCCTGCGGTGCCATAGATTTCGATCGCTTCGGAAAAGGATATCAAGGCTATCAGGTAGACCAAGTACTGGGAGATTTAAAAGCTCTAAACGACAGCGAACGGATTTACAGCAATGAAGATAGGATGATGCAAAATAAGCAGCACTACATTATCGATTGTGGAACCGAAGACCAACAAATGCTGGAAATGAACAGAACATTTCATAAGCATCTGACCAGCAAAAATATTGAGCACTTATATATGGAATCAAGAGGAGGACATGATACAGCCTACTGGAGCAAATCATTATCACAACAATTGGCTTTATTTCAAAACTATTTTCAAAATGAAGGACTATAAATCAACACTCTATGTCGCTGCTGGCGCTTGCAGTTACGGACTTCTTGCGACAATTGTAAAATATGCCAATCATTTAGGTATAAATACCAGCTTGTTGACCTTTTTGCAATTTATGTTCGGATTTCTCCTTTTGCTGGCATTGAATCTTTTATCAAAACGCAACGTAGAAGAATATAGCGTCATCAAATTCTCATCGAAAATTAAATTGATGATCTGGGGCATTTCTCTAGGGCTGACAACAACACTTTATTACCTATCCATTCAATACATTCCAGTATCCATTGGAATTATTCTACTGATGCAGTCTATTTGGATTAGTTTAGTTGCCGAAGCATTGCTACTAAAAAAATTCCCATCACGTGCAAAAATAATAGGTGTTATTATTGTCCTAGTCGGAACGGCCTTTGCTACTAATATATTGCAAAATGATATTGCTCTTAACTACAAAGGAATACTATTAGGTTTCGGAGCCGGGATAAGTTATGCACTGGCAATTTATGCGTCAAGTTCTATAGAGAAGCAATTACCAAGTCTAGTGCGCAGCCAATTCCTAGTTCTCGGCGGACTATTACTCATCGTGGTATTTTGGAATATTGCTATCGTCCGGTATATGCAAATTGAAGCATTACCCTGGGGACTGCTTATTGCGATCTTTGGCACCATCCTTCCGCCTTTATTATTTACAAAAGGCATACCTCAAACTGGAATAGCAATGGGTAATATAATTTCAAGCCTAGAGATTCCTATTTCAACACTCTCTGCCATGTTCGTTTTGCAGGAAGTCGTAACGGGATTTCAGTGGTTTGACATACTGCTTATTTTAACAGCTGTAATCATCATCAATCTACGTAATCAGCACGAGCTAACCAGCGCGTAAATTTGTTATATCCCCATACTTTTATTCAATAAACCTTGACGAATACATGCTATGCCTGATCCGCACAAAGTGTCGACATAACAAAGAAAGCAAAAACGTACAATCAAGATGTGGTGGAATAACTATGAAAAATAGGTGCTAAAAAAAAGCTTAGCATTGGTCGGGCGACCTGCTAAGCTTTTATAAATACCTCTTTGTAAGAGGCAATCAACCTAAACCTATGACAAAGATAATGGTTCAAATGATATAAACAAAAATTTTGTTATATTTTTTTTCAACTCCCATAAATTTGCTTTAGGACAACCTTCACAAAAGGATTAGTAAGTGTAAAAAGTACACTACACTCTTTTCACATTTTTGTAATGCTATGGACAGGATATTTTACTGCTCATTTTTGTAGGAAGTAAACATAGATGATTCATTTAATTATTTAGTAACTTTGACTCAATCAAAAAGAGCATCATGTTTACTGGAATTATAGAAACGCTAGGAAAAATAGAAAATATCGAAAAGGACAAAAGCAATATTCATTTTTATGTCAGTTCCGCTATTTCCAATGAACTTAAAATAGACCAAAGTGTGAGCCACAATGGAGTATGTCTCACCGTAGTTGGATTGAACGACAATCTCCATCAAGTAACGGCAATTGATGAAACCCTGCAAAAGACAAATTTGGCACAGTTGAAAGTGGGAGACTTAATTAATCTGGAGCGCTGTACGTTGGCTGGAGGGAGATTTGATGGACATATCGTACAAGGACATGTTGATCAGACTGCCTGTTGCATAGCCAAGCGAGACGAAAATGGTAGTTATGTTTTTACCTTTCAATATGATATCTGCAAACAAAATATTACCGTAGAAAAGGGATCCATTACTGTAAATGGTATAAGCTTAACAGTTGTAGATTCGAGAGACGATCAATTTTCCGTCGCGATCATTCCCTATACATTTGAACATACCAACTTGCAACACGTGGAAGTAGGTAGCACTGTCAATATCGAGTTTGATATCATCGGGAAATATGTAAGCAAGATCATGGCTTTGCGTGGTTAAGAAATTCTTAAAGCTTCCTCGGGTTTAATCTACCCGAGAAAGCTTATACCAAAGATGAAGTGTTCTACCTATTCCAAATAATGGCCCTGACGTATCAGTAATGCGCGGTATTTATTAAATACACTCGATTTGGAGACGAAGCCCATATATTTGTTTTCGGCTCCTAAAACAGGAAGTATCCAGGTATCATCCTTATTCATTTTGGCCATCACAATTTCCATATTTTCATTGATCCCTACTGTATCATTTGGCTTCTGAGCTAATTTTTCAAAGGTCGTATCTCCCCCTTCTACTTCCCCCAATAACGCAGAAAATAGAAACTCGCTGTAGATAAGACCAATAAATTTACCCTCGTAATCCACTACCGGAAAGATATTACGCTTACTATGGATAATGTCCGTTTGCCTAGTTTTAGGTGTTTCATCAGGGCGCAGGATCACAAAATTAGTTTCCAATACATATTTTATTCGCATCATACTGAGTACCGATCGATCCTTATCCTCATAGGAAATCAGATCCCCCGATTCCGCCAATACTTTAGTATAAATGGAGTGCTTCAATACCGTCCGATTGATCAAATAAGAAATTGAACAGACCAACATCAATGGAACCATTAATGTGTAACCTCCCGTAACCTCTGCAATTAAAAATATACCCGTTAACGGAGCATGCATAATGCCACTCAAAGCACCAGCCATTCCCGCTACCACAAAATTTGGTACATTTAACTCGGCAATTCCAGTCAAGTTTATACCGTATGAAAACGCAAAGCCCAACAAACCTCCCATGACCAAACTTGGTCCAAAAACTCCTCCGTTGCCTCCTCCGTTCAATGTAAACAATGCAGCAAAGGATTTTCCAAATAACGTCAATATCGTATAACCAAACACCACTAAGCCGATGTCCTTATAATTCGAAAACAAGCTGTTTTTAACAATCGAGTTAAACTGCCCGTTGAGAATTTGCTGTATGGTAATGTATCCCTCACCGTACAATGCTGGAAATACAAAAATCATCAAACCTAAGGAAATACCACTCACCCAAACTTTGTTATAGGGATTCTTAATGGTTGCAAACCATTTTCCAACAGTTCTGGAAACACGCGCAAAATAAATGGTATAAAGACCAATAAGTACCGCCAGCAGCAAATAAAATAGTAACGCCGAAACCTGCCAATCGGAGTTAAACGTACTAAATAGAGGTTCATTGTACAAGACTCGCGACACTACTGAAGCCAGGGCCGAGGAAATTAATAAAGGAATAAACACAGGAATAGAAAATTCAGGCAGTAAAATCTCAATTGCAAAAATCATTCCCGCCAAAGGGCTGTTGAACGCCCCTGAAATTCCCGCTGCGGCTCCACAAGCCAATAACATGGTGACTTCCTTATACTGTAAACCAAAAAAGCGGGCTATATTAGAACCAATAGAAGACCCGCCCAAAGCGACTGGAGCCTCCAAACCACAAGATCCACCAAAACCCACGGTAATGGCAGAGGTGACTACCTGAGAATAAATATTACTCGGGTCTAACCGGCTTCCTTTGCGACTAATGGCATAAATAATCGGAGTAATACCGTGCTCCATCTTCTTCCCTTTTAAAAACTTGCGGACAAAAAATACACTAAGCAAGATCCCGATCAATGGAAAAATCAAATAGACGGAGTACTTTACCTTCCAATCAATATCATCTTGTATAGTTGCCGCAATAAAATGAGTCAGCCTCTTCAGCACAGACGCCATGATACCGCCAACAATTCCCACCAAAAATGCCAATAGAATGATAAAATTTCTGTTCGAAACTTTTTTCATCCGCCATTGGTTAATTTGGTCTATCTTTCTAAAAAAACGTCCTTTGAGGTTTCCCATATCATCTTATTGAAAGCTCAACACTTCCTTCTTCTTTTTTGTTTTAAATTTATCAGGCACTACGGCGAGTATTTCTTTTTCTAAGGCCTGAATTGCATGTCTTTTGACGTAATTTTGGGTCGTTACCAAGGATATTTCCCGTACCGGTTCTGGCGATTTGAAATAACGGATCCGATCCAATTGTTCATCGGAATAATCCCAGATCGATAATTCTGGCAATATCGTAATTCCGTCGTTGACATCCACCATGCGCTTTAACGTCTCTACACTACCCGTATTGTACTCGAATCTTCCTGTAAGATCTTGATTGTGCTTGTGGTGACAAATATTAAGTACTTGACCGCGCATGCAATGGCCTTCATTAAGTAACCAAAGCTTATCGTCAGCAATATCATCACCACTAAGTATTTTCTTTGAAAATAGGGAACTATTGGTCGAAATATAAGCAACAAAGTTTTCATAAAACAAAGGCGATTCCAATATCCCAGGGTCATTTAACGGAGTTGACAACACACCACAATCCAAAAGTCCGACTTTCAATTCATGAACAATTCGTTCTGTCGTATATTCCCATATCTGCAATTGTAGTTTCGGATACTTCTCCATAAATGTGGCCAACACATTGGGAAGTAAATAAGGGGCAATTGTTGGAATGACACCGACCTTTAAGGTGCCTTCAATTTCTCCTTTTTTATCTTGAACAATTTCATTGATCTTCCGGCTTTCTATTAAAACAAGTCGAGCTTGGAGAATAATTTTCTCCCCGATTTCTGTTGGAATAACAGGCTGGCGACTGCGATCAAAGATTTTCGCTCCTAAAGACTCTTCGAGTTTTTGAATTTGCATACTTAAAGTTGGCTGCGTGACAAAACATTTTTCGGCAGCTGCCACAAAACTCCGGTAGGTATCAACAGCTACAATATATTCCAATTGGATTAAGGTCATCTTACTATCTTTAAAGCACAAAACTACGAATCCTGTCGTAAACCATAGTCAAATCCTTTATAATTAAAGTCAACATAAGTATTTGGCTCGTACATTGTACAATAAATACCTTGCCAAAAAAGCCCTTTATACCCACTATTGTTACATTTGTTCGCATAAAAAATCGATTTCATCAAAATGCTTTTCTTAAATTTGGAGATTTACAACAGTTGATAGTTAAAATCCTATGAAGTTTATAAATCATACGAAAATTGCGCTAGCTTTATTCTTAACCGTGGCAAATAGCGCTTATACCAAGGCGAATCCGGACGAAGGAATGTTTCCACTAAGTGAATTAAATAGGGCTGGGTTGAAGAAAGCTGGACTAAAAATCAGTGAGAAAGACATTTACAATCCTGGCCAGGTCGGTCTGGTAGATGCCCTTGTTCAAGTCAGCGGATGTACAGGATCATTTATTTCCAATCGTGGACTGATCATAACCAACCACCACTGTGCCTTTTCGGCTGTTCAACTTGCCAGTACAGCAATAAACAATTACCTGAAAAATGGTTTTGTCGCGCAAAACCAAGAACAAGAAATTGAAGCTAAAGGATTAAAAATCAGAATCACCGATTCTTACGAAGATGTTTCAGCCAAAATATTGAATGCTGTGGCCAATATCAGCGATCCTGTAGAACGCATCAATACCATCAAACGTAAACAGCAGGAACTGGTTAAACAAGCTGAAAAAGAGGATCCAACCATTAAAGCTGAAGTGTCGGAAATGTTTATCGGAAAAAGTTATGTGTTATTTCGCTATAAAACGATCGAGGATGTTCGTCTAGTTTATATTCCCCGTCAAAATATCGGCGAATTTGGTGGAGAAACAGACAACTGGGTATGGCCTCGCCACACGGGAGATTATTCTTTTTTGAGGGCATACGTAGACAAAAACGGAAAATCTGCTCCTTATTCAAAAGATAACGTTCCTTACCAGCCAAAAAAACATCTTAAGGTCAATCCAAATGGCGTACGGGAAAATGATTTTACTTTTATACTCGGCTATCCCGGAAAAACATTCCGCCACCGCCCGGCTCAATATATTCGATATCAACAAGAATATCTTTTACCTTATGTATCCAATCTATACGACTTCCAAAATAGACAAATGGAAGAAGCTGGAAAAGACAATACTGATATTGCATTATCCTTGGCCACTCGTATAAAACGCAATGCCAATGTATTAAAGAACTATCGTGGCAAACTCAAGGGTTTAAAAGGTATCGACCTGCTTTCGACAAAAAAACAGGAAGACGAAGCATTGGCGGCCTTTATTCTAAGTAAGCCCGAACTTAAAAATAAATATGGAAACCTCCTTGCTGAAATTGACGCTTATTACCAGCTGAGTGATCAAGATGCGCTAAAGGAGCTTTGGATCAACAACATTTACAACAGCACGAGCCTATTGAAAGTCGCTCGCGATATCAACATGTTGAAATCCTTCTTGGCCAAGGAGAAGTCACCCCAATCGGCCAAACAATTGTTCGATCTCAATATCGAAAAATTAAAAACGGCTCTCAACGAAACTTACGAAAGTTATAATAAACAGGCCGATAAGCGGATTTTCGCTAAAATGTTGGAAGATGCCGTTGCCTTTCAGGGCAAAAATCAACTTGCCTCTATTCAGAAATTGCAATTCAACAATGAAAAAGCGCAGCAGTTTGCGACTGAAATCATTCAGAATAGCAAACTTGGCGATCAACAATATGTACTGAATACCGTCTTGACCAATGCCGATGCGCTTCTAAAATTTAACGACGAATTATTGGATTTTCAGGATAAGCTACATAACGATATCGTCGAGTACGCGGCTGAGCAAAAAAGACGCGAAGGAGTACTCAACAAATTAATGGGCGATTATGTCGCTGTTAAGGAAATCTTTCAGGCCAAAAACTTTATTCCGGATGCAAACTCTACCTTACGCTTGACTTATGGTCATATCAAAGGTTACTCTCCTGCTGACGCAACCTATATGAAACCGTTCACCACAATCGAAGGAATCATTCAAAAAGGAAACCTGGGCTTGCCTGAGTTTGACTATCCAAAAGAAATCAAAACAGCTTATCTCAACAAAAATTTTGGACCTTACCTGCAAAAAGATCTCGGATCTGTCCCTGTCAATATTTTATATGATATGGATACGACCGGAGGAAATTCAGGATCTCCAATTATGAATGCCAATGGCGAATTGATCGGCGTAAATTTTGATCGTGCCTATGACGCAACAATCAATGATTTCGCCTGGAACGAAAGCTATAGTAGATCCATCGGCGTAGACATACGTTATGTCCTTTGGGTTGCCGATAAAATTGATAATGCACAGTTCATTCTAAAAGAAATGGGTATTTAATACGCACTGAAACAAGTCTAAAAAAATCCGCTGCATCAACTGATGTAGCGGATTTTTTGCTCTTCCCCGATACGTTGACATCAACACCTGCGTGAGTAGCTTACTTTCATATCGGAATGACTGTCCGCTATTCCGCTGCTTGCAGTAATGGTAAGAAAACTTGTTTTAACCGCAGTAAGCCGCTGTTCAAAATATCCCTTGAACAGGCAATATTTAGCCGGATAAAGTTGTCGCTCCCTTTTCCGTACATTGCTCCTACGTTAACCTGAACATGCACTTCTTCCAATAACAACTGTCCCAATTTTCGACTTGAAACGCCCAGAGCACTACAATCTATCCATACAAGATAGGTGCCTTCCAAAGGAAGTACATGCAAAGCCGAAAGATGCTCAGTCATAAAATCTTTTAAATACAAATAATTGGCGTGAATATAATCTAACGCCTGATCCAACCATTCCCCACCCGATTCATATGCGGCGATCAAACCTGTTATGGCGAAGGGGCTTACACTGCTAATCTCATTCGCAAGAAAAGCGAGCTGGACCTTCTTCTTGAGCTCAGGATCTGCTGCAACGACCGTAGCAACCTGTAAGCCTGCCAAGTTAAAGGTTTTGCTCGGCGCAATGCACGTAATTGAATTTGACAAAAAGGAAGCGCTGATGCTTCCAAATGGAATATGCGTATAGCCATCAAATACCAAATCACAATGAATTTCGTCTGAAATAACAAAAACATGATGCCGCAAGCAGATATCTCCTAAACGTTCTAATTCCGCTCGAGTCCAAACCCGTCCTGCGGGATTATGGGGGCTGCATAAAATAAATACCTTAACTCTCGGGTCGCTTGCCTTAGATTCGAAATCCTCAAAGTCGATGCTATACTGCCCATCATGATACTTTAAGTCATTCGATACAACCTCCGCCCCATTACGTTCAATAGCGGAAAAAAAACAATGATAGACAGGTTCCTGAACCAGAATCTTGTCGCCAGGAGCGGTGAGTGCTTTAACCAAAGCCGAAAGTGCCGGTACAACACCAATAACCGGGAGCAGCCATCCCTGCTGAAGTGCGAATTTATGTCGTTGAAAAGACCAGTTCATAATCGCCCTGTAAAAGGCAAAGGGAACCGAAGCATAACCATATATGGCATGCCTAACCCGTTCTGAAAGTGCATCTACGATAGGTTGTGCTGCAGGAAAATCCATATCTGCCACCCAAAGCGGAATCAAATCTTCGTAGTTCTGCTGATTCCATTTAACTGAATCCGTACCACGACGAACAATTGTTTTGTCAAAATTATAGATCATACAGCAATTTAATGAAAATTAGAAGGCATTCGAAAGAAAAGGAATATAAAGTAGACTTAGATTTAAAACACGAGATAAAATGAATTATAACAGGATTAGCTTGGTGTAAAAAAACACTAAAAATCGTGCATCCTAACCCCTCATAAAGCATTATCTTTATATCAAACAGAAATGATAACAATGGCAAAAGATAGCTTTTCATTTAGTGCAAGATTAAAGAGTTTTCGCTATGCTTTCAACGGAATAAAGACAGCTTGGCAGGAGGAACACAATTTCAGGGTGCACAGCGTAGCAGCTGTTATCGCCTTAATTCTCTCCATTATACTTAACATCAGTGTAAACCAATGGATTGCCGTGCTATTATCCATAGGATTCGTGTTCGTCTGTGAGCTCCTCAATACCGCAATGGAAAATATAGCAGACTTTACTTGTCACGAGGAAAACCCAGCCATAAAAAAGATTAAAGATGTAGCCGCAGCTGCTGTGATGATAAGCAGCATCACAGCATTATTAGTCGGCCTACTAATTTTTATTCCAAAGCTAATCTCATTTACCCTCAGATACGTTACTTAAACGGAATTTTTCATCAAATGCCAGCTTGTTTACATCAACAAAAGACATTTTTCCAGCTTTTTCTTCCATTGCACCATAACCTTCTAGTGCATACTCCTTGGACACTTTAAACGCTACCTCACGGACAGATTCCTGTCCCTCAGAAGAAAAGGTATAATCGGCCAATAACAGATCGCCTTTTAATTCCCCTTCAATATGTCCCGTGTTACGGTCTTTTTCCTTCCAGGCATAGCTTAAATCACCATGTATCTTCTCCCCGTCGACAACGACTGCCAATGAAATTGTATCGCCATTTTTAAGGTATTGATAAGTACGCTTTCCGGTAGAAGATATCGAACCTTCCAATGGTCGAGCATCATATACAGCAGTATCCCGCTTCGTTGAAGACTCCTGGTTTTTCTTTTCTTGGTGGCAAGCAGTGCTACACAGCAATAGTATAAATCCAAAATTGATTATTCTCATATTGTATTTTTTATTTACACTATAAAGAGCAATTCAACATAAATTTTGTTTTAAATAACTAACATTTAGAATTTTAAAATTCACAAAACAAAAAAATGTAAACATTGTTTATCTATTATGGAATAAGCTATTAATATTACCGATAATCTATTAAAAATAAACAATTTAGTAACAATAAAATTATCGAAGGCTGGTTGTAAAGCTAATTTTTATTAGTAAATTGTACATGATAAAATTCAGGAATTCTTAACCAATATTAGTATGAAAGATGTAAGCTTTAAGAAATTTGATAGTGGATGTAATTCACTCACAAAATTGTCGATTGAAACAGACTTAGCTATTATTGTTAATGAGCAAGTTGGAACTTCTCCAGAATCCAAAATTGAAAAACTCAGACGCTGTAAGGAAGAGTTACTGAAAAGCCTATGGTTTGTTCAACGTCAATATTAAGATAATATTTCTTCCAAATTCTACTTTAACAGACAATGCCCTCGAAGCTGATTTTCGAGGGCATTGTCTGTTTCTTGACCAGTTTCTCAGCAATAACTAAAGCGACTTTAAATGCTTATAATTCGACTTAATGGTATCCCATACTTCTTCAAAATTACCCGATAACATCAACTTAGCCATGCTTTCTGTCATGCCTTTCATTTGGCTAAATGATATTTTTGGGGGCATGGCAAGCGCATTCGGATTGGTATAAATATCCAGCAAAACGGGCTCATCGGTGATGTTGAGTGCTTCGTTAAGTACCCTATCCACATCTTCGGGCTGCGTTACTGTAAATGCGCGGATACCCATCGCCTGCGCAATGAGAGCAAAGTCGGGGTTCACCATATTGGTTTCCTGGTCTTTCAAACCTGCCACCTGCATTTCCAACTTGACCATACCCAGTGAGCGGTTGTTGAAAACAACGATTTTAATGGGTAAGTTATATTGCTTTATTGTTGCGAGATCCCCCAGTAACATAGACAGTCCTCCATCACCACAAAATGCAATTATTTGGCGTTTGGGATGTGTCAATGCTGCTCCAATAGCCATCGGCATAGCGTTAGCCATAGAACCATGATTGAAAGAGCCCAACATAATGCGGTCCTTGCGCTGGTTAATATAACGCGCTCCCCAAACACAGCACATTCCTGTATCCAGTAAAAATACAGCATCATCACTGGCCTTCTGATCAATTGCATGGGCAACAAATTCAGGTTGAATAGCACATTCGCTACCCCGATCGTCTACATAAGTCATTAAATCTTCTTTCACCTTCGCGTAAGATTCCAACTGCTTATCTAGAAATTCCGTGTCGGCCCGCGCCTCTACAAAGGGCAATACAGCTTTTAAGGTATGTTCGATATCTCCTACCAACCCATAATCTACTATAGATCGCCGTCCTAGCTTCTCACCTTCAATGTCAATCTGAATAATGGTTTTATTCGTAGGTATAAAATCCTTATAAGGAAAGTCGGTCCCTAGAAGTAGAATAAGATCGGATTGATGCATACTTTGAAAAGCTGAAGCCATACCTAGGAGTCCGGTCATACCAATTTCGTTGGGGTTATCGCGCTGAATATCCAACTTTGCTTTAAATGAATAGCCCACTGGCGCGTGGATCTTTTGCGATAATTCAACAATCTGCCTTTGCGCTTTCCTTGCACCGACACCACAAAATAAAGTCACTTTTTCGGCCTGATTGATATACTGTGCCAAACGACCGATTTCCATGTCCGAAGGTCTCACCTGAGGCTCAGTAAAAAATACTTTCGACGATGTATTCATATCGACCGCCTCCATTTCAGAGACGTCCCCAGGGAGCCCGATAACAGCAACATCACGTTTTGATATAGCTTGCTGCAGCGCATTCTGAACCATGCGCTGCACCTGCTCAGGTCGGGTGATCATTTGATTATAGCAAGAACAATCATCAAACAATTTGATTGGATTGGTTTCTTGAAAATAATCTGTTCCAAACTCGTATGTAGCACACGTTGACGCAATCACGAGCATCGGTACACGCGTCTTGTGGGCTTCATACACACCATTGATCAGATGCACATGCCCCGGTCCACTACTACCCGCGCAACAAGCAATCCCGTGTAAATCTGCTTCAGCTGTTGCGGCAAATGCTCCAGCTTCCTCATGTCTTACATGTATCCATTGCATCGTTCCATCGGCGTGGACCGCTTCGTTAAAAAAATTTAAACTATCGCCTGTTACGGCATAAATACGCTTAATTCCCGCATTTTTTAAGAGGTCAACAATCTGATGTGCTACATTTTTCATACGCATAATATAATTTTAGAATGTAATCAAGCGATTTGTGCTGTTTAGCCAGTCGCTACATGTTAACAACAATATTATAGGGGTAATGGTTTTTCAATTTCCGCGGGCAATATCATATTAGCTATTTGCCGCTTAGTCCGATTTACTGGGACAGTGCATTCACAAAATTCTTTGCTTCATTGAGGTCGTTATTCCAGTCTGCATAGCGTTTAGCTGTATTGAGTTTTGCAATTTTTGCATTCAGTTTCGTTAAATTAAGTTGATCATTTGATTCCTCCAACATTTTGATTAGCATATTCACTTTTGTGTAGTCTTGTATACCCTCCAGCATGCGCTCATAGCGGATTGAACTTCTTCCCTGTGGATAAACTATATAGGTATCTCCTGCTGGCCAGGTGCGAAACCTGGAGTCACGCAGAGGATCTAGCACCCATGAATTAAAAGCCCAGCGCAAAGCGCCATCGAAGCCAGCTGCTAGGGCATACCAAGCCATATAGGTAGATTCAGCGGGGTCGGAGAACGTGAATTGATTTGGAAATTCGTCAGAACAACACACATAGAATGTCGTTACATACCCCTTCTTTCTTCTATCAATAAAATCTTGATGATCAAAAGGATCCCCAGCAGCGACGCTGATATCGATACTTTTGGGATAACGCTGGTAGCTTTTGTGGTTATCTGCAAACGCGATGTTAAATTCAGGAGTGACCTTTTCCAACAAAGCGACGGCAGCATCCATTTCCTCCCGGCTCCTCTCATCCATGGCAATATTGGTTATCTTCAACCAGCCTCTCTCACGTAGATGTTTACTGAAATCTTTTAAGAAAGGCGACCATAAGGCTTCGAATATCTCTGTTCCCGGCTTTGCTGTAACATTGACCAATTGTTTTTTTCGTTCGTCAAAATAATGAAGCTCGTTATTCCATGGCAATAGAGAATAACAGTTGATCTCCTTACTGATCCCCAGATCCATCATAAAGGTGACCCAACGGTCAAATACCGAATAGTCGTAAGACCAAGATCCATCCTTACCCTTTTTCCAGATGATCATATCGGCGTAGGGATCATAGGTCTGTACATTCCAGGGATCTTTATTGAGCGTAGCTGTAATGACCTTCTGCCCTGCTGCCGCCAACTGCATCATCGTCGGTCTCAAAGTCTCAAAATGTGCATCGCTCCACATCTTCACCTTGTTCACGCGCGCAACTGCCGAAGGATGTTGCCACTGATCCAGATGGTAACTCCACTGAGACGCGGGAGGCAGCACATGGTTTTGAACGATAACGGTCAGCTGCAGCTGCTCTTTCACGATACCATTTTGATGAATCGAGAGTGTTGTATGGTAATTTCCCCCCGTTACATCATTGGGCACTTTGACAGTAACCCAGACAGGACGCACTTTTTTTGCTTCGAGATCGTAACTTTTGAGGTTATCCAACATATCTGCAGAAAGCGAAGCCTTAAAATCCGCTGGTTTACGGTACCCACATCCACTCGCAAATTCGTCCGTCATGACATACCGCACAAAGCGCGTCTGTACCACATCGCCAGGAATCGATTCACCGGTGGTGGACTTTAAATCCGCCGCAGAAACAGTTACATGAGGTGCAGCAGCGGAAGTCCATAGAATAAACTGAACGGAAACCTGCTCGCCTTTCCAGGCGTATACCGTTGCTGCGCGTTGGGCAGTCAAATTGGGATTTAGGGATTTGGGATAACGTTTATCAATAGATACAAAGGAAGCGTGTAATCCCTCTTCAACATTCGACCAATCGGATAATGTATCTTTTGTTGGATCGGCCATTTCCGTAAAGGTTGGTGCAGGATTGAAACGCTGCTGGGCCATCCCCTGATGATTACTACAGAGGAGGATGAAAACTAGGGTAATCGTAGAATAGAATGTAGTTTTAGGCATAACAGTTATAGTTAATAAATAGAGTTAACAAAACTTTAGCAAAGCTAACAAAACGATTAATAATTCATCGAAAAGTCCTTTCTTAAACCTAAAATTTCAATTATCAATAATTAGCTTTGTTCGAAAATTTCAGAAAGCGCCGTATAAAGCTCTGGATGATGTTGTTTAAATTTTTCTGGATTTTCAAAGAAATATTCCGATGCAACAGCAAAAAACTCTGCTGGATTTGTCATTCCATACACATCAATGTCCGATTTATTGGCTTTTATATTATCAATTTCTTTTCTTATTAAGTTCATAAAAGGTATTACAGAAGCTTTATCCATTAATTGCGTTGGAATGCCGTCTACTGTGCCATCGGTTTTGTCGAGGAGATGAACAAATTCATGAATGGCGGTATTCTCTCCGTCATTTGCATTTCTAAATCCATACTCCAAAGCCGACTTGGACAAAATCATCTGTCCGTTCATGGCACCTTCCCCGACCATACCCATAATATGGCGATCGGCGTGTCCTTCAAATTCATAAGCTGTGTTGAACTGCGAAGGATAAACCATAATATTCGTTAGGTTTGGATAGGTCCATTTTTTAAAGGAAAATATAGGTATAATCGCACTCGCAGCAATCATCATATAATCTTTCAATTCAATCTCTACACCCACACCTTCCACTTTTACCGTATCCAAAAAATTTAGACAGCGCGATTCAAATTCCGCTCGGTCAGCAGTGGACAATTTGCGGTAGTAGGCAACTTCTCTTTCGAGAATTTCCTTACCTTCGTCACTCAATACACGTGTGATGGCTTTGCTATTTTTGGCCGTACGATTTAGCAGGTAATACACGACATAAATCGTTACAGGTATAAGCAATACGATGAACAGTTTTTCTAACATATTATTTGATCTGTATCCATTTGGGATCCCGATCTTGCAAATTACGCAAAAAGCCTTTAAAATGTGAGGTTCCAAATAAGATTAAAATCTTCTGTTGCGGAGCATCAGCCACTAAAGAGGCAAGATTCTCTTCCCTTTTTTTCATGATAAATTCTTTATCAAATTTGTTTTTTAACGCAGTCTTCATGGCCTTACAGGAATAAGGCTCATGCAATGGCGTTTTAAAATCACATGCATCCAGATTGATGGTACCATACAGGTATTCAAACTCGTCAAGTAATTTATTTTTTGGAATATCCGCATTCACGGCTGTCTCATAGTTTACTCGAAAGAATGAATAATCGGGCTGACTAATAATTCGCTGCCCGAGCTTACGGTACATGGGCGCCCGAAGTACTCTTGAAGTATCTCCAGGTGTTTCAATGCATTGCTGCAATCCAAGCCGATTGCCGGTCAACTTTCTGAACTTGCGGTCATAAAGATCGCGTTGCGCAGCGCTATCTACCTGATAGGCTATACTTTCGTAAAAAACGACATATCCTGATTTTTGAAGAGAATCGACGGTGTTTTGGATATGATCATAGTATACCCGTGTGCCCAAATGCCGCATCGGAATATAAATCACCGTCCTGTTGCCATTCCGAAGCTCAAATTTACGCGCGGCATCGCGCAATACGCCAGTCCCCTGCACCATCAAAGACGTATCGCAGTTCACCAGGGTAAACAAAACAAAAAAAAGGGAGATAATCTGTCTAAATCGCATACTATTTTATGATATTATATGGTCCTTAGCAAAGACAGTACCACGTCACATAATTTTCCACTGGAGGTAAAATATGTACGGGCGATTGCTTTTAAGAGACATCTATAAGTATAACATAAAGTGATACGACTAAATTACCGCCCTTGTACACTAAAATTTAGCTGGACGTCAATCCTATCGTCGTACCGTTTGGAATAACCGCATTCTTCTTAACGACCACGATGCCATCACAAATGGTATAAGTAGCGTGGTTAGCATTTAAGAGATGCGGGCCGCCATTAATTCGCACATCATTGCCAATACGGCAGTTTTTATCCAAAATCGCATTTTCGATATAACACCGCTCACCCACACCTACTACGGGAACATTTTTCCGCTTGGCCTCCTCCATATCGACAAGATCTTCATAATAATCGGATCCCATCATATAGGTGCCTCGCACCACAGATCCTGTCCCGATACGCGAACGAACCCCAACAACCGAGCGGTCGATCTTATCAGCCTGAATAATACATCCATCGGAAATAACCGAATTGATTAATGTTGTTCCCGATATTTTTGACGGTGGCAACATTCTCGGACGTGTGAAAACCGTATTTTTGTCAAATAAGTTAAAGGCTGGGATATTATCGGTCAAACCAATATTCGCTTCATAGAAAGACCCTATTGTTCCAATATCAGTCCAATAGCCCTCAAATTGGTAACTCAGCACCCTATGGGTTTCGATCGCATCCGGAATAATTTCTTTACCAAAATCCATCCCTTCATTTTCCTCGAGCATACGCTTGAGCACGCTCTTAGAAAAAACATAGATCCCCATGGACGCCAGGTATTCTCTCCCTTCACGCTTTAAATGATCGCTCACTTCGGAATTCCAATCCACCAATTGCTCCGTCTTCGGTTTTTCGATAAAAGAAGTAATGTGATTTTTTTCATCAGATTTCAGAATCCCAAAGCCCGTCGCGTCTTTTCCATTCACAGGAATGGTCGCAATCGTCAGATCACCCTCATTTTCGACGTGGAAGTCTACCAAGGCATCAAAATCCATTTGGTACAACTGATCGCCGGATAAGATCAGTATATAATCATAATCAATGCTCGCCAACTTGCGGAACGAGCGACGTACCGCATCGGCTGTCCCTTCAAACCATTTGTCACCATCGTTGGTCTGCTCTGCAGCCAAAATATCGACAAACCCCTTACTAAAAATACTAAAGTTATAGGTGTTTTTAATATGAGAGTTGAGCGATGAAGAATTGAACTGAGTCAATACAAAAATCTTATTGAAACCCGAATTAAGACAATTCGAGATGGGAATGTCCACCAAACGATATTTCCCTGCAATGGGAACTGCTGGTTTAGACCGCTGATCGGTCAATGGATACAGACGTGAGCCCCTTCCCCCGCCCAAGACGATAGCTACTACATTGTGACGTGACATATCAAATTACATTATTTGGTTATATAGACTTATATATTTTGCAGCAGATTTATCCCAAGAAAAATCCAAGCGCATCATTTTACGTTGATTCTCTTCAAACTGCTTTTTGCTTGCGTAAAAAGTGGTAGCACGAATAATAGCTTCCGTAATTACAGGTATTGTCAGACCGTCAAAACCAACACCATAACCGTCGTTATCAAGATCAATTACAGTATCTCTTAGTCCGCCCACGCGATGCACAACCGGCAATGTGCCATATTTCATAGCATAGAGTTGGTTAAGCCCGCAAGGTTCCACCCGGGAAGGCATTAAAAGAAAGTCCGCACTCGCGTACAGCCAATGTGCCAGGTTTTCATCATAACCAAAGAACACGTCCAAATTTTCTACGCCAGCATCAACGAGCAATTTCACACGCGACTGGATCGCAGGATCTCCGGCACCTAGTATAAATATACCTAATCTACCTTGATATTTGGCTGTTAATTCCAAAATTATATCCGGCAGTAAATCAGCACCTTTTTCAGTGGCAAAGCGGCCAATAAAAACGAGCAATGGCAACTTAGGGTCGATGTTATATTGCGTTGCCAAGGCCTCTTTATTTTTCAATTTACCCGCAAAAGCTTGCTTGGCATCATAATTCGCGATTAGCGTATAGTCAGTCGCAGGATCCCATATCTCCCAGTCGATACCATTGACAATTCCGACCGATTTATCCCGCTCATCATAAAAAAGCTGCTGCAAACCATTTGCTTCTACATAAAGCTCTTCCAGATACCCTTCAGATACTGTGGTATACGCATCGCAACATTTGATCATGGCGGCAAGTGGGTTAATTAAACCATCCCAATCCAACAGCCCCCATTTCCAGCTATCGTAAGCAGGTAATAAAACTGCCTTGTTCCACGTAGTCCAACCTTGGTATTGCCCATTATGTACAGTAGCCACAGTTTTTACATCGGCGAGATGAATGTAGTCATGGCTATATTTCATCAAAAAAGGTATTAAGCCGACATGATGATCGTGACAATGCACGATATCAGGCCGTATAGCTTTTTCCTTAAACCAGCTTAATACAGCATGCTGAAACGCCATAAATTGCTCCCCCTCATCCGCATAGCAATACACTTCCTGACGATCGAGTTTGCCTGGAATCTTGATTAAATAGAGCCCAAATCCAAGTATATCCTCTGCCTCCTTGTACACAGTAAAGTTCAACAATTCGGATCCTTGGTAAAAAGAACCCTCGTGAACAACCGTAAAAGCGTGATCCCGAACAAACGGGCGGTCATACCAAGGCATAACGACTGCTGCTTCCCAACCAAGTTTGGCCTGATACTTGGGCAGTGCCCCTACGACATCCGCAAGCCCGCCAACTTTGGCCACGGGATAACATTCTACACTTAAGTGAAAAACTTTCATTAGAATAAGTCCATATTTTATCTGTGTTAAAGGCAAAAAGCTGCCTTCCTATTAGTTGTAACAACGCATTATAACGAACCTGAAAATCAATACCAAGTTCTTATCTAAATCTACACTTATTCCATTACATAATTTTTTGCGCGCTGTGCTAAACAGCGCTAACAGCCTTTTCTTCCGCCGAATTGACACCCTTTAGTTCTTTCTTCCTTTGAAGAACATAACCACCTAATGGCGGCAAATGAACTTGAGCAGATTGTAGCTGATTCATCCAATGCAGGTGTTCAGTATGAATATTTGGCTGATGAATTCCTGAGCCGAAATAGATCAAGTCATCAGAATTGAAAACCACTTCCCATTCTCCAGCATAAGGCAGACCTATGCGAAAATGCTCGCGAACAACGGGTGTTAGGTTCAGCACAACGACTGTATCATCCCACGCATCAAATCCCTTGCGCCAATAGACCACGACTGAATTTTCACGGTCGCCTGCATCTATCCAATCGAAGCCTGATGCTTCAAAAGCTTTTTGATAAAGGCTCGGTTGCACCTTATATAAGGAGTTCAGCTCTGCTACAAATTGTTTCATACCCTGATGCGGAGCATAGTCCAAAAGATGCCAATCCAGCGATTTATTAACGTTCCACTCTGCCGTCTGTCCAAATTCGCCCCCCATAAACAATAATTTTGTTCCTGAAAAAGTATACATGAAGAGATACAATGTGCGGAGATTGGCAAATTTCTGCCATTCATCCCCGGGCATTTTATAAATCAGCGAATGCTTTCCATACACCACCTCATCATGCGACAACGGAAGCATAAAATTTTCGTGAAAAGCATAGACAGTTGCGAAAGTCAGGCGATCATGATGATATTGACGATTAATCGGATCCTCCTTAAAATAATCCAACGTGTCGTGCATCCATCCCATCATCCACTTCATACCAAAACCTAGGCCATCCGCATAAGTAGGCCTGCTCACCCCAGGCCAAGAAGTAGATTCTTCAGCGATTGTCTGCACATGTGGAAAATGACTATATACCGCCTCGTTTAGCTCTTTTAAAAACTGTACCGCTTCTAAATTTTCATTGCCACCATATTCATTGGGAATCCATTCTCCCGCACTTCGGCTATAATCCAGATACAACATAGACGCAACAGCATCTACCCGAAGGCCATCAATATGAAAACGATCCAGCCAGTAAAATGCGTTACTGATCAAAAAAGACCTTACCTCATTGCGGCCATAATTGAAGATATAGGATTGCCAGTCAGGATGAAAGCCTTTCCTTGGATCTTCGTGTTCATATAGACTGCTGCCATCAAATCGATAAAGACCGTGAGCATCACCCGGAAAATGAGAAGGCACCCAATCCAACAACACCCCTATACCTGCTGCATGAAGCTCTTCAATCAAATACATCAAGTCCTGTGCTGAGCCATACCGCGAGCTTGCAGCGAAATATCCTGTGATCTGATATCCCCAAGAAGGATAATAGGGATGTTCCATCAATGGCATAAATTCCACGTGAGTAAAATTCATCTCCTTGACATAAGAAACAAGCTGCACGGCTATTTCCCGGTAATTCAGCAAAGTCTCAGGACTTTCCGGATCGCGCACCCAAGATCCTAAATGTACTTCGTAGACAGACCACGGTTGATCCAATCTGTTTTTAATGACGCGCTCCTGCATCCATTCCTTGTCTTGCCATGCGTACCAAGTCGAATGTACCAGCGACGCAGTCCTGGGTGCAACTTCCCATTTGAATGCAAATGGATCGCCTTTTTCAAGCTGTTCGCCCGAATAGGTCTGAATAACATACTTGTATGCCTCACCATTAGCTAGGCCAGGAATAAATCCCTCCCAGATTCCGCTGCCGTCCCAGCGCACATAAAGCGCATCACGCTCTTTATTCCAGGAATTAAAGTCGCCGGAGACAGCAACAGATTTTGCATTTGGAGCCCAAACCGCAAAATAAACGCCTTTCTCACCGTTGACTTCCAGTTCATGTGAACCGAACTTTTCGTATAATTTAAAGTGCTTACCCGACTGGAATAAGGCGACATCAAATTCAGAAAATAGACTATGCGGAATTACTTCATTGGCCATGTTTAACCTTCTATCAATATATTATCAAATTCACGTGCGACATTAATCCAATATCGCCCCTTTTCATCTTGTTGTACTTTTGTTTCTATGCCATCCGTCTTAACTCGTTTAATACAGAATGGCAAGCCAATTAATTGTAATTTATATTCTTCGTACCGTTCAGTAAATAGACCATCTCTGGTTTGCTTGATCGATAAAGAATCGTTGAGTCCAGATACCGTAAAGCATTTTTCGAGATAAATATCCTGCTCGTAGGCAAAAGTGTCGCCGTGGTCCGAATACACATACGAACGCGTCACCCCATCAGCGAAGTAAACATTGAGCTGTAGCTCTTCAATCTTCTTTTCACCAGTATATTGCATCACTGGATATTCCGGAATCACAGATCCCCCACGAATGAAGATCGGCATTTCGTCGATTGGCGTAGCGACAGTATGCTCTTTACCGCCGGCATACACTCCGTTATCGAAATAATAATACCAACAACCTTCCGGCAGATAAACAATTTTACTCTTTTGTCCCGGTTGCAAGACCGGAGATACCAATATCTTATCTCCAAAACAGAATTCTTCTTCACGCTCCCAGTTTGTTGGTATATGTTGCTCAACCATAGAAATTGGACGCAGTATCGGATAACCATATTTGGTCTGCTCCCAAAAGCAGGTATAGATATACGGCAACAGCTGGTAACGGAGTTCAATAAATTTCCGGTTAATCTGCTCCCAGTCCTCCCCGAAACTCCACGGCTCGCGATCCCGCGTATCGCCGGCGGAATGCACACGCATAAACGGTGAGAAAACACCAAATTGCATCCATCGCGTAAACAATTCTCCGTCTGGTTCGCCTGTAAATCCACCAATATCCGTCCCACAAAACGACATTCCGGAAGTTGACAATCGCTGCAACTGTAAAGTTCCTAATTTGAGGTGTTCCCAACTAGCCAGATTATCACCCGTCCAAACTGAGGAATAGCGCTGCGTACCGGCATAAGCTGCTCGGGTAATGGTAAATGGGCGCTTGTTTTTATACAGTTTCTTTAAACCATCATACGTTGCGCGCACCATCTGCATACCATAAATGTTATGTGCTTTACGATGCGATCCCCTATGGCCGTCGTATTGATGGCGAACGTCATCTGGGAATGTTCCCCGACCAAATACGGCCGGTTCATTCATATCGTTCCAGAAACCCGCAACACCATCTTCCACAAGCCCCTGATACAAAGTACCCCACCATTGCCTAACTTCCGGATTGGTAAAATCAGGAAATTGACAGCGTCCCGGCCAAACAAATCCTTCCATAAAATAATCATCTCCTCGGCGACAGAAATACCGGTTCTCCTTTCCTTCTCTGAACACCCAATAGTTCTCATCCACCTTAATTCCTGGATCGATCATCACTACGGTTTTAAAGCCATCATTTGCCAAATCACTAATCATACTTTTTGGATTTGGAAAGTACTGCTTATTCCATGTAAAACAGCGATACCCTTCCATATAGTCGATATCAAGATAAATGGCATCACATGGAATCTGCCGATTTCTAAATTCCTTAGCGACCTTACGCACATTGGCTTCCGGGTAATAACTCCAGCGACACTGATGATAACCGATTGCCCATAATGGTGGCAGATAATGTGTGCCAGTCAACGTATGATAACGACGGATAACATCGATAATACGCGGACCATGGATATAATAGTACTGCAGCTCTCCACCTTCAGACCAAAAGCTCGTTTTCCCCGGGTCTTCGGCAGCAAAATCGAAATATGTTTTAAACGTATTGTCAAAAAATATTCCGTAAGCTTCCCCATCTTTTAAACCAATATAAAACGGAATAGTTTTATAAAGTGGGTCCTGATCGTAAGCAAAAGCATAAGTATCTGAATTCCAGTTTTTAAGTCTTTTGCCTCTTAGATTCAATTTGGTGGCCTTATCACCCAGACCATAAAAAGCTTCATTTGCGAAGGCTACCTTGGTACTATAGACGTAATAGCCGCCAAAATCTGGGTTTTCCTCCCAATGCATTGGTGCCAAATCGGCGTTAAACAGCTTACCGGAACGATCTGAGAACGATATTAAAAAGTCATTTTTATTGATCTTACAGGAAATCGTATTGGTCTGGACCAGGTAATGGCCTGTCTCTTCCTCACATTGATGAATGCTTACTCGGTGATCTTTTTTTGCTAATGCATAGGAGAAGTCTTCCAAAAATGTTCCCTCGGGCGCGAGCCGTACCCGCACGATCTCGTCGGTTACAATCTTAATTTCTACCTTCGCTTTGCTGTCGGAAAAATAATAAGATTTATCATTCTGACTATGGTCAACTATAGTCTCTAGGTATTTTTTCTCAATTTTAGGTAGGTCCAATACTGGATTATTCACATGGTGCATACTCTCCAAAGTACCATCATATTCCTCCTCATTCAGTGTGGTTTGATTTAGGTTGTCGTCTTCAAGCATAGTTGTAATATGTTAAAAAGTTTCTGAAGGCTTAATTCCTCTTTAAGATAGAAAATTAATCCTGCGTCGACAACAAAACATAAAAAAAAATCCCGCTAATTTCTTGTAAGCAGGATTTTTTATACGAATTGTGGTCAAGTGACTACAGCCTATTTCACAAAATGTGCACGCAGCATCCAAGCCATTTTTTCATGCTTTTCCAGTAAAACCAACCAAAAAGTCCTCCGTACCATTATCTGCGGTCTGTTCAACTGCCGCAAGATCGGCACGAATTGACATCGCAATAGCTTCATGATCAGCTAACAATTCCTTGTAATAAGAAAGGCTGTCTGTCTTTTCAGAAGTCGACTCCGTTAAACGGGTCAACTTTAAATATTTGTCAAAGGTGCCAACGGCATAATGACCCAGTGTACGCACACGCTCTGCAACCTCATCGATTACTTCCGCAAGTTCATCGTATTGCGACTCCAAAAATAGATGAGCAGCATGAAAATCCGCGCCCTCCACATTCCAATGCGCATTACGTGTCTTCATATAGACAACATGTTCATCTGCCAAAAGCACATTTAGCAACTTGGCGACTTTTTTCAAGTCAGCATCTTTAATTCCAATTGAAGTTTTCATTCTGTATATTCTTTTGTTAACTATATGTTTTAATTGCTTGATTAAATCTACCGAAAAATGCGATAAAAACAAAAAATACTGGGGTCAAATTCGAATAAATTATCGTACCGCCAATTGACATAAAAAAAACGATCAAGCAACTATTTAAGACATAATATTGTATTTTTGCCGACATATTTATTTTGAGGAAACGCCCCAGACCAAATGGAAAACAACACGTATTTTCACACATTCAAACAGGATATTTCAACAATTGAACTTCCGACACGATTTACCTTTCCATTTTGTTATGAGCCACACCCTCTTGCCGCGATGGCGGCACAAGAACTTCAACATTACATTGAAAAGCAGAACGAATGGACACACAATTTTGGCTTGGATAGCACTGGAGAAGGACTTCCTATTGGAAAAATGTTTGGCGTTTTGGTGGTTAAAAAGGAGGATGAAGAAATTGGTTATCTTGCCGCTGTTTCCGGTAAGTTGGCCGGAAGTAATAAAAACCAGCATTTTGTACCGCCGATTTTCGATATGCTCGAAGATAATAGCTTTTTTCTAAACGAAGAAGTACTTCTTAATGCGCTGAATCGAAAAATTGAAAACCTCGAAGCAAGTGCCGAGCTGGAAAATGCCAAGCGTAACCTTGACCTGTTAAAAAGTGAATGGGGAGAGTCACATGACGCGCTTAAATCGAAATTGAAGGCGCAAAAGAAGAACCGAAAGGAAACACGCACCCTATTAAAACCCCGCTTATCGGATACAGATTATGCATTACTCATGGAAGATATGCAACGCCAGAGTTTAAAAGACAAACAACAGCTTCAGCGCTTTCAGTATGAAATGCATATCGCCATGAAACAGGAGAGCGATCACCTGCAAGAATTGCTATCGACGATTGCGTCGCTTAAAGAAGAGCGAAAAATACGCTCGGGCAACCTTCAAAAGCGACTTTTTGAACAATATAATTTTCGCAATGCAAAAGGGCAAAGCAAAAATGTAGTGGATGTGTTCCAAGATTTTGACAACACAACGCCCCCAGCTGGGGCCGGAGAATGTGCCGCACCGAAGCTTTTGCAATATGCCTATGAAAACAAGATGACACCAGTCGCCTTAGCCGAATTTTGGTGGGGCTGTTCCCCTGCCTCCGAAATACGCAGACACAAAAACTACTACCCTGCTTGCCGCAAAAAATGTGAACCAATTTTAGGATATATGCTCGAAGGCTTGGTCGTAGATCCTAATCCCATGCAGCAGGAAACTACATTGGCGATAGAACTTCCTCAAATTTACGAAGATGAAGATATTATCATTATCAATAAACCCGCTGAATTTCTGTCTGTACCTGGCATATATGTTAAGGATTCAGTCTACAATCGCGTTCTCCAACGCTATCCTGAAGCGGGTCCGATTATTATCCACCGCTTGGATATGTCCACATCCGGTGTGATGATAGTTGCCAAAAACAAAGCGTCCCATAAATTCATTCAAGATCAATTTATACAGCACACCATCAAGAAAACATATATTGCTTTGCTCGATGGCATTATCGAAACGAATTCGGGTTTAATCGATCTACCCCTGCGCGTTGACTTAGCGGATAGGCCCCGACAATTGGTCTGCTATACCTACGGCAAACCGGCACAGACAAAATGGGAAAAAATGGCAGTCGAAAATAATCAGACAAGAGTTAGATTCTATCCGCTGACAGGCCGAACCCACCAACTTCGCATGCATGCTGTGCACCCAAAGGGATTAAACACACCTATCGTCGGCGACGATCTGTATGGCAGAAAAGCCAATAGACTACATTTGCACGCCGCTTCTATTACTTTTATTCACCCCAGTTCAAAGCAAGAAATGACCTTCGAAATTGACCCAGATTTTTAACATTACTGACTATATCGTTACAAAAGTCAATAAATAGGACAGCGGAAAATCATCGCCAAGTCAAAATCGAGTGTTAAAATTAGTACCTTAAATCAATAATTCGATATAAATATTTAATAAACAATATTTTACACCAAAAAAGCACGCAATTGGTTACTGCTATTATATTACAATAAAATTTTAATTATTCTTAATTTTTTATTTCCTTTGTTCACTGATTTTTTGATTTTAATACCTATAAAGTCAAAAATAAAGTTGGAACAAGAAAACAATTTTGAATTTTCAAGATTATAGCAATATAATGAGAGCTAACATAGACGCAAAGACCTTCATAACTAAACTCTTTTTTTCGATAACACTCGTGCTAACGGTATCTTTGGCGCTTGCCCAAAATAAAACTGTTACGGGTATCGTTAGAGACGCAAAGACCAAGAGCCCTATACCGTACGCCACCGTCGCTGTAGTAGGTGCTCCAGCTTCTGCCGGAACCACGACATCGACCAACGCCAATGGTGAATTTAAACTTGTCTTTCCGACATCTTATGTAAAAATTAGAGCAAGCTATATCGGTTATGACAGCAAAGACGCTTTTGTAACGAATGATGCAACGCAAACAAAAGAAATTTTAATGGATCAGCAGGACAATATGCTGGAAGAAGTTGTTGTCAAGGCCAAAAAGAAAAAATATAGCAACAAAGATAATCCTGCCGTTGCACTGATCCGAAAAGTCATTGAGAATAAGGAAAAAAATAGACTTGCAGGTCAGCAATATGCGCAATATGACCAGTATGAAAAAATGTCCTTAGGATTAAGTAATCTTTCGGAAAAATTTGTCAATAAAAAGATTTTCAAAAACTATCAATTTCTTTTCGAAACAGACGATTCGGCTAAAACAGCCAACAAATATGTCTTGCCAGCTTTCATCGAGGAAAAGATCTCAAAGGTCTATTATCGTAAAGACCCAAGCAAAACTAAACAGTATATCTTAGGGGATCAGCGCGCACAATTTGATCCTAAATTTATTGATAACGATGGTTTGACAGCTTACTTCAATAAACTTTATGAACAAGTCGATATTTATGATAACAATATCTCCTTGGTTACTAATCAGTTTTTGAGTCCAATTGCCAATTCAGCACCCACTTTTTATAAGTTTTTCATTACAGATACGATAAAGACCGTGCAACCCTGGGTAGTCGAATTAAGCTTTTTCCCACGTAACAAAGCAGATATGCTGTTCAAAGGTCAACTCTATGTGACACTGGATGGCAACTATGCTGTTCAGGGCGCCAATATGACGGTTGCTGATGATATCAACTTGAATTTTGTGCGGGATCTTCAGATACAACTTAAATTTGAGAAAGATAGCAAAAGCCGCTTCTACTTAAAAACAAGTACGCTGGGTATCGATTTTTCGTTAACGGAGAAAGGTATGGGAATCCGCGGCAGCCGGACGGTGGATTACAACAATTATAAAGTAGGCATACAACAACCCGACAGTATCTATGATGGTCCGTCAACGGTAATCGCCTATAATGTTGAAAACAAGAAAGCAACAAAGACTTTATTTGAAACACAGCGCCCACTTGCCCTTGCGCAAAACGAATTGAACATCTATCATAACATTGATACCTTACAAAAGATTCCTTCATTCCGTACATTCATGGACATCGCCGCGCTGGTACTTTCCGGTTACAAACAGGCGGGTCCGGTTGAAATCGGTCCTGTGAATACGTTCTATAGTTTCAATCCCGTAGAAGGTTTCCGTTTGCGTGTCGGCGGCCGTACCACAGAATCGCTGAGCAAGCGTTTCTATGCTGAAACTTATGCTGCTTATGGGTTTAAAGACCAGAAATGGAAATATTTTTTCAGTGGAACCTATGCCTTCAATAACAAATCTGTCTATTCTTTTCCTATGCACTACATCAGGGCATCTTATAAAAAAGACACCAAGATTCCCGGACAAAAGCTCGAGTTTATTCAGGAAGACAACTTTTTGCTCTCTTTCAAACGCGGGGATAATGATCGATATATCTATGAGACAAATTATGGTTTAGAGTACAAAAAAGAATTTTTAAATCACGTGGCAGTTGGAGCGGCTTTCAATATTAACAGACAAACGCCAGCCGGAAGCTTAACCTACCAAATGATTGATGCCAATAACGAGAGCAGGTTATTTAACGAATTGAATTCAACAGAATTGTCCGTTAATTTTAGATATGCCCCTCACGAAGAGTTTTATCAAGGAAAGATTTATAGAACACCTATTTTCAATCAATACCCAATCTTTACATTCAACTATACCGCGGGAATAAAAGGCCTGGCTAAAGGTGAATATAATTATCACAACTTCAATGTTGGCGCCTTTAAGCGATTCTATTTTAGTCAATTTGGATTTGCAGACGTCACAGCTGAGGGGAATTATATCGCAGGGAAAGAAATTCCATTCCCTTTCTTAACAATTCACCGCGCCAACCAGACGTATGCTTATCAATTGAATTCGTATAACCTGATGAACTTCCTTGAGTTTGTCAGTGACCATAACGCATCATTAAATGTACAGTACTACATGAATGGTTTTCTTTTGAATAAGATTCCGTTGATCAAAAGGCTTAAATTACGTGAGGTATTTAGTTTCAAAGGGGTATACGGCGGACTGCGCAAAGAAAACAATCCTGACGACCCTAATTATGGTTCAAAAGTATTTAGCTGGCAGCACAATTCGGATGGTGTACAAAGCTCTTACACCTTCGGTTCACAACCTTATATGGAAGCCAGTATCGGTCTCTCCAACATTTTCAAAATATTGCGTGTAGACTACGTAAAACGGCTGAATTATCTTGATCACGTCGATGCGCCAGCTTGGGGAATTCGTGCCCGTGTCAGATTTGACTTCTAATACTTTTCCTAATCTATCGAATACAAAGAAGCCTTGACCATTTGCATGGACAAGGCTTCTTTTTTTGACCAAAGCTTACATCTGCAACCCAGCAGAACCGCCCCATTTATCAATAAACTACGGAGTAAAGAACTGGTACCCGCTTTGTAATTTATTCCAATACCACATTCTTATTGTACAGCGACTGACCACATTCCAAATCGCCCCTCACCAGCCACTTTTCAGTCAATTTTAACAACAAAAAATCCCCCTTGCCTATAACTACAAGGAGGATAAAATTAGAATATGTGGAAGGCTAGTTTTTTTGTTTAAAGGCATCTAAGCCACTTTGAAGGAAAGCTTTATACTCCGCTACATTATAGTTGGCTCCACTTTGAGGCACCAGTTTTTTGCCCGTTGGGTCGACAATTACATACAGCGGTTGCGAATTGCTATCGAATGTAGCTGCTTGAAAATCGCTGTTCTTCTTACCGATCGTATTGATCTTTTTACCACTGTATTTCGAAACAAATTGTTCGTTTGCAGCCAATGCTGTTTTATCGTCAACGAAAAGTTCGGCCATAACAAACTCTTCCTTCAACAATTTGGCTATCGCTTTGTCCGTCCAGACATTCGCTTCCATTTTACGACAATTAACACAGTTCCAACCCGTAAAATCAATTAATACAGGCTTGTTTAATTCTTTAGCCGTCGCTAATGCCTCTTCATAATCGTAATACGGATCAAATCCTTTCGGGGTACCCCTTTCATGAAAGATTTCAGCATATTTTTTAATTTTCCCGTCCGAATGCGCAATCCCGGTACTTACACCCGAAGATAAATCAAAGTCTTGTGTTGCCGATGGTGGTAAAAAAGCAGAAATCGATTTTAAAGGCGCACCCCACAAACCTGGAACCATATACACCACAAAAGAAAATACAACAATAGCCAAAATAGTCCGGGGAACCGATAGGAATTTCAGATCACTGTCATGGGAAAATTTGATCTTACCAATTAAATATAAGCCCATTAGCGCAAATATGGCAATCCAAAGCGACAGAAACACCTCTCTATCCAACCAATTCCAGTGGTAAGCTAAATCGACATTGGATAAAAATTTCAACGCTAAAGCGAGTTCCAAAAACCCAAGTACCACTTTTACACTGTTCAACCAACCACCCGATTTCGGTAAGGATTTAAGCATAGAAGGAAACATGGCGAACAAACCAAACGGAATCGCCAAGGCAATAGAGAATCCCAGCATACCAATCGCTGGTCCTAGCCTTTCGCCCTTCGAGGCTGCCTCCACCAGCAATGTGCCTATAATGGGCCCTGTACAGGAAAATGAGACCAGAGACAAGCTGAAAGCCATAAAGAATAAGCCCACTAAACCTCCTTTGTCTGATTTTGCATCCATTTTATTGACAAACGAACTTGGTAATGTAATTTCAAATGCGCCAAAAAAAGAAGCCGCAAACCCTATCAACAGCAAAAAGAAGATGAAATTGAAGATACCGTCAGTCGAAAGCGCATTGAGGGCATCTGAGCCGAATGAGATCGTGATGAGCATCCCCAAAGCCACATAGATCACTATAATAAACAATCCATATAATAGGGCTTTACTGATCCCATTTGCACGACTTCCCGACTGTTTGGTGAAATAACTCACCGTCAAAGGCAGCATCGGAAAAATACATGGCATCAATAACGCCGCAAAACCGCCTACTAGTCCTGCTATGAAAATACTCCACAACGACTTTTTGCCTTCGGCTTCGGGCTTGGCCGCTGCTGCAGCAGCTACTTTGTTCGGCTTATTTGCATTCGCATTGACTGAAGCAGTATCGGGCGATTCTTCAAAAGATAGTGAGTCGGGACTTATGCTGCCATCTGTAAATTCGATTCCTTCCATCGAATTTGTTGTGTCAGACTGGGCAAACATACCAAGCGGCACAATCAGGAACAATAAGAGGATAAATAGTTTGAAATTGACTTCCATGTTGTATTATTCTTAGGTATTAAATTGGTTTTTCAATAATGAAACCCGAGGAGCTAGAGACTCCCCGAGTTAACTATAAACATATGAAACTAAATCTTTTTTTAAGCACCAAATACTGGGTTTGGCAATCTGCAAATTGGTTGAAAACCTGAAAAATCTATGTCCGTAGAAAGGTATCCATCTTTTACAGGTTCCTCTTTCACTAAATCAGTACTGAGGTATTTTTTATTGTCATCACATAGCAGGGTCACTACAACAGCTTCATCGCCCAGCTCACGCTGTAATTTAATCGCTCCGATCACATTTGCACCTGAGGAGATTCCAACAGCCAGTCCCAATTGGCGCGATAACTTCTGTGCCATGATAATGGCATCGCCATCGTTGGCACAAACAACAGCATCAAGTTCATTTAGATCCACAATTGCAGGAATAAACTCATCGGAAATTCCCTGGATACGATGCGACCCCACCTTATGCCCTGTGGTTAATGTTGGACTTTCTGCGGGTTCCAATGGATGAACGCGGACATTTGGATTGACCTTTCTTAAGCTTCTGCCTACCCCCATGACCGTACCCCCCGTTCCTACACCAGCAACGAAAGCATCCGCCACCAATCCTTGCTCTTCCAACTGCTTCACAATCTCGTAACCTGTGGTTTTCTCATGCGCCTCAGCATTATATTGATTTTCGAATTGTCTTGGCAGAAAAACGCCACCTTTCGAAGCAAGTTCCTCACTTAAACGGATACTACCTAAAAAACCTCCTTCTTCTTTGCTTATCAGCTGAATATCGGCGCCCATACTGCGGATAATATCAGTACGCTCCTTGCTCAGCCAGTTTGGCATAATAATCTTTACTTGATGACCAAGCGCTTTACCGATTGCTGAAAACGCAATCCCGGTGTTGCCACTTGTCGCTTCAATCACCACATCACTGGGGCGGATCTGACAATTCATATACGCTTTATACAAAATATACAGCGCCATCCTATCCTTTATGCTGCCCGTTAAATTGTAGTTCTCACATTTTACGAAAATTCGCCCTGGTTTACCGCTATATGTATACTGCAATTCCAGCATAGGCGTATTTCCTACCAATCTCCAAAGATGTTTGAATCTCTTGTCCAACGTAGGCGACAAACACGCGCTTAATAATTCTTGTTCAGCCATTTTTAATAAATGATTATTCTGTTGCAAAATTGACTATTGACAAGATAATATTCAATATATGACTTTAATTTCGATAAAAATTAAGTAAAACAATATTAAAGACAGTAAATAATACAGAACAATAGTGTATTTTTACAGCAGTACCGAAAATATTCAGATTATGGAATTAGATGAAATCGATGTAAAATTATTGCGTCTCCTCCAGCAGGATGCATCACTGAGCAACAAAGCGCTATCTTTTGAACTCAATAAATCCATTGCAGCCGTTCACGAACGCGTTAGAAAGCTAAAGCGGTTGGGCTACATCAAAAAAACGGTGGCAATTTTGGACCGCCACAAGATAGGCATTGGGTTAATTTCCTTTTCTCAGGTCTTTCTCAAGGCGCATACTTTTGAAGTGTTGAATGAATTCGAAAAAGAAGTCGCTAAATTTCCCGAGGTGATGGAATGCTACCAAATGGCGGGTTCTTACGACTTTATGTTGCGTATCGCCACTAAAGATATGGATGCTTATCATATTTTTCTGCGGCATCGTCTGGCCGTACTACCGCAAGTAAATACCGTACAGACCTACTTTGTATTATCAGAAACTAAAAGCGAGACGGCCTACCCCCTTTAATCTTTGTCTTAAAAACCCAAGGAATATTGCTGTCATATGCAATAGCATTATTGCATATGACAGCAATGAAAAACTAATTAATCGAACAACAAGGTTCCTGTCACATTCCAGCTACTAAAACTTGTTCCTTCAGGAGCTCCCTGTGGAATCTGCACCTGCATTGTATGGTCACCGGCTTTTAAATCCCCCAGATCAATGTAGATGGGTGGTGTTACGGTACCCGGGCACCAATTGGAGCGGCTTAGATCGGATGAAGACAGACCTGTGGCAAAATTGCCTGAAGCTGGGTTTGACAAACGGTACGAGCCACAATCATTACGCCACGGCGTGTATTTAAAGCGTAATGAATTGTCTAGGAAAATGCGGTTTTCCTTCGGCACAAACTCATCACCATTGCCCCAGCCTCCATGCCCTGTGGTAATGTAGCGTAATTGCACGTTTTTAGCGTCCTGGTCCAAATGAAACGAAATAGTAAGACCTTTCTCCTTATCAAACATAGATCCATACTCCTGACCGCCCATTTCCATAACGTTGGTCGTCGTAAATAAAGACATCGTCTTTTTCAGACTGCCTTTTGAATCGGCATCGAAACCCGGATGCACCGTCAGCTCCACACTCACCTCATGTCCGTTTTTATCATAATTGCCAATGAAGGCGCCTACATAGACTTCCTGCTCGCTCAACAGACCAGCCAGTTCCGTCACGTCCTGACGGTACAGTACCGAGTCTTGCCAAACCTTATCCTTTAACTGAAGATAGTTAAACTGCTTAACACCAAAGGGTGTAAAGAAACGCATCAATTCAACAATAGGCTCAAAAGATGGCGTTTTCACAACGCCTTGATAAGCTTTACCATTTCCATTTTCGTACGTAGGCAGGGTACCCATACCATTTTTCATGCCATCCAAAAAGCTTTGCGCCTTGTTGGTCGGGATGATAAAAACTGATCCCGTACGGTCATAGGCATCACCCTTCGATTGTTCGACCAACTGCACAAATACATTATCGCTAGTCTTTATTTTTGGGATTTTCACCTTTTTTACCAAAACAGTCCCATTGGCAAAACGCAAAATAGAATCCGACTTTACATCATCCGCAAAACGTATGCACTCCTTCCGAAAAACAGGTATTTGGATAAAACGATTCTTCCAGATCAGATCTTTATACGAGAGTTCATCGTACAATTTTTCATTTCCTTTTAACCGCAGTTGATCTGGTATCGTCTTGACCTTTTCTACTTTGGTGGCAAAAGTCCGTGTATTCCCATTGCGGATTACCTCAAGTACCAAACCAAGGTCCTGACCAAGTTCCGTGGGTGCACCTTTTACGCCTAATTTATCGGTATACCAAACTTCTATTGTATTGGAATTGATGCTGGTCTCCACTTTTTTGCAGGGATAGCCCAAGATTGTTTTAGTCTCGTTTGTCGTGTTAAATTTTTGCTTCGAAAGTGCGAGCGAATCTTTGGTTAGAATGATTGATCCATCTTTGAGTTTAGCAATTTTAAGTACGGCATTTCCTCGGGCACGCTCCACCACAACCCGTTCGTATGGCGGCGCCAACTCTCCCTGCATTTCTTTCGCTGAACTAACAAAAGTTTCCTTTTTATTGGCATAGACGAGGATGGCATTTTGATTGGCAGCTGTATTCCCATTGAAACTTTGATTATATTGAATGACATAACTCGACAGCTTTTGCGCCTGCGAAGACAATGACAAACATAAAATAGACATAAAAAGAATACTTTTCTTCATAGCATGTGTATTGGTTTAGATGCAAAAATAAGAAAGGCTTTAGGAATTCCTAAAGCCTTTCTTATTTTATGCTAAAACGTTTATTTGATCAACCAGATATCCAAGAGGTAGAATACCGCAAAAATCACGGAGGCATACCCGTTGGTCGTCATAAAGTCGCGATTGACCCGACTTAAATTAGTCGATGAAAACAGGGTATGCTGGTAAATCAGCAAGGCACCGTAAAAAGCCACACCTAGATAATAAATCCAACCTACCGGCATCAAAAATGCTGGTATTAAAATAAAGATAAAAGATAACACATGCAGACCTTCCGAAACACGCATCGCTCCCTTCGTTCCCAACCACACGGGTATAGAATTAAGCTGATTGGCCCGATCAAACGCTTCGTCCTGCAACGCATATATAATATCAAATCCACTTACCCAGGTCAGCACGGCAAAGCCATAAAGCACCGGCACTGCTGCAAACTGCCCGGTAATCACCATATAGGCTCCTATTGGCGCCAACCCGAGTCCAGCCCCCAATACAAGGTGACATAGCGGTGTTATACGCTTCGTATAAGAATAGAAAAGTACCACAAAAAGTGCTACTGGCGACAGCATAAAACAAAGCGAATTGATAAAGTACGTCGCGCCTATAAAAATGAGGCAATTTACTAGTGTAAAAACCAGCGCATTATTCGCTGAAATCTTTCCCGCAGGAATATCACGCATGGCTGTCCTTGGATTTATCGCATCAATATCTCTATCCAGATAGCGATTGAATGCCATAGCAGCATTACGAGCCGTTACCATGCATACAAGCATCAGCACTAATAATTTCCACGAAAAGGCATGTTCCGTTGTATGCAATGCTAAAAAAAAGCCGATAAAGGCAAATGGCAATGCAAATACACTGTGTGCAAATAAAACTAAAGACAAATATTTTTTCATTCGAACTTAAAATCTAGGCTGAAACTGTCCGTTTCCATCCAGCTCAGGGGGAACAAATCGGCCGTTAACTTCAGCAATTGTATCCAAAATAGGCTCATGCCCCATTTTCTTTTCCGCCGAAGTAAGGAAAATCTGTGGTACCTCTTCAAACCATTGTAGCAATGATTTTTTAAACTTCGCAACATTAGCATCGGATTTCACAGCTGATTGCTTATCGGCTTTCGTAAAAACCAACATAAAGGGCAATCCGCATTCCCCAAGCCAATAGCAGAAATCCAGGTCAATCTTTTGTGGTTCATGTCGGCTATCCACCAACACGAAAACACATTGCAAATTATCCCGGTGAGTTAAGTATCTGCGGATGAATTTTTCCCATTCATTACGACTCGTCTTTGAGGCTTTGGCAAAACCATATCCTGGCAAATCCACCAGATACCACGTGTCGTCGATGATAAAATGATTGATCAACTGGGTCTTACCTGGCTTTTGAGAGGTTTTGGCAAGTCCTTTTTTGTTGGTCATCGCATTAATCAATGATGATTTACCGACATTCGAACGTCCGATAAAAGCATACTCCGGCAAAGTTGGTGCTGGTAATTTGTCAACTCTCGTGTTACTACACACAAATTCGGCTTTTTTCACTTCCATGGAGCAAAGGTACGTTAAATCAATCCCTTTGACAAGATTTGTACGGCTTCTATGCCATAAAAAAGCTTTATGTCCCATTTTATAAGATGAGGATCAAAATGTGCGCAATTATTTTTAACTTTCCATTCTAGGAACTGTCGAAATGACTACGCCACTGCCGAAAAAGTCACATCGTGAGCGGAATATTTACCATCGTGCCAATACAAGAAGCCGGTACACCTCTAAGATTTAAATATCGCTCAAAACAAATTTTTATGCAGTGCTGTAACAATTCAGCGGTAAATGATACTAACCTATCAATAGCAATCAGTCAATAAGCGATAGCATAGCTTTATCAAACTCAACGTAAGAATTAAAATCAAACCTTCAATACATGTTACTCGAAATCAATCATGTCACCAAAGATTACGCCAATCACCGGGCATTGGACGATGTTTCCATTCAAATTCCCAAAGGGAAAATTTTTGGACTACTGGGGCCCAACGGTGCCGGAAAAACATCACTAATCCGTATTATAAACCAAATTACAGCCCCCGATTCTGGTGAAATATTGTTTAATGGCGAGATTTTGGGCCCTAAGCACATTGCTCAAATCGGCTATTTACCAGAAGAGCGCGGGTTATACAAAAAAATGAAGATTGGCGATCAAATGCTGTATTTGGCACAACTAAAAGGGCTTAACAAGAAAGAAGCACTGCTGCGCATTCAAGATTGGTGCGAACGTTTGGACATCACCTCCTGGTGGGACAAAAAAATAGAAGACCTTAGCAAGGGAATGCAGCAGAAAGTACAATTTGTTGCTACAGTTATCCATCAACCGCAATTGATCATACTGGATGAACCCTTTTCAGGATTCGACCCGGTCAATGCCAATATCATAAAAGAACAGATACTCCGTTTGAATCAAGAAGGTGCAACCATCATCTTCTCTACGCACCGAATGGAAACCGTAGAAGAACTCTGTGATAATATTGCCCTGATCAACCGATCAAAAAAAATATTGGATGGTGCTGTGCAAACCATTAAAAAAGAATACCGTAATCAAACCTATAAACTAGAATATACAACAGCCGAAGATAATTTTCTTCTCTCCCTTAACCCCCAGTTTGAAGTCATCGACACAAAAATGATCGACAAAACATATATCACTACAATTCAGTTAAATAACAACATTCATATCAATGAAGTGTTAATGCATTTAATACCCCAGATACAGCTCAATCAACTCATAGAAATTGTCCCCTCGATGGCCGATATTTTTATTCAAAAAGTTACACAAGCCTCACCAATAGCCAACAATCATGCATAAAATATTACTTATTATCCAAAGAGAGTACCTGTCTAGGGTTAAGAAAAAATCCTTTATTGTCATGACCTTTGCCGTGCCACTGTTTTTCTTCGCCCTATATGCAGGCATGTTTTATCTCACTAAAAAGAGCTTTAAAGATTCGCACACCGAAGTCTTTGTCTTAGATAAACAAGGCGACTTTGCAAGCAAACTCCAAAGTAATAAAAATGTAAGTTATACAGTTAGCCCACTAAGTCTCCAAGCACAAAAAGCGCAGCTTGCGAAAAGTGAAGCAAAACAGTCGATCCTTTATATTCCCAAAGACATTTTATCCAGCCAAAAAGCGGAGCTTATTACGAGCGGAAAGACCAGTTTTGTCACACAGGAGATCATTACCGAGCAACTGGAAGAAATCATCCGTGAAAAGGAGTACAAAGCCAAGGGGATCGACCTAACCATCATCCAATCGATTAAACCTAAAGTGGCCATTGATGCCAAAGAAATAACAGCCGACGGTGAAGAAAAGAACAGCAATACCGCCATCGCGATGGGTCTGGGCGTTGCTTTGGCCATCTTAGTCTATCTATCATTATTTCTCTATGGAGCGCAGGTCATGCGAGGCATCATCGAAGAGAAAAGCAATCGCATCATCGAAGTTATTATTTCCTCTGTCAAACCCTTTCAGCTCATGATGGGCAAAATTGTCGGAATCGGTATGGTTGGCCTGACACAATTTGTCATGTGGCTGTTGCTTACGGGTGGACTATTTATTACCGCAACGATCTTATTTGTTAATCCTCAGGACATGCAGGAGGTAGCAGCGAGCCAGCCTGGAGGTGGTAACATGAGCACCGTTTCAAAAGCGATGGCGCAAAATGGATCAGCCGCCATCCTTAGTTCGATACAGAGCTTCAACTTTACCGAAGTCATCATTTTTTTCTTTCTATTTTTTATCGCTGGTTATCTATTGTACAGTGCGATTTTCGCAGCAGCCGGTTCTGCTGTCGATAATGAAACCGAGGCCAATCAATTCTCTATGCCCATTACCATGCCGTTGTTATTAACGTACATCCTTTCTTTCGGCGTTATTATCAATGATCCCAATGGTCCAATAGCAACGTGGTTGAGCTTTATTCCGTTCACCTCACCTATTGCCATGCTGGTACGCATACCTTTCGGTGTACCTTTGTGGCAGATCCTCACCTCATTGGCACTGCTCATAGTAACCTTCCTATTGGTGACTTGGGTTGCAGCACGGATCTACCGCGTAGGCATCCTGATCTATGGTAAGAAGGCAAATCTAAAGGAAATTATCAAATGGTTTAATTACAAAAGTTAGCTTCGGACAGCAGCAACTACATCGCGATAAATGCGACACAGGTATTGCCAAAGCTCAAAAAAGCCAAATTGCAAGCAATTTGGCTTTTTTGATAGTTTCACGCATTAGCTTCGATCCTACTGTGCAAGATCGGCACCTCAGGATCGTTCAACTAGTATCTTAATTTCAATTTTTTAAATACAAAATGCCACAACCATATCGGTCCAACCAATAAAAATTGGAGAAACTGCTGCCCGGTAATATTTCCTTTCTCCTTCCCTTTTCCGAGAAATAAGGCTATAATAGAAATTAGTGCGATGCCAAGACACACCCAAATGACCGCTGGCCCACCATCCCGCTGCACATGCTCCAATTGTACGATAAAGTAGCTCATACCCCCAATGGAGAATAATATCGCATAAGATAAGGTTGCCGACAGCTTTAAATAATAATAAATGACAATAGCAATGAAGAAAGAGCCCCAGTTTAAAAAAGTATGCCAATTGAGTTTTACCAGGAATTCAAATTGCGGAAATGGAATCATCCAGATCGCACCCATGATACCAAAAAATAATAAAGGTAAAAAGATGGCCTGAATCAGACGGTTAGTTGGATCCTGAAAATTAGCATCCAGCTCCGCAAAATACTTGTCTACGGGGCGTAAAGGTTCGGGTTCTTGCACTTTCTTCTTTTGTTTCATTCGGCAAATTTAACAAATATTGTGCATGCCTTACCCCTTTACACTAATAATATTCGCTATTTTTAGGTCTGCCGTAAGTCATGAAGCACCTTCGTGAACTACAACCTCATAACGGAGCAGATTTAATTGAATTTTTCGGATCATAAAAAAGCTCCAATCTGCTGATTGGAGCTTTTTTATTCGTGTTGAGCTTGAACTGTCTATTTTGCGTAAGACACCGATCTCGTCTCGCGGATAACAGTTACTTTAATTTGTCCGGGATAAGTCATTTCCGTTTGGATACGGTTAGAAATATCCGCGGCCAATATTTCCGATTGCGCATCTGATACTCTCTCACTTTCCACGATCACACGAAGCTCACGTCCAGCTTGTATCGCAAAAGTTTTTTCAACACCAGGGTAAGATAACGCCAGATCTTCCAGCTCTTTAAGCCGCTTAATATAGCTCTCTACCACCTCGCGGCGTGCACCCGGGCGAGCCCCAGAAATCGCATCACAGGCCTGAACGACAGGAGATATTAAGGCTGTCATTTCGATCTCATCATGGTGAGCGCCGATGGCGTTACATACATCGGGATGTTCTTTGTATTTCTCAGCAAGTTGCATCCCCAAAATAGCGTGTGGCAACTCAGGATTATCATCAGGTACTTTACCGATATCATGAAGTAACCCTGCGCGCTTTGCGTGCTTAACATTCAGACCAAGCTCTGCAGCCATTGTTGCCGCAAAATTAGCCACTTCGCGAGAGTGCTGTAAAAGATTCTGTCCGTAAGACGAACGGTAACGCATACGTCCTACCATACGGATCAATTCGGGGTGCAAACCATGTATACCCAAATCAATCGCTGTACGCTCGCCAATTTCGACGATCTCATCTTCTATTTGAGTCCGTGTTTTTGCGACAACCTCTTCAATGCGGGCTGGATGAATACGACCATCGGTTACCAAACGGTGTAAAGCCAGACGCGCAATTTCGCGTCGTACCGGATCAAAACCAGAGAGGATAATTGCTTCCGGGGTATCATCTACGATGATTTCAACTCCTGTTGCAGCTTCTAGCGCACGAATATTACGCCCCTCACGACCAATAATACGACCTTTGATTTCGTCGTTTTCGATATTGAAAATTGAAACGGTATTTTCGATAGCCGATTCAGTAGCTGTCCGTTGGATCGTTTGGATAACTACCTTCTTAGCCTCTTTAGTAGCCGTCAGTTTTGCCTCATCCACGATATCCTTGATTTGGATCATTGCTTGTGAGCGCGCTTCTTCACGTAAAGAATCCACCAATTGGTTTCTTGCTTCGTCGGCAGTTACGCCAGCGATGCTCTCCAGTTGCTTAATCTGTTGTAATTTTAAGGACTCTACTTCTTCGGATTTCTTTTCATTCAACTCAACCAACTTATCCAATTGCTTTTTCTTTGTATCCACCTCTTGCTTATCGCGGTTGATGTTTTCCAGTTTTTGGTTAATTGATTGCTCTTTTTGTCTCAACGTATTTTCCTTTTGATTGATGGCATTGTTACGTTGGTTCACTTCCTTTTCATGTTCAGATTTTAATTGAAGGAACTTCTCTTTAGCCTCCAACAGGCGTTTCTTTTTGATGAGTTCCCCTTCCTGCTCTGCATCTTTCAGTATGCTATTTACCTTATCTTTGGCTTCCTGTTCTTGTTTTTTAAACAACAGAACCAATAGATAACGACCTATAACAACACCAACAATCAGAGAAATTATGCTATAAATTGCGATGTCCATGTATGTATAATTGTATTATTTATGTTTGTTTTTATTAATTATATCCTAATCTGTGTTTCAATTCTCATAAAATCATCAATTGTCCTTTTCAATCCTGAGAGTTGATCTAGCCAATAGGTTAAGAGCGCTATGCGCTCCTGAGGACTTCATGACAAAAAAAAACCGCAATTAAATTTAAACAGGTATCATGTATTATTAAACTTCGAGATTACATAATTAGGCTTAGATTGTGACCCAGATGGCTTTCGCAAAATGGCCTATATCTTTTTGCGCCTGTAATATTGAAGCGTTAAGTTTAAAATAGTGACAACCCGAATTTAATTGCGGCAAATTCGTCGTTTAAGCTCTAAATATAAAGAACGTAAATTTATTTTTTAAAGAAATCCGTCAACAACTGATCAAGTTCCTGTACTGAATTTTCCAAACCCACTTCGTGATTTTGGGACTGTCGCTCGGCATTGAGCATACGCGTCGCAAATTGCAATACACACATGGACAACAAATCCTGCTTATCTCGCACAGTATAGTTTTCCTGCAATTCCTTTACTTTTTCATTTATCAATTTCGCAGCATGTCGAATTACTTCCTCTTCCGCGCTCTCCACACGAAGCGGGTAAACACGATCTGCGATATTTATTTTTATGGAAATTTCTCCCATTTCTTTGAGCTTTTTAACGTTGTATTCGTTTGAATGAATCCGACTTCACGTATCCTCACTACTTCAGCAAACTAATACACTTGTCTATTTCCCGCACAAAATCGTTAATTTTTTGTTTTGTGTCAAGTATTTTTTCATTAATTGCATCTTTATCCGTTTCTGAATCTAAAGTACGGGCCACCGCCAGTGCTTTAACCTTCTCTTCCAACTGCTTACTCTTATCGTTACTCGCATCGAAAGCTACTTTTAAAGATTGTACTTCTAATTTAAGCAAATCATTTTCTTCTTGCAAGACTTCGCACAATTGAATTAAATTTTTCGTTTTCTCAACGATCAGATTCATTTGTGAAGACAATGTTGCCATATTATAAATTGAATATTACCAATTAATGTTGTATCTCGCATTAACCACGCACTTCCGCGCCTAGTTCCTTCTCAAAATTAACAATTAATTTTTGAACTATCGCATCAATTTGCTTATCATTAAGTGTTTTTTCTTCGTCCTGTAAGATAAAGCTCAGAGCATAAGACTTTTTACCTTCCGGAATTTTGTCACCTTTATACACATCAAACACATTTACGGCCTTCAAAAGCTTGCGTTCGGTTTTCTGAGCGACAAATTGTAACTTATCAAAACTTACATTTTCATCGATCAATAGCGACAAATCTCGGCGTACAGCCGGGAATTTCGAAACTTCTTTATACTGAATACTGTTTTTACGAATGATTTTCATCAAAACATCCCAGTCAAAGTCAGCAAAGAAAACCTGCCCCTCCACATCCGCTTTTTTCAAATCGCTCTGGGCTACAGCACCAAAAGATACTAGGCATTTTTGGCCTTTCATATAGTTCAAGCCATAGGCAAAATGTGCGCTCGACGTATCTTGTATCTGAACACCTTCAATTTTCAGCCGTCTGACAAAGGTATCTACGGCTGCTTTGAGATGATAGAAATTGACCGCATCTTTCTTGCTATTCCATTGCTCTGGCTCATTTTTGCCTGCCATCGCAAAAACAAGATGCTGTGTTTCTTTATAACCTTCACCATCCAATGCATACGTCTTACCAAACTCAAAGAACTTTAGATCAAAATTTCTGCGCTTCTGATTATATTCAATCGCATTCAGCATCGAAAAAACCATATTTTGACGCATCGTGTCCAAATCCGAACTCAATGGGTTATACAACTTAACCGCTGTATCAATATCATCGACAAAATCTAGCTTCGTCAATGAATTGGATAGGATCTCACGAAATCCATTGGCGATGAGCAGATCGGCCAATTGATTTAAGACAACTTCCTTATCCGGCTTTTCAACCGTATTCAAAGATGCCCTAATTTGCGACTTCAACGCAATATTATTGTAGCCATAGATCCGTAATACCTCTTCGACAACATCTACTTCACGTGTTACGTCAACACGATAAGCCGGTACCAGCACATCAAGTCCCTCTTCCGTTTCAGCAGCCACCTCAATGCCAAGTGCAACAATAATGGACTTAATTTCTTGCGTTGGAATCGCCTGCCCGATCAAACGAATCACGTTTGCATAGCTAACGTGGAACGAAAACGGTTTGACCTCGACGGGATACTCATCTTTGAGCGTCGATGAAATTGTTCCACCCGCGATTTCCTGAATCAACAATGCCGCACGTTTCAACGCCTCAACCGTAATATTCGGATCAGTACCGCGTTCGAAACGGAACGAAGAATCTGTCTTTAAGCCATGCCTTTTAGCGGTCTTCCGTACAGAAACAGCATTGAAATAGGCCGATTCTAAAAATACATTGGTCGTTTCGGCTGATACACCTGAATGTGCGCCGCCAAAAACACCGGCGATACACATCGGTTTTTCCGTATCGGCGATCACTAAATCCTCAGCAGACAAGATACGCTCCACACCGTCAAGCGTAACAAATTTTTCACCTTCTGTCGCCAGGCGAACAACAACTTTATTCCCTGCAATTTTATCGGCATCAAAAGCATGCAGTGGCTGCCCTAAGTCGTGCAGGATATAATTCGTTACGTCGACAATAGTATTGATCGGACGTACACCGATCACATTTAATTTCTCTTTCAACCAATCTGGAGATTCGCCAACGCGAACACCAGTAATATTAATACCGCTGTAACGCGGGCAGGCCTGCGCATCTGCCACGACAACTGTCGTTCCCTCAGCCTCTCCGGCCGCGAATGCAGAAACATCTGTCTTTAAAAGTTGCGTACGAAAATGTGCAGCAATATCTCTGGCAACCCCCAAATGCGAAGCTGCATCTGCACGATTCGGTGTTAAACCAATTTCGTAACGGTAATCATCCTGGACCTTGAAGTGTTCTTTCACCAAAGTCCCTACAGCCACTTCAGCCGGCAACTCCACTATTCCTGCATGGGATGTACCTAAACCAATTTCATCTTCCCCGCACAACATACCTTCGGAAACTTCGCCACGAATTTTGGATTTAGTAATTTTAAAAGGCTCCCCTGTCAATGGATGACACGTAGTACCTACCGTAGCAACAATAACTTTCAAGCCTGTGCGGCAGTTTGGAGCGCCGCACACAATGTGCAACAAGTCCGGTCCGCCGACATCAACCGTAGTTACGCGCAATTTATCTGCGTTAGGATGCTGTTCACAAGTTTTCACTTCACCAACCACCAAGCCATCTAATCCACCAGGGATACTCTGTACAACGTCCAAAGCCTCTACTTCCAATCCTGTATTGGTCAGAATTAAAGAGAGTTCTTCTGGAGTTGAATCTATATTAACATGTTGTTTTAACCAATTATATGAAATATTCATCTCGAATTTGATTTGATCCACAAACTTAGATAAATTTGCGTTTATATCCAACGTCAATTTACCGTTAAACGAATTTATAACCCGACGCAACAGGGGAAATATACACCTATTTTTTAATCAAAATTCGATCATTTCCACCAAAATAATATGTAACTTTGTGCTTTAATTTGAAGAACGTTCAAAACAAACATTTATAATGATTCATTTCTTTGAGAACCCATCGAACACTGTATATGGTGTTCAAAGCGTAAACTCTTTATCACAAGAAGACATTACTAAACTCAACTGGCTATTCGGCAACGCCAAAAAACTAGACGACCAAAACCTTAACCATTACTTTGTAGGACCCCGTGCCGCGATGGTTACTCCCTGGAGTACCAATGCAGTAGAAATCACGCAAAATATGGGCATTGACGGCATTGTTCGCATTGAAGAATTTCAGCCGGTGTCAGAAGATTTCATCGACTTCGATCCAATGATTTCCCAAAAGTTCAGCATGCTGACGCAGGATATGTATACTGTCAACATCACGCCAGAACCGATAGTGGAAATCAAAGACATCGATGCCTACAATAAAGCTGAAGGACTAGCGCTCAATGCAGAAGAGGTTGATTACCTTAATCAACTTTCGACCAAGTTAGGCCGTTTGCTCACAGATTCTGAAGTATTTGCGTTTTCACAAGCCAATTCTGAACACTGTAGACATAAGATTTTCAATGGTACCTTTATCATTGATGGCGAAGAACAACCGACTTCCCTGTTTAAATTGATCAAGAAGACGTCTGAGACCAATCCCAACGAGATTGTTTCGGCTTATAAAGATAACGTTGCTTTTGTTAAAGGTCCACGTGTGACACAGTTCGCTCCTAAATCTGCCGACAAACCTGATTTTTATGAAGAAAAACCTTTTGATTCGGTTTTATCTGTTAAAGCTGAAACGCATAATTTCCCCACTACTGTAGAGCCATTTTCCGGTGCAGCGACAGGATCGGGTGGCGAAATCCGGGATCGTATGGCAGGCGGCCAAGGTGCAATTCCATTGGCGGGTACAGCCGTATATATGACTGCTTATTCGCGATTGGAACAAAATAAATTGGACCTTCAGGCAGGCACTTTAACTGCGCCAGCAGAAGAACTCAACAAGACGCGTCCATGGGAAAATGCGATGCAAGAGCGTCCATGGTTGTACCAAACCCCAGTTGACATCCTGATCAAAGCATCCAATGGTGCTTCTGACTTCGGTAATAAGTTTGGTCAGCCCCTAATTACGGGTTCTGTATTGACCTTCGAGCATGAAGAGGATGGCCGTAAACTTGGTTACGACAAAGTCATTATGCAGGCGGGTGGTGTTGGTTATGGAAAACTGGATCAAGCGAAAAAACATACACCGAAAACCGGTGATAAAGTCGTTATCCTAGGTGGTGAAAATTACCGCATCGGCATGGGTGGCGCTGCTGTATCTTCTGCAGATACAGGGGCATTTGGTTCTGGAATTGAGCTTAATGCCATTCAGCGTTCCAATCCCGAAATGCAAAAACGTGCAGCGAATGCTGTTCGTGGATTAGTGGAGTCTGATCATAACCCCATTGTCTCTATCCACGATCATGGTGCAGGTGGCCACTTAAACTGTCTTTCCGAACTTGTTGAAGAGACCGGCGGTTTAATTGACCTGGATGCACTTCCTGTAGGCGACCCAACACTATCCGCAAAAGAAATTATCGGTAATGAATCGCAAGAACGTATGGGACTTGTGATCGCTAAAGATGATATTGACACCTTAAAACGTGTTGCCGATCGCGAACGTGCACCAATGTACACCGTAGGTGATGTTACTGGCGACCACCGCTTTACTTTCGAATCAAAAAGTACGGGTGAAAAACCAATGGATTATGCGCTCGAAGATTTCTTTGGCTCATCGCCAAAAACTTTTATGCGCGATAAAACCGTCGTTCGTAACTACGCTGACCTTGCTTATGACGCAGCCAACATTCCAAGCTACTTAAACCAAGTATTGCAATTGGAAGCTGTTGCTTCCAAAGATTGGTTAACCAATAAAGTAGACCGTTGTGTTGGAGGCCGTGTTGCCAAACAACAATGTGCTGGTCCATTGCAATTGCCGTTGAACAACGTCGGAGTGATGGCACTTGACTATAAAGGTAAAGAAGGTATCGCGACAACAATAGGTCACTCCCCTATTGCTGCCTTAGTGGATCCCGCTGCGGCAAGCCGAACGGCTATTGCCGAATCGCTTTCCAATATTGTATTTGCTCCGATCAAAAATGGCCTTGCAGGAATCTCCCTATCAGCCAACTGGATGTGGGCAGCCAATAATGAAGGTGAAGACGCCCGCTTATACCAAGCTGTTAAAGCCTGCTCGGAATTTGCCATCGCGTTGGGAATTAATATCCCGACGGGAAAAGATTCCTTGTCCATGAAGCAAAAATATCCAAACGGCGAAAACGTCATTGCTCCAGGCACATTGATCATTTCTGCCGCCGGAAATTGTACGGATATCACCAAAGTGGTTGAACCTGTACTGAATAAAACGGCTGGATCGATCTATTACATCAACTTATCAAAAGATCAGTTCAAATTAGGCGGTTCGTCATTTGCGCAAATCATCAATAAATTAGGTACTCAAGTACCGACCATTCAGGATCCTGCTTATTTTAAAACAGCTTTTAATACCGTACAGCAATTAATTCAAGAAGGACAGATCGAAGCTGGTCACGACGTCGGATCGGGTGGCTTGATTACCACCTTATTGGAAATGACCTTTGCTGACACCAACCTTGCTGCCAACTATGACCTTTCGGCGTTAAATGAATCGGATACCGTAAAAGCGTTTTTTAATGAAAATATCGCACTGCTATTGCAGGCGAAAGACGATACGGCCTTCGAAGCCAGGATGCAGAATGCAGGTGTTGATGCTGTAAAGATTGGTCAGGTGATCGAAGGAAAGACGGTAACAGTTAAAAATCAAGAGGCTTCTTTTAGCTTTGATGTCGCTGCGACCCGTGACGCATGGTTTAAGACATCATTCCTTTTGGATTCAAAGCAATCTAAAAATGGTACGGCACAAGAACGCTTTGACAACTATAAAAAACAACCTTTAACCTTTTCTTTCCCAAGCCAATTCAATGGTAAGAAACCAGTGATCGACAGTACTAAGGTACGTCCAAAAGCTGCCATTCTTCGTGAAAAAGGTTCGAATTCAGAACGCGAAATGGCTAATGCCATGTTTTTGGCCGGCTTTGACGTAAAGGATGTCCACATGACAGATTTGATAACAGGACGGGAGACATTGGAGGATATACAGTTTATCGGTGCCGTAGGTGGTTTCTCTAACTCCGACGTACTCGGATCAGCAAAAGGCTGGGCCGGAGCCTTCCTTTACAATGAGAAAGCGAAAAAAGCGCTAACGGATTTCTTTGCTCGCCCAGACACGCTCTCTGTTGGGATATGTAACGGTTGCCAATTATTTATGGAACTCGAAATGATCAATCCTGAGCATGATGTACATGGAAAAATGTTGCACAACACTTCAGGAAAACATGAGTCAAACTTCGTTTCCGTAAAGGTGCAAGAGAACAATTCTGTGATGTTATCGACGTTAGCCGGAAGTACTTTGGGTGTTTGGATTTCACATGGTGAGGGAAAATTCAACCTTCCCTATGCTGAAGATCAATATAATATTGTCGCAAAATATGGATACGAACACTATCCGCACAACCCAAATGGTTCAGATTATAATACCGCGATGATCTGTGATAAGACTGGTCGCCACTTGGCTACTATGCCACATATTGAACGCTCGATTTTCCAATGGCATTGGGCAAATTACCCGAAAGGACGCCAAGATGAAGTTTCGCCTTGGATTGAAGCATTTGTCAATGCGCGCCAATGGATTGATACACATAGCAAATAGTCAAAAGAAAAAACTCCTTCATGTATCGAAGGAGTTTTTTCTTTTCATGCACCTGGCAATTAGGGAAACAATATGCGAAGGGCAAAGTCCCAAACTAAGGTGGTCAGCAATCCCGCGAGGATACTAAAGCCGATGACCAAATTGACCAGTTTCGTATTTAAATGATATTGTTCGGCGATAATACCTGAAGTTACCAAAGTCGGCATGGCTGCTTCAAAAATGCTGATCCTTGCAATGGAACCTTTTACGCCCAACAATAAAGCAAATAAACAGACAAGCAGCGGTGCTAAAATCAATTTATAGGTTATTGCAGTGCTAATCTGCGATGCCTGCTGCTTCCAGCCATCAAACTTAAGCTGCAGACCAATAGAGAATAGTGCCAAGGGTCCCACTGTGGCAACAAGCTTATCGAAAAATGGCTCGGCAACGGATAGATCAAAAAATTGAGATAGCAGCAAGGCGGCAGTACAACCGATTAAAGGCGGAAAGCTAACCAGCTTTCGGAGCATAAATTTTGCATCAATAGTTTCCCCCTCATGTAAATTTGCTTTCAGCGCATTGATAATTCCTGCTGTAGAAAGCAGGATAAAAGTCGTTTGGTCGCAAATAATCGCTATGGGTAACTGTGTCTCACCGAAATAAGCAATAATCAGGGGGAAACCGATAAAAGAGGTGTTACTATATCCTGCGGCCAGTTCCAAACTGCTGCGCGAACGTTGCTTATAGTTTTTACGTTTACAGTATAGCTCCATAAATAACCAACTACCTGCCCAAACGAGTATGGTCGAAAATACAGGAAACAGCAATTGTGAAGACCATACGATCTTTGGAATATATTTAAAAGATACTGCTGGCAGTGCAAAATAAAGAATCCAGGTATTGATGCCCTTATGTGCTTCGGAATGAATTAAATTTGTTCTTCGCAACAACATGCCGGCCGCGATGCAAAATGCAATCATTATAAAATTAACCATGTTTCATACCATTTTATCCGACACAAAGGTGCGATAGTACAACAGGCAAACACATGTATAAATACATTATTTTTATGTATATTTAGCGATGCACAGACCCCAAAAGTAATGCGTAAAAAACAGTTTGAACCGCTACGGATCAGTGAATTTATCGAGGATAGCTTTCACCTGCCACCGCATGAGCAGAATTACTATGAGCTCGTTTATATTCGTTCGGGTAGAGGAACGCATGTGATTAATAAATTTGAACTGAATTATGAGCGTGGCGATATCTTCCTGATTTGTCCAGCAGACATGCATTATTTTAAAATTGAGAAAAAGACACATTTCTTATTTATTTTGTTTACAGACGGCTATTTCCTGCAGAACAAACGGAACCAAAAGCTTTATTCCTGGGTCATGGAGCTGATGAGCGATAAAGGCCTTAAGGAGCGTAAATTGAATATTGACGAACATTATCGTCTGATTTTTTCGCATGTGCTGGAAGCTGTCCGACTATATGCTGATACGGCTATTAGCCAGCATTCTGATTGGCTATTTGACCAACTTATTGCCATATTTGGGCTTTATAAACAGATATCGGAGGCGCAACGTTTGCCCCAGCAGCATGAATTATATAGTGATCGATCCATTTCGGCCTACATCCATCGCTATATCTTTTCACCTGAAAAACTCAAAGTCAGTATCCTGGCTCAGAAATTCAATATCGCTCCTTCCTATTTTGGTATCTATTTTAAGAAAAACTTTGGCACAAGCCTAAGGTCATATATCAATACCTACCGAATCGAGCTTATCGAAAACCGACTAAAATCCAAGGCTTACACACTGAAGCAGATTGCGGCAGAACTCGGATTTACAGACGAGAGCCATCTTTCACATTTCTACAAACGTGCCAAAGGATTCAGTCCGTTGTATTACCGAACCCAGCTGATTAAATCAAGTCCTTAAAGCAAAAGATTGAATACATTCGTCCACAGAAAGTCAATGGATTGAATTAACTTTTGGGCGGCACCACACTGTAGAACTTCAAACCCTCCGCTTCAAATTTTTTATATAATATGAGTAATACATCATTTTTAAAGGCTGAGGTATTGCCAGCAGAGTTTACCCAGCCGGACACGCTCAGATAAATCATCTCTTCACTGATATCCTGTATACTGATGCCGCTATCTATATCTTTGATAAAATGAGCGCTACTTTCCATCGCGTCCTTAATCCATTGTTTGGCTTGATCCAAATCTGCTTTCCGATCGATGTGGAGCACAAAACTTGTCTTGCTGTATTCTTGGGATAAGGTCCAGTTGACAAGCCTTCCTGAAAGCAAATCACCGTTTGGAATAATAACATCAGCACCATCACCCGTTTTTAAAACGCTGGCACGTATACCGATCTCCTTAACACGCCCTTTTTTATCGGCAAGCTCAATTTGATCCCCTACCCGAAAGGGCTTGTCGAAAACCAAAATAATACCTGACACAAAATTATTGATGATATTCTGCATCCCCAGACCGATACCAACACTCAGCGCTCCAATGACAACGGTCAGTTTATCCAAACTCATACCCAGCGCAGAAACCGCCATAAAAAATCCAATTAGAATAATCGCCAACCGAAATAGCGGAAATAGCGTCATCTTCTGATTATAGGCCTGGCTAAGTTGGCCGTCTTCGCCTCCAAGTACGATTAAACTGATATTTTTTTGAAACCACTGCGCCACCAAAAGCAGTAAGATAGCCACAACAAGATTACCCAATGTGAACGATATACTACCAATACTGCGCACTTTACCAAAAAAGACTTCACTAATGGCCAATAAAGTTTCAATAAACTGCAGATTATTGGCCAGCACGATGATTGCTAAAAGTATACAAACGACCCGAAGGAATTGAGTGATGATCACCAACGTGCGCTGTTCATTGAACCGCATCCAGAACCCCAACGTGAATCGATCTTTTTTAAACTGATTACGTACATCAGCCTTAATCATATCTGCGAAATATTGTAATGTAAACGACTGCACCAAACCCACGGCACAGGCTATACTGAAACTTCGAGAGTACTCGACATGACCAATGACATTCAATGTTATTGCCGTAATATTTAAAATAGCGAAAATAACATAGATAAAATTGCTGATGTATCCCGGACTTTGCGCATTTTTTATGCGCCGTTTTGTATAACTGACGAGTCCAAGAGCAATCAGATTAAAAACAATGCATATGATCCTCGGGAAGAGATCATCACTTACAATGATATTGACAAAAATATCAAGTACATAGAATACAATGAGAATAATGGCTATTTTACGCTGTAGCCCCGTCATACGCTGTCTCAGTAAAAACATAAAGATCAAGAGGATGATCAACTGGGAAGCCTGCAAAATAAAACTCGGCGTAAAAAAGTTTACAAAAGGCAATAAAGTCAGTAGAAAAATTATTGTCTTCCCGACAATAGCGTCAACAGCAAGTTGATGTTCAGGATCATGTTGTCTAAGGATATAGGACACCCGTGCTATCCAATAGCAATAGCCCAAGCCCAGTATAATGAGCAGGATACGGCTCGCCCAGTCTGTCCGATTGACATATTTATCGATCGATCTATTATTGCTGTAATTTGTACGGATATTATTGAGTAGCACATCCTTTGAAATTGCAGTCGTATTCGCTTTCCAGATTGAACGCTTGCCTGCTACGGTATCTACCTGCTTAATATCCCCTTTTAGCTCATGAACACCATTTAATCGAACCAAATGCCGTTGATTCTTTACAATCAGTTCATCGATGGTCCGATTGATCTGCTCTAGGGAGTCCATCTTAACCGCAAGTTTAGCCTGCGCGTTATCGAGGTACTGGTATGCACGGCTATGGTTGTTGGCGTTGATATCGTACTGGCTGATCAGGTTTCTGATTTGATCTTGCGCACCGTTGAGACTGGCTGAATAATTACTGATACTCCCTTTAATGGACTTAAGCTGTCGGATCTCTTCCTGAATACTATTTTTTATTGCAGCAATACTATCTTTCGCTGATCCCGAAGTCGTGCCCATGTAAGCGTTGGACTTTTCATTCAACTGCGCGACAAATTCGGCTAGCGACGATGTGCGGATGTTAGCTAAAAAAGTCAGATTAACCTTCTTCAGGTCATTGCGCAACGAATCGCTTCCGACACGGGTTGAATCCGAACTGGGTCGTCTATTTTGGTTGACATGCGACGTCCGATCAATGCTCCAACTTCGCCTCAATTGAACTGAATCTTGCGCATAGACCTGCAACTGAAAAGCCAACAGGCTGACAACAAAAACTAAATGCTTAAAAATCCCCAATTTCATACTGCTTACTTTATTATCGTTTTTTCCGCTCCGATCCATAAGCCAAGTGCCCCAAACGCAGCTGGAAAATCCAGAAAATGACCTGACCTTCATTGTTCGACAAAAATAGCTTATCTAACACTAAAATCGAATAGCGTCTGATAATTTAAGTTCTTCCAGACGATTCAATTTATCATCACGATAAAATAAATTCATTGTTTCAAATGGAATTATCTTCAAATCTTTATTGACAATATGCACACAGGACTTTTTGACAGCGCGAACGTCAAAGTCGTAAGCATCCATAAAATTCATGATGATGATGCGAAAAAGGTTATCGTAGTCGAGATCGGGCGCACAAACCTCCGGCAGACAGCAAAGCAGCTGATTAACTTTTGGTTTGACGCTGTCTACGGAAATTCCTGTACTAAAAATATCCAGCAACTGCATCTGTACCCCTTTGTCCTGCTCATAGACAATGGTGTTGCGGGACTGATTATTCAATAGCAGTGCGGGATCAATATGTCGGGTTAACGGTATCCGCTCATCCCCTATCTTCAATATATAGCCCATAGCCAACGCATCTGGATTGCAAGGTACAGGGATAATATCATGAGGATCCAACAATGGACATTGATTCAATATTTCTTGACGTACTTCAGTAAGCGTCATTTTATGATGATGCGCATCGGTCGCATTTCTACCCGCAATTTCAACCGGCTGGAAAGTTACCCCCCTAACGCATCGCTGTTGTAAGGCATAATCCAATATTTCCCCTATTTCATCATCGTTGGTTCCTTTTTCCAAGACGACGACCAAGGTTGTACTTAGATTGAGTGCATTTAATTTTTCAATAGCCCTTTTTCGAATATCCGAAAGATCTTTACCCCGAAATTTCTCAAGCACCGATGGGCGAAAGGAATCGAACTGGAGATAGATTTCAAATTCGGGCGCATAGGTGGCAAGTTGCTCCGCAAAACCGGGATCATTGGCAATCCGGATACCATTCGTATTGAGCATCAGATGCTTGATGGGTTTCGTTTTTGCGATATCTAAAATCTTAAAAAAATCAGGGTGAATGGTTGGTTCCCCGCCGCTGATCTGCACAACATCGGGTTCGCCCTCACTTGCTACGATTTTATCCAACATACGCTCAATCTCCTCCAGTGATCGATGTCGTCCGTAGTGGGGCGACGACATGGCGTAACAAGTTGGGCAGGTCAAATTACAACGGTCGGTCACCTCAACAATGGACAAGCAGCTATGCTGCTCGTGATCTACACATAAACCGCAATCGTATGGGCAGCCATAATGTACTTCGTTGTCAAATTTCAACGGTGTTTCGGAGGCTTTATTATAATTCCGAATGTTCTTATAATAGTCAACATCCGTCGCAATCAGCGTTTTGAAAAAACCATGATCGGGACAGTTTTTAGTCATAAATACCTGTTCATCCTCGATAATAATCTTGGCACCCACACGCGAAAGGCATGTTGGACATAGGCTAATGGTATAGTCGTAGTACGTATAGTTTCTTACTGGCATCGTTCTGATTTCTAGTTCATAAAGGTAAGTCCGCAGGCAAGCCCTCCTGCCAGCATTGCTCCAATTCCGCCCAACAATACTTTAAGCCAGGGATTGACATTAAACTTCGACTCCTTATTACCTGCTTTAATAATCGAGCCGATAATAATAACCAAAAGTGCAATGCCAATCACAATAGCACCTATAGTAAGAAGAAAAAGTCCCAACATCGCGGTACTTTCCGATCCAAATGATCCTTCAAGCAAATACATGATTCCTATTTTTTGATGAAACGTTCATTTTTTAATAAATAAATATAATAAATTATCACCACGATGCAGGTAATTTGTATGGTACTTAGCCCCAAAAGTATAATTGCCCGTGGCTTAATAAAGTCCAAAAGGAAACGAAAACTAAAATAACTAAGCATAAAAAGCTGAAATAATACCCCTTTATGATAATTGTAGCGTGTTTTAAAGCATTGGAGCGCAGTAAATAAAAGGAGCAGAAATGCAATTTCATATAGCGCCACGGGATGACGTTTATAAGCATCACCGAGATACATCCCAAGTGGGCATTCGGTAGGGAGGCCATAGGTCTGTTCGAAGATTCCTGTATAAAAGCAACCAACTCGACCAATTGCGATGGCGACAATCAGGGGGAATACCATCAGATCCCCGGTACTTTCTTTTTTACCCATGATCTTTTTCATCCCTTCTACGGCAACCAAACCTCCTGCCAAACCACCGATTATCGTATTATTCACCCAGATGTAGGTCAATTTATGTGTCGCATTGAGCAACTCAGCCGGACGCTCGAGGGAACCGATAATATGCGAGCCGATTAAAGCGCCTAAGCCGGCAGCAATAACAATAAGAAGTGAATTGGTATGCCCTAAACTTTCCTCATCCTTCCACTTGAGCAGTTGGTAATAACGCATCCCTATAAACATCCCCAACCCTTCCATAAAAGGATGTAAGAGAAATGTTTTTCCAAACAAATCTATCGTAACCGGAAATTCAATTAGCACAAGCATAAACAAGTATACGAAAGACGATCAACAAAATGATAAACAAAATTGCTTGCCAAGCAGACAGGACGCCAGCATTTAAAAACAAAAAAAGCCAGTCCGAGAAATGGACTGGCTTAAGAATAATTATTTTACGACAGCTATTAAAGCTGATTGCTATACACAAACCGTATTTCCTCACGGAGGTTATAACGCGAGGCCATCACTTCTCCATAGGCGCCTGCAGAACGAATGGCAATTAAGTCGCCACGTTTCGAGACCGGAAGTGGTACTTCCTTACCAAAACAATCTGAAGATTCACAGATAGGTCCAACAACATCATAGTTAATGGATTCTACAGTGTCCACCGCACTGATATTCTCAATTTTATGGTAGGCCTGATACAAAGCTGGGCGCATTAATTCAGTCATTCCGGCATCCAATACCAAGAAATTCTTCTTGACACCATTTTTGACATACAAGACACGGCTTACCAAGCTTCCGCATTGCGCAACCAAAGCCCGTCCCAATTCAAAGTGCACTTCTTGCTGTGCTGTACGCTCCAGAAAGCGGTCGAAAATATCAAAATAGGCTTCAAAATCGGGAATTGTATTCCCATCCGGATTTTTATAATCTATCCCCAGTCCGCCACCGACATTCAATACACGGATTTGTGTACCGCGTTCTTCAAACCAGTTTTTCCATTCATTGACTTTCACACACAGGCTTTTGAATACGGTCATATCCGTAATCTGTGAACCGACGTGAAAATGAAGGCCTACCAAATCAATAGACTCACATTTTTTAAGCACGGTTGCACATTTTTCCAAATCGGCATTGGGCACACCAAATTTGTTTTCATCAAGCCCTGTTGTAATATAATGATGGGTATGTGCATCCACGTTTGGATTGATCCGTAAAGCTACATTCGCTTTTACACCTTTCTTTGAGGCAAGCTCATTGATGACCTCAAGCTCCTGAATGGATTCAACATTAAACGCGAAGATATGTTGATCGAGCGCGTAATTGATTTCCTTATCGGATTTACCAACTCCTGCAAAAGTAACTTTTTTGGAATCAAAGCCACATTCAATGGCTTTCTTTACCTCGTTGCCGCTCACACAATCCGCACCAAAGCCGACCGCTTGAATCGCCTTCAATAACTCGTCATTAAAATTGGCCTTTAATGCATAATGAACATGAAATCCCCGTTTGTGCGAAGCAGCATGCGCAGCCTCCAGGGTCTTGTTTAACACATGCAGATCATAATAATAAAACGGCGTTTCTTTCTCTGCAAACTTCGCCGCGATACCTGTATTTATCATATAAAAACCTAATCTTAAAATAAACGATTGTGCAATGAACGTAATGCTTCAGTTTTATGATCTGAATTCAATAGAATAGAGACGTTAAAGTCTGAACCACCGTAAGAAATCATACGAACTGGAAGGTGTTTTACAGCATCAAGTACGCGGGCGGCATAGCCGTGGCTATTCAAACCAAAATCCCCTACAACGCATACAATGGTCTGATCACCATCCACTGTTACTGAACCAAAATCCTCCACTTCTTTGATGATATCAGCCAAATTTGTGGTATCATCAATCGTCAATGATACCGCCACTTCCGACGTTGTGATCATATCGATTGGTGTTTTATAACGCTCGAATATTTCAAAGACACGGCGCAGGAAACCGTAGGCAAGTAGCATTCTCGACGAATGGATATGAATTGCCGTAATACCATCTTTCGCGGCAATGGCACGGATACAACCTTTCTGTGCACCGTCTTTACTGATCAATGTCCCTTTTGCATTGGGTTCCATCGTGTTCAATAACCGAACTGGAACGTTATATTTTTGCGCTGGGAATACCGATTGTGGATGCAAAATTTTAGCACCAAAATAAGCCAGCTCTGCAGCTTCATCAAAGCTCAGGTGTGCAATCGGTGTTGTTCCTTTGACAACACGAGGATCATTATTGTGCATCCCATCAATGTCCGTCCAGATCTGAACTTCCTCCGCACGGATTGCTGCCCCGATCAAGGAAGCCGTATAATCTGAACCTCCACGGCGCAAATTATCGATTTCACCAAAAGAATTACGGCAAATAAAACCTTGCGTGATAAATAAGGTATTTTCTGGACTCTGGGCCAAAATATGGCTTAGCTTTTCGCCAATGTATTCCACCATCGGCTCATTATCCTCATCAATTTTCATAAAATCCAGGGCTGGTAACAACACGGATTTTATACCGATTTCGTTCAAATAGAAATGCCATAGAGCAGTAGACATCAATTCACCTTGCGCCAGAATAACTTTTTCTTCAATAGGTGTAAATAATTCATTGGCTAAGGTAGAAATTAGATTAAAATGGTAATCGATCAATTCTTTACCATTTTTATAACCTTGTTCAGTGCTGAAAAGTTCTTTAATAAGGTCTTCGTACTTATCCTTATGCTTCTTGACCAAATCTTTAGCTTCATCCTTCTTACCTGCTGTGTAAGCTTGACCGATTTCAACCAAAGCATTTGTCGTTCCAGCAACTGCGGACAACACGACGATCTGACGTTCAGCAGGGTTTACAATATCCAACAACCCTTTGATACGTGCTGCACTCCCCACGGAAGTACCACCAAATTTTAAAACTTTCATACTGAAGTTACAATTATTAAATTTCTGTGAGCCAATATAGGCAATTCATGAATTTATATTAAAAAAAATGCGGCACAAAATCATGAAAGTTTTGTGCCGCATACCTTTATGTTATGCGGAAGAATTACTTCTTCAAGTTTTCGATCAGTAGACCGGCCAATTCTTCGCCGATTCTTTCTTGGGCTTCATTGGTTGCCGCTCCAATATGTGGCGTCAACGAAATTTTTGGATGTTTTAAGATCTCTTCGCGTGGAGTAGGTTCATTATCGAATACATCTAAACCGGCGAATGCAACTTTACCCGAATCCAATGCTTTCACTAATTCCAATTCATCAATAACACCACCTCTCGAGGCATTAACCAAGCCAACACCATCTTTCAATAATGGGAACTCTGCAGCTCCGATCGCTGGTCTATCCAAAAATGGAACGTGTAGAGAGATAAAATCAGAAACTTTCAATAGCTCGTCCATGTCCACTTGTTGAATAGGTACCTCAACTTGGATACCACCTGAAAGTGTTATGGTCAATGTTTTTGGTCCTTCGAACAAATCCGTGTAAACCACATCCATCCCCAGACCAATGGCGATTTTTGCAACTTCGCGACCGATACGACCAAATCCAACGATGCCGATCGTCTTACCACGAAGCTCCGTACCGGCACCATATGCTTTTTTAAGGGCGCCAAATTTTGTGTTGCCCTCAACTGGCATCTTTCTGTTGGCATCGTATAAGAATCGTACACCATTCAATAGATGTGCAAAAACCAACTCAGCAACTGATAAAGAAGATGCTGCAGGAGTATTGACAACAGCAATCCCTTTTGAGCGGGCATAGTCTACGTCAATATTATCCATGCCGACTCCACCACGGCCGATCACTTTCAAATTAGGGCAGCCATCAATCAGGGTTTGGCGAACTTTTGTTGCGCTACGCACCGTAATTGCATCATAGGCAGGTAGCTTTGCTGCAAGCTCCTCCTGTGGGATATGATTTGTATCTACCGTATGACCAGCATCCTCCAACATTTTTTTTCCTAGTGGATCGATACCGTCATTTGCTAATATTTTCATCTTTATAAATCGTTTTTAAAAGTATCAGTAACATTCAACTTATCCGAAGATCCTATCACCTGAAAAGATCTAACCTCGTTAATTCTTCATCTAAAGTCATGGTTTGCTTGCCACTATTTAAATTTCAGCAACATGTATACGGCTTTAGGCAGTATGGGTGTCTTCAAATTCTTTCATCGCATCAATCAGTGCATTCACACTACTTAACGGTAGCGCATTGTAAATGGAAGCTCTAAATCCACCGACCGAACGGTGACCTTTGATGCCGATCAAATTGCGTTCTTTTGCCAAAGCCAAAAATTCAGCTTCCAGCTCTGGTGTATCCATTACAAACGTTACATTCATACGAGAGCGGTCTTCTACAGCAGCAGTGCCTTTAAAGAATGGGTTACGATCTATTTCATCGTATAAAGCACGTGCTTTTATGATATTTTCTTGTTCCAATACGGGCACACCACCTTTTGCTTTTAACCAGCGTAGGTTCAACATCGAAACAAAGATGGAGTATACAGGCGGTGTATTATACATTGAACCACCAGCTATCTGCAATTGATAATCCAACATCGATGGAAGAACACGTCCTGACTTACCTAGCCTATCATCTTTGACAATGACAAGTGTAACACCAGCAGGCCCCATATTTTTTTGCGCTCCTGCATAGATCAAATCGTAATCTGCTACGTTGATTTCCCGTGAGAAAATATCTGAAGACATATCCACCACCACTGGTAGCGTCGTGGCAGGCTTTTCAAAGACTTCCGTGCCATAAATAGTATTATTAGCGGTGTAGTGGAAATATGCTGCATCCGAAGGAATAACATATCCTTTAGGAATGTAGGAATAATTTTTATCGATAGAAGAAGCGACAACATCTACTGTACCAAATTTTTTGGCTTCTTTTAATGCTTTTGTCGCCCACACACCAGTATCCAAATATGCGGCTTTACCTCCTTCAGGTAAAAGATTCAAAGGTGCCATCGCAAATTGTAAGCTGGCCCCGCCCTGAAGGAAAAGAATCGAATATCCTTGCGGCACTGCCAATAAATCTCTTACTAATTGTGTGGCTTCATCTATCACTGCTTCAAACTCTTTGGAACGGTGAGAGATCTCTAAAATTGATAAACCGGTGTTGTTAAAATCAATTACAGCTTCTGAGGCTTGTTGAAATACTTCCTTTGGCAGAATACATGGACCTGCTCCAAAATTATGTTTCATTGATGTTATAGTTTGTTTGATTGCTTTTGTTTAACCCTAGCTAAGCAATCTATTGTTTTAAAAACCAAAGTTAAAATAAAATTATATATTTTTCAACTAATCTGTTTTTTTATTGAAAATTTAAAAAATTACAAATGATTTCAATAAAAAGATCGCACAAAAAATACCAAATCTAATGCGAAAAACATCAGATAAGCAGTACACGCCAGGCCATATCTAACTGATTCTCTTGTAAATAATCCTTCGCTTTTAACTGCAGATGGGTATTACGGGCGGATTGATCGCCAATAAAGGCATTTAACAATTCGTAAATTTCGGGAAGGCTCGTGATCTCATCGACTTCCTGCGGCGTAGGTAAACGTTCGATCTGAGCTAACTTAATTTTATCATTTTCAGTAAAAATATTCGATTCCCTTACAAAAACCGGAAGTTGATTATAATCCATAAAAAAGCAGAAATTTTATACTAATTTCTGCTTAATATCTCAAAAAATAAAATGCTTATATTTTTTCAATCATCCGATCCGCAAATTCACTTGTTTTGACTAATGTCGCATCATCCATTAAATTATAAAAATCGATCGTCACCGTCTTGGCCATTATTGTCTCGCTCAACGCCTTGACAATTGCATCCGCAGCCTCTTTCCAGCCCAGGTATTGCAATAACATGACACCGCTCAAAATTACAGATGAGGGGTTCATGGTATCGGTATTGGCAAATCTTGGCGCAGTACCATGGGTCGCTTCAAAAACGGCATGCCCAGTTTTAAAATTGATATTCGCCCCGGGAGCTATACCTATCCCCCCTACCATTGCCGCCAATGCATCTGAAATATAATCACCATTCAGATTTAATGTAGCGACCACCGAAAAATCACGTGGATTAAGCAGAATTTGCTGTAAAAAATTATCAGCGATGATATCTTTAATTAAAATTTTTCCCGATTTCAGCGCATCTTTCTGCTCGAGATTGGCAGCCTCCTCACCCTTATCAGCTTTTGTGCGCTCCCACTGCCCCCAGGTATACGTATGGTCGGCAAATTCATTTTCAGCAACCTCATAGCCCCATAACTTAAACGCCCCCTCGGTAAATTTCATGATATTCCCTTTGTGAACGATCGTCACGGAAGGTAAACCGTGATGAAGAGCATGCGCTATCGCTGCGCGAACCAATCGCTTAGACCCTTCCTCAGACACTAATTTAACACCGACTCCTGTAGTCGCCGAAAAACCATAGTCGATACCAAGCTCATCGTGCAAAAAATCTTGAAGTTTATTGGCGTCGGCTGTACCCGCCTGAAATTCGATCCCCGCATAAATATCCTCTGTATTTTCCCGAAAGATAACCATATCCACATATTCTGGATGTTTAACAGGCGAGGGAACTCCTTTAAACCATTTAGTAGGGCGCTGGCAGACGTAGAGATCCAAATCCTTGCGCAATGCAACATTTAACGAACGAATACCTCCTCCTACAGGTGTTGTTAGCGGCCCTTTGATGCCGACCAGATATTCTTTCAATATATTCAACGTTTCTTTTGGCAGCCATTCACCCGTTTCTTTGAAGGCCTTCTCTCCTGCCAACACCTCTTTCCATGTTATTTTACGCTGTCCACCATACCCTTTCTCTACCGCCTTATCAAACACACGAACGGCCGCATGCCAAAGGTCCGGACCTATACCGTCACCGATAATAAAAGGAATTGTTGGGAAATCTGGCACCTGCAAGACACCTTCGCTTGACATTGTAATCTTATTTGACATAACCTTCAATTTTAACGGACAAATTACTATCCCTTATTAAACATATTTCCGATTTCTTTGCTAATCTTTCTAAAGATTGGAGCAGCTTCTACATCTTCATACACATCGATGTGCGCATTTTCAATCCTACTAGGGAACACCAAAACAAGATTTTCGTTTGCATAAATCCGATCTAATTTCTTTGCTAGGCCATCCAATGAATCGCGATAAGAAACCTCACCATTCCTGGCAGAAACGAAAATGAACATCGCCCCTTCTTCCTTAAACGCTTTAAGTCCCTGCAAATTGTCCCAGGCATTGTAATGCTTAAAAGTAACGGGAACAGAATTTTTCAACTCAACAAGATGTTCTTCAATCGCTGCAGCAGAGCGCTCATCGACAACAAACGTGATGGGAATGGATAATTCCTGAGCAAGCTTAACAACCTTTTCCAGCCAGTACTCAAAACCAAATTCGGCCTCGCACATGGGCGGAGCAAAAACGATAATGGACTTGTTGGAGATAAAGGGCTTTTTAAAATGGCATAACATTACATTCGCTGACGTTCGATTTAAAATACTTTCCGTTTTCTCCCCGACAAACTTATCCATAAAATTGGCTGCACTCGGCCAGCCCAAAACAATACAATTGGCAGAAACTTCTTTTGCAGACCTCGCTACTCCGCTGGCAATATTCAGGTCTATTGTTGCACTGATACTCACACTTGTCTCGCTGCCAGAAGCATAACGCACCATGTTATCCAGATTTTTTCGCGCCTTAGACATGTTCAACTGAGCTTGTTCGTTGTCTTTCACAACAGAGACAATACTGACAGGATACGAACACTTCTTACTCTTTATGTAGGTTGAAAAATCAAGAATAGGTTCCATATTATCCATATTAGCGATTGATATGAGAATGTTTTCGTCTTTTTCCTTCACTACATCCGTATGTTCTTCATCCTGTTCTCCGTCCATCACCACTTTACGTGAAGCATTCCCCGTAACCACAGTTGCGACAATGCAAGTAACCAAAATCAACAAGATCGTTCCATTAAGTACGTTTTCATCGATAATTCCATTCTTATGGCCAACCATGATAACGGCCAATGTCGCCGCAGCATGCGCACTACTCAACCCAAATATTAGATTGCGCTGACCACGGCTATACTTGAAAACAATCTGTGTCAGCCAGGCCGCCACATATTTTCCGACGATTGCCACAACCGTGAGCGTCCCCGCAATTATAAGCGCTTGTGGACCTTTCAGAATCACACTCACATCGACAATCATCCCTACCGAAATCAAGAAAAAGGGAATAAAAATTGCATTCCCAATAAACTCAATCCGATTCATTAAAGCGGAGGAGTGAGGAATCAGTTTATTTAGGGCCAAACCTGCTACGAATGCTCCGATAATAGGCTCTAGACCGGCAATTTCAGCTAAAAAAGCAGCAAAAAATACCACGGAAAGGACAAAAATATAATTGGAAGTCTTTTCACTCCCTAGACGTTCAAAAAACCATTTTGCAATGCGTGGAATAACACCAAACATGATAAACAGGAAGATGGCGAAGGAAATTGCGAGTGTTATCCAAAACTCATTTCCAATGTTCCCCTGAGACACTCCCGTAATAACAGCAAGTATAATTAACACAGCCGTATCCGTCAGGATTGTTCCACCGATCGTAATGGCAACAGCTTCCATCTTCGAAATACCATAACTGTTTACAATGGGATACGAAACCAATGTGTGGGTAGCGAACATACTCGAAATCAATAAGCTTGGCAATACACCATATCCGAGTAAAAAGTGACAAACCGGGTAGCCAATGCTGATCGGAACAATGAATGTCAGGAATCCAAAAAGGAGACTTTTGTTCTTGGTCTTTTTAAATTCATTCATATCTAACTCGAGGCCGGCGATAAACATGATATAAAGAAGACCTATTGTTGAAAATAATGTAATAGCCGAATTTTTCTCCAGCCAATTTAGTCCATGTGGGCCAATAATCACACCCGATATAATCAATCCTATAATACCCGGAACTTTAATCGGGCGCAGCACAATAGGTGATAGAAGTATAATAAAAAGTACCAGAGAAAATATAAGTACAGGATTTTGTAAAGGCGCTTCGAAAGCGTGGGAAATATGCTCAAAAGTTTTATTCATAAGTGCTTGTATACTATCCGTAAAACATAACTACTTATTTTTCTATACAGCTCGAAAAATAGTTAACAGCACTAAAAATACGATTTTTTTTAGAATGCGATGTCTAAAAATAGTGCTACTTAAAAGAAATTGCCTTAATTGGATTAATCTTGGTAATTAACATAGACGGAATGAACAATGAAATCATCCCAATAACTACAACGGCCAAATTGACTAAAATCACATCAGACCACTGCAGCTTAACAGCGACATAGGAGATGTAATAGGTTTTCTCGTCCAATTTAAAAAAGTGGGTAAAGTCCTGTAAAAAATAGAAGCCCAAACCGATCAGGTTACCAATTAATAATCCAAGACCGATCAGGTACAGCGCACTATACATGAAGACCCGACGAATTCCAGCATTGTGATACCCGAGTGCCTTTAAAATACCGATCATTGATGTGCGCTCGAGAATGGTGATCAACAGTGCTGAAATCATATTAATGATAGCGACGACAGTCATCAATATAAAAATGATCTTGGTATTCATATCTAACAATTCCAGCCACTGAAAGATATCCGGCACCTGATCCTTAATATTGATGGCCTGCATGTCAATAGGCAACAGATCTTCCACCTTACTGGTTGTCTGTGCAAGCTGGCTGAAATCTTTAATTCTAATCTCATAACCGCCCACTTCATGATCGTCGAGGTTACTTAGTTTGCGGATCACATGGAGCGATCCGATCACATAAACCTTATCTAACTCTTCAGATCCCGTATTAAAAATTCCTTTTATGACAAATTTACGTTTACGGATGGGGTCTTGAACGAAATACATAATAAAGTCATCACCAACTTTCAACAATAATCGATCTGCAAGATACTTGGATACCAAAATCTGATTATCGGCATCGTCTGATTTAAAGTCTATCATATTCCCTTCAATCAACATACGCTGAAAGGGCTTTTTATTATACAATGAATCGATACCTTTGAGCACTACGCCTTCAACCTCATTGTTTACATTAATAATTCCTGCCTTAGTAGCAAAAGAACTGATCGAAGTCACTTCGGGAATAGCCAGTATTGACTTTTGAAGCTTTGGCGTAAGCGAAATGGCCGCATTCTCGTATGACTTATTGAGGTCGTAACGTAGCACCAATACATCTGCAAAAAAACTTCTTTGCTTACTTATAATTTCGTCTTTGAATCCACGCAATACTGCAATAGAAATAATTATCGCTGCAATTGCAAGAGCAATAGCACCAATAGTTACCCGAACGATCAATTTTGAAAACGTTCTTTTTCCAGAAAATGCAATTCGATTTGCTAAAAAATAAGGAAAATTCAAGCTTTAAATATATTTATGTAACTTCGCAAAGTTATAAAAATTTGTTAGTCTCAAAACTGAAATGACAAATAATTAGGTCTTTTGTAGCAGGTCATTCCAGGACCCGTTACGACACTTGCTTATAGAGTTTTAAAAAAAATATGATGCGTATTATTTTCATGGGTACTCCCGATTTTGCTGTCGCTTCACTGAAGGCACTTATTGAATCTGGCGAACAGGTCGTAGCTGTAGTAACCGTTCCGGACAAACCTGCTGGGCGTGGACAAAAGATACACGAGTCGGCCGTAAAAATATTTGCTCAGCAACATCACATTCCTGTTCTCCAGCCGGTCAAGTTGCGTGACGAATCTTTTTTAAACGAACTGAGGAGTTACCAAGCTGACCTGCAGGTTGTAGTTGCTTTTCGCATGCTTCCTGAGGTTGTGTGGAATATGCCTAAGTTTGGAACAATCAATGTACATGCCTCTCTTCTACCCCAATATAGAGGGGCAGCGCCTATCAATCATGCGATTATAAATGGAGAGAAAGAGTCCGGAGTAACCACCTTCTTACTACAACACGAAATCGACACCGGCAATATTTTACTGTCAAAAAAAGTAACGATCAAAGACACCGATAATGCGGGCGATCTTCATGACAAACTCATGGCTGCTGGGGCAGAAACGCTTCTCCAAACGATCCAACAATTACAAGCAGGAAATTTACAGCCTAAGCCACAAGAAGTCATTGTAACGCACGAGCCTTTAAAACATGCGCCAAAAATTTTTAAAGAAGACTGTAAAATAAATTGGGATCAACCAACAGAAACGGTTTACAACTTCATTCGTGGCTTAAGCCCCTACCCTGCTGCATTCACACTGTTAAATGAAAGGGTATTAAAAATCTATGATGCGAAAAAAGAAACTGTCCATACCCCAACAGTACCGGGCACACTGACCACCGATAAAAAAACTTTTTTAAAAATTGCGACTCAAGATGGCTACCTACTTATCGCTGACCTTCAGCTCGAAGGCAAAAAAAGAATGCATGTCGTGGATTTTCTAAAAGGCTATAGATTTTAGCCTTTCTAGTCACCACCATCATCGTATTGCAATAGATCGCCAGGCTGGCAGTCCAATGCTTTGCATATCGCTTCAAGGGTGTCTAGTCGCAATGCCTTTGCTTTTTGGTTCTTAATGATTGAAAGATTAGACAGTGTAATTCCAACTTTTTCACTCAATTGATTGAGTGACATCTTTTTCTCTTTCATTATTCTATCCAAGTGAATTAAGATTGGCATAATATAATTTTTATTCTTTAAATTTTATTAATGTCATTGGTAAAACAAAATCACACAGAGTTTTGTTTTATCATAAAATTATCATTTTAAAATAAATTTCGAAAAATTAGAATTGCAACATCAATCAACTATCGCACCGTTAAATTGTCAATAATAAGAAAAAAATTAAACCCTTTAGCACTTTAGCAGTCAAATAGTTGAATACAATTATTGGTAAATATAAGAAAAAAAACTTTAAAATGGAATAGTTTTTGATAGCTTAAAATTCCATTTGAGAGGAACCTAACTCGTTAAATATGAGTGGTTAGTTAATCAGTATTCCATTAATAATTCAAAAATTTTTCGTATTTTCGCAAACATTTCTTAGAGAGGAGAATTAATAAAAATTAATGAGACAGCTCAAAATTACACAATCTATTACCAATCGTGAGTCACAGTCTTTGGACAAGTACTTACATGAAATTGGTAAAGTAGACTTAATTACAGCAGAAGAAGAAGTTGAATTAGCACAGCGCATCCGTGAAGGTGATCAAGTTGCCTTGGAAAAATTGACTAAAACCAACCTTCGTTTCGTCGTATCAGTAGCAAAACAATATCAAAATCAAGGTTTAACCTTAGGTGATTTAATCAACGAAGGTAACTTGGGCTTAATTAAAGCAGCGAAACGTTTTGACGAAACAAAGGGGTTTAAATTTATTTCTTATGCGGTTTGGTGGATTCGCCAATCTATTCTTCAAGCAATTGCTGAACAATCACGTATCGTACGTCTGCCATTGAATCAAGTTGGTTCATTGAGCAAAATCAGTAAGGCTTTCTCAAAACTAGAACAAGAATACGAACGAGAGCCGTCTCCAGAAGAACTAGCAGATATACTTGAAACTACAGTAGACAAAGTTTCGGATACCTTAAGTAACTCTGGGCGTCATGTATCTATGGATGCTCCTTTTGTTCAGGGTGAAGAAAACACACTTTTGGACGTACTGGAAAACCATGATCCGGATACGGACAGTTCGTTGATCGATGAATCACTATCTGAAGAAATCAAACGATCGTTGGCGACATTAACAGAAAGAGAACGTGAAATTATCGTACTTTTCTTTGGCTTAGGTTCCAATCACCAACTATCTCTTGAGGAAATCGGAGAGAAATTCAGTTTAACACGTGAGCGCGTTCGTCAGATCAAAGACAAAGCTCTCCAACGTTTGAGACACACTTCAAGAAGCAAAATCTTAAAATCCTACTTGGGTTAATAAGAGATATTTATTAAAAATTTTGGCAATCCCAATCAGAAATGATTGGGATTTTTTATGTACCTCCTATTTTGAATCCGGCATCAAAATAAATTCGAAAAGTCGATCCTTTTTCAAATATTTTCCTGCAACTTCCTGTACGGACGTTGGCGTCACCTTTTTCAAATTATCCAACCTGCGCGAATAGCGCATAAGATCAAGATCATTTTGGTAAGAGCTGGATATGTAGTTCAACCAATAGCTATTTTCACGAAGATTTAACTCATTTTGTCGCAGTTGCTCTGCCAGAAATTTCTCCAGATCACCTTTGTCGGGCCCTTGTTCCTGAATCTTTTTCACCTCATCCAATGCCGAAGCGATTAAGGCATCTGTCTTATCAACTGCCGAACCAAATCCAATAGAAAATGCATAGCGGGGTTTCGGTAGCTTACTGAAACTTGCCTGAGCCCCAACACCATAAACACCACCTTCTTTTTCACGAAGTCGTTCAAGTAATTTGATCGTCAACACACTTTCTAGAGCTTCCATATTGACATTTTCAGTTTCTCCAAAACTATAGTCTCCATAATACGCCAGTTGTGTGCTCGCCTTTTCTTCTTTGCCTTTATGAACAACTACGCGTTCGCCTTTGCTCGGCTCCACAATATTCAGATCTTTGTAACTCTCGTTCCTTTTTTGAATCGGTAGAGAAGCGAGATAAGTTTCTAAATAAGGCTTAATTTGATTTTCGTCAAACGAACCTACGATGGTAAACACAAAATCAGAGGCATCGGCAAAGCGTTCTTTATAAATCGCCAAAGCACGCTCCCTATCGATTTTGCTGATCATTTCGACCGTTGGATTTTGACGGCGAACATTATTACCGTACAATACTTCTTTCACTTTGTCGGAAAACACATTATTGGGGTTGCTTAATCTATTTTCCAAAGATCCTTTTGCTCTGGTCATTGTACTCTGGAAAATATCCTGATCTAAACGAGGTTCTGTAAAATAAGCATAAATCAATTCAAAAGCGCTCTTTAAACCTTCTTTATCTGTACGGCCTGAAATACCCTCATAACGTTCGGAGATGTATGGAGAGATGGAAACATCCTTTCCTGAAAGGTACTTTGTGAGCTCAATGTTGCTCATTTGTCCTACACCACTGGCATCAATTAAAGAAGATGCGTTGGCCGCCGAAAAGTAATCCGCGTCGCTATAGCGTGAGGTTCCGCCCGGGCTATACGCCATGATCTGGATCTCATCGTTTTTAAAGTCTGTAGGCTTAAGGATCACTTTTACGCCATTACTTAATGTCAATTCTTTTGCTTGAACGGCATCAATACTTTTAGACGATACCACCTCACCTTTCACGGGTTCTTTTGAGAGCAACGGAAGATCAGAAACTTTATCATCATAAGCTGCAACCTGGCTCTCTTCAACTGCTTTTACCCAGCTCATTACCGCAGCTTCAGTAGGTAAGGTTGCTTTATCTTTTTCGGGTGCCATCACCAATACATCGCGATTCAGATCGGTATAATATTTTTTTACCAAGCCGTTGACCTCAGCCAATTTTAAAGTCGGTAGCAGCTGCTTAGTGAGGCGGTAGGCATCTTCATTGCTTAAAGCAGGTTCGCCATCGATAAAATAATTGAGATAACGATTGACATAGCTATCTGATTTCTTTTTATCGCGTTCGATAAAAGACATCTCATTACCTTTTTTCATATCTGCAATGGCACGGTTCAGCTCCGTTTGCGTAAAACCATACTTTTGGATGCGCTCAAATTCGGTTAGCATAGCTTTAAATCCCGACTCAAGCTCCCCGGGCTTAGGCACAACCAACAATGAAAAGGTATTAAGGTTAGCCAAAAAATCGCTAATACTTCCACCGGCTTGCATAAAAGGAGGATTCGGCTGTTGCATCAATTCAGAAAAACGACCAGCGATCATCTTGTTGAAAACACTTTTCAAAAGTTCGTTTCGGTAATCTCCCACAGTTTCAACTTTATCCTTTTCGCTTTTGATGAGAATCTGAGCCACCGTATACGGTAACTCTGGATCTGAAATTGCTAAAAACTGGTTTTTGTTTAACAGGTCTACCCGGTATTTTTTACGTTCCAATGCTTTTTTGGGCATTTTCATATCGGCAAACAACACCTTCACCCGTTCTTCCATTTCTTTGGGATCAATGTCTCCGACAATAATTAAGGCTTGTAAATCGGGACGATACCAGTCTTGGTGAAACTTGCGTATTTCCGAATAAGGAAATGTTTTAAGTATCTCCTCGGTACCTATTGGTAAGCGTTTGGAGTAAAGTGAACCATTCAACAACATTGGAAAATATTGATCCTGGAGCCGTTGTTGCACTCCTCTCCCTCCGCGCTTCTCTTCTAAGATAACTCCGCGCTCTTTATCGATCTCCTCGCCATCCAATAGCGCATCTTGGGCCCAGTCACGCATGACTTGCAAACCATTTCTCAAAAGTTCAGGGTCATCAGAAGGAATTGGTAATTGGTAAACGGTCTGGTCGAAGCTGGTGTAGGCATTCAGATCCGACCCAAAGCGAACCCCGGCCTTTTGCAGATAATTAACTAATTCATTTTTCGGAAAATGCTTGAGACCATTGAAATTCATGTGCTCCAAAAAATGCGCTAATCCCAGCTGCTTTTCATTTTCCAGAATAGAGCCTGCTTTCATGCCCAAATACATCGTAACACGGCCTTTTGGCTCACCATTTTTACGAATAAAGTATGTAAATCCATTTTTGAGTTTACCTGTAACCACTTCATTGTCGAAGGGTAATTTCTGATTCAAAGTTAAACTATCTTGCGATAGAATCGCTCGCGCTTCCGCAGTTAACGTGGTTGGCATTGTTGCTTCCGCTACATAAAAGGTAGCTGGTAATAGAAAAGCTAATGCTAATGGTTTAATGAATTTCATAGAAAAAATTTCTTTTTTTTCAGTTATTTTTATCAATTGTTTGCTATTAGGGTAAAACGGAACTGGAGATCAATGTTCCGATAAATCATAAAATATAGATTACTACGATTATTCTCCAACACCTTATTGAACAGTATGCCGCTGCCGCTTTTACTGGATGTGGTTCACGCTGTAGAAACCGTTTTAAAAATACTGAATATCTTTCAAAAAGAACGACAGTTAATTGTAATTTTGCTGCAAATGGATTTTAGAAACTGGAACGTCATCAAAAAACAATTCGAACAATTCTTAAAGTTTGAAAGAGGCTTAAGTGCAAATTCTATTGATGCTTACTTAAATGATGTATCCAAATTTCAGATTTATTGCGAAGACAATCAATTGGTTTTAAACACCATAGCGAGAAAAAATATTCAGGAATTTTTGGTTTGGCTGCAGCAATTCAATGTTTCACCTTTCACGCAGTCGAGATTGATATCTGGACTCAAAACCTTTTTTAGCTTTTTGATGATTGAGCATGAATTCAGCAACAATCCGACAGACCTCATTCAGGCACCGCGATTGGCACGCAAGCTGCCCAGCGTTTTAAGTATACAGGAGGTCGATCAATTGATTTCTGCAATCGATCTCTCTTCATCTGAGGGCCAACGAAATAAAACAATCATCGAAATCTTATACGGATGTGGCCTTCGTGTTTCTGAACTTATCACACTCAAACTATCCAATCTATTTTTAGATGTAGAATTTATCAAAGTCGAAGGGAAGGGAAGCAAAGAGCGTCTCATACCAATTGGTCAACATGCCATTAAACACCTTCGCATCTACCTGGAAACCATCAGGCCTCACATCAAGATTAAACCGGGAAATGAAGATATCTTATTCCTCAACAGACGAGGAGCTGCATTATCCCGGGTCATGATCTTTTTGATCATCAAGGAACTTGCCCTAAAAACAGGGTTACAGAAAAATATTAGCCCACATACCTTCCGCCATAGTTTTGCCTCTCATTTAGTGGAGGGCGGGGCCGATCTGCGGGCTGTACAGGACATGCTCGGGCACGAAAGTATTACCACTACCGAAATATATACGCATATAGACAGGGATTACCTGCATTCCGTAATCACGCAATACCACCCACGGTCATAACCAACCTGCTGTCAACTGTCACCTTTTTCCGATCCGAAGTATGCATAAACAAATCATTAGCACCGACTTAAAAAAATGAGGAACTGCTGAAATCAAGAAGCAAAAAAACGGCGCTAATTATCGCTAAAAATTGCCTGCTAAAAGTTTCAATTTTATCGTAAAGATATTTGTTAGATCTAGAAAATAGTATATCTTTGCGGGACGTTCCCGTAGTTCAATGGATAGAATTTCAGATTCCGGTTCTGACGATGTGGGTTCGACCCCCGCCGGGAACACAAAAGGAGACATTTCAAAGAAATTGCCTCCTTTTTTTATATACCTAATCCAGCGCCATGTTGACTTCGCCATTTTAATATTCCTCAGGATTCCTTAACGGCAAAAATTCCGCCATGCGTGCGAATCAGTTGGCTATGTCATGGCAAAAAATAGCTAAGATACCAATTAGAAAGAAGATATCCTAACACTAATTTACCCCTAAGCACAGCCTTAGAACAATTGTTAACCAGTAGTGATTCAGTGCTTGTTCACTCGTCACTGAATCACCACTGAGTAAGCACTGAACGAGCACTGAGCAAGCACTGCAAAAAGGGTCAAGTTGGTTACCAATTGGTTTTCTTTTGGCACATCAAAAATTAGCAGCGGAAAATCTGTAGATAACCCAGCATTTGTAACAAAAAATTCTTTAAAAAAGCTTTTCTTTATATACTTTTTTGCAACAACTTATGCTGTGAAGCAGTAAAAATATTTCGGAAGATGATATTGATCTCTTGGTCAACGGCCGCCCCCAAAATCCCTGCCTGAGGATAGAGTTTAACGGTATTCGTTAAAATGGAAGACACAAGATCACGGCTTTGCGTGGCTATTTGCGTATAAATTGTGGTATTATCGATTCCATTACCGAGGTTATCCCAAGAATGATGAGCCAAATTCAAGATAGCATCCTTTCGTATTATGTAATCCTGTTGAAGTTCATCGAGCATGCCGAAAGCAGCTTTACTAGCCGCCTGTTCCCATTTGGAGGCTTTACTTTTTAACACAAACAGTTTTTCAATCAAATCCAGAAATCGCTTATACATCCCGATAAAATTGGCCAGCAAGGTCAACTCAGCAAAAGGCATAAAGGGATATTGATAGCGTAGATCACTGCGTGTGCTTTTTGCCGCATTGATTTCGAAACACTGTTTACCATCAACCAGAACGTCCTGCAGCGAAAAAGAGTGCGAGGCAGTCACCTCTAATCCGAAGGTATCCCAATCATAATGAACCAGCGCATGTTCCCTATCGACAAAAAATGATTTTATAATTGGATCTCCCTTATCATCCAATACGGGTTTGCCCGCTTCCTGAATCGTTGCATTCAACGTAAAATGGGTTAAATGGGGAGCTCCAGTGGCGTATTTCCAAAATCCTGTGAGTCGATAATGTTCACCATCGCGCGTTGCTGTGCCAGATGCCTGACCGCTACCACCGAAACAAACGCGTTCCGCTTTAAAAATTTGATCACCTAAAACGGGGTCAATAAAACCCACAAAAAGATTTGCTCCCGAACATAATGTAACTGTCCAGGCCAGCCCGCCGTCCCAATACGCTAAATCAGCCAATACATTGAGACCTTCGGGCACCGTTAAACCTAATCCCCCCAATTCAACGGGAATCCAGATTTTGAACCATTTTCTGCGATAGATTAGCTCCAACTGTTCATCCGACAAGGATTTCTGCTGAATACCTTTTGCCTGACTGTCTTTCAGAATGGCAATATCCGCGCTATTGAGTTGCATATCTCTCTTCACGTATGATTTTCCTCCAATTTAAATATCCACTAAATGCCATCACAAATAAAAACAAAGTCAGTCCGGAATAAAGAAACAATCCTTTATGGATCAATAACGGAATAGCCATTAGATTGCTAATATTCAACAGTATCCAATTTTCTATTTTACGTTTTGCCAACAACCACATTCCTGCCCAAGCGGTACAAGAAACGGCAGAATCCCATAGTGGAACATCCGAGTCGGTTAAGTGCACCAATCCAAAATAGAACAACAGAAAACCAGCGGTGCAGATAAAGCTTACTATCCACCAATCTTTCTTTTCACAATGCGTTATCGGCGTAGCGGCATCACTGCTATATTTCCAATAGATCCAGCCATAAATGCTCATGACTAAATAATACAGGTGCAGCAATATTTCAGCATACAGTTTTGCGTGAAATAATACATATACGGATATCAGTATGCCTATAATTCCAAAAATATAATGGATTGATTTATTTTGCCGCGAAAACCAGACTTGCAGAATGCCGAAAGAAGCTCCTAGCCATTCTGCCAGTGTAGCTTGTTGCATCTGTTTTATAAAAGCTTCGATAATAGATTCGGGATTCATTCGAATTGTTTATTAGTGCGTATGAGCTTATAATAAACCTTCGGGGAAAAAAGCTGTTTTTATTGAAATTAAATCCCTACGCCAGCATTACCTGGATCAGGTATATAAAAGCGATTGTACAAAGAGGAACAATCGCTTTTATTGGGTATAATCTCAGCCCAGAACGGCCAAAGCCGTTCGAAGCACCCCTCAAGTATATTGGCGGTCGAACTGATTAATCGATATCGATTAATTTCAACGCCTTATGTGTGCGTATACGTGTTTCTTTACAAAGCTGTGCATCATCGTTCAATGATTTACCGTGTGATGGTATCATCTCACGTAACTTCTTGCGGTATTCATCTGATTTAGCACGCTCAGGGAAACATTTCTTCAGCAAACTAATCATAATAGCAACAGAGGTAGAAGCGCCAGGAGAAGCGCCCAATAACGCGGCAATAGAGCCATCTGAACTAGAAACGACCTCGGTTCCAAATTCCAAAATTCCACCTCTCTTCTCATCTTTCTTGATCACCTGAACCCGTTGTCCCGCCTTCTCGATAACCCAGTCCTCCAATTTTGCTGTGGGCATAAATTGTTTCAATGATTCCAGTTTATCTTTCGGAGATTTCATGACTTCTGTGATCAAATACTTGGTCAAGGGCAAATTATCAAGTCCGGCAGATAGCATCGGTCGGATATTCGACAACTTGATCGAAGCCGGTAGATCGAAATAAGACCCCTGTTTGAGGAATTTTGTTGAAAAGCCCGCATAAGGCCCAAATAACAAAGCTTGTTTGCCATCGATATAACGCGTATCTAAATGCGGCACAGACATCGGTGGAGCACCTACAGAGGCTTTGCCGTACACTTTGGCGTGGTGGGCATTAATAATCTCCTCATTCACGCAACGAAGCCATTGGCCTCCTACCGGAAAGCCACCATACCCTTTTGCTTCTGGTATTCCAGATTTTTCCAACAACAGCAAGGAGTGTCCACCAGCACCAATAAATACAAATTTCGCTTTGATTTCTCTCTTTACTCCTGTTTTTAAATCTTTAACCTCCACTTCCCAACGGCCATCATCTTCACGTTCGATGTCAATGACTTCATGGTTTAGCGAAATGGATATATTTTCTTTATTTGCAAGATTAGCGATCAAATCACGTGTCAATGAGCCAAAATTGACATCTGTACCAAGATCCATTTTCGTTGCAGCAATCTTTTCGTTTTTAGCACGCCCCTCCATCATCAATGGAATCCATGATTTCAGCAATTCAGCATCTTCGGTATACTCCATCCCCTTAAACAAGTTTTGGGTCGTTAACGTTTCCCATCTTGTTTTTAGAAATTTAGCATCTTTTTCACCAAAAACCGCACTCAGGTGTGGAATACTACGGATAAAATTTTCAGGCTGGGTAATGATGCCTTTATCAACAAGGTAGGACCAAAACTGCTTAGATACCTCAAATTGCTCAGCAATTTTCACTGCTTTATCAATCTTTACAGAACCATCTTTCTGTTCGGGCGTATAATTTAACTCGCATAAGGCAGAGTGACCCGTGCCAGCATTATTCCAAGCGTCTGAACTTTCAGCAGCCACAACATCCAAACGCTCAAGAATTTCAATATTAACGTCTGGGCTTAATTCATTGATTAGAGTACCCAAAGTAGCACTCATAATACCGGCGCCGATTAGAACAACGTCAACTTCTTTATTTGATTTTTTGCTCATGTTTTTGTGATTGATGCAAATTTAATATAGTTTTTGATAAACGTCCAAGTCTTTTGTCAAAAAACTGTACTTTTTAGAAGCACTTATTCAAAAATACCATGGATTTATTAAAATTATATAAAGTGAGTAAACGCTTACTGTTAAACACTAAATCCGTTCGCTAAAAAAATAGCAAGCAACGCTTTTGTAAACATCAGCTGAAGGCATAATGTTCTGCTAATTTAGACCGTTATTTATCGAAAGATTTTGTGTTATAATATAGTTTTAACATTTTTGCAAAATGTCTATAAGCGACAGGGATAAAAAATAAAAAAAAGAATCGCTGTGGCATAGCTAGATAGCGACCGAAGGAAAGCGCCCGTGTCGTATTGATCTCCATAATGTGTAGGAAGCGCAACGCGGGAGGAAGTCGGAACGATGGATCTATGTCGTATCGTAAATAATTAAAGATAAATAACTTATACAGATGAAAATACTCGAAGGAAAAATTGCTTTAATAACAGGAGCATCGAAAGGAATCGGAAGGAAAATTGCAGAAGTTTTTGCACAACATGGTGCTAACGTCGCTTTCACCTATCTGTCTTCTGTCGAAAAAGGACAGGCGTTAGAACAGGAGCTTCAGGCTTTCGGTACGAAAGTAATCGGCTATCGTTCTGATGCTTCAAAATTTGAAGAAGCGGAACAATTAATCAATTCCATTGTTACCGATTTCGGTGGACTGGATATTGTTGTAAACAATGCGGGTATCACAAAAGACGGCTTATTGATGCGTATGACTGAAGAAAATTGGGACGATGTCTTAAATGTCAACCTCAAGTCGGTGTTTAACGTCACCAAGGCAGCTTCAAAAATTATGATGAAAAACCGCAAAGGTTCATTTATTAATATGTCTTCGGTAGTGGGTGTTCAGGGAAATGCTGGTCAGGCGAATTACGCTGCCTCAAAAGCAGGTATTATCGGGTTCACAAAATCTGTGGCAAAAGAATTAGGTTCGCGTAATATCCGTGCTAACGTTGTTGCTCCAGGTTTTATACGGACGGAAATGACGGATGTATTGGATCCGAAAGTTGTTGCCGGATGGGAAGCAGGAATTCCGTTGAAACGCGCGGGACAGCCGGAAGATGTTGCTCATGCCTGTCTTTATTTAGCATCCGACTTATCGGCGTACGTAACCGGCCAGGTTCTTCCTGTTGACGGCGGTATGCTATAAACATAAACAAGCTCAGATGCTTTTTTATATTGGATCTGAGCTTGTTACACGATATGTATGGCATGCGCTTTCCTAGCAGCTTCAATACATACCTATCGTACACAATTGAGCACGCGCGCTGCAGCTCAGCCGCAAGAATTCTTGCCTGCACCTGCTTATCGGCTATGCTATCGTTCAACTTCACTACGCATCCGATAAAACTGAAACAATAAGACCTGTTAATGTTTCCAAATTTTAGTTAATTTTGTCTATCAAATTTTTAAATGCTATGACGAATTGGAAGGACTTTTTTGAGATTAAAACCGAGTATGATTTTAATCAGCAGTGTTTAGAGACCTACCAATTCCAAAGCCAGCATTGCAAAATTTATCGGGACTATATCCGCATCTTGGGAAAGGATAAAGCCGTTATTGAACACTATACCGAGATTCCTTTCCTACCTATTGAATTTTTCAAAACCCAACAGGTTATCACCGAAGGAATGGAGGCTGAAATGGTCTTTTCCAGCTCCGGAACGACGGGAATGCTGACCTCGAAACATTTTGTGGCCGACCTGAATATTTATGAACATACCTTTCGTCGGATCTTCGAAGATTTCTATGGCCCTTTGAGCAATATTGCCGTACTCGCACTTCTCCCTTCTTACCTCGAGAGAAGTGGATCTTCTTTGATATATATGGTTGACGATCTTATGAAACAAAGTGATCAGCCTGAAAACAATTACTTTCTGTATAACCATCAAGAGCTATACGAAACACTTGTCCGGCTCAAAAATAAAGGAACGAAGACGATACTCTTCGGAGTGACGTATGCCCTTCTCGATTTTATTGAACAATATGCCTTCGATTTTCCAGAATTAATCATTATGGAAACAGGAGGAATGAAAGGAAAGCGCAAGGAAATGGTCAAACAAGAAATCCATCAGCTTCTTGAAAAAGCGTTCGGTGTGGTCGGAATTCATTCTGAATATGGGATGACGGAACTACTATCTCAGGGCTATTCCTCTGGTCAAGGAATTTTTCAGCTACCCAAATGGATGAAAATACTGATCCGGGATACCAATGATCCATTGAGTTTGATTCCTTCGAATAAATCTGGAGGAATTAATGTTATCGATCTAGCGAATCGCTATTCCTGTTCGTTTATCGCAACACAGGATCTAGGAAAAGTACACGCGGATGGATCGTTTGAAATATTGGGTCGGTTTGACCAAAGTGATATACGGGGTTGCAACTTGCTGGTTCAATAGGGATTTGAAAAAGCGTATATGGCAGCATTGTTGCGCTTTACCGGTACTGAACTAAAAAAACACTTGACCATGGTGTGATCAAGTGTTCTCATTGAAATCGACGCTTATTTCAGGCTTGGATCCTCAAAGGTATTACCCGATCGCATATCCCCAGAATCATATCCTTTTTTAAACCAGGCCATACGCTGTGCAGATGTCCCATGGGTGAATGATTCTGGTACAGCATAACCCTGTGCTTCTGTTTGCAGCTTATCATCGCCGACCGCTTCAGCCGCTTTCATGCCATCCATAATATCGTTATAATCAATTTTTATATCGGTATACTCGTTGAGATAATGTGCCCATACGCCCGCATAAAAATCCGCCTGTAGTTCGGTCATGACAGAGATTTTATTATTTTCCCGCTCACTGAGCTTACCGCGTGCTGCATTGGTTTGGGGTAATAGTCCAACCAGTTGCTGAATATGATGTCCAACCTCATGTGCTATCACATAAGCCATCGCAAATTCTCCTTTTGCTCCAAATTTATCTGACAACTCTTTACTGAAGCTTAAATCGAGATAAATTTTTTGATCACCAGGACAATAGAAAGGGCCATAAGACGCCTGCCCCATACCACAACCGTCTGTTTGCGTGCCACCATCGTAAAACACAAGTGTTGTTGGTGTATAGTTTTTCTGCATTTGCTCTTTAAATAGCTTTGTCCAAACGTCTTCGGTACTTTGGAGCACAGTCAATGAAAACTCTGTTAGTCTTTTCTCTTCAGGATTTAGCTCACGTGGCTGCCCCGACTGTTCGGTCTGCGCCCCCATATTCTGGGCTTGTTGTAAAAGTTGCGTCGGATCTCCTCCCATCAGAAATCCTATGACTAAAACAATAATCCCCCCTATTCCACCTAATGCTATTTTTCCACCACCCGACATCCCCCTGCGGTCTTCAAAATTACCACTTTGTTTTCCTCCTTGCCATTTCATAGTATCGCTAAATTATAGTTAATAATCGTTTCCAAAGCTGGACTAATACAAATTCAATACCAATGTTTTACATACAAAGGTTTTATTTTAAGAAAAAAATTGTAATGCTTTTTGCATGCCAACATTTTTTTGGCCCGTCAATTCTACGGTATCGAAAGATTTTCATCATCCAAAACAATGCACTAAAATAGGAACAGAAGCGCCAAAATTAGTAAAGTTGTGATATTGGTCATTGTTCATCAGAACAAATTTGGCTAAGTTTGGACTTTCAAAAATAAGATATGAAGTTAGAAGAACAATTACAGGGGAGAGCTGGTGGAAAATGTGAATTAACGGGCAATGAATCGACATTAGTTGCCTATACACTACCTCCAGAAATAACGGCAAATTTTGACAATACCTTACTGATTTCAGAAAAATTAGTCAACCAGCTTAATAAGACAGAACAATTAAATCCCGAAGACTGGAAATTTCTTCCAAATGCGATGTGGTCTGAAAATCCGGCTGTACAAATTGTATGCTGGCGGATGTTAAGCCGGTTAAAAAATGAAGGCTGGGCATCGGAAGCATTGGATATTTTATATTTGGACGATGAAACGTTGGCTGAAGCCAAAAAAACCGGCGACCACGAAAATGATGGCTATGTTTCTTTTCATGAAGATAGCATTGGTCAAAGACTCTTTGAAGGTGACACGGTTGTATTAACAAAAACACTCGACGTCAAGGGCTCTTCTCTTAAAGCCACGTTAGGTACAATTGTGAAGAATATCAGATTGGTAGCTAACAACATTGAGCAGATTGAAGGAAAGATTGAAGGTCAGACGATCGTTATTTTAACCAAATACCTGCGTAAGCAAAACTAAGTATCGCCTCTTTCAAAAGTGAAAGGCTTAAAAAGAGACGGTCACTCCACTCTTTTTAAGCCTTTCGCTTTTATACCTTTTTATTTGTTTTAACTATTCTCACTATCTGGGATAATTTCGCACAAACTCAAAGTGATAGTTTGGATGTTGTTTTAGGCTATCGATTAAATCTGATAAAAGTCGCTGTCCTTTTTTAGTCTGGTACATATTATCATGTGTCAACAGTACCACATTGTTTTTCGTATACGACGTTCCTTTACGAAGTAGATTCTTCATTTGGGTATATAACTGATTTACCGACAAGTCTGGTTTTCCCGTCACACCATTAATTTTCCATTCACAATCCCAACCAATGACCTTATAACCATTTTGATGCAGTAACTCGGCCGTTGTTCCCCCTGTTTTCAAATCAACTTTCTTACGGTCTCCGATATACCAAATATTTCTTCCCGGCAATCGCACGATTTTATGCTCGAGCCCCAAGGATTGCTCAGCATGTTCAAAATCCTCAAAAGCAGCCTGCGGATTGGAATAAAATACAGTATACTTGTCGTGCGCATGCCAAAAACTATGGTTATAACAATCAACTAAAGGATTATTCTTGTAACGTTCGGTATAGCTGTGCAGCTTTTTACTCATTTTATCATGATGTCCAATCAGAAAAGTATTGATTTTAATACCCTTGGCAGTTGCAATGGAATCAAGATACTGACTTCCATTCAGAGGGCCATCGTCAAAAGTAAGATATATATAGCGCGGAGAAACAGTATCGGTCAATAATACGGTTGTATCTTTAGCGCTTTTAAAGGGCTTATCTTCTTCCGTTTTAGCAATGGTATCTTTTTGTAAGGAATCCACGTTAGTGATCGAGTCCTGCACCGTAACTAAACTATCTTTTATGGCTGGGATGGAATCATCCGTAGTATCACTATTTTGAACCTTGCTCTTCCCACCTTGATCACAGGCATATAATCCTAAACTAACTATCCCCAAACCTATCCATACAGCACCTAAACGAATCCCTTTTCTCATTACAAAAATTAACTTACGCATTACTATTGTTTCAAAAACCTATCGTGAAGACTACATGTAGCTCCTATAGGTTTATTGTAGCGCAAAATTAAGATAATTTTTATGAATCAAGGTATTATGTTTCTTAATTTATTTGGGCGTAAAAAAAGAAGAATCTATGGCCTTATAGATTCTTCTTTTTACTTCAATTGAACTTGTATTTCAATTGAACGATTGTATTTCAATGTAACAAATTAGTGCCTGTGCTTTCCAGGTCCATGCCCCTTACCGCGTCCATGATGACCAGGTCCTCTATCGTGTCGACGGCCTTCATTCCATGAATGTCCGCGGCTCACTTTGCGGCGCTCGCTCGCAAAGGAATACCCACCGCCATGATGGCTGTCGCGAATTGCTACCTGTCTTCCGCGGTAGCCCCCGTAACGACTTCTATATCGGTCGTGATGATGCCATGGTGTACGGTCGTTGATAACCACCTTGTGTACTCGGTAAAAATCATAGTGTCTATATCTTCTAGGAAGGTTAGCTCTCCTTACCCAGCCGCCATTGTCGTAATAAATATAACATCTCGTGGGCACATCGTAATACATATTATACTCTGGAATATAATAATAGCGGGCATAATCATAGCCTACTGGGCCCCAATTAGGCTGACTTCCGATGTTGACGCGAATACTGACTTGCGCCTGGGCAGCATCTGCCGTAAAAAGGCCTGCAATGATAGCAGCTGCATAAAGCAATTTTTTCATAAGTAACTCCTCCCTTAGTTTGTAATTTCTTCTTTACAATACGACAACAAACTGTATGCAAAAGATTAAAATCGAAATGTTAATTTTTGTTAACCAATCAATAAAAAACTCATTATTAACAGGTTGAACACCTGCATTATTTGCAATAAAGTAAAAACATTATTGGATACTATGTTGTTCAAATAAATAGATAACAGAAACTTTAATAATAAATACGATGAGCATATATAACGTAGGTATATTGGTTGGTAGCTTAAGAAAAAACTCGTTTAACAAAAAGATTGCAGAGTATATCGTTGATCAGGAGGAATCTAAATTTCGCTATAGCCTGATCGATATTGGCGATCTCCCTTTGTATAATCAGGATTTCGATGATGAAGGCACTCCGCCGGCTAGCTATACAAGATTTCGTCAGGAGATTAATGCATTGGACGCAGTGCTCTTTATCACGGCAGAATATAACCGTTCAGTTCCTGCTGTGTTGAAAAATGCAATTGATGTAGGATCAAGACCTTATGGTAAGAACAGTTGGGATGGCAAACCTGCTGCAGTAATATCTTCTTCAATTGGGGCGTTGGGCGGTTTTGGTGCCAATCATCATCTCCGGCAATCCCTTGTATTCGTTAATCTCTTGACAATGCAACAACCCGAAGCATATATTGGTGATATTGAGTCAAGTATCGGATCTGACGGCAAAATTGAATCCGGAGAAACCAAGGATTTTCTACACAGCTTTAAACAAGCATTTGAGCAATGGGCTGAGCAGTTTATAACTAACAAAGGGCAGGATTAATTCCCGCCCTTTCTTAATTCTCGCCTCTTTTGGCACTACTACTCTACCGTGTTAGTCTTGCTCATCACTGATATCATAGTTCCAGGCAAGCAGTTTTTCCTGTAGAATACGGGATATTTTATTGAAGTAGCGCTTTTGCTTATACCCCATCACCCATTGCACACCCTGTACAGCATTGGTACAGAAAATCTCATCGGCCCGTTTCATAATCTCGGGGCTTATTTGGGCTTCAACGACCTCGATACCTTCATCTTGTGCCATGTCCATTACTACCCTACGCATAACTCCCTCGATACATCCTTCGGACAGCGCAGGGGTATAAAGTACTTTCTCATAAAAGACAAAAATATTGGATGTCAGTGATTCACATAAGTAGCCCTCCTGATTTAGGATCAATACATCGTCAAAGGCCATTTTCTTTTTATAAATACCGGCCAGCACATAAATCTGCGCATTTAAAGACTTAATTTTTGACAGATCGCTATACGGTTTTTTAAATTCATTGTACAAGCCTACGATCAGTCCCACCTTCTTATCACGCAGATTGGGTTCTAGCCGTTGTACCTGCAAAACAAAACCGGGCTTATTACTTGTCGGACTATACAGCCCGCCCCCTGATCTAAATACGATCAATCGGATACGGACCTGTTGCCCCAACATATTATTTTTACGGATTAATTCTTCGGACCGCGAACGAATAAAAAATTCGTCGAAAAGATTTGCATCGTCCAGATGAATCAATTCCATGCCTTTCTGTAAGCGTTCAACATGAAAATTTAGAAAACGGATATCACCATCCTTATAGAGCATGGTTTCGAACAATCCATCCCCGTAACGAAAACCTCTATTCTCAATGCTAAATATTTCCTGATTTTCCGGCACTACATTGCCATTGAAATTAATATAGTTTGTTGGCATCTTAATTCTGTTCTAAATTTTAACCATTTTCTACAGCCATTGAATTTGCTGCGTATCCACGCCATTTTTCTAAAGCTAAACGAAAATCTTCTGGGTATGGTACTTCAAAGTACATATTTTCTTTTGTAGCAGGATGAATAAATCCCAATACTTGCGCATGCAGTGCTTGACGAGGAAGCAAAGAAAAACAATTATCGACAAACTGCTTATACTTTGAAAACACGGTACCTTTTAAAATCTTGTCTCCGCCATACATAGCATCGTTAAATAGCGGATGCCCGATAGACTGCATATGCGTACGGATCTGATGTGTTCTTCCCGTTTCTAGCTGGCATTCGATTAAAGTGACATAACCTAAGCGTTCCAAAACTTTATAGTGTGTTACCGACCAACGCCCCTTCTCTTCACTATCATACATCGCCATGATGCGTCTGTCTTTTAGGTGACGTCCAATATAACCTGTTATCGTTCCATCTTCTTTTAAATCACCCCATACCATGGCGATATACTTGCGTGTGATACTGTGGTCGAAAAACTGTTTCGCCAAAAAGGCCATGGACTTTTCATTTTTGGCGATAACCAATAGCCCAGAAGTATCTTTATCAATTCGGTGTACTAATCCCGGACGATCAGAATTTCCTGGTAGCTGTGGCAGCTGCTGAATATGATAAGTGAGCGCATTCACCAAAGTTCCTGTATAATTATTATATCCTGGGTGTACAACCATTCCAGCTTCTTTGTTCACAATCAGCACGTCATCATCTTCATATTTGATATCCAAAGGAATATTTTCTGGATAGACTTCGTTATCACGCGGGGGATCAGGCAACACCAATGTAATTACATCATCGGGTCTAACTTTATAGCTCGCCTTGATTTCCTTACCGTTGACCATGACAGAACCTGCTTCTATCGCATGCTGAATTTTACTCCGTGTAGCATTTTCGACTCTGTTCATCAGATATTTATCAATGCGGAGTAAGGCCTGCCCCTTGTCCACCTCTATCCGTAGATGTTCAAATAATTCGTGTTCTTCCTGATCTTGCAATCCAATTTGTTCTGTCATGCTACAAAAATAAACCAAATGAAACAATTTTCGTTAAATTTGTTTTCATTTAATGTTATGTTGCCGTTCAAAATCCACAGTCCCGAAACTGAATTGTATCTCCCCGCTTGGGAGAAAAAGCATGTAAAAGTAACGCTCAAGCGGGATGACCTCATACATCCTTTTATTTCAGGCAATAAATGGCGTAAATTAAAATACAATCTAGCGGAAGCAATACGGCTTCAGAAGAATCATCTTGTTACATTTGGTGGTGCCTGGAGCAATCATCTTTTAGCTACAGCCTGCGCCGGAGCGACCTTTAAGTTTAGAACAACCGCTTTTGTCAGAGGGGAAGAAGGAGTCAACAACCCTGTTTTAGCCATGTGTCGACTCTTTGGTATGCAGCTTATTTATGTCGAACGCGAATCTTACCGAAATAAAGAGAATCTGTACAAAACATATTTCGGTCAGGATCCAACCACTTTCTATATTCATGAAGGGGGCTATGGTATTTTAGGCGCTAAGGGATGCGCAGAACTGGTTGATGAACTCCAACAAGAATACCAGCATATCTTTACTGCTTGTGGCACCGGAACAACATTGGCCGGAATAGCCAACGCCATAGATAAACGAGATGCTCTTACACGTGTGCATGGTATACCCGTTTTAAAGAATGGTGGCTTTATTCAAGAGGAAGTCGATCAACTTTACCCCAACATAGCTCCCCCTATTTTACATCTCAATTATCATTTTGGAGGATATGCAAAAACAACTGCCGACTTACTATCTTTTGTTCAAAATTTTGTAACAAATACCGGGATAATGATCGAACCTACATATACCGGCAAATTGCTCTATGCCCTAGATGATCTGATTAAAAATGATTACTTCACTCCAGCAGACAAAATACTTGTGGTTCATACCGGCGGATTAACAGGCATTCTTGGGATGTATGAACGGTTCAATTTTATTGATGTACATCAATAAATACACTTGCATACCGCACAACGACATTTGATTGACTTTTTTTTAGCGATTATATTGTAAGTTTGACCATCTTTTAAACTAAGAGAGATCGAAAATAAAAGCAATAAAGATTAAATTAATGATATAACGATGAAAATATTAGCATTTGCAGGCACAAGCAATAAAAATTCTATTAACAAAATGTTCGTTACAAGTACGTCCAAATACTACAAAGAAGCAGAAGACACCATCGAGTTGCTGGACCTAAACCATTTTGAAATGCCTATCTATTCTTACGATAAAGAAGCCGAGCTAGGCATTCCGCAATTGGCCTATGACTTTGCTGCTAAAATGGATGCGGCAGATTTTCTTTTGATTTCTTTGGCAGAACACAATGGGTCGTATACGTCAGCCTACAAAAATATCGTTGACTGGGTTTCGCGTATTCCTAATCGTAAATTATTCAACGGCAAACCTGTTTTCTTGTTGGCTACGGCTCCTGGTCCAATGGGTGGTGCAACGGTATTGAACACTGCTGTCAACCGAATTACCTGGGATGGTGCGGATATCTTAGATTCTTTCTCTCTTCCTGAATTTCACAAAAATTTTGAAGAAGGTAAAGGGATTATAGATCCAACCTTAAGAAGTCAATTGGAGGCTAAAGTAAGAAAGACAAAACGTATTCTTGCGGAAAAATTAACGATACAAGGTTGACAAAAGATTAACAAATAATCATTGTGAAAACCTCTTTTAATATGTAAATTGAAAACCTATTAAAAGAGGTTTTTGATATGGCAAAAAAAATATTATTACTGGTAGGAGACTTTGTAGAAGATTACGAAGCGATGGTTCCATTTCAGGCAATGGGTTCCATAGGAATAACTGTAGATGCAATTGCACCAGACCGAAAAAGCGGTGATGTGGTGCCAACAGCGGTCCATGATTTTACGGGTGACCAGACCTACAAAGAATTGCGCGGACATAATTTCGCTATCAATAAGGATTTTGATGAGGTAAATGTTGAAGATTATGATGGTCTATATATTGCTGGTGGCCGATCGGCAGAATATATCCGACTCAACAAACGTGTTTTGGAGATTACAAGACACTTCTTTGAGCACAATAAACCTGTCGCGGCAATATGTCATGGCATTCAAGTGTTAACGGCAGCAAAGGTTCTTGAAGGACGTACGCTCACCGCCTATGTTGCTGTAGGTCCGGATATCGAATTGGCTGGCGGCACATGGAAAAATATTCCTGCGGATCAGGCAGTCGTGGATGGAAATTTGGTCACTTCTCCCGCCTGGCCAGGACATCAGGCAATTTTGAAAGAGTTTTACAAATTATTAGGCATAACAATTACAATTTAAGGGTATTTTAATGAAGAAGAATAAAAGGTTATGGCTTTTGGTCATACCAATTTTGATGTTGTTGGGATTTATTTTAAAAGATAGCTTCAATCAAAAAAGTATTGAAGACTTACCGGGAGGTTTTAAGGAAGTTGCGTTTGTCAGAAATGAACAAAATAAAGGTGGTATTATCCGTATCTATGCCGTGACCGTGGGTGACGTTTTAAATGCAGACTATACAGGTTGTCTTGAGCTCATGCCTGTTAATGATTACGGAAGTATCACAACCGTGTACTTCTTCGATCGAACGGCTCCTTATCCAACAAGTCTATCGATCGATACACCGCATTTCGACACCACAAAATTCAAAGCAATTCAAATCTCAAAGAAATACGGAAAAAAGGACTAGACCTTGCCAAACGGAAAGACACATCCCCAAAGTTTGTATAAAACTTTGGGGATTTTTTTTGGAATAACTTAATAATTCGTTAACACAAAAAAGTTCGATTATCCCCGCTAGAGCTATAGTTTTGCTTTTTAAATTTACGTATATTTAGTTATGGCGAAGAAATTTATTCCTAGAGATGTTAGTTGGTTGAGCTTTAATGGAAGAGTGCTCCAAGAAGCTGCGGATGAGACGGTTCCTTTACCCTTAAGAATCAAATTTTTAGGTATTTTTTCAAATAACCTTGATGAATTTTTCCGTGTACGTGTCGCTGGACTAAAGCGAGCTATCGACCTGAAAGACAAAAGTGCCAACCAGTCATTTTATGAAGACCCACAGCTCATCCTCGAAGAACTCAACATCAGGGTAATCAAACAGCAAAAGAAATTTGACAGTACCTGGAATCGTATTCAAAAAGATATGGCCAAACAGCATGTCTATATTAAAACCAGCGAAGAACTGAATGTCGAACAGCAAAAATTTGTCAGTGACTATTACCAGGATGACGTCGAATCGAACGTTATCCCCTTAATATTAGATGACGTACGACCAATGCCCTATATTCGCGACAAGAGTCTTTATCTGGGTATTGCGATGGGCAAAAAGGAATGGCAATATGAAACGAAATTTGCTCTCATTGAGATTCCTACAAGTTCAAATGGGCGCTTCGTACAGTTACCGTCGCCAAAGGATGAAAAGCACATAATACTTTTAGAGGATGTTATCAAGTTTAATCTCCCATTAATATTTTCCTATTTTGGTTTCGATGTATTCCATGCTCATGTCTTTAAAGTGACGAAAGACGCCGAATTTGACATTGACAACGACATCAATACAAGCCTTGTTGAGAAAATTAGCAAAGGGGTAAAAAATAGGCGAAAAGGTAAACCCACACGCTTTATATTTGACCAGGAAATGAACACCAAGTTGGTGGAATTCTTGATCAAAAAACTTAACCTATCCAAAAAAGACAGCATCATTCCAGGGCAGAAAATACACAACTTTAAACACTTTATGGACTTTCCAAACGTATTTAAATCCTACAATCAACCACTGGAAAGAACGTCGTTTCCGCATCCTAATTTTCAAAATTACGAGCGGGTAACGGATACTGTATTAAAAAAGGATGTGCTTCTCTCCTTTCCATATCATGAGTTTAGACCGATTATTGACCTTCTTCGTGAGGCAGCAATGGATCCGGATGTAAAGACCATCCAGATTACAGCATACCGCTTAGCTTCAAATTCAAAAATTGCAAATGCCTTGATCAATGCAGCCCGCAATGGAAAAGAAGTCACCGTGATGCTCGAACTCCGTGCAAGATTTGATGAGGAAAATAACTTGGACTGGAAGGAAAAACTCGAATTGGAGGGCATTAAAGTATTAACTGGTATCCCAAATAAAAAAGTACATGCAAAACTATGTGTGATAAAAAAACGTGCTGGCATGAAAACCATCCAATATGGGTTTGTCAGTACAGGAAATATCAATGAAAAAACAGCAAAATTATATGGAGACTATTGCCTCTTAACAAGTAACAGAGATGTGATTGCCGATATCAATAAGATTTTCAATTACCTTCGACGTCCTAAATCAAACCCCGCTGAAATTATCAAAAATTGTAAAAGCCTTTTGGTATGCCCAACGGATATGCGCAAAGAGCTGCTCCATTACATCGACCAAGAAATTACAGAAGCCAAAGCTGGCCGAAAAGCATACCTCATTGTGAAGGTAAATTCATTGAGCGACAAGGAAATGATTAAAAAGCTCTACGATGCGGCAACGGCTGGTGTTAAAATAGACCTTATTATCAGGGGAATCTACTGCGCAACAAACCAGAAGAATTTTAAACTGCAGATGAATGCCATTTCAATAGTAGACGAATATCTAGAACATGCACGTGTGATGTATTTTTACAACGCTGGCCGGGAGCAGCTATTTATTTCGTCAGCAGACTGGATGACAAGAAATCTGGATCATCGTATTGAAGCGGCCGTAAAAATAACAAGCAAAAAAATAAAGGAGGATTTAAAAGAAATGCTTCAAATTCAGCTTAATGATAATGTCAAAGCACGGATACTAAACAATTCGCTGAGTAATCATTATGTCGAGAATAACAAGGCGCCATGCCGGTCACAAATTGAAATATACAATTACCTAAAAAAAAAAATAGCTGATCATTAAGCGGGTTTTCTATCTAACAGCAAACGGATCAATACACTGAAATTGGCGGATGCTTTCGCTACGGACGAGAATCAACGTTTTATTATATTAATTCAGGCACAAGTTGTATCTTCATTCCATGAAAATCAACTTGTGTCTTGCCCTTGGTTTAAGCTTTTTCAGTTCATTCATCTGTGCACAGGAAAAAAGCATACCATCAGATTTTGTATACGTCAAGGACATTATTCCTAATGTTAGCTTGGAAATGCGTTATTTAGGCAGTCACAACTTTACAGGAAGGCCAATACGGGGTTATGAGAAGCCTGTTGCGATTTTAACTAAGCGGGCAGCCTTCGCACTGCAGCAGGTCGAAAACCATTTAAATAAAAAAGGTTTGGGATTGAAAATATTTGATGCCTACCGTCCACAGCGCGCTGTTGACAACTTCAAGTCATGGTCATTAAAAACTGGCGACACCATTGCAAAAAGAGAGTTTTATCCACATCTGGATAAGAAGAATTTGTTCAAGCTAGGGTTTATTGCCTCCAAATCAGGCCATAGCCGTGGCAGTACAGTAGATCTTACGATTATTCGGCTGAAAGATAAAAAAGAGATTGATATGGGCGGGCCGTTCGATTTTTTCGGAGCTGTGTCACACCATCAATATGCAAATCTAACGGCACAACAGAAAGAAAACAGAAAAATTCTAAAAGAAGCTATGGCTAAATTTGGGTTTAAAGCTTACGATAAAGAATGGTGGCATTATACGTTGCAAAATGAACCTTATCGTAAAACTTATTTTGATTTTATCGTGAAGTAAAGATGTCTGTGAAGGAAATACCATTTGAAAATAAGGGCTTTTATGTTTTTCATTTTAAAGGCAACAAATCAAAACCTGTGTTCAGCTCCGAGCAGCAGCACATCCTAAAAAAGGGTGAACTCTATTCGCTCTGTTTAATAAAAAAGGGTGAAACGTCTTTTATAATTAATAATGAACGCATACAGGTGGCACAAAATCACCTATTGTTAACCAGTCCATCATCGAGAGTCAATAGCTCTTCTGTCGCCAAATCTTGGGATTGTGAAGTGTATTTGCTTTTCTTTACATTGGATTTCACCTTCAAATTGGACTTTCAGCAGGATTTTTTTGATGTAACGAAAAAATCGCTGGCCATCAACGATAGTTACATCTGGTCGCTATCCAATCAAGATGCGATCAACCTGTCTAACTTATTCAAGCAGTTTATTCACTACGATCGGCAAGCATCTACCTACCTATTCAAAAATCAAATTGTGAAGTCTTTAACAGAAATACTATTTTGTGAAATTGCTCGATTAGGAAGCCAAAATCTCCGAAATACTCCTGCTATTCCTTCGCGGAAACGAGAAATACTGGCAAATTTTTACTTGCTACTCAAAAAGTCATTTCATAAAGAACACATGGTACAGTTTTATGCCGTGCAACTCGGTATCACGGCGAAGCATCTTTCGGTAATTACCAAGGAGCTTACTGGAAAATCAGCAATAGAACTTATTCAGAATGTCTTAGTGGAAGAAGCAAAGTCTTTACTTTGCCAGGGGCTTCCGATGCGCGAAATTGCAATGAAATTACACTTCTCGGATCAGTCTTTTTTCGGTAAATTCTTTAAGCGAAATGTTGGTATCTCGCCTAAAGAATTTCGTCAGAACCTCTATTTAAACAAAGTCGATTAAATCGAAGATACTTGTAAACTGCTGATCTGCGGCAGAAGTATCCTGCAGTTTATCTTCGCCCCAAGTCTGTCCTTTCAACCATAAGGTTTGACATCCAACGGCTTTAGCCGGGACCATATCTTTACTATACGAATCACCTACGACAACGATTTCTTGGGCAGGAAGTCCTAATTTGTCGACACCTAATGCATAGATTGCAGGATCAGGTTTGCGTACACCGACAACGGCAGATTCCACAACGGACTGAAAATAAGGTAAAATACCAAAATCGGCGAGGACAGATTTCAGATTGCCATAAAAGTTGGAAACCATGACAATTGGATATTTTTCACGCAGTGAAATTAGAAGCGGCTTCACCTGATTAACTGTATTCTTCGCGAGGGAGTAGCCATCAAATGCAATTTTATCAGCTAATGTTTTATCCAGTTCGTACCCCGCAGCAATAAGGTATTCAAATTGTACATTAAGCTTTGCCTTCAGTACCGCTAAAAAATCAAAATCCGGCTTAATAATCGGCTGTAAAGCCATTTGACGTTCTGCGTAACTATAGGCTTCCTGAAAAGCGTTCAAATTTACAGGAACCTCGTACTTCTCATAACCCGACCAGATAACAGCTCCCCAATGACCACCATTCGTATCCAAGGTTCCACCATAATCAAAAATAATTCCCTTAACGTTAAACTTATTCATTTTATTTCTTTTTTACTAAACTCATCCAGCCCAAGCCGATCATAATCCATACAATTTCTCTAATTCGCGTGACAACGCCCATAAAAATACCGACTTTAGCGGGCAATCCTATACTCATCACAGCCATGGCTAATCCGCCCTCGCGAGTCCCCAATTGCATGGGGAAGAAAAACACCAGATTGGCAAATAATGAAGAACCTGAGCTAATGATCATGGCATCAACAAAATCAATATTGATATCTAGTGCTAAACCAATGAAATAAATCTCAAAACACCCCACTACCCGTGCTACAAACTCCCAAAAAAGAGCTTTGTAGAAACGGTCGCGGCGATTTTGAAAAAGGTTTTTCACCTGCTGATCCACATCATTTAAGGTTTCATACTTGGTTTCCAACAAATGATTGACTTTTTTACCGACCAAAGGTAATTTAGACAATGCTTTCAAAAGAGAAACTGTAATTCCCTTCTTATAAAATTTTGTAAATAGCCAAGTACAAATAATAGCCATTACAAAAATCGCAGCACAGGCCACATTCACCATCGTACTGGCCGGTACAAACCAAAGGATGAGGAAAACAGAAGCTACCCAAAATAAAATATGGGACAAGATGTGCATGACGCCATACAACAGTACCGAAGAACCAGCCTTCGAGCCTCCCACATATTTTTTGAGTTCAATAATACGATATGGCTCTCCCCCTAAGGCGACAAATGGCGTGATATAATTGATTGCATAACCAGATATCGTCAGTTGTAACACCTTCCAAAAAGGCACGTCCGTCTGAGGTAATTCGGGCTCTTCAATAATGGCCTTAAATGCCATTGCATTCATCCAGTAGAGTACAGCCCAACTGCCCAGTACAGGCAAAAACCACCATCCTATATTTTCGAGGTTGTTCCAAATCTCATCAATGCCCATTGCCTGAATCATATAGGCAAGTGTACCTATACCAATCAGCATAAAGAGTACTTTATAGATCTTACTCCCCATAGGTTGGATCATTTGTTAATTTATCCACAAAATAACCACTTACTTTCTCCTGCCGGTTACACATATAGATTAATATTGGATTTAAGACAAACATATCAAAGAAAAAATAAATCCAAGGCTGACCGATAAACAACCAAACAAATAGGAAGATCACCCGGGTATTGAACTGTACAATATTGGTATATTTCATCAATGGCTTGTTACGCGCTCTAAAATCTACCATCAATTGTTGTGGCAGCTCATCTTTATAGCGACTCTTCACAATATGCAATAGTTTCTGCAATTTGGGAGAAAGCTTTTCTTGGTTTCGCGTATAGCCTATATAGCCATTCAACACAAATTTGCTAAAGAAATTCTTACGCCAAGACAAGGCTTCATAGTCCGCTTTTAAATCACGGGTATTGTCCAGCTCACTTTCCGGCTTTACCTTTTATAAAATACAAGTGAACATTGCGGTAATAATCGGCCATTGCTGACTGAATCATATGCGATACACCTGCAAGCACACAAAAAACCCATAACCATTGTGACCACCCCTCATTGATACTGCGCAGACAGATTGCTATATGAATGGAAGCAAACCAAAAATCACCGGCAAAACCATCCAAGATACGGCCAAAACGACTTTTGTTGTCTGTCATTCTTGCAAGCTGCCCATCGGCACTGTCTAAAGAGTTGGCAAAAACCAATAAAAGCATACCAATCACATTAATCCACAGCGCTGGGTAATAGAATAAAATACCCGCAGCAACACCAAAAAAGATACTAATAATCGTCACTGCATTAGGCGTAATACCTATTTTAGCACAGACTTTTGCGATGCGATAACCAATAGGTCGATAAAACCAGATGTCAATTTGCTCTTCGGTATCATTAGATTTTAAAGATTGTTCGAATGCACTCAAATTTGCTTCTTCGATTACATTAACTTGTTCTTTCTGCATTGTGGTTCTTTTCAGTAAATTTATGGTAAACCATTTGAGCAATAGCCTCTGCGGCCTCGGCCCGGCATGGCGCAAAACTTGGCCAGTCATTTAAATCTATAATATGGAAGTCTCCATTGGCATCAATAATCACATCGCCGCCGTAGATATGTACATCAAGGACTTCAGCAGCACGATTAGCGACTTCTTTTAAATTTTCTAGGTCAAAAGGAAAATGTACCACCTCATCATTAATTTGCTCGTACAAATCATATTTATGATGATTGTGTTCATACGGGTAGAAATAATAAAAGAACGCTGTTCCGCGTACAGCATAAAACTTCAATAAGTCTCCGGCAAGATGTTCAGAAATTACAGCTTCTTTAATTCCACGGAGCGCATATTCATTCAATATGTGTTGCGCTTCCTTCAGGCTACCGGCAAACGTAACATCTTCTTTATGAATAGCATGAAAATCGCCACGCTTAATCCATACCCCTTTCCCTTTCAATTTCTCAAAAATAGATTGAATGTCTGCTACAGTAGATATCACAATGCTCTTGGGATAAGGAACTCCGCCTTCCAAAAGTTTAAGTGTCATATTCTTACGATAGCAATTTTCAATTCCAAAACCCGAATTCAAAACATAGGTACCGGTGCTTTGAAGCGATTGCAACTTTTTGACTAAAGTCTTTGTTCTCCCCATCGTTAAGATATTGTCTTGCTTTATGGTTGACAAAGACAAAAATTCATCTTCATTACAAATTTCGACCGAAGCACCTTTTTCGTTCAGTTTTAAAATTACTTCATTGAATATAGCGGCGTCATTTCCCACATGATTGGGTGAAAAGCGATTTTTTCGAGTTACGCCTAAAATAGAAATCATATCGCTCATTTTTCTAACTAACTTCCTCACTCAAAAATTGTTCTGCGACTTCTCGATCTTTTAGGTGATCAATATCGACGACTTTTTCAAACACAAATGCTTCAACTTTCAAACTATTTTCCAGTAAAGCACGCTGAAAATTACGCATTCTGGAATTTCCAGCAGCAACGGAACTTAATGCACAATCCATGGCGGCTTTACGAAAACAATATATTCCGCCGGAAACATATCTCGTTTCTGGTGTCGCCCTATCTAAGAAAGCTTCCACCTCAAGTTGTTGGTTGGTATTGACATACAAAGGGCTCTCGTCATCAATAAAAGGGGTAACAGCCATAAAAGCATCTGCAGTTTTATGGTGATGAAAATCATCTAAATAGGCATGAAATTCATGTGGCTTAAAAACCGTATCGGTTGTCGTAAGACAACAGGAAGACCAATCAGGATTGTTTTTAACAAGCAAAGCAAAACTGTGCAAGGAACTTTCAGTATCTTCCTCTAGCAGCACAATAGGTAACTCAAAAGTCGTTTTTTCCAAAAACAATTTCAATTCCGGAGATTGTTTATTGATGATGACATGAACTTTTTGTGCTCCTTCTTTGGCAAATATGCGAATCAATCGTTCAATTAATGGAACTCCATGTAATGGTAGCAAGGGTTTCGGTAAATTGAATCCCTCCTTTCGCAATCGAGAACCTTCTCCCGCTGCTATAATAGCAAATTCCATCTCTTCTAATTGCAAAATAAAATCATTTATTAAAAAAAGCAAAACCCCCGTCACTCGCTCAGCGTTGATAAACACAAAAGCCTACAGAGGGTTATATCAAATCTTCAACCGCAACAATGGTGTTGAAGAAAAAGGGGAAAAACTGTCTTTAACAATTGTTTCCCCCAATCTTATTAAGGTCGCTTATTGAATGCTATCTACGAGCTCTTGGTAATAATCCAATCCCAAGTGCGTGATTAAATCTTCACCCATAATGTGACGCAATGTATTTTGCAATTTCATCAATTGTTTGAAGATATCATGTTCTGGCGGTAAACCTGGAGCCGTTTGAGGCGATTTCAAGTAAAATGACAACCACTCTTGAATACCTGACATACCTGCACGTTGAGCCAAATCGATAAAAAGTGCTAAATCCAACGCAACTGGAGCTGCTAAAATTGAATCACGGCACAAGAAATTGATCTTAATCTGCATCTTGTAGCCCAACCAACCGAAGATATCAATGTTGTCCCAAGACTCTTTATTATCACCATGAGGAGGATAATAATTGATGCGCACTTTGTGATAAAGGTCACCGTACAACTCCGGATTCTTTTTCGCATCTAATATCTCTTCCAATACCGATAATTTAGAGACTTCTTTTGTTTTGAAATTTTCAGGATCATCTAATACCAATCCATCGCGGTTGCCCAAGATGTTGGTTGAGAACCAACCTTCAACACCTAAAGCTCTTGCCTGAAGACCTGGTGCTACGATTGTTTTCATTAATGTCTGACCTGTTTTAAAGTCTTTACCTGCAATAGCTACCCCGTTTTCGTGCGCGAGCTCGACGATTGCCGGAACATCACACGTTAAATTTGGTGCACCATTGACATAAGGAGCACCTTCCTTTAAAGCCGCATAACAGTAAATCATGCTTGGCGGAATGCGCTGATCGTCATTATCCAAAGCCTCTTCCAATTTAGCTAAAGTTGAAAAAGCTTCGTTCGTTTCAATATAACGTTCTGTAGAGCCACACCATACCAATACGACGCGGTCTAATCCATTTTTCTCTTTAAATTCACGAATATCTCGTTGTACGGCATCTGCCAATTCACGACGAGTTTTTTCAGATTTGATGTGTGTTCCATCTAAATTTTTAACAAAATTACGATCAAACACAGCCTTCATTGGTTGGATAGCCTCCAATTCCGCTTTAACAGCATCCAATTGACCTTGCTCCAATACCTGTGCTTTTGACGCAGCCTCGTATACGTTATCTTCATATACGTCCCATCCGCCAAAAACTACATCTTCCAATTTTGCTAAAGGGACGAAATCTTTAATTAATGGATTTCTGTTCTCAGTGCGTTTACCCAGACGAATTCTGCTCAATTGAGAAACAGATCCGATTGGTTTTGAAAAACCTTTGTTTATAGATGCCACACCAGCGATCAATGTTGTAGCCACAGCACCTAATCCCGGAATAAGAATACCCAATTTCCCATTGGCATCTTTCACTTGTTGTCCCATATTAATTCTATATACTTAAATTGTTATTTAATTAATGTATTATGATAAAATAATTCTTAAAATTAGCTTAAAAAAACATAATTCATACCACTTGGCATTATATTTATAAAAATCGTAAAAAGTATCGATAATAATGCGATTTGAAACCGAAATAAATAACCTGAAAAACAATTATTACTCGTATTAAATCACACCATCTCGCTGAGATTTAATGATTTTGGCTATACGTGTCAATCGAAAAATAACCTCCTACTAATCCTACTCAATATATCAACATTCGAAATCTAATCCAAATTCAAAACAAAAAAAGCTTTTATTTCTAAAAAACTGGTCAATTTTTCCTTTTCTATTTCTCACAAATATGACAATAAAATTGGAAAATGCCGTTACTAGCACTACCTTTAGTTTTAAAATCTAATACCCGCAATAATTCCACAACATTATTAGTAACAAATGGAGTGTGAAATACGGTTACACCGTGTAAGCACCGAACAAATAATTATCTGAATGAAAAATACGATTTCGTACCTCACTTTAACGTTTTTATGTGCCAGCCATTTACATGCTCAAACAGCTGCCGACTCTGCTTACGTTAGAGATTTTTATGAAAAAACTGAAGTAACAATACCAATGAGAGATGGAAAAAAATTGTTTACTGCGATCTATAGTCCAAAAGATAAATCCAAGAAGTATCCAGTTTTGCTCAACAGAACGCCTTATACTGTTGCTCCCTATGGGCAAAATGAATATAAGAAAAGTCTCGGAAACTTTCCGGCAATGATGCGTGACGGTTATATTTTCGTCTATCAGGATGTGCGCGGTAAGTGGATGAGTGAAGGCGATTTTGAGGATATACGTCCAACGACATACAGCAAAGATAAAAAAGCAATTGATGAAAGTACAGACACCTACGATGCACTGGAATGGTTGCGGAAGAATCTTAAAAACTACAATGGTAACGCGGGGCTTTACGGAATCTCCTACCCGGGCTTCTATTCTACTGTAGGGCTTGTCAAAACACATCCAAGCTTAAAAGCAGTCTCGCCCCAGGCTCCGGTAACAGATTGGTATATCGGCGATGACTTCCATCATAACGGCGTCTTGTTTCTGCAGGATGCGTTTACCTTTATGTCAACCTTTGGCGTCCCGCGTCCCAAGCCCATCACGCCAGATCAATTTAAAAGCAAAATTCAGATCAAAGAAGCGGATAAATACAACTTCTTTTTAGAAGCTGGAACAGCACGAGAACTTAAAGAAAAATATTTTGGCGATTCTGTTCAATTCTGGAATAACCTGTTTAAACATCCCGATTATGACGATTTTTGGAAATCGCGTGTAATTACCAACGCTTTACAGGAGGTGAAACCAGCAGTGATGGTCGTAGGGGGCTTCTTCGATGCTGAAGATGCCTATGGAACATTTAAGACCTATCAATCGATTGAAGACAAAAGTAAAAAAAACAATTCGATTTTAGTGGCTGGGCCTTGGTATCATGGCGGCTGGGTACGATCAGAGGGAAACTTTCTGGGGGATATTCAATTTGATAAAAAAACCAGCATTACGTATCAGGAACAATTTGAGCAACCATTTTTCAAATATTACCTGAAAGATGAAGGGAGTTTCACTCCTTCCGAAGCTACTATTTTTGTATCGGGCGCCAACGAATGGAAATATTTTGAGCAATGGCCTCCGAAAAATGTAGAGACAAAAAAACTCTACTTCCATCCTCAGGGAAAACTGGCATTTGACAAAGTGCAACGTACAGATTCCTGGGATGAATATGTAACTGACCCCAATAAACCCGTCCCACATCAAGGTGGCTTAATTCAAAACCGAACACGGGAATATATGGTTGATGACCAGCGATTTGCAGCCAGCCGTCCTGACGTAATGGTATATCAAACAGAGCCTTTGACCGAGGATATTACGATTGTAGGTCCCATCAAAAACCATCTTAAAGTGTCCTCAACGGGTACAGATGCAGACTATGTCGTTAAACTGATTGATGTTTATCCGAATGATGCACCGAGCTATCAAGGAAAAACAATGGCCGGATACCAAATGATGGTTCGCGGAGAAATTATGGCCGGAAAATATCGAAATGGTTTTGAAAAAGCAGAGGCACTAACGCCAGGAATGGTCGAAAAGGTGAATTTTGAAATGCCAGATGTGGCACATACGTTCAAAAAAGGGCATCGGATAATGGTTCAGGTACAAAACTCCTGGTTTCCCCTAGCAGAACGAAATCCACAGGTATTCTTGGCACCATATACCGCTACCAAAGCTGATTTTCAGAAAGCTACCCAACGGATCTTTCATGATGTGAATAATGCGACATATATTGAATTTTACATGCTTAAGGATTGATAACTCAAAATTAGACGGCCTATCCGTAGCTTTTTAGCCACAAATATCAAGCGCAATTAAAAAAAATGAAATAAGATTTGCAGAGGTGTAACATTTACACTATCTTTGTATCATCATAATTTAGGTTTATAATTGGTTATTTAAGGTTTTCATTCTCCCCGTTTGAAAACCTTTTTTTTATTACTTTTAAGTTCTATCAACCGTTTTTCAACAACGCTCATTACAAAACAAAAATTTGCTGATCGCCTCTTCTTAAAGAATGGTGCTTAAATTAATTCTCAAAAAATGAGAGAAGTTCTTCAACAATACTGTATTTTTAACGGATATATTGGGCGAAAGTACGCAGATGTATAAAGAAGAAATTTAAATAGTGAAAATATAATCGAAATATATGGCAGAACATGGGGATTTGCAAATCGCAATACTAATCGATGCGGACAATGTATCTTATCGAAAGATCGAAGAGATTTTGAATGAAGTCAAAAGATATGGAATTCCAACCATCAAACGCATCTACGGAGACTGGACCAATCCTTACGTTGAAAAATGGAAGGACAAACTTCTTACCCATGCCATTACTCCAATCCAACAATACAGTTATACACAAGGCAAAAATTCGACCGATTCGGCATTAATTATTGACGCCATGGATATTCTGCATTCGGACAGAGTGGATGGATTTTGTATCGTTTCAAGCGATAGTGACTTCACCCGTTTAGCCACACGTTTACGGGAGTCGGGTAAACTTGTTATTGGTATTGGTGAAAAAAAGACTCCCAAGCCTTTTATCGCCTCCTGTGATAAATTCATTTACGTCGAAATATTTGAAAAAAATCAAAAGAAAGAAACGGTAGTAAAGAAAAAGCAACAAACGCAGCCTAAACCAAATCCTGTTGAAAATGTAACGAGCATAGCAGTACTGGATGAGGAAACCCTAGAACTTTTGAAAGACACTGTGGATGATACAGCGGATGAAAATGGCTGGGCATTCCTGGGAGAGATTGGAAGTCTTTTTAATAAAAGGAAGCCTGACTTTGATGCGCGCAATTATGGATACGATAAGATGTCCCACCTTTTCAAAGCGTATAGAGAAGATTTTGAAATTGAGGAAAGGAACACAGACAAATCGCGTATTAAACACTATTACATCCGCAACATCATTAAGCGTCCTTTGTCCGCTGTAATACCTACAGCGACGCTTGATAGTGAACCAAAAATAGTTTCAAACAGTACAACTACAACGGAACATACAGACAAACCAGCAAATCAAAACGGTAGAAAAAAAGGAAGGCCCGGGAAAGGGCAAGATAAAGTACTTGCTGAAATAACGCAAAAAGAGATGGTGCAAAGCTCTGCGGCGCCGGAACAGAAAATAGAAGTCACTACTCCAACATCAGGCGATTTGCCCAGCAGTATGTTATTCCCTTCGGAAGGCAATAAGATCACTGCGGATGATGTTAAAAAGACACAGATCCGGATCACAAAGGAATTTAAACCTTTGTTTCCAACCAAATCCCAAAAATTGAGGATTATGATCAACGCTGGTGAGTATGAATGTAATTTCACCTATCGGGGCAGAGGCTTTCACGTCCTTAAATTAGGAAAGGAAGCGGCAACGCAACTTGCTCTCACTGAGGGAATCCAAATACAAATTGTTAGACTGAACGAAGTAAGCTTTAGCCTTCAAAATAAATCGGTATAGATCGGTGGTACTCAATCTGATTTTTTTTAGTCGATAAAACAATACGGTTTGTTTTATCGACTAATTAAAGTGTTGCGGTATTCTGCCAATGGAATATGATCTTCGACTGCTTTCGAATTGATAGTGCAATGGCATTAAACGGCTTAATTCCTGCTATTCACAACATAACGGATTAACGTCCGCCTGCAAATTCCATGGTAAAGTGGTAGTTCTCGTCAATAGCCACAGGCTTACGGTCCACTTTTCGAAAGTCCCGCGCTTCATCCGTCCATAGAAACGGGTAAAACGAAAATACCTGATTACCATTTAGGGATTTCACATCGTCATTCCAGCCTTTCCATTTGAACGTTTCATAAAACTGTGCAACATCCCCTTTTAATGCCCAAAAGATAAAGTCCGAATAGCCACATTCCAAACTCTCCCATTCTAAAGTATCTTGCGCAAAATAGTAAACCTGTCCAATAGCATCACCTAGAGCCCCTGCATTGATGGCAAAGTAGCCACCCAAAACGTCATCAGCTATGAGTAGAAAACCACCTTTTTCACCTTCCTTAACAAAGCTTTTTCCTTTATTCCATTCCATAATTCCGCGGTTGAGCTTTGGCGAACCTGAACCTAAAATTCGTAGCCAGCCTCCATCGATTAAAATGCCACCAGTCTGGTGGATAATGGCTCCCATTGGAGATTTCGTGGTGATCTGTGCACGTAGAAGTTCTTCATCAGCTCTCTTTGGATCGCGGGTAAGCACTTCATATGAATTTGTCGCTTCTTTCATCCAACTCTGCACGAGCTTCCATCCAGAATTACCTGTATCTATCAATTCTTTTAGACTTTTCATTTTTTGCATCTTATTGCATGGTCAGTCGCATACCAACCGAATGGAATTTCCATGACCTGATCAATTTGCCGAAATTACCACAATTCTTTATCGCATCCAAATTACACGAGCATAAGTGCAAATACCAGAAAATATTTACTAAACCATCGCTATAAATATTAGGAATCTAGCTTTTATTTTAATTAATTTTAGACTATGCAACATGAATTAGAAAAACTCAGATATCCTATCGGTCGCTTCGCCATACCAGATGCTATTGACCACACACTATTGAATGACTGGATTAAAACAATTACAGATTTTCCGGCTAGATTAAAGTCCGAAGTCGGGGATCTAACGGACGATATGTTGGAGAAACGCTACCGCCCCGAAGGGTGGACCATTCGTCAGGTTGTTCATCACTGTGCCGACAGCCATATGAACAGCTTCATCCGATTCAAATTGGCCTTGACAGAAGAAGACCCTACCATCAAATTATATGAAGAAAAATTGTGGGCCGAACTTCCAGACGCCAAGATAATTCCCATCGAAAGTTCGGTAAAATTGCTTGAAGGCCTACATGAACGTTGGGGGATTCTGCTCAAAAGCCTAACCACTGAACAGCTAGAAAGAGGATTTATTCATCCGGCTACCAAAAGGTTAATTTCTTTAAAGGTAAACATTGGCTTATATGCCTGGCATTGCAACCATCACCTCATGCACATTGCCAATGCCAAAAACTATTAATAGCGTTGGCTTTGTCGCAATGATCATTTCACTGATAAAAGATTATTGCAATAAAGCCAATGACACCATCACGCTTTATTAGAGTGACAATACCCATAGTAAGGCCATTAATCCTGCAATAGCCACCCCAATAAGGCCCGAAAGTAGAAACGACAGCAAATAATACCCTATGGTTCGTGTTTTCTTCTTCACAATATGAATCATACCCACCGCTAGCGTGTAAACTGTTCCTAATCCAAAAAAAACAATCGTGATCAAATCGATTAGAATGCCGCTGAAATCTATATTTGCTGATGACAACATGATGTTACTTATTATGTTTAACTAATTTATTAAAAATGTTTTTTCTTATCCGTATCATAGCGATATTTGTCATTATTCCTCATCGATATACTGTTCATATCCATCCCCCTTACGTTTCATCCAAGCTTGATAAAACTGTACAAAATAGCTTTGATCGCGTCCCTGTAGCTGATGGCGCTCAGTATATAAATATCCGAATGCCGTCTCAGGTATTTCTATCACATTTCGGTTTAAGTCGACATAAAACAGCCTCTCTCCCTTAAAAAGCAACAGGAGTTCGCCTGAGATAGCCTTGGGCGCTGGATAGTGAAAAGGCGAACAGATATAATCGTAAAGCTCACTACAAAACTTAAGCTTCGTATCGAAATAGCACATTCCCTGAGGGCAGTGTATGCGCATAAAATCCAAAAAGCAATGTTCGATTTTCTGATAGACATCGGCAGGTTCAAGTAACCACTCTCCGCGATGCGCATCATAAATCCCCTGGGTGTGGGAGCAGCCTACGACAAAAATATCTTTACGGTACTGCTGTATACTATCTACTGCGACTTTTTCTATCAGACTATCCTCCAGTCGGAATATCTCTTGTTCAAGCGAATAAATCTGCCATTTCTTCTTCTTGAGATAGGCGATACTCCGGTAGCCTTCTAACACAATAATCCGGTCGATTCCTTCATCCAAGATATTACCATTGGGTTGAATGACAGTGATTTTTTGCTGTAGCTTATTAGGTTTAATCCAAAAATATCGATTGGCCAACGGCTGGAGGCTACCTTCCAAAAAACTCCCCAAGTACTGACCGTCCATGAGATAATATTTCCGTTTTATCGTTCCTTTTTGCCGGCTATAGAACAGCTTGTTATAGTCATACATAAACGGCTCAGCCGCAGGATCTGAAATAATCACTTCTCTTTCAACCGAAAGGAGAATGTTGCCCTCCCCTTGTTTCGCATTTAAAAAGCCATACGCAATCCAGTCAAGCTCATCGTATAAGGCAGGTACACTCAGCTGGTTGGTATCAATATGTAGTACTCCGCGTTTTCCCGCCACTTCCACTTCTGCGTAGTTGTTTCCGTTGATATACCGCGCATCAAAAGCATCGCTATATTGACAGGCTATCAATTCGGCGCCGCTCGAATCGATATAGCCAAATCGTCCATTTGCTTCAACTACAGCGATACCCTCTTTATTGAATTCGAATATTTCATCGTATATTGTCGGAATCAGGAGATCACCCTTCGCATTTTTTAACCCTTTCTTTCCCTCTGCTTCAAAAACCTCAGCTCCTTTGTCCCGCAAAAGCTCTTCCGACCATAATCCCAATCCGTAATCAATCCAATCGGTTTGAAGAGCATCCAAAAAAGAAGAATAACCAGAAGTTTCCACCAGCGTACCCAACGGATCTAAGGATTGTTCATCGACAGCTTGTTGATACAATAAGGCTTGCATGCTGATTTCTTCGGCCCATGCTTTGGCCTGCAGGGTATCTTTCTCCGCGTTCATGCTAAATACATCCCGTCCATCGATCTGAAATGTATCGAAAGGCAAGGCTTCCAAAAATTCAAACATCCGGTTCACCGGCTCATAATATTTTTTTTTATAATGCAATCGATACCTATCGGCCAACAACGCATAAAAATAGCGAAGCCTCGCGATCCCATCTTTCTTATTTGCAAAAAGCTGGCTACCTTTGGACCGGATATTGGCCGATAATAAAGGCCGCATGAGGATGGGAATTTCGTAATTCCATTCGGCCAGATAAAAAGAGTATGTTTCTTTGGTCTTGAGATTTACATTATAAATATAAATGCGATGTGCCATGTGTTAATTTTTCTATTTTTCGTCTCTGTCGCATTGATCTAAATCATTCTATGACTCGTACGACTGTGGTAAAAATACCGTATTTATCAATTTTTTCGATTAGCGGAAAACAGGGATTTTTTTTCGGCCTCTATTTTAAAAATATTGTATCGAGATTGAATAATGAAACCTATATGTCAATCTATATGTTTATCAGCAAAAACAATCATTACTAAAAGAAACGACAATGAGATTAATACTGAAATTTATCTTTCTGCCTGGCATGGCATTGCTTTTTAAAGACCAAACCTCCCTATCCAATGATGACCTTACACTTTTCAGGCAGCTCTATCCCATTACCATTCTTCAGCCGGAAAGCAAAAATAGTTTTAAAAAATATGGGATCGAATTCTCCGGAATATGTTATGCCTGTGATCTTGCAGAAATCAAAATCAGTAAAGAACAGTTTCATTTGGTCAACGTATGTGATTCGAATGAAATCTACCGGATCAAGAACTTCACCTTTACCAGCACCGACACCAGCCTAATCCTAAAAACTCAGCACAATGAATTTATCTTCAAGCGAGTAGAGAAAGAACCTATTTTCGAATTGAAAATAAAGGGGGATCCTCTTTTGCTAAAGAACAAACGTATCGCAAAATACTACACACAGAAAGCTTTGATCGATCAGTTCGAAGTCCATGATTGTGGCGATTTTCAGGGTTAGCCTAACCCGACTTCACCTGACAATTGTGCGATGATATGAAATCTGCACTGAGCCTTTACTAAAGATATCAAAAGATTCAGTCTGGGTTAAAACAGACAGGCAGTCGTTCATTGACGACCGCCTGTCTAGCTCCAATGGTTAAACTTATATTTCAAAATAAAAACCCGATTCAGTAAGTTCTTTATATTTTACCCTGTCAAAACTATAGATCTTTGCGGCCCTTGCACGCCGATCTTTTTGCTTATCGCTGTGGTCGATTAATAACCCCATACTGAGGATTTTTTTTCGAAAATTACCGCGGTCGATTGAGCGCTGCAGAACGGTTTCATACAAATTGTGCAAATCGGGCAACGTAAACTGCTCGGGCAAAAGTTCAAAACCGATCGGCTGATAACGTATTTTCCCCTTGAGTCTTTCGATTGCGGTATGCAAGATCTGCATATGATCAAAAGCGAGATCTTTATTTTCATCAATACCAAACCACCTAACTGCTTCAATATCTACACCCGCTTCCAACATATACGCTTCAGGCTTGACAAGCGCATAATAAGCAATGCTGATCACTCTTCCACGCGGATCACGAGCTAAGTCTGAAAACGTGTATAGCTGTTCAAGGAAAATATTCTGGAGACCGGCCTCCTCGCGCAGCTTACGAAGGGCACAGTCTTCGGCTGTTTCTTCTTCCTGGATAAAACCGCCAGGAAATGCCCATTTTCCTAAGAAAGGTTGTATTGCCCGTTTGGTCAATAATACCTTGAGCTGGTTTTTATCAAAGCCAAAGATGACACAATCCACTGTAACAGCCGGTCTAGGATATGCATAGGTGTATTTTTCTGTTGAACTTGCCATGAGCTACAAATTTACTTCGGTTGACAGTTTGAGCTGTATCCCATATTTTTCTTTAAGTCCGTCAAACTGCAGTATTGTTTGCTCTTCGAATCCGGCAATCGGCGACATGCAGTCGATCAATAAAGTAATACGGGAGGTAATTGACCGATCATGTTCGAAATATTCCAAAATCTGCAGCGCCGAAGCCAATACGCAGTGGCTTGATGCCTCCCCCGCAATATAAATGGCATCGTATGCCCGTATTGCTTCAAGAACAGCATGGTTTACGAATTTATTATCATCATACTCGGCTTTGATAATACCATACATCTCCGTATACGGATCCTGTCCTTTGTAAACCAAGATCGGTTTTACCTTGCGCACCGCACTATGGAAATAGAGCATATTTGTAAATTGACTCTCGAGCTGTGCACCCCAGGTTCCCTCCAAACAATGGTATGGCCAGATGCACAATTGTTTTTTACCTGCAGATTCCAGCTGCTGGAGATAATCGAGCGCTAAAGCTGTATGGCCATTGGCAACGTGCCAGAGACCATCGCGTACATCCGCATAGCGAATGATGGTAAATGGCTCTGGATGATTTCCTGCCGCATCCACCCACCAGTCGGCATGGAAAATCTGCATCATCGAATGACAATCAAGACTGCACATCACTTGCGTCAGGGAACCCAAATTGCGGTACATCCACTGTGTTAGGCGCTGAACATCTCCTTTGGAACCCTTGACGGCAAGGCTCCCAATAGATTCCATAAAGTCGTTCTGAACATCTATTGCCAAAAGCAGCGTTCGTTTCGCATCCAAAGCTGCAGGCTCGACCTTTTCCTCTCGTGCCAAGGCCAGCATTGCCGGTATTTTATCACTTTTGCCGCTGGCAATATCCTGCACATCGACAATCTGATCAAATGATGTTTTCATGCTATTCATTTTCTTTAAGTCCGTATTTATTGTGTTAAAACACTATTCGTCTTTGCGGTCCGCTCCAGTTGAGCACATGCGCTAGTTTATTTAAGCAGTTAAAACTACCCCTTAAAAGTAGGTATGGCAGCAAATTTATGTGCAGATTGCGCAATACGCTTACGAATAACTTCGTCTATTACAAGGTCACCCGATGTACCTTTCAAAATAAACCCATCGATTTGCGCATAAGTCATTCCCAGTTCATCTTCATCGGTCTGTCCTTCCCAAAGGCCGGCAGAAGGACTTTTATACTGAATAGATTCGGGTACGCCCAGGTATTTTGCCAAGGTATATACTTCCTGTTTGGTCACCATTGCCAACGGATTCAGATCGTAGGCACCGTCGCCCCATTTCGTAAAATAACCTACCGTAGCTTCGGCCATATTCCCCGTACCAATAACAAATCTGCTGCCCAGTTGCGCAAATTGATACAAATACGTCATGCGCACACGTGGGCGAATATTTGCTAGGCTCAAGGCGCGGTTAGCCGCTGTGGCTTCTGCGACAAATTGTTCTTGATGAATTGCCAAGGCATCCACAGCAGGCTGAATGTCAAACACATGAAACGGAAAATCAAATTTCTGAATAAGCTCCATCGCATGGTGATAGCTTTTACTAGTATTCATATCGCTGCCATAGGGCATCATGACCAAGTGTACATTCACTTGAGCAAGGCGGCATAAACAAGCCACAACACTGCAGTCGATACCACCGCTCATTCCCAATACAAGCCCTTTACGGCCGGCCGATTTCACTTGCTGAGCAATCCAGGATGCCATTGATTGTGCATACTGTGCTACGTTTTCATCCTGGATGAAAAACGGTTTGTTTACGCTATTTTCCATATACTCTATTTGTTTCCGTTTTTAATCTATTTCTTATTTCCTCAAAGCTAGACGTGTGAATAAATTCACCATTTAAATAGAAGTCTTGCAGCAAGTTTCTATTTTCTAATTCAGCTACAGTTTGTGGATTCAGGTCGTCTATTAAACGATATTCATCATTTTCGAACACGACAGCCACCATACCTTTTTGCGATTTTTTAAAGTTTCCAGTATCTGTAGCGGGGCGCTTCTGGATTGCTTTAAATTCTCCATTGACAATTTCGGCAGTTCCTTTTAACGCAAAACCTAAGGTATCGCGTGTGACATATTGATAGGTGTAAGAGCCTATTCCCAATATGGCATTAGTGGAAGCAAACCCCTTATCAAACAGACCTTGACAGATTTTATTGGCCCTATCCACCGTAATGGAATCGCCATACACCACGCCAATATGGGGATCCAGCTCCTTAAATCCCTTGCTGTTGGTCGTGCCGCCAAAAAGCTCGTATAGACGTTCGACAATACCTTTCCGAACAGTACCGCGATCAGATTCTGCATCACCACAGATAATTTTTACCGGATCGCCACTATCGGGACGAATGACGACTTTACCTTCTCTTGCCATAATAAGATCTTTCAACTGCGGCAATACATGATCGACTACACGCCAGAGGTCATAGGTGTCCGATACAATGGAGATATTTCCACTGGGGTATACCTTGGTGATCAGATGCCGGAAGGCTTCCACTTCATTCGCGCCATAAGAACACATTACGCTGTGCTCCGTTGATGGGGTATACATCATCACATCACTTTTTGCATGGTAGTAGGATTTCAGATACTCCCTCACAGAGAGTGTTGCCGAAACACCAAAGCTTAACAGATGCCCACCTGCTGTACGATAAGCTGTTTCGGGAGAACCCATGCCACGCATGGAAAAATCTCCGGCTTGCGTGAAAACTTTATTGACGTCGCCCGTTTTCTCCGCAAAGCCCATTAATACTCTTTTATATTGATCCGCTATGGTCGCCGCAGTCATCGGTGACCAGATATAAGCAGATAGCTGTGTCTCCAGATATCCTGGCAACCAGAAAAAATCCGGATGCGTATTTTCAATCGTAAACATCGGCACACCGATAGGCACTAGACTGCCCTCGGGCAACGCATTTACCTTGATTGGAAGATACCCCAGCCGATGTAAGTAGCGAATATGTTTCGAATCATGCGTCGCCGCAAACTTCGCGTTTGTATTTTCAAAAACAGTTGCAATTGCCTCTTCGTAAGCCGCCACGACCTCTTCTTCCGGTTGAGCAAAAAAGTTTGCATCAAATGAATTGGTGATTTCGGCCAAGGCTCCCTGTAATCCAAAAAATACAACATGACTAATACCTTCTATGCGAGACATGCGTGGCGTCCAAGTCTCATAAACCCATTCCGTATGTGTTGGATATTGATCCTTATGACACAATTTATAACCATCTGTCCAAAGTATTGGATTCTTGCTCATTGATTTAAACATAACTTTCAGTCGTTAAGTTGATATAATTTATTTTTGGGTGCTCGGTATCCATCATGGAATTGGTGGTAAAGACATTGGTTATTGGTGAATCATCATCCAACAGGGTCCCTTTAAAAATTCGGGCTTCACAATGTGTGACCAAAAGATAAACTGCACTGGCTCCCATTTCTTTCAATATTTTCCCGGCCCAAAGAAATGTGCCACCTGCAGAACAGAGGTCATCGACAATAATACATTTTGCGCCGAGCGGAATATCTCCAGCCTTAAGTTCCATCCCTTCGATCCGGCCTGTTTGTGGATTTCGCTTTTTCTCAAAAACACAGCTATTTTCATAGCCGCTGTTGATGTAACGTGCCGCCGCTCCTTTATCCGGGAAAACAATCCGATCATTGTCCGAAAAATCAAGCTTTTCCATCAACTGTGGCAACCAGTCCAATGCCGGATAAACCCCAGCACTGTTCACTAAAAGTTCTAGGGTAACGTGGGAATGCGGTTCGACCACAAACACCTGATCAAATTGCAAACTGTTGATAAACTCCGCCACATAGTTCAATGTGAATAAATCACCTTCTATTTTGCGATCCATACGGCTATAGGGCATATAACGGATCAATAACCGACAAGTTTCAGCTTCGGTTTCATCCAACCGCTTCTTGACAAAAAGCAAGCGGATTAAGTCTCCATCTTCTTGATATGTAAATTCGACAAGGTTGTCTTTTAAGATCAACTGATCAAAATCTTTCACTTTTGTTTCCCCGTTTGGAAATTGTTCTGTGACTACCTGTTGCTTATTTAATACGATCATAGCTTTTAATTTTACTTTGTACTATTGAGTATTTTTTACTCAACAAATATGAGGATTAAATTTAAGCGCGCAAAATATATTGAGTACTTTTTACTCATAAAATCACAAAAACACCATAAAATACTATCAATCAATCAAATAATTTAGAGAAAGTTAGTTTACTTAAAATTCATCCCCCATTTCTAACTATTGGTCCTAAAGCTGATCTCCTGATTCACCTATATTAAACCAAGCATACCTATACCAAGTCGCATCTCATAACAATTTTTAGTCACTATTTAGACAGTGATCATTCATTAATTATACAGTCCACACTGAGTCATCACTGAACGAGCACTGAACAATCACTGAACAAGCACTGAACAAACAATGTTAAAAGGTAGAATTTGATAGCTCGCTCATCCCCGTTTGGCTACACGGTATCCCGCTCTCCGTTTGATTGACGGGCAGAAAGAAAAATACGTGCGACAAGACAGAAAAATGCGATGGAAATATGGACTGCACAGGTCCTATAGGAGATGCTCAGGTGATAAAAAACTGCTGAGCGACAGCCTCCATAAAAATTAGCTGATTATAGGGATTGAAATTTTGCGATAAAACAAGATCTTTGTCTATACCAAAGTCAAAAAATTCTTTGTCAGCAAATTTGTGAGCCGGCGGGGGACTTTAGATTACTTTAAGCATAAAGCATGGAAATAGCCAATCTTATCAAACAGGATATTGAGTCAATCTTACAGATTGAATCTCAAGACATCAAACAGTTGGTCGAGGACTATCGCGAAGACTTAATGGATTCGGAAACCTATGACGCCATTGATGCGTACAATATGCTCTATTCGAATATTTATGAAATGTCCGAGGAAGAATACCTCGATGCTTTTCGCACGTTGGGAGAGGCCTATCCGAACTTTGGCAAGGCCGATGAAAATGACGTCCAAAAATCAATCGCTGAATTGGAACGATTAAAACATGCCTTTAATGAACTACAACTCCATACTACAGAAGGCAAACAGCTGCTCGCACTACAATTAGCCGTTTTGGAACTAGATATTCAGGTCTATCGAAAGCTTACCTTGTCGCCGACTACAATGGAGATACAAGCTGAAATCAATTTATTGGAATCCGAATCGTTTGGGTTAACCAATCAGATCAATCAGTTTTTAGAGCTATACCACGATTAGTCATGCGATCATTTTATACCATGAATCGCTTAGGGTTAAAAATAGGTCTTTGCATGCTTTGCTTACTAGTCGGTCTGGCAACATCGTTATTTGCCTACCAAAACAAGATCGTTTTTCAGTCACAGCAGCAGCCGGGGAGCAGAATACCCTTTTACATCACAGAGCAAGGAACACTTTGTTATAATTTGCATGCAGACAAGTTGGGCGTATACGCCATACAGATCAATCTCAACAGGCTCTTTCCCACCGCAACGACAGCGCATCTTCGTTCAAAACATTATGAATTATCAGACAGTACAATAACAATAATCAACTATGCTGAACCAGCTATCTCTATCAACTATAGGATTGCTAACAACACCTTTGTAATAGCCAAATCCTCCAATTGGCTCGCGGACTATCAACCCGAATTTCAATTTATCGCTTTGAACAGCCTCAGACACATGGAGAATTTATTCGACACGAACGATCTGAGCGGCCTCATGCAACTGGAGGTAGCCAAGCTCCCTTTTGAAAATATACTTTTATTTTTTAGTCAGCTGCATGGATTTTCCACAGTAGAGGAATTTAGCAGCAATGCCATTCATCGGATTTTAGAAAAGGGACAGTACGCTATCGCCAAACAGTTTCACCATTTATTTCTAGCTAAAAACAGACAATTCAATGATTTCGAAATCCTGAAGATAGCAATAGAAAAAAACGACATGGATTTTATCCGTAAAACTTGTTTAAATAGCCTGAACCGACTGGGTATTGATGAAATTAAAGCTGATTATAGCTTTACACAATGCACATTACTTGGAAAAGCTATCTTAATAAAAAACAAAATAATCGTAGATTATCTTTTGCAGAACGGTGCAAACACGGAGAAAGTATACCAATATGAATCCGACGTATTATCTGCTTTTCAACTTGCCGAAAGGACCAAGTCAAAGAAAATCATGAAACTATTTCAATAAGTCATCAATAAAACAATGAAAAAGACATTTATATACCTGCTATCGCTGATTAGCTTGATGTTAGTCACACTGATCTTTGCTGAGCCAATACATGCTCAACCAAAAAAAGTGGCCCCCAAACACGCAAAAGATAATGCGAAATTGCCCCCACTCAAAGATGGTGATATGATCTTTCAGTCTTCCATTTCACTGCAATGTAAAGCGATCCAATTAGCGACGCGTTCTCCGTATTCCCATTGTGGGATTATTTTTTATGAGAACGGTAATCCTTATGTACTGGAAGCCGTACAGCCCGTAACTGTAACTAAGTTAGAACACTGGATTGCGCGAGGGGAAAAGCAGCATTACGCGGTCAAGCGCCTCAAAAATGCAGATCAGGTACTGACCAATTCGACGCTGGCCAAAATGAAATCAATCGGCAAAAATTTTCTCGGAAAAAATTACGATGCTACATTCGAATGGTCGGACGATAAAATATATTGTTCGGAATTGATCTGGAAAATATACCAACGTGGAGCAGGCATCGAAGTTGGGAAGCTGGAAAAGCTGAAAGATTTTGACCTAAGCAGCCCCGAAGTAAAAACCAAATTGAAAGAGCGTTACGGCAACAGCGTCCCGCTGAATGAAACGGTCATATCACCAGCTTCGATTTTTAATAGTGCGTTATTGATCACGATTGCGAATACGTATTAAGCATACCTACACAGTTTTTTATTTTTGAAGCAGAACCGTCTTGCCGCCGTTTAATTTACTTTCTTCGGCGGCGTCTATAAAAGCGCATATTGCGAGGGTTTCCTTTTCGTCAACCGGACTTACACCCGTTTCGAAAAATGGAAGGATCTTATCCAACAAGGGACCGTATCCCATAAATTGCCCCAAATGGACAATCTGATCTTTCAAAAAAACCGTTCCACCAAAATCATCCTTCCCCTCACGAATGCCCCGAAGTGAGGCAATTCTTCCATCCGCCCAGTTCCCAACATAAAACGAGGTACCCTGTTCCTGAACAGTCTTTACCGAAAGACACCCCGATCCCATCAACGCAAATAACATTTCAACGCCATGAATGCCGTACCAATATAAATCCTTATGTGAAGGTTCCGTTACTGCCGGACAATAGACATCTGCTCCGATAACCTTAGTCCTATCCAATTCCTGAAGACCGGTAATATAACGCAAGGAGCTTGACGAAAAAATAGGGCAACCATACTTTCTTGCAGCTTCAAAAATTTTGAAAGCGTCCGCATAGGAATTCGCTATTGGTTTGTCAATAAATAAAGGTTTCTTTGCTTTAATCACTTGAAGTGCCTGTTCCAAATGGAGATTTCCATCATTTGTCTCCAAAAGTACATAATCTACTTTCTTCAATAGTTCGGCAATACTTGATACGATCGAAACCCCGAGCTGTTGCACTTCCGCTGTAATTTTCGGAATACGCTCGATACTTAAAGGGATCGTTTTGCTTCCATAGGGGTAAGCCGCAGTAACCCTGAATTTTCCATAGGGATGATTGCTGGCAGCCGTATTAATCGCTCTTGTAAAAGCAGCAGCGTGCGTAATATCCAGTCCAATGATCCCTATTTTTTTCACCTTCTCTTGCCTCGAGGACAGCTTGTTATTCGCATTAACGGCATAGGATAGTCCAAATGCAAAAGAGGACATCAAGAATTTCTTTCTATTCATTTGATTCATTCAAAAGAGAAATAGCTGCATTGACCAAAACAGCCATGGATGTTTCGAAAGCCTTTTCATCCAGATTGAACTGTGGATTATGAAGGCCATATTGCGTGGTGGAATCGTCGTTATTTGTCCCAATCAACATGAACAACGCCGGATAACGATAAGAATAATAAGCAAAATCCTCGGCCGCCATCCAGATTTCGAGATCTTGTGGCACACTATTCCCCATCGTTTCCGCAATAATTGTTTTGACTTTTTGCGTTAATGCGGGATCGTTATAAAGTGCGGGGTAACCATGCCGTACTTCAACTTCCACCTTTGCACCCAGCGATACGGGAAGCGTTGCCGCTATTTCAGCAACCATTTCCAGCGCCTCCTTGCGCCATACCTCATCCATGGTACGAAATGTTCCGGCTAATTTGACTTCCTCGGGAATAACATTGGCAGCACCATCCCCAATGAAACGACCAAAGGTCAATACAGACGGCACATCGGGGTTGGCTTTCCGGCTGACAACTTGCTGTAAGGTGGTGAGTAACTGCGCGCCGATCATAATGGGATCAACAGCCCGATGTGGCTCTGCAGCGTGGCCACCACGTCCCTTAATGGTGAAATAGAACTCGTCGCTCGAGGCCATAAATCGTCCCGAACGTAAACCGACTTTTCCTACAGAAACACGGGGACTTACATGTAACCCCAGCACAGCTTTAATCGTTCCACCAAAAGATTCCAGCATACCGGATTCCAAAACCTGAATCGCTCCGCCCGGAATCTTTTCCTCAGCAGGCTGAAATAGTAGTATAATTTTACCAGAAAACTCCGTTTTATAATCATTTAATATGGACGCCGCCCCCAAGAGATTAGCCGTATGAAAATCATGGCCACAAGCATGCATGACACCGCTATTCCTCGATTTATAGTCCACATCATTTTGCTCATGTATCGGCAAAGCATCAATATCAGCCCGTAATACCACAATATCATCGCTCGCCGATTTTTGTCCGGTCAGTACAGCCACAACACCTGTCTGAGCGACAAGCTCGAATGGTATACCCAGTTCGCGAAGTTGTTGCTGAATATAGGCACTTGTCTCGTATTCTTGAAAAGACAATTCAGGATGCTGATGGATATGTCGGCGCATTGCAACGATTTTTGGAAAAACAGTCGCTATCTTGGCATTTAATTCTTTCAATATTGGGTCGATCATCTGGATAAGTTTTAAGAGTATAACAGGTCAACAAGTTAAGCTAAAAATAACGTACATAAAAATAAAGCACCAACACCGTTATAATAATCCACCATAAGGTCGGATTTCGAAAACCACGGTAAGCGGCTTTATCCTGATCCGGTACCTGAAAAGAATCGCCCGTCAACACCAGATTTTTTAATCTTGCTTCGGCGACCGCTGGTGTCAACAAACTGACCACAGCACAAACAAGCATACAAGTCCAGAATACAATGCCTGTTCTATTAAAAAACGGCATTTCAGGTAAGGTGTATTCCAAAAGTAAAGAAAGGGGAATTGTCAGTAAACCTGCTGTTAAAGCACCCTGCGATGTGGTTCTTTTCCAAAATACCCCCATTAAAAACATTGTTGCGATGCCTGGCGTGAAAAGACCATACAGATTCATCAAATAAAGGAAAACCGGCTTATCCGAATAACTGATCAGTACAACCGCACTCATGATCCCGAGTACGATAATAGCAACGCCGGCGCGCTTACCAAAACGGACCGCTTCGTAGTCGCTTGCATTTTTATTAATATACTGGCTATAGATATCCACGGTCAGAATTGTTGTACAGGAATTGATCGCTCCTGAAATGTGGGACATGATCGCCGAAATTAATCCGGCCATCACCAACCCTACCAGACCTTTGGGCAGTAAGGTTTCCACGAGTGTTGCAAACAGCAAATCGGGCTGATCGAGATGAGGTAGGAATTTTGGAGCCACCAATGCCGGAATAGTAATAATCAATGGGACCAAAAATTTAAGATAGTCACCAAAGATAACTCCCATACGCCCATGCCATTCATTTTTTGCCGCTAATACGCGCTGCACAATAAACTGGTTTGTCGCACAATAAAACACACTGATACACAACAATCCGCCTAAGTACATGGTCCAGGGAAAATCAGGATCAGAAGCAGGATAAAACATTTTCCAATCTTTCGATGAGTCTATGACCGACTGAAATCCCCCTGCTGCATCAATGGTGGCAAAAGTTAGTACAATTCCCCCCAACACCAAAATGACAAGCTGCACCATCTCTGTCCATATCACCGCTTTTAGCCCACCTAATACGGTATATAAACCGGTCAGAATTGCCATTCCAAAAATGCTGTATAAAATAGGAATGCCGAATAACGCGTGCAGCGACAGACCGCCCAAATAAAGAACTGCCCCAATCTCCACAAACACATAAGTAAACAAGATCAAAATTGCATAAAGTACACGGGTAGCGTTGCCATATCTCTTTTCGAGGTATTCAGGTATCGTATAGAAACCGTTGCGGATATAAAAGGGAAGAAATATCCACAATAATGCATTAAAACCGATTAGAATCGCGCCCCACTCCAGGGTAATGGCTACAAAACCACGACTATAAGCGGCGCCCATAGCGCCAACGAGATGATGACTGCTGATATTTGCTGCGATGATACTACCCCCGATCATCCACCAGGGCAGCTTATCGCCCGCAAGAAAATAGTCCCGCTTCGAGGCGGAGTTTTTTTTCGAAGCGTATAAGCCCAATACCACTATACCAATAATATACACGGCAAAAATAATGACGTCAATCCAATCGAGTTTCATCGGTCAATAATGTTTGAATTCCTAATTTAGTTTGTTCAATAAGTATTTCAAGACCGCCGCTGGCATAGGGGCTTTGCCACACGGCATAAATATCCTTATCATAAAGCTCTTTCGGTGCAAGGTACCCCACATACCCATTCGCGATATTGATAAAAACGATCGTATGATCTGGAAATTCGGCTCTTACTTCGATTTGATAACAGGAATAAGCTTCGTTGGCCTGCGCCACCAACACAGCATCTCCCATTTTCCAGATCCACACCGGAATAACAGCATCCTCTTGATCGCCGATGGATTTGCGGGTATTATATTTTCGCCAAAGGCGATCTTTCATAACACGGTCCGTACAGCCTTCGTATTCACTCAAAATTGCTTCGGGACTCGGTAGCTTTTTGTAAGGTACTTTGATCGATAATACCCTTTGCTTAAAATCGGTTGAAGCGCGCTGTTCCCGAAATCCCCAACAGGCCAGTGGCGCCCCCGAGATCAAAGATTCCTTAAAAATCCAATTTTTATGACTACGCTGTTCCTGGGCCAGCGTCGCGAGCACCGCATAGCCCAACTGCTTCCCGTTGGCTTCAACCAGTGCCGGATCTTTTACATACTGTCTCCGCGGAGCCAAATCACCGGATGCACCCTGTAAAAAAAGACAAGGCACGGATAAAGAGCGCTCTACTGTATTCCGCATCTCGCCAACAAAATCGGGCGAGAGCAAATCATTCTCGTGGGCAAAGCTGGTTGGGTGGCAGGCATAATTACAAATAACTGCTTTTAAGCTTTCAGTTTCATCATACAACCGCCCGACCAACAAGGTTGTATCCGCTTCTTTCAATGGATTGTAGCCAATCAGATAATGATCATCGACTTTCAGATCGCGGTTGCTGGCCAAATCGCATACACCATAATTCCAGGTTAGGCTGCCGTTAAACAGCCCACTTAGTGCCGTTTCGATGCAATATATCGCCTGTTGTTTGAGGAATTCAAGGTAGGGCGAAATCAGTTCACCTCCAGGTTGTGCTGCATCTGTCGAACAGATGCTTGGCCCGGCATGGGTATGCGACAGCGCAAAAATCAGCTGCGATTCAGCCAGATTAAAATGACTGAGCAGTGCTAATCGCAAATTTTGTTCATCAGCTGCATTTTTCCACCAGCCCAAATCGGCGGTTAGCAGAATTGCGGGCAAGCCATCGCAGGATTGCATAGCTAAACAATGCATCAACAGAGGTTGGTGAACAGCGGTTGCCTGGTCAAATGCAGCTGCACCCCAATTACGGGAATAGATGCCGACCGGTGGAGTAATATCACACTGGCTAAGTCCAAATCGTGCGTACAAGCTACCGGTCGTTTCTTTCAAGAGGTCTTTCTGTTTCATACATTAGGGTCTAATCAAGGACAGTCCACCATCCATCACAATTGCGGTACCAGTCATATGTTTACAATTGTCCGAACAGATCCAAAGTACCTGTTTTGCAACCTCTTCAGCTTCTATAATCTGACCAAGTGGCACCACAGCCTTTGCTTTCATTTGAAGTTCGGCATTTGATGACCAGACCACTTTGCTCAAGCCCGCATTGACATAGCCTGGTGCAATCTCGTTGACACGAATTCCGTATGCTGCATATTCAAGAGCCATGGCCTGGCAAAGCATACGCAGGCCAGCCTTAGAGACACTATATGCCGGTAAATTTTGATGTACGGCGTGTGCCGCCCAGCTGCCCATAAAAACGATCGAACCTGCGATCTCATTCTCCACAAATGACTTTGCACAGGCATTCGCCAAGAAGAATGAACCGTCGAGATTAACGGCCATTTCATTCTTCCATTCCGCATTGCTTAACGTGCTGAAATCTTTAATCGTAACGCATGCTGCATTCGCGATACAGATGGAAATTGCCCCCAGCTCCTGTCTTATCCGTGTCACCCAGGCGTCCACCTGCCCGGCATCCGCTACATCGACCTGATCATAAAATAGACGCGCTCCAGGGGCATCCAACAAGGGCCATCGCTCGCTAGCCACCTGTGGTTCAAACCGATCCGAGATGCATACAATGGCCTGCTGGGTCAAAAATGCTTCAGCCATAGCCCTTCCGATATCGCCAAGTCCCCCACTGATCAAGACGACCTTATTCTTATATTCCTCCATTATCGCTATTTTTAGACTACCAATCCCCTACACTACCGTCTTTATAAAAGGTTCGCTGCAATATTTCCTGTTGAAAAGGGTGTTTCTTTACCTCTTCTTCATTGATTTCAATACCCAAACCGGCGCGCTTATTCGGAAGGACAATCCGCCCTTTCTCTTGAACCGTAAACCCTTCGGTAACGACGTCCTGACGCCATTCGACGTCCTTATGCACACTTTCACAAATAATATAAGATGGTGTTGCAAATCCCAGCTCAATGGAAGCAGCCGTACTCACGGGGCCCTGTGGATTATGTGGTGCCATAGATACACGGTAAGCATCGGCCAAAGCTCCAATTTTACGCGCTTCAGTCAGACCGCCACAATGTGTAATATCAGGCTGTATAACACTTACGGCGCGCTTTTCGAGCATATCCCGAAAGGCATGCACTCCGATCAAACGTTCGCCTGAAGCAATAGGTGTCGTCACCGCCCGTTGAATCAAAGCAATATCTTCCATGGTCTCTGGCCAGCATGGCTCTTCAAAGAAATACAGGCCATAGGGCTCCAAGGCTTTCGCAAATTGCATCCCCATACGTGGGCTTGGCCGCGCGTGGCAATCCACCATAATATCAATATCGTCGCCGACAGCATCACGCATGGCCTTCACACAAGCTTCAGCATATTTAACGGGACGAAGACCTTCCAACGACATCGTCTCTGGAACAGCCATCGATTTAAAAGCAGTAAAACCCTCATCAACAGCTTTTAGCGCCAGATCCCCAAATCGCTTGGCATCGTCCGGAGCAGTCTCATAAAAATCCTCCATGCGACCTCCACCTAAATGACAATACAAACGGATATAGTCACGTACACGACCTCCCCACAGCTCATGACAAGGGACATTGTGAATTTTACCTAAGATATCCCATAAGGCGATATCGATACCACTGATGGCCGTACCGCGAACGATACCGTTTCCATGCCAGAAATGTTGTCTATACATCATCTGCCATAGGTATTCAATACGACGCGGATCTTCGCCGATCAACAATTGAGAAATATCCTTGATAGCTCCGACCACACTTTGCGTATGCCATTCCAATGTGGCTTCGCCCCATCCCCAAAGCCCGGGCTGGTCGGTCATAATTTTGACAAAAATCCAATTTCGCATGCGCGCATGGCATACAAAGGTTTCAATAGCGGTTATTTTCATAGTTAGGGTTTACAAACTTTTTATTACGCGTTCAGTTGCCTCCAACGTTCTGTCGATATCATCCTCCGTATGCGCAAAGGAGATACTTCCTTGTTTAATTGGTGCCGGGAAATTGAAAATCCCCTCTTTTATGAGCTTTTTTCGATATTGGGTATCCAGCTCAAAATTGTGGTTATCCAAAATATCATGAAAATTGACTGGCGCATGGTCCATAAAATATGTACAGAAGGCAGATCCTTGGCGTGCGACATAAAACGGTACGCCTAATTTAGGAAATATTTCCTTATATCCTTGCTCCAAACGCGCACCAAGCGCCTCTACGTGCTCATAAACGCGGTGCTCAGCGCTTCCTAATTTTTTCAAAGTCGCAATCGCCGCCGCCGTCGTTAGCGGAAAAGCATTAAAGGTACCGGCAATCATAACGCGCTTCGACTTATCAGGATCCACAAAGTAATCCATATATTTTTTCTTCCCTGCAATAACCCCCAATGGGTAGCCGTTTGCAACCGCCTTTCCGAAGGTTGAAAGATCGGGCTGAATACCACAGATGGACTGATAGCCACCCAGCGCATGTCTGAATCCGGTTTTCACTTCATCAAAGATCAACAGAAATCCATGCGCGTCGGCCATGTTGCGTAAGCCTTCCAAATAACCTTCCTTTGGCTTCACAATCCCGATATTCTGAAGAATCGGTTCCAACAGAATACAGGCAACATCATATTTTTGAACCACATACAGCACACTTTCCAAATCGTTGTAGTTGACAATGTGTACTAAATCGCTGTGATTTTTGGGAACGCCAGCACTCAATGAATCGAATGGATATTCCCCCGGACTTTGATATGAACCCACATCTGCACGTTGACTGATCACATTGCAGGCCACATCGTTATGCCAGCCATTGTAGCCCCCCTGCATAACAATCACATGATCACGGCCTGTTACCGCACGAGCAATACGGATGGCATGGTAAGTCGCTTCCGATCCTGTCGTTGTAATCTGAACACTCTCCACCGAAGGAACAGACTGACAAAAAAGCTCCGCAAACTCTCCTTCGAGTAAGGTTGGCCCAGCCCCCATCAATACCTGCTGTTCCTGCAAGGTCTGTAACACTGCAGCGTTCACGTCAGGATCATTATGCCCCAGAAAGGATGCTGCAAATCCAGCCTGATAATCTATGTAGCTGTTCCCGTCAATATCTTCGACCAAACTACCATTCCCTTTGACGAAGCAGATATTCGGATCTGACTTCCGATTTAAGGACACCACTCCACCCGGTATCCATCTTGCATTCTCCCGCAGTATCGCGGCTGATTTTTCATTTTCTTGCATGCCTATTAAAAGTTTTGCTATTTGTTATTGTTATAATTGGACGATCACCGCCACACATGTTGCAGTCATCAATAATTTGTATTTAAATACACCTTATTTTATGTATACCAAATTACAATATTTTTGTATACATTTAAAATAAATTTTAAAATTTTTAAAAATGAATATTCTCATTGAAGGACTTCTTTTTCCAGAAGGCCCCGCTTTCGACCGGGAGGGTGGTATATGGCTTGTGGAGAAAGAAGCAGGAAACTTGATCTATTACAAAGACAATCAGTATAGCAGAATAGCTGTGAATGGACATCCCAACGGCATTGCAATCGATAAGAAAGGAGTGATTTGGTTTTGCGACGCACAACAAAACAGCATCCGTTGCTATGATCCCTTCGACAAAACCTGTACGACAATAGTCACGGAAATCGCAGGAAAGCCATTAAAAATGCCCAACGACTTATGTTTTGATACCGAAGGAAACCTATTATTCTCCTGCCCGGGAAATGACCTGGAAGATGGTACAGGCTACATCTGCTGTCTACATAAACATGGTGCGCTTACGAAGATCCACACAGGCCTTTTTTACCCAAACGGATTAGCCTTTGCAGCAGACAACTGCACACTTTTTGTCGCTGAAACGGGTACAAAATGGATCTGGAAAATGCACTGGAACAGCTTGACACAACAGGTGGAGAACATCGAAAAATTCATCGAAACAGGTGGTCTTATTGGCCCAGATGGAATTGCCTTCGATCAGGATAACCAGCTTTATGCCGCTATCTATGGATCGCAACATATCCTATCCATTGATACCAAAAACAAGACGACCGAGAAAATACCTACGCCGGGAAAGAATCCGACAAATTGTGCTTTAGACCCAAAAGGCATTCAGGGACTTATGATTACAGAAGCTGAAAAAGGGCAATTGTTGCAGTGGGACAGCACAAAAAAGGGTCTATTGTAAACAATAGACCCCCTATAAAAATCCAAAAAATATTAAACCAATTCCAAGGCTTCTTGCTCGCCCCGATCCAAATGATGGACCAAAGTGGTATAAGCTTTATTCCAGTCATCCGCTTTCAACGCATCAACAATAGCGCGATGCTCCTTCTCCGTATCCAGGTAATCTTCCATCTGCCCCATAATAGCCCCGAGCTTCATATGAAATAAGGGAATGTTACTGTTCTTGTAAATAGAAATCAACCTTGAATTGCAAGTTCCCTCAATAATCCGCTCATGAAAACGAACATCCGCCTCGCAAGCACCACCATAATATCCCTTGCTGACCATCTCAGAAAAATCGTTACAGATCAGTTCCAAATCTTCGATAAGCTCTTTACTTTTCTTTGAAAACAGAATCTTTAATGCACCTATTTCCAACAACTCACGCAGCTCACGAATATCCTTCACATCTTCGACTGTCATTTTTTTCACAAAGCAGCCGCCTTTTTCACCAAACTCTACCAGACTCTCGCCTGCTAACCGCATAAAAGCCTCACGAACAGCCACTCGACTCACCGTCAACTTATCCGCCCAAGCACTCTCCACCAATCTTGCCCCTCCAGCAAGCTGACTGGACAAAATTTTCTTACGTACTTCTAAATAAACTTTATAGGCAAGCGAATCCTCTTTCATATTGTATACAATTTTATGCAAAAATAAGAATACAAAATCATTAAAAAAATTTAAACAACGTATTCTTTAATTAATCTTCCCCTCTTGGGCACCATACTGTCTACCCGGCGACAAATAAATAGTTTCGGCTTTAGATTTCCAACTGGTTGTATGATTCCCTTTCAGGACATTTATATTAAAGCTACTATTTTTTAATGAACTTTTCATATTCCAGAAACCATCTTTCAAACCAACCACAACAACCTCATACTGCTGATCTCCCGGTACCGCAAATTCAATGGCTTCATTAAGATATTGATTTGGTTTGGCCACCACCAGTAAACGATCAGCCACCCTTATTAAATAATAATTCGCTTTTTCCTCAGCATACACCGGTAATTTTGATGAGCCACTCTCCGTCATCTGAAAAACCGAAGCATAACTCGCCTGATCACTTTCCTGTTTGGGCGAGACCATAATCCGTGTTCCTCTAGCCTCTGGCCAAGGAGACTTGACCTGATAAAGATCACCAAAAACAAAAGCAGTCGAATCGCCCGAATACAATTTCACCGCACAGTCTCTTAATTGCGGCTTCAGCAAATCAACATAGGTAGCACCAGCGACATTTTTAAATTGACTATGCAATACAAAACCTGTTTCACTTTGTAACGGCTTTTCAAGCGTATTGATCTGCCAGTAGGGCTCAAATTTCTGATCATTGGTCTTAAGCTCGTCCAATAGGACAATGACCGCAGGCACATCCTTCCGCTTCAAATTCAAAAACAGGAAACTTTTAGTATAGGATTTCACTTTAGCGGTATATGCAGCCGTTAGATCCGCATTGAAATAGCTATAGCTCGGCTGAATGGGATCCTTACCAAATGCCGATGCCCTGATCTCTCCGGTATGGTACCAGGAGTCACTTAATACCTCCTCAACCGTACGTGGAAAACGCTGGCTAAACCGAGTACCACCATCGTTTGTTTTGGTCCTGAACAACAGCGGCTCAGCAGGATCACGCACCAAAAGCATACTATGCGCAACCGACCGCTTATTAAAGTTAAAATCATAAGGGGAGCCATAGGAAAGATACAGGCCAAGATCACCAACCTGAATACCATGATGATAGATCTGCAGCGCACCTGCATCGGCATGCTGATGATTGCCGAAATGATAACCACCACCCTTAATTTCTGCAACCACATCGGAACTTCCGTTCTCTTCGCTCCAGCCTGTCCGGGCAACCATAGACCCTAAGATGGGTCCAAAATCCTTTGTCAACGGCATTTTCTCACGGTCAAAATCCGGCTTCAATTTTGGATCATCCAAGAGGAGAAACAAGATTGGATTGTCGGGCAAACCGCCCTGCTTGACAAACTCGGCCTTGATTACCGGATTACCTGAATAGGCATAGCAAAGCAACATGGTCTGCGGATTTTTCCAATAAAAATCGGCACTGCTGTTGTACTTTACATTAAACATATCCCCGTCGCGTAACATTTTTCCGTCAGGCGTGCGCATATACAGCCAGTAATACGGCATATTCTTGATGTTATCGTCAAAAACCGGATAGCCAAGCATGCGATAATACAACCAGGCTCCGTGCATTTCCCACCCAAAACGATAGCCACCGTAATCAACACCTTGATTATGGCGCGGAGACTGATACTCAAACTTGCGCATAGGCACCAACTCTTCCAATATCGAATATGAAGTATATTTGTAAGGTACAGGATCCTCATCATATAAAGCAATACTCATTGCCAGCAGATCGCGCGACACCTGCGCCTCATTCCCATGCCCATTGATAATACTTTCGATACCAAAAAAGGGAGGCCAGCCAATTTCCATATCTTGCGCCAGACGCATCATATTTTTATGCAGGTTGGCCTTAACGCGTACATCCAATAAGGAGTAGCACCAGTCGTACACCAGTGCACCCGTATAAATTGCACGTCCCAGCTCGCGTGTAATATCACCATAGGATACATTCCCGAACTCCAACATCGTCAAGTACTGATCCGCCAGTCTGACCGCCTCTTGACCTATTTTTTCGTCACCGGACATGAGGTAATAAAACGCTTTTGATTCAATAGCACGCTCGAGCTTTTCATCGTAAAACATTTCCTTATTCGGATCAAAAATAAATTGAACAGGTTGCTGAGCAAGTGTTTTCACTTTTCCCCAAGCTTCCAGATGCTCCGCCTCTTCCAGCCGCCCTTTAACAAGCGGCAAAGATTCTTTATTAACCCATAATCTTGGATGACCTGCAGGTGGAACAATCTTTGGTTTATAATTTTCCGCTGCAGCTGGTGCAACTGGAGGCACAAAGGCATTGATCGAAACAGCTTTAATTTTAAAATTAGCTGGCAATTGCATGCCGACCGTCTGCTTCCCTTTCCCAAAATAAAATTTACCAAGATCTTGCTTCGCACCTTTAAAGCTGTCGAATACGATCCGTTTGGTCGATCGGGCGGCGCGAACATCAATCATCGCGTACAGCGTCATCATACCTGTTTTATCCGCAGCCTTAATTTTATCCAAATCGGTAACCTCACCTTCTGAAACCAAGGTATAGACACCAGCGGTCGGAACGTCTACCTGCACCTGCAACCTCTGCCCATTTCCCTTTATCGAAGTAATCTTTGCCTGCTGCCCATAGGACACTCCAAGGATCGCCATAAAAGCGACCCCTAGCATAGTACATTTAACTTTAAGCCATATCCTTGCACCCATATCCTTATTTTACTTGCAACCTTTTTACACTGATCTTCATTTCTTTCGTGGTATTATTTACGCTATTGACAAATACATAAGCATTGTATTTACCATCTGCCGTTTGCAGCCATAGTCCTGATTCAGCTTTTAAATTAATGGCAAAATCCGGCGCATCGATAAACGATTTGTCTTTCAAATCCACATCGTCCACAAATACGCTGTATTGCAATCGTGCCAATTGTTGATCGCGCACGGTCCAAGCCTTCACGATCTTCGTTTTATTTGTCAGCCCGACAGGTAAGGTGAAGCTCGGCAAATAACTGGCATCCGTCGTGGGAGCAACCAATGAATGTGCATAAGTCACCGTTGGCAATGGCCGGTACAAATAGATCAAATCAATTTTATCCGGGTTTGCTGCAGCTTCCGTTGCTGTATACCATTTTAGATCTGCTACAGAAAAAAAGCAGGCAGCCCCATCTTTCCCGATCAAGTCTAAGGCCATATCCATATTACGAATCGCATACGTTTCGGTCTTCAACGCAATTTCCTGCCCATTACTGGACCTCGCCCTGAATGTAAACGTAACCGATTTGCCTTTTGCTGCTGCCGGTATTTTGTAGCTATAACGCAGCGTTGAAGCCGAGGTGTCTTTTGTAAATTTCACCTCCGTGCTATTCCCATTTACTGTCGCGGGGTCGCCAACGACCACACCGACATCTGCCCCCGTACTACTGGTGTAGTACGATTTGTTTTCAAGCACAGTACCCTCATCACCCGCAATGCTAGCTTCCACAGCGATCGATGTGAGCTTCCCCTGATCTGGTAATATCGCCGCCGCATAAGCAAAGTCTATGGTAGCACCAACCACATTTGGCCCTAAAGAGCGCTTAATGATATCGTTTTGCAAGCCATCTTTTGCTTTTGGAATTTCATAAACTTCTTCTTTACAAGAACCTAACAGCAAGAGCCCAAATCCAATGGACAGTAGCCCTATTTTTAAATAATTTGTTTTCATCAGCTTACTTATTTTTGTACTGTCAAATAAACTTTATACGTCTTACGAACCTTTCTATTTCCAGACACAACAGTCCATTCACGTGGCGTATCCAAATTGGAAAAATCTTGTTTTCCTAAAATCTTAGGATCTAATACCGCATCGGTGACCAATGAAAACTGTGGGTATAGATTTTTCAAATCCGTACCAAAGAGCACCTCCACTTTTATGGTTTGCTCAACGGTATCTACCAAGGCAGCTTTGGTCCGTACCGTCTGAAAATCGGCGCCCAACAGTTCAAAACTACTGACATAACATTCCGACCTGGTCGTGATCAACAAACCATCCTCATCCATTGGATAATCATCCTTACAACCGGACAAGCTAACGAACAGCATGCCGATTAAAAATAATGTATATTTCATCTTATTACAGTCAAGTGTTACCATCTTATTTCCAAGGTATATTTTGTGTTAAATTCGGATTCCGCGAACGTTCTGTTTCCGGGATTTGATAGATATAACACTTTTGATAAGTCAACTCAGACTCATTGAAGAAAAAGCGCTCCCAATTATTCCCAAAACTATCCTGGAACCATTTCCCATCACCATAAGGCTTACCAAATACGGTTTCCAGTTTACGCCATCTCCGCAGGTCAAAGGCACGCTGTCCTTCACCAAACAACTCTACAATCCTTTCCTGTTCTATAGCATCAAAAAAAGCATCACGAGAAGCGGTTTTAGCACCAGCAAGCGCGGGCAAGTTACCACGGCGCCTGACCTTATTAACCAAATCAATCGCATCCGCCTGTGGACCACCAATCTCATTGGTCGCTTCAGCATACATCAGATACACGTCTGCAATGCGCATCAAAGGCCAATTGTAATTTCCGTCACTACGTGCCACACCACCATAATTGCGCACAAATTTACGCGATTGTAATCCCGAGAGATTTGTGGTATTATCGGTGAAGGAAGTTTTGTAAGAGACACCGTTAACCGTCACCGCAGCACCCCAAGTTTTGTAGACAAAAGGAATATAACCTGTCGTCTCCGTAGGGCTCATACCCATAATCAGTTCATAATCCCACAACAAAGTCGCTTTCATGCGATAATCGCGATTACGGTACGACTCAGGGTTCACCGCTGAATTTGCTGTTGTACGTGCTGCCGGATTTTTCACTGGATCTAGCTGAACCATCTTGGGCAAGAAATCTCCCGTAATGGTAGATTGATAACGGTCGGCCAATTCATAACGCGGAATAGCTTGGTTCTGCCCTAAAGACACCAATGGCCCAGTCCACACACGTTGATATTCCTCACTCTGTTTTGTACCCACACCGCCATGGGTAAGCACCATGACCATTTCCTCATCTTGACTCAAGTTGCCCGTAGAAGGTATAAACATGTAGTAATAATTTGGGAGCACATCTGCCTTCCCCAATTCACCCCATGAACCTGGGTCACCATTTCTAAACATTTTGATACCAAAATCATTGATCACACGCTTAAAATCCGCAGCTGCCGCCGTATAGGCCGACTTAGCGTCGGCAGCAGATTGCACAAATCCATCCAATTCGGGCCATCCATTTTTCTTCCACGAACCCCAGTACAATTGAAACTTACCACGGAAGGCCAACGCGGCAGGCTTACCGGCACGACCAATTGCAGCCCCCTTATTCGGCAATTTGTCCACAGCGTAATTTAAATCAGCCATAATGGAATCTTTCAGCTGCGCAATAGGCATTCTACGCACCGTATCAGCCTCTGCAGGCGCCGGTGCCGATTTATAAAAATAAGGTACATCGCCCCATAAGGAAATCAGTCTAAAGTAGGCAATGGCACGCAGCAATTTGGCTTCCGCCACGATTGTTTCCAAGGTCTGTTTTACAGCATCAGTTTTTGCTACGGGCAGCAAGCGCGCATTGGTATTTTCGATCACAAAGTTAGAACTGAATATAGATCCATACAATGCTCTATACATTGCCGACGCACCGGAACCATAATTCATCGGACTATTCACCGTTAATGAAATAGGCGCCGCACCGGTATTGTACACCTTCAGGTAATCACCATGACCATCAAAATGATAGTCACGATCAAAACAAGGTTTAAATATCGAATAGTTCGCCATTAAGGCAGCAAGCGCGTCATTTTCGTCCACCCAGAACGTTTCAGAGCTTGGCGTTGTTGTTGGATTTTGATTTAACAAATCTTTGCGGCACGCGGATAAACCAAGAAGCAACAAAGAAGAAATAAACACGATGTTATATATCGATTTCATAAGTTCAAATATTATAAGTCTACATTCAGTCCAACCACAAAACTCTTCGTCATCGGATAGGCATCATTGGTATAGGTACTTTTCTCCGGATCTAAACCTTTAAAACTCGTCAAAACCGCCAAATTATCTACAGAACCGAATACACGTAACTTCTGGATCCCCAGCTTCATCAGTAATTCTTTCTTAAAAGTATAGCCAAGCTGCAGATTTTTAACCCTTAAATAAGACATGTTTTGCAACCAAAATGTACTCAAGTATGCATTTGGACTCGTTGATCCCAATGTACTTGGAAGCAATTTAGGATAATCGGCATCGCGATTGTCCAGGCTCCACATATTATTCCACTGATCTTCCGTAATCGCCTGATTTGCCGTCCCTAAAAAATTTGAATTCGCTTTGTTCATCCAAAATTCTTTTCGTCCGGTAGCAGCCTGCAACAGGAAAGAGAAATCAAAACCTTTGTAGTCAACAGAACCTCTAAATCCGTAATTTACCTTTGGCCTACCCAATTGGTAAGCGGGATATGCCACGCGGTCATTCGCATCCAATTTGCCGTCACCATTGACATCTTTCAACAAAATATCTCCCGGAGAAGCCCCCTGAGGAACTGCATTATAGACATCCTGCCACGACTGCGCAATGCCCAACGATTCGAAAGCATAGATAAAATTATAAGGCATATCAATAAATACCGAACCTCTTTGCAACTGCTCATTCCAAGACAGTAGCTTGTTCTTGTTGTAGCCCACATTAAAGTTCAGCATGTAACCCACATCACCTTTTCTATCATTCCAGGTCACATTTGCTTCCAGCCCTTTATTCATCATATCGCCGATATTCCGTCGCGGAGCAGCAAATAAACCCGTCAGATGCATCGATACATCCGAAGGTCTGTTCATACCGATCGTCTTTCTTTCGTAGTAATCCAACTCGGCCGTCAGTTTATTTTTAAAGAACCCAAGGTCCAAGCCCAAATTAAACACACGTGTCTTTTCCCAGGTAAGGTCATAGTTGATCAGTTTTTTATTGATCAACCCCTTGACAACAGACCCTGTTCCTGTACTATTGTCAATCAGATAGTAGGGACTGGACACCAAAGATTGTTTCTGCTCATACAAGCCTACACCACTATTATTACCCAATGAACCATAAGAAGCTCTAAATTTGGCCGAACTCAGGCTAATCTTCTCCTTAAATGCCGACATAAACGCCTCATCTGAGATCCGCCACCCCACTGCCGCGGAGGGAAAAAAACCATATTGATCGCCCGGCAAGAAACGCGAAGAACCATCTACCCGGAAGTTCCCTTCAAACATATACTTTCCAAAGGCTGTATAATTTAATCGTCCGATATAAGAACGTAAACCTTCCGCCGATGATGATCCCGACACATTTTGTACATCTTCAGACGCACCATCGATTTCATGTAAACTAGGATGCAAACGATCTAAGCGACTACCCGCCAAAACACGATTGTTCCAATATTCTTCGGAATACACGGCCAAAGCAGAGAAATCATGATTAGCGCCGAACTTATGATCATAACTCAACTTGAAGTTCAGCTGCGTTTTGTAATTGTTCCGGTCTGTATTATAGATCCCATCATTTGTTGGCACAAGATCCCGGATAGACAATCCTGTTCGGATGTTATACAATTTTGTCGGCATATCTGCCTTCCATTGAAAACGCGTGTCATAATTTAGGGCATAATCCACTTTAGCCTCAAACCCTTTGAACGGCTTCCAGTTTAAATAACCATTCACCAGAGCCTGCCTTTGATTCATGTGGTTCTGGTTGCGCGTCATGTAATCCGCATAAATATTATTGGCCTGCGGGCTTTCATTGTAAGACATTGCACCGCCATAAAAACCAGTAATAGGATCATAAGGCAATATACCTGCTGGTGAGGTAAAAAGATCCATCCCACTTGTCGAGTTTGCAGTCATACCGTCTTCGTAGTTATAACGGTAATCGGACCAGTTTCCGGAGAACCGCACTCCGGCACCGATGGTATTGGTTACTTTTGTTTCGAAGTTAAATGCGGCATTATAACGTTTAAAATCATTATTGATCTGTATCCCCTTCTCATCCAGCATACCCACAGACAAATAGTAATTGTTATTTTCAGTCCCCCCATTAATGGAAACATTATAATTCCCGCTTTGACCATTGCGAAGAATAACATCCCACCAATCGGTACTTGGATATAATCTCGGGTCGATCATACTTAAAGCCAACCATTCGTCGATCGTTCCATTTTTAAAATTGAATGCAGATGCAGCGGTATTATAAGCCTGGGCCCTTTGCGTAGCCGTCATTGCTTTTGCATAATTATTAACAAAATCAAAAGAGCGGGTAGGTTTCACCAGCGATTTGTTGGCACTAAAGGAAATAGCCGTCCTACTGTTTCTTTTACCAGACTTTGTCGTAATCAATACAACCCCGTTGGCCGCTCTGGAACCGTATACAGCAGCGGAAGAAGCATCTTTTAGCACGGTCACACTTTCAATATCATTCACATTCACACGGTTCATATTGACATCGGGCATCCCGTCGACCACGATCAGCGGTCCAGCACTATTGACCGTCCCCAGCCCCCGGATCAAAAGATCCGCTGCATTATTTCCGGCCATCCCTGAGTTTTGACTTACAGCCAAACCGGGAATAACACCCTGTAAGGCCTGCGAGGCATTGGAAAGCCCCCGGCTTGAAGTAGATTGGTCAAAATTGACACTGGCCACAGCACCAGTCAAGTTGCCTTTTTTCTGCTTACCATACCCCACCACAACCACTTCATCCAGCGCATTTTCGCTCGCATCAAGCACCAAAGCCTGCACGTCTTTCCCCGACACCACTTTTGTATTAAAACCGATTAACCGAAATTGAATCTGATCTGAAACCGAACCCGTTAATTTAAAACGGCCTTCTTGATCCGTAACGGTAACAGTTGCATTTTTAAGGTTACGCACTTCCACACCGGACAGTGGCTGCCCTTTGGCGTCCAGCACCTGCCCGACAAGCTGCTGCTGAAATTTAGCTAAACCCGGCGAAGGATTTAGAACATCCGAGATCGGAATCTTTCCATTATTAGGGGAAGAAGGTACATTTGCCAATGCAGCCATCGAAATAAAAGGTAGCCCTACCAACAGGCAACTCCTGTTTATTACATCCCGGATTTTAATCTGCTTTAGTATCATGAATACTCAGGTTAAAGTGGTTAAATAAATGATTTATAAGCTCTTTAGTTTATTGGTATTTTTTAAGAAAAATAATTTTCGACCCCTATGCGATCGCAATTCCTCTTCTTTACTTTATCATAGTGAATACAATAATATATATTTTTTGTATACAATTCAATATTTTTTTCACTTTTTTACAAAAATAGCCCTGCTAACAAGTTCGTGACAAATCTATAATACCACATTTTTGCCCACCAGATTATAAACTAAATCGTATTTACCTTAGGCCGATAAAATATTTTTGTATACAATTTAACTTATTTTTTGTATATTTATTTTTATTCAACTACATTTGACTAACCACATAAATCAAAGGAATAACCGTAGATCCTATATGAAAAAACAAACCTATATTTGGCTTGTATCGCTGATCCCGCTGCTTTCTTCCTGTTCTTCCGAGACAGAAAGAGAACGTAAACCCATAAATAACATCCAACTGGAGCACAGTATACTATCGCTAACCAAAGAAGCTACAAAACTCCATGTGCCCTGGGATTTACAATATGACCGGGTCAATAACGCCATTCTGTTTTCTGAAATCGGAGGAAGTATACGAAGACTGGATACAAAAACAAAAGTTGTTACTTTGGTGGACAGCCTGACCGACGTATACCATCAGCGCACCCTGGGACTCTTGGGAATGGCGCTCTATCAGCCGGAACAGCAGCAAGCTTATCTTTACCTTTCTTACACCAGCAAAAAAGATAGCCTTATTTTTTCCAACCTATATCGCTACGATTATAATAAGGCAGGCAAGTTGTCAAACCCAAAATTGCTTTTACAGATCCCCGGAAACACGGGACATAACGGCTCCCGAGTTATTGTTTCGACAGACAAAAAAGTATATTGGGCTACAGGAGATGCCGCAAGTGATACCTTCGCACAAGACAGCACCTCATTAAACGGTAAAATCTTACGCCTCAATCTCGACGGGAGCATTCCCAAAGACAATCCAATTAAAAACAGCTATGTATATGCCTGGGGATTTCGAAACATGCAAGGACTTACCCATGATGCAAAAGGCTTAATTTACACCTCCGAACATGGCGATGCCATCGAAGATGAAATCAACCTGATCCAACCGCTAAAAAATTATGGCTGGCCACAGATCGAAGGCATGATTGACACGGAAAAGGAAAAAGCTATCGCCAAAAAGTCCCCAAGACAGGAACCTATTAAATCGTGGACTCCAGTCGTTGCACCATCTGGTATGGCCTATTACGGTTCCAACGTTATCCCTGAATGGCAACATAGCTTATTGCTTGCGACGTTAAAAAATCAGTCTCTACGTATCCTAAAATTATCTGCCGATGGGCAGCAGATCGTCGATGAGAAGATCCTATTCAAAGATCAACTTGGCCGGCTAAGATCCGTATTGACCTTACCCAATGGGGACATTTATTTCTGTTCAAGCAACCGGGACTGGAATCCACAAAAGGGGTTTCCAAAACCCGACGACGACGTGATCTACCGACTCCGCATTACCGATAAAGCCGTTGCGCCAAGGATTAAGCCCGTTGCAGCCAACGCCGTCAGCTCCCCGACCAAAAGTGGTCAAGCCTTATACGAAGCGTATTGTGCATCTTGTCATAAAGCAGATGGAAAGGGACTTACAAATACCTTCCCCCCATTAGCCAATTCATCTCTTGTCAAAGGCGACCCAGCACCTTTATTGCGGGTTATCCTCCACGGACTGAAAGACAAAACAATAGCCAAGGTCAAATACGAGAGCGCAATGCCATCTTTTTCATTCCTGAAAAATGAAGAGGTCATTGAAATTACCAATTATATCCGTACACACTTTGGAAATTCTGCACCTAAAATCAACCAACAGCATTTAACCTCATTACGATAAATCTCATGGAAAACAACCTCGAGCCAAAACCCTCTTTGTTTAAAAATTGGCTATCCATCTTAGGTCCCGGCATCATTACCGCCGCCCTGGTTTTCGGGCCCAGCAAAATGACCATCACATCAAAAATGGGTGCAGATTATGGCTTCGCCCTATTATGGGTTGTCGTCGTCGCGATCTTTTTTATGATGGTTTTCACCAATATGGCGGCACGTATCGGCATTGCGAGAGACGAATCTTTACTTACCTTGATTCGCCAGAAATTTGGTAAAACAACCGCCATCATCATTGGCCTCGGAATCTTCCTTGTCGCAACCTGTTTTCAATCCGGAAATGCCACAGGGGTCTCCATTTCTGTTTCGGAAGCAACGGGGACAAACCCCAAAATATGGATCATCGTTTTTAATGTCATCGGCATTTTACTGTTGTTCTTCAAGTCTTTCTATGCGCTACTGGAAAAACTGATGCTAGCACTTATTATCCTTATGCTATTTGCTTTTTTATCCACAGCCATAATGACAAAGACGTCTGCACAGGACTTTTTCTTAGGTTTTATTCCAAGCCTCCCGCCTTTATCAATGGGTTTAATTATTGCTTTCACAGCGTCTTGCTTTTCGATCGTGGGTGCGTTTTATCAAAGTTATCTTGTGCAGTCAAGAAGAAAACTGTCGTCCAACAAGCAGACTTCGGAACGGCAAATAGTCGGGAGCAGAATCGGCATCATTATACTCGGGATCATGAGTGCTGCCGTGATGGTCTGCGCTGCAAATACCCTTCATCCGCAAGGCATCAAATTGAGTTCTGCCGCTGAGATGGGCCGTGCATTGGAACCGCTTTTGGGAAGCTACGCCTCACACCTCTTTTTTATCGGTCTTTTCGGCGCCTCCTTTTCTTCCTTGATCGGCAATGCTGTATTAGGCGGTTCATTACTGGGCGATACCTTTGGCTTCGGCAACAATCTCAATCACCCCAAAGTGAAACTCTTTATTTCTTTGGTCATGATTTTTGGGTCTGCCATCGCACTGATCTTCGGAAATCTCCCCTTGGAGCTTATTGTTTTTGCGCAAAGCATCACCATTTTTCTTGTTCCCTTTATTGGCATTATCCTCTTTCTGATCGCAAACGACAAAGAAATTATGGGTGCGCTCAGAAACAGCCCACGAACAAGGTTATGGGCAATCCTCGGACTTCTCTTACTCGTTTTTCTTGCTTTTAGTAATTTCTATAATTTAATCAAATAATTCAGACATGGACCATAACAATTTAGCGGAATTGGAACAGCAAATACTTGCACCATCATTAGATCTAATTGAAGATATAAAAAAGATACAAGGTGATATCCTTTTCCTAGGTATTGGCGGAAAAATGGGGCCAAGCATGGCAAAACTAGCCATGAGGGCTATTCAAGCTGCAGGAATAGACAAAAAGGTCATTGGTGTTTCGCGTTTTTCAACCAAGGAACTCCAACAGGAACTGGAAGATTTAGGCATAGAGACCATCGCCTGCGACCTGCTGAATGAGGAAGAACTCAAAAAGATTCCGCAGGTTCCGAATGTCATTTACCTCGCAGGACATAAGTTCGGTACCACAGGAAATGAAGATTTCACCTGGGCAATGAACACCTATCTTCCCGGAATGGTAGCTTCTCATTTTCGAGACTCCAACATTGTTGCTTTTTCTTCGGGTAACGTACTGCCCTTTGTGCCGATAAGCAATGGCGGCGTTTCCGAGGAAAGAACGCCCGAGCCTGTCGGTGAATACGCACAATCCTGCTTGGGACGCGAGCGCATATTCGAGTATTTTTCGAAGAAAAATGGTACACCTACCCTGATCTACCGATTGAATTATGCGGTGGATTTTCGCTATGGTGTCCTCGTAGAAATTGCAAAATCGGTCAAAGGGCAGCTCCCAATAGATTTGACAACCGAAAACGTCAATGTCATCTGGCAGGGAGATGCCAACGAAATTGCCTTAAGATCATTATTGCACTGTCAGTCTCCGGCCAAAATACTGAATGTCACGGGGCCCGAAATCCTTTCTACACGATGGATCGCAGAGCGCTTTGCTGAGCATTTCAACACTAGGCCCATCTTTGTGAATGAGCCCGCCGGAACTGCTTTACTAAACAACGCTTCCGAATGCCATCGTTTATTTGGCTACCCGAAGACAACCATACGGGAAGCGATAGACATTACAGCCAAATGGTTGATCCAAGGTGGCGAACTATGGAACAAAGACACGCACTTTCAAGAACGAAAAGGAAAATTCTAATGAAAACTTTAGACAACAAATTACAACAATTGCTTTGGGAAGGGACGGTCATTCCGGCGCACCCCCTCGCCCTCAATGAGGACCGCAGCATTGACGAAGCACATCAACGACTCCTGACCCAGTATTACATAGCCAGTGGAGCGGGCGGAATCGCTGTCGCTGTACATTCAACCCAGTTTGAAATCCGGGAACCTGAGATCAATCTTTTTGAAACCGTGTTGAGATGGGCTAGCGAAGAAGTCGATAAAGCTGAGCTCCAACGACCATTTATCAAAATTGCGGGCATCTGCGGCGCCACAGAACAAGCGGTACAGGAGGCAAACACGGCACTTCAATACGGTTATGATATCGGACTTTTGAGTATGGGCGGACTCCAAAGCTGGACTGAAAATGCAATATTAGATCGAGTCAGAACAATAGCAGCTATTATTCCTGTTTTTGGATTCTATCTTCAACCTGCCGTTGGTGGCCGTATTTTCTCTTATTCCTTTTGGCAGCAGTTTGCCGAAATCGACAACGTCGTCGCCATCAAGTGCGCCTCCTTCAACCGCTACCAGACATTGGACGTTATGCGTGCTATAGCCAACTCCAGCCGGCGAGATCAAATTGCCATGTACACGGGCAATGATGACAATATTGTCAACGATCTGATGAGCGTGTATAATTTCCCCGTAGCTGGAGAAAATGTCTCCATAGAATTTAAAGGTGGCTTACTAGGTCATTGGGCCGTTTGGACGGCAAAGGCCGTTGAGCTCCTTCGGGAAATAAAATCATACAAACAGAACCCCAATAACCTCCATGCTAGCCATCTCCTAAGCAAAGCAATTGCTGTCACAGACAGTAATGCCGCATTTTTTGACCCAGCAAATGCATTCCACGGCTGTATACCAGGCTTACATGAGGTGCTCCGTAGACAAGGTTTGATGAAAGGTATCTGGTGTCTGAATCCCGACGAAAATCTATCCGTCGGACAGCGAGAGGAAATTGATCGTGTATATAAAGACTACCCTGAGTTAAACGACGATGAATTTGTCAAGGAGTTTCTTAAATCTAGATCCCAATAGTCGCTTCCTTTTATAACAATCGGTTCCCTCTCAAAGGTCTCATCACCCGGGCTAGTCATAGCTAACGAGGTGATGGGACCTTCCTTTTAGCTCCAGTTCATATTTTACCAATCAATGACTGACCGGGAGGAATCTCGCGCACAACAAAAGGTTTGCTTTTTATAACTTTGCGTCATGAAATTTCTGAAAATAGCATTAACCTCCAGCCTTCCGTGACAAGCCTGCTATTTAATGCAGCGTGAACGTCCACAGCGACGGAAAATAAATAAAATTTTTATAAAGGATGGAAAAAAACACTACCCCACAACAGTCACTTATACCGACGATACTTGCATTTGCACTTGTTCCGATTACCGGGCTTGCCACAGATATTTATCTTCCTTCAATGCCACAAATGGCGCAGGAACTTGGCTTAAATGAAAGCAAAATTCAATTGACGCTTTCGCTTTTTCTAATCAGCTATGGTGTTGCTCAGTTCTTCACAGGAGCATTGGTGGATGCCTGGGGAAGGTATCGCATCAACCTCATTTCACTTTTTCTTTTTATTATCAGTTTTTGGGTAACAGCACACACGCAGGATATCTGGGTTATCTACCTAATGCGGATTTTACAGGGAATTTTATCGGCATTTGTTGTCATCTCCAAAAGAGCCTATTTTGTCGATGTCTACGACGGTGAACAGCGTAAGCACTACCTCAGCATTATGACCATCGTCTGGTCGATCGGACCGATTGTGGCTCCCTTTATCGGTGGTTACCTACAAACACAATTTGGCTGGCGTTCCAACTTTATTGTTCTGGCCGCCTATAGTGCTGTGCTCTTTGTACTTGAACTGATCTTTTCCAGCGAAACAATCAGACAGAAAAAGCCCCTTCACATCGATTATTTGATTAGCGAGTTTAAAATGATGCTAAAAAGCACCGATTTTACCTTCGGCATATTCATGTGCGGCATATCCTATGGCCTGGTCATGTTCTACAATCTCAGTGGCCCCTTCTTTATTGAGCATCAACTGGGATATAGCGCAATTACCACTGGCTATACCTCCCTTATTATGGGTTTAGCCTGGATGTGTGGTGGATTTATTGGAAAAGCATTGATCAAAAAGGCATTGATACCCAAACTGAGAATCGCCAACTTCATTCAGATCAGCCTGATTGTATGTATGCTCTTGGTTTCACCTTACCTGTCAAATCTCTATGTATTGACATTTTTCGCATTTGCAGTACACTGTACTGCCGGATTCGTTTTTAACAATTATTTCAGCTATTGTTTGGGAAGATTTCCATTGTCGGCCGGTATCGCCGGCGGATTGGTTGGCGGAATTACCTACCTGCTGACCTCTTCACTCAGTTACATCACGGTAAGCTTGGTAAACCCTTCTTCGCAGTTTCAGATTGGATTAGGTTATGGCATATTTTCCATATTGGGTTTGATCACTTTATATGTGATTAGTAAGCTCGTCAAGAGCAGCTAGTTGTTGATTGAGTCTTGCACACAAAAAACACAGCTCACCTGTAGTTGTTTGTCCACAAAAATGCACATACAAGATAAATTGTTTTTAACTTAGTATCAAAAACAACTATATTTGTATCATCATAATTTAGGTTTATAATTGGTTATTTAAGGTTTTCATTCTCCCCGTTTGAAAACCTTTTTTTTATCCTATTTTTTTAGTCTACCGGATAGCACTTGTTCTGGTCTTTTGTGCCGCACCCTAGCTATCAAAAATCAAACTATCGGATGAAATACGTAGAATCAACCAAATGATGTTTTTGCTCCAATAAAATGGATGCCGTACGGACCTTTCAACGTGCTATACAAGCTCGGAGATTACCAATTTTCCAATAAAATCGATATATTGTACCCCAAATCAATTTTAAGTGAGGGAGTCGATGAGAATAAAAAAATATAGGAGCGTCTATATCTTTTGGTTTTGCACCATTTTATTTATTTTTCCAAACTGCAGCTATTGCCAGACCATCATACCTACAGGTACACCTTTTGTAAAACAATTCAAAAAAGACCAATACAAGGCTGGAAATCAAAACTGGTCCTTGGCAGTAGATAAAGATGGTCGTATCTATAGTGCAAATACTGAAGGTCTATTACAATTTGACGGACAGTATTGGCGTATCTTTCCGCTTCCAAATCATTCCACCGTCCGAAGTGTTTCGATCGGTAAAGATGGGAAGATTTATACCGGTGGCAGAGGAGAATTTGGTTATTGGACTGCTAAGCCTTTTGGAAACTTGACTTATCATAGTCTTTCGAGGCTGGTACGCGACAAGACCTATTTTCCAAACGAAGAAATCTGGAAAATCATTGTGGAAGACCAGCGCGTATTTTTCCATACCTTTTCCAAATCCTATATTTGGGAAAACAATACGATAAGGCAGTTAACGGCAAAAGGAGAGCCTTTTTTATTCCCACATCAGCTTAATGAAAAGTTGTTTTTCGAACAACTACCAAGTGGTCTGCATGAATTTAGACAGGGTAAATTGATTCCAATCAAAGGCAAAGACGTCTTAAAAGATAAAAACGTTCTTGCCCTATTGCCTTTCGACACAAATACTTCGCTCATTGCCACCGCACGAAACGGCCTTTATCTGATGAAAGCCGACGGAACTATCGAACCTTGGTCCGTTCCTGCAAATCAGCTATTGAGCCAATCACAGGTAAATAATGGCATCTACCTCTATGATGGACAATACGCCTTTGGCACCATTCAGAACGGCGTTATCATCATCAACAAGGATGGCCAAGTCATTCAACACATCAATAAAAACAATGGGCTGCAAAACAATACGGTGCTCAGTATCGTCAAAGACAACCAAAAGAATATCTGGGTAGGGCTGGATAATGGTATCGATCGTATTGAAATCAACTCCCCTATTTCATTTTATACAGATTTTATTGGAAAAATTGGCACGGTCTATACATCTATTATCTATCAGGGAAAAATCTACCTGGGCACCAATAAAGGATTATTTTCCAGTGAATGGAAGGGATTGAACAATTACAATGCATTAAACTTCACTCAGGTCCCAAATTCAAATGGCCAGGTTTGGACTTTAGCACTATTCGGTGATGAACTCATCTGTGGCCACAACGATGGAACGTTTAAGCTAATTAACGGCCGTCTGGAAAAGATTTCACAGATCACTGGCGGGTGGATTTTCAAACCTATATTTGGCACGAGAAATATTCTCCAAGGAAATTATACTGGTCTCTCAAAATTTACCTTCGATGGTATGCACTTACAATTTGTGCAGCAGTTTGAGGGTATTAAGGAGCCCATTCGATTTTTAGCCCAAAAAGATACTCATTCCTTTTGGATTGGAGACTGGGGACAACTACAACTTATCGGATTTGACCCAAGTTTTCAACAGGCAAATATATTATTCTCAGCCAAACAAGACAGTGTTGCCTCGAAGAGACAATTTAAAGGCGTTTATACGTTAGAAAATAATCTTGTATTCGCCACCGACAGCGGATTCCTCCAATTCGACAATATCGTAAAGCGATTCAGTTATGCAAATGAATTGAACGCCGCATTAGGTACCTATAGAAACTCCAATAAGATCATACCGATCAACACAAACAGTTATTGGTTGATTCAGAAGACTAAAATTGCTAAAGTAGATTTTGATAGCAAGGGTAAGTTACGCATTGACTCCAACCTATTAAGTCCACTACAGGACCGAATGATGAATAATTATGAAAACATCCTTCCTATTGAAAATCAATATTACCTCATCGGTCTAGATGATGGGTTTGCGATCTATCGACATACAGATAAATCACAAAAACATAGGTTGCCACTTCCGCAAATAGCGCAGCTCTTCAACTTGACCACCGGACAAGCTATCTTTCCAGATTCAACATTTAAATTATCGTCTTCAGACAATAACCTGAGAATTAGCTTTTCGAGCCCCTATTACTCATCTTCACCACTTCAATATCAATATTATCTGGAGGGATACTCAGACAATTGGTCTGAATGGAGTGAGACGGCCTACCAGGATTTCACAAACCTGCCCTATGGAAAATTCCAAATTAAAATAAGAGCAAAAAATAATATGGGGATGGTTTCTGAAATCCAATCATACTCCTTTACCATTCAGCACCCTTGGTATCTATCCTGGTGGGCAAAGGCTTTGTACACGCTTGCCATTTTAATACTGCTATATTTTGCCTATATCTTTAATGTTCAACGTGAGCGTAGGCGTCAGTTTCAAATACGGCGAAAATGGCTCGAAGAAAAAAAGATTGCTTTGGAACGCGAAGCTGAAAAAAAGGAAAAGGACTGGATCAAACTGAAAAACCAGCAATTGGAAGACCAGCTTCAATTAAAAAACAAAGAATTGGCGAATGCAGCCCTCAATATCGTCTATAAAAATGAGATGTTGAACAACTTGCATGACGAACTTAAACAGCTTAAAGATGCGGATGGAAACAAATTGAGTTCGGATGAGCTGAAAAAAATCAATAAACTCATAGACGATGCCCATAATGACGACCGTGACTGGCATATATTTGAAAGAAGTTTTAATGAATCGCATGAAAACTTCTTCAAGAAATTGAAGCAAGAATTTCCTGATCTAGTCCCCAACGATCTTAAGCTATGCGCCTATTTACGGCTGAATATGTCCAGTAAGGAAATCGCTTCGTTGCTCAACATTAGTACGCGCGGCGTCGAGATCAGACGCTATAGATTACGCAAAAAACTAGGACTTCCAACAGACAAGAACCTATCTGAATTTCTGTTAGAACGTTAAATTCCCCTTGTAAACACTACATCATTACCACACACGCTCTTTAGTGTACAAAACACACTAAAGAGCGCGTTATCTCATCAAAAAAAATTATTTAAAAAACTGATTACCAAAACAATAAGACACACATGAAATACATTTGAGCAGGCGGAATTTTCGTGTAGTAGTGATGTGCAAATGTTAAATTTTGGGAAAGTTGTACTACATCAACATATTTGCCTCAGGGAAATAACCAACTGTATTTTAAACAAACACCAAAAATTTACGATATGAGGAATCTATCCGCATTATTTTTGACTTCCATGGTCGTCTCTGTTGCCTATGGACAAACTTCTATACAAGGAGTGGTCAAAGATGGCTCAAGCATGATATCCATGCCTGGCGTAACCATTAGTATTAAAGGGAAAGCTGTATCTACGAAAACCGACGCAACGGGGAAATTTCAGATTAATGCCGCTCCTACCGATTCGTTAGTCTTTAACTTTATTGGTTATCGCAAACAATCTGTATACATTGGCAATCAAACGCAACTCAATGTATTTTTAGAAAATGAGAATCAAGCATTGGAAGAGGTTGTGGTTATTGGTTACGGTACACAAAAGAAAGCCGATCTAACCGGATCGATCAGTTCATTGAAATCGTCCGATATCACCAAGCAACCTGCCATGTCTGCTATGCAATCCATACAGGGTAAAGCCGCAGGTATTAATATCATTGCCAACGAAGCTCCGGGATCGTCACCGAACGTCATCATCAGAGGTCTGGGTACAGCGCTTGGAGGCAGAAATCCACTCTATATTGTTGACGGTATTGCGCAAACCGATATCAACAATATCAATCCTTCTGACATTGAGTCGATGGATGTATTGAAGGATGCTTCATCAGCTTCAATTTACGGTCTTCGCGCTGCAAATGGGGTTATTATCGTGACCACGAAGAAAGGTAAAACTGGAACTCTTAGTATTAATTATGAAAGTTATGCTGGATTAAAGACCGTCCTGAATAAAGTAAAAATGGCGAATGCTTCTCAATTTTCGCAGTATGCAAATGAATACTGGGCATCCACTGGCGAAAAATTTAGTTTAGATCCCCAACAAACCTACGATACGGATTGGTACGACGAACTATTAAAAACGGGTTCGGTCTTTAACAATGCTGTAAATATTTCCGGCGGTACCGAAAAAATTGACTATTTCGTATCGGCCAACAATTTTACGGAAAACGGTATTTTAGATGGCTCGAAATATGTTCGAAATACCATACGAAACAATAATGTATATAAATTTCTAAATAACCGTCTGAAATTTAGCCAAAATGTAAACTTAACATTAACAAACTCTACACCAAAACCTTACAGTGCATTTAATACGGCATACCGACAAGCCCCTATTATGCCTATTCGTTATGACAATGGTAGATATGCAACGGGCTACTATAATCAAACTACGGGACTAGGCGGTTTAACTGGCGCTCCTAACGATATTATGGCCAAATTAAATGATGAAGGCAATCCGTTATACGAGGTTCTTCGCCAAAACGAGAAAATAAATACACTTCGTCTTCAAGGTAGCTTCGAAGGAGAATTTAAAATCACTGATTATCTAAAAGTGAATTCACGTATCGGTGGAAATAAATTTTATTCTAAACAACGTGTCTTTACAAATATAAAAGACCGTTGGTTAAATGCTAATCCACAGAAAACTGACCAAGACTTCGCGGCAAATAAGGCAGCATCTTCCGATGACATTCAGTTTGCCAACAACAGTTTGAATTACGTTGATCTAGAACAGTTCCGTTGGTCATGGGAAAACTTTTTAACATTTAACAAGAGTTTTGACAAACATCATATCGAAGCGGTATTAGGTATGTCCCGCGAAAAGTATGACATCAATAGTATGAGCAGTATGACGGGTTACGATGTTCCGGAAAAAGAGCAATATTGGAATATTAATCTCGCGAATAGTACCCGAGGTGCAGATTACGACCGTATTGCCCTTCAGACTTATTATACCCCGCGTGCATTGGCATCTTATTTTGGGCGAGTTCAATATAATTACGATAGTAAATACTATTTGACAGCAACATTACGCCGTGATGGTTCTAGTGTATTTCGTAATACAGGCAAATACTGGGGCACATTCCCTTCCGTAGGATTAGGCTGGACAGTAACCAACGAAGATTTTATGAAGGACGCCACTTGGATCAATCTCTTGAAAGTACGCGGAAACTGGGGAAAACTTGGTAACCAAGATATTCCACTCAATGTTTCCACAATTTTACAAAGCCCAGAAAGTTCCAACTACAATTATGTGTTTGGCCCAGAACAAAACATGGTGTTTGGTAGTGCCTATGGGACCCCTGCTAAAAATTTAAGCTGGGAGGTTACAGAGGAAACTGGCGCCGGACTGGATTTCGCCTTTCTTAACAACCAACTGTCAGGTTCCATAGACTATTATCATAAGATGAATACCAATGCGATCTTGTTGGTTACACCGACATATACTTCTGCTTATGAAGAAAAATTTTATGACCATGGAGCAAAAATCCTGAATCAGGGGGTTGAGCTTGCTTTAAACTGGAATAAATCAATCTCCCCAGATTTCAGCTATAATGTAGGTGTAAATTATGCCTACAACAAAAACACCGTTAAGGAAGTAAAAGCTGCTTATGATGGCGATCAAGGTGGTAGTTTGAACAATGGCGAATTAACAAAACAGCTCCGGGTAGGTCAGCCTATTTATGGCTGGTGGATGTATGAAACAAACGGCGTATTCCAGGATGACAACGATGTCAAAAATTATCCATCAAACGGTCCCGCCAGGCCAGGATATTTGAAATTTAAAGATCAGAATGAGGACGGTATCATCGACACGCGTGATCGTGTTTTCTTTGGTTCATTCTTACCTTCTTCCACTTATGGAATTAATTTAGGGATAAACTATAAAGCGATAGATTTTAATTTATCTGGATATGGGGTTTCTGGCAACAAAGTATACAATGGATTAAGAAGTGCGCGCATGAACGCAGGTCAAAATGTTGACCTAGAGACTTTTGAAAACCGCTGGACACCAGAGAACCATACGAATGCACATCCCGGAGCAGATAGGTCATATCTACCTTCCAACTATTACTTAGAGTCAGGTAGTTATTTCCGTATCAATAATATAACGCTAGGTTATACATTTAATAATTTATATAGTTCAAAATCTAAATTGAGGTTGTATGTAACAGCTCAAAATCCTTTTATGTTTACGAAGTATAGTGGCTTCTCTCCTGAACTGGCCGGAGATGGAAGCCCAAATCTAACATCCGGGATAGAGCTCTCAGCTTATCCAACCACACGTAATTTCCTTTTTGGACTTAACATGCAATTTTAATCACCTTAGTTTTGAAGACAATGAAAATTAACAAACTTTATATAGCAATTCTTCTAAGTGGGGGCATTGCGCTGCAGTCTTGTAAAGACAATAGTTTTCTTGATGTTCCGTCAAAAGAACGTGTAGAAGCCGAAGATAGCGAAACTGTAAATACACCCGAACAATTCGTTAACGGCGTCTACGGCATGTTTACCGATTGGGATTACGCTTTTTCTTTTTTAGGCATAACAGAAATGATTTCTGACAACGCAGATAAAGGTAGTTCAGCAACCGACGCAGGAGGAGACAAATTATTATTAGACAATCTGACCTACACATCTACTGCAGGTTCGTTCAAATCGATGTGGATCCGCTGGTACAAATCAATAGGTAGAGCAACACAGGCAATTGAATACACCGAAAAATTTGGATTAACGGACGAAACCTATAAAAACAGATTGATTGCTGAAGCCCGTTTTTTGCGTGCCCTGAATTATTTTTATCTTGTGCGCGGATGGGGTGATATTCCTATACAGGAGCGCGATTTGATCAAAAGGGAACCTGTTGCGGAGGTCTATGCCTATATTGAAGCTGATATACAGTTTGCTATAGACAACTTACCTGTTAAATCTGCCTATGCGGCAAAAGATTTGGGTAGGGCAACGAAAGGTGCCGCACAAGGGTTGCTATCTAAAGTATATTTATACCAAAATAAATGGCAACAAGCTGCTGATATGGCAAAAGCTGTTATTAATTCTGGGGGCTATAGCCTAGAAACTGATTATGCAAAAATCTGGCGATTAGAAGGGGAAAATGGTCCTGAATCGCTCTTTGAATGGCAGGCCCGAGGTAGTTCAATTGCCCATGGTATTCAGCAATATAGTCAAGTGCAAGCGCCTCGTGGAGGAGCAGTCAATTTAGGCTGGGGTTTTAATATCCCAAGTCAAAATCTATTGGATGCTTTCAATGCCGAAAAAGATAATATCCGCCGTGATGCAACAATTATTTTCAGAGGTGAAACTCTGTACGATGGCCGTCTGATAGACAATGGTGTTGAAAATCCGATGTATAATGAAAAAGCGTATTCTTCTGCGAACGGCGGAGCCGGTGACACAGATAAAAACGTACGCTATCTCCGTCTAGGTGAAATTTATCTTATCCTTGCCGAATCGGCAAATGAGTTGGGCAATAACAGTGAAGCACTAACAGCGTTAAACACTGTTCGTACTCGAGTGAAACTGCCTAATGTAACAACAACAGACCAAGCACAGCTCCGTCAATTGATCTGGAAAGAAAGACGCCTTGAATTGGCATTTGAGCACGACCGCTGGTTTGATCTCATTCGTACAAAACAGGCTAAAGCGGCGATGGCAGCCAATGGAAAATCGTTTCAGGAGAAAATGATGCTTTTCCCTATTCCGGAAGATCAACGTATCCAAACTCCAGAAATGTCGCAGAATACCGGTTGGTAATCATATAAGTAAAAGTAACTCCGTTCAAACGGCCTTTGGCCGTTTGAACATTTTTTCAAGAATTAAACAACATATCCATGAGAAAACGAATAGCATATCCCGTATTCACCGGTATAGCTTTGGCCCTTATTCTCAGCAGTTCGTGCCAAAATGCTATCAATAGCAGTCCAGACAATCCCTCAAAAATTGATTCAACAAATGCAGGCCGCGTCAATGAAGATTCGCTATTGACCAATATTCAGCAACACACATTTCAATATTTTTGGGAAGGTGCCGAGCCTACTTCTGGCCTCGCCAGGGAACGCATCCATATGGACGGTGTTTACCCTCAAAATGACCGGAACGTCATCACCATAGGTGGTAGTGGTTTCGGTCTTATGGGGATGATTGTCGCCATGGAACGCGGGTTTATCAGCAAAGAACAAGGTGTCCAAAAATTGGATCACATCATGGATTACTTAGGAAAAATCGAACGGTTCAAAGGTGCATGGGCTCACTGGTATGATGGCGAACTAGGCACAGCTAAACCATTCAGTGAAAAAGATAATGGTGGCGATATTGTTGAAACCGCATTCTTAGCACAGGGTCTGATTGCCATTCGGGAGTATCTAAAGGATAAAGATGATTCTGCTCAAAAGGTTGCCCAAAAGGCTGACAAGCTATGGAAAGAAATCAATTGGAATCATTATACAAATGGGCAAAATGTCATGTATTGGCATTGGAGCCCCAAATTTAACTTTCAACAAAATCACCCCGTAAGAGGTTATGATGAATGTCTTATCTCCTATATTTTAGCAGCCTCCTCGCCTACTTACCCTATTGCTCCATCGGTATATCATGAGGGCTGGGCAAGATCAGGTGCGATTAAAACAGCAGCTAAAAAATATGACATTCCACTCGTCCTTAAACATAATGCCAAGGAAGGCGAAGTGGGCCCACTTTTCTGGGAGCATTATTCCTATTTAGGATTGAGCCCCAAGGGATTAAAAGATCAATATGCAGATTATTGGGAAGCAACGAGCAACCATGCCAAGATAAATTTGGCCTACGCGGATCTAAACCCAAAAGGCTACACGGGTTATGGTTCCTCTAAAGGATGGGGCTGGACAGCCAGTTATTCCATCAACGGTTATGATGCCCATCACCCAGACAACGATCCTGGCGTGATCGCGCCTACAGCGGCATTATCATCCATTCCCTATACACCGCGTGAAAGCATGCAATTTGCACAATACCTCGACAAACAACTTGGCGACAAAATTTGGGGTAAATATGGCTATTACGACGCGTATAGCGAAACAGCAAATTGGTATCCTCAGCGGTATCTGGCGATTGATCAGGGACCTATTATAGTGATGATTGAAAACTATAGAACTGGTAAAATCTGGGATCTTTTTATGCAAGCCCCAGAAATTCAACAGGGACTAAAAAAACTTGGTTTTACAAGTCCCTATTTAAAATAGTGGTCTGTGGAATCATTTTCGATCCATCACACGTTGAAAATGGTTCCTACCACGAAAATGACATTGCATAGTAATAAGAAAGTTCAACAATCAAATTGAACATCTACCATAAATATTAAGTTGCGCAGGGTAGAAAGTTCATGCGCACATTAACAAAAGATAATAAGATGAAAAAAGTAGTAGGTACTTTCCTTCTTGCATTTCTAGCTTGGCATACAAGTTCGGCTCAAACCAATCAGAAAATGGACAAGTTTATTGATCAGCTGATGGCTAAGATGACTGTCGAAGAAAAGATTGGACAACTTAATCTAGTAACAGGTGGTGAGGCGACTACAGGAACCACTGTCTCCACCGATGTGGAATCAAAAATTAGAAATGGTCAAATCGGTGGTATTTTTAGCATGAGTACCCCCGCTAAGATCCGCAAAACACAGGAGATAGCCATTAAGCAGTCCCGTTTGAAAATACCCATTATCTTTGGTATGGATGTGATTCATGGGTACCGTACGGTGTTCCCAATTCCTTTAGGTCTTGCCGCTACCTGGGACATGAACTTAATTCAACAATCTGCGCGTATCGCGGCAGAGGAAGCTACTGCAGATGGAATCAATTGGGCATTTTCGCCAATGGTTGATATTTCTCGCGATCCGCGATGGGGTCGTATTTCTGAAGGTGCGGGTGAAGATACCTATCTTAGCTCAAGGGTTGCTGAGGCTATTGTCCATGGTTTCCAAGGTGATAATCTCGCGGCATACAACACCATGATGGCCTGCGTCAAACATTTTGCCTTATATGGTGCCGCTGAAGGTGGCCGTGACTACAACAGCACAGATATGAGCCTCCACCGCATGTACAATGAATATTTACCACCTTACAAAGCGGCTTTAGATGCTGGAGCGGGAAGTATTATGACTTCCTTTAATGATATCAATGGAGTCCCTGCCTCGGCAAACAAATGGTTAATGACTGATGTCTTACGGAAGCAATGGGGCTTTAAAGGATTGGTCGTAACCGATTATACTGCTGTAAACGAATTAACAGCACACGGTCTTGGTGATCTCCAGCAGGTCTCTGCTTTAAGCCTGAATGCTGGCGTTGATATGGATATGGTCGGTGAAGGATTTCTGACGACACTAAAAAAATCTTTGGATGCTGGAAAAGTCAAGATTGCAGATATTGACAGGGCTTGCCGTTTTGTTTTGGAGGCCAAGTATAAATTAGGCTTATTTGACGATCCTTATCGCTATTGTGACGAAAAACGTGCAAAAACTGTGATCGGATCGGCTGCCAATCATGCCAAAGCCAGAGAAATTGCAGCAAAATCATTTGTTTTGTTGAAAAACGAAAACCAAGTGCTTCCATTAAAAAAAACAGGAACAGTTGCTGTCATTGGCCCACTTGCCAATTCAGGTCCAAATATGCCCGGAACCTGGAGTGTCAGTGCTGAATTGGACAAAACGGCCTCTTTAGTTGATGGAATGAAGGCCGTTTTAGGCAATAAAGTAAATATCCTCACCCATCTCGGAAGTAATTTATTGGAGGATCCGATTTACCCAAAACCACGCAACCATGTTCGGCCGTACCATAGCACGCGATTCCCGAAAAGAAGAAGAGATCATTGCAGATGCCCTGAAAGTTGCCCAACAATCCGACGTCGTTGTGGCCGCACTTGGTGAAGCGTCTGAAATGTCAGGTGAAAGCTCCAGTCGCTCAGAGCTGGATATTCCGAAAAATCAACAAAAGCTGTTAAAAGCCCTATTAGCAACAGGAAAACCAGTTGTACTGGTATTATTTACAGGTAGGCCGCTAACGCTCACCTGGGAAGATGCTCACGTGCCCGCGATATTAAACGTTTGGTTTGGTGGAACGGAAACAGGAAAAGCAGTAGCCGATGTTTTATTTGGGGACGTCGTTCCTTCAGGAAAGATTACGGCCACTTTCCCACGCAATGTTGGTCAGATTCCGATCTATTATGCACACAAAAATACCGGCAGACCTTATGGAAACTCGGGTGATTTTGAAAAATTCAAATCAAATTACCTGGATGTAAGCAATTCCCCGCTCTACCCTTTTGGTTATGGATTAAGTTATACAACTTTTACCTATAGTGACATCCGTCTTGACCGCAACACAATCGACGATAAAGGTACTCTTCAAGCAAGTATCGACATCAGTAATACCGGAAATTATGATGCGGAAGAAACGGTGCAACTCTATATCCAGGACTTAGTTGGCTCTGTCACTCGTCCCGTAAAAGAATTAAAAGGGTTTCAAAAAATATTCCTCAAAAAAGGAGAACAAAAAACCGTAAACTTTAACATCAAAGTAGACGATCTTAAATTCTTCGACAACAACCTCAATTATGTTGCCGAACCAGGGAATTTCAAAGTCTATATTGGTCCGAACAGTCGCGATGTAAAAGAAAAAGAATTTGAATTGCTTTAAATCTATTGCAACTGTATAAAAAACAAGGCGGACCTTAGGAAATAAGGTCCGCCTTGTTTATGTTAGGCTGTCGTTACGCCTACCTATTTCATATTCCCATTAAAGCTTTCAAACAATACGCGCAATTCCGCCGCTTTTTCTGGATAATCCTTTAAAATATTTGTTCTTTCGCTCGGATCCCAGGCAATGTTATGTAATTCTTCAATAGCATCATAGGGTTTGCCCGAAATCTGATTGACTCCGCCTGCTACCCGCCGATACTTCCAGTCACCTGACCGAACAGCCTCAACATGTCCATAATTCACTAAAAATATCGGTCTGTGTGCTGTTTTTAAATCTTCCGATTTCCCATTCAACAAAGAATCGATAGCTTGGCCATCAATGGATTTCTTCGGCAAGGATGCACCAGTCCATTTGGCTATCGTAGGCAATACATCCAAGTTGCTAATTGCCTGCCGAATAACTTTTCCTTCTTGTGCATAGCCTTTGCCATAAACAATGAAAGGCACACGAACACCACCTTCTGTTGTTTCGGCTTTCGAACCTTTGAAGACTCCAGCAGTACCCACATGCCAATTTTTTGTGGCATGATCATCAGACATCCGCGATGGATAGGATATCCAGGGACCATTGTCACTTGAAAAAATCAAAATGGTATTATCGGCAAGGCCTTTTCGTTCAACCGTTTTCCAGAGCTCCGAAAAATTATGATCTAACTCCTGCATCACCGCACCAAGTGGGCCTGCATTTTGCTGATCTGCAAATCGGTTCTTTTTGTTGGCAAATGCCAAAGGAAGATGCGGGAAATTATGCGCATAGTATAAAAAGAATGGATGATCTTTATCTTGGTCTTCTATGAACTTCACTGTTTCTTTGTGATAAAGTGAGCTCAGGTCCGAATCATCAGGCGCAACGACTTCAGGTTTCCGATTCCTAAAGATCTTAATGACAGAGTCTGTTTTTACATAAGGATCGCGATAATCATGGCTATACAGCATGCCATAAAAAGAATCGAAGCCTTGTTGATTAGGATGATGGTAAGTCTGTTTATCCCCTAAATGCCATTTCCCTATTAACGCAGTTCTATAGCCTACCTTTTTTAATAATTCGGCAATCGTTTCCTCATCGTCAGGCAAGCCTAAATTTGACCCTGGACCGATCGGTGCAGGAAGATTATAACGGGAAGCATATCTTCCGGTTAATAAAGAAGCTCTTGACGGTGTACACGAGGGCGTAGAAACCATAAAGTTTGTTGCTCTCACGCCCTTACTGGCGATCGAGTCCAAAAAAGGGGTTGAGATATTCGGACTTCCATAACAACCAATGTCGCTATAACCAAGATCATCGGTCAGAATCAAGATAATATTAGGCTTTTTTTGCTGGGCATTGGCAAAAGCCACCAGTAAAAATAAAGCCATAGCGGTCATAAGTTTAGTGTATCGCATCATATTTGTATGAGTTAATTGGAATCGTGTCACAAGATAACAATTTTTACCAATTTGGATTCTGTTTTAGATTCGGATTGAGGTTAATTTCCCGTTGTGGGATGGGCCAGAGATAATGCTTTTTCGCATCAAAAACACGGCTTTCGGAGGCTGCTTCAACGACAACTGCCTCTCCGTTATTATTTTGATAGGTGATGCCATACACTTTACCAGGAACTACCTTTTCAGCAGTTTTCCATCGTCTTATATCCGCGAGATGCAATCCCTCAAATGCCAGTTCCACCGTACGCTCGCGACGAACCAACTGGCGAAGTTGTTCCTGATTTACTTGATTACTTATTATTGGAAGTTTTACATCAGTGCGCGAATTTCTAATTTGGTTAATGGCATCGTAAACACTGCCATCAATTTCGCCGAGCTCAATCTTTGCTTCCGCATAGGTCAATAATATTTCGGCATAACGCAGTAGCATGATATTCAACCCACTTTTTGAGGGGTTTGCCAAATCTTTTTTATCGATATATTTCTTTATATTGAAACCTGTTGTGGAAGCAATATAAGTACTCCCCACAGCATCAGCAGTACCACTATTGGGTGCAGGACGAAAAATAGCTCCATTTGGAAGCGGATCGCCATCCAAAAAAATTGACAAAGCAAGCCTCGGGTCGCGATTTTTAGAGGGATTTTTGGGATCATAACCACTATTGGCATCCGTAATTACCAACCCACTGGAAGTCTCGTAACTATCTGTCAAGGCTTTGGTAGGCACATAGGTACTTTGCCCATTTTGCTGGCTATAGGGGGCTAAGAGGTTAAAAACACTTTGTGTGTATATATTTTCCAAAAATTGCTTATCCAACAGCACCTCTTTATTATTTTCAGCCGCATACGTAAACAGATTTGCATACAGGGGGTAAAGCTCAAATCGTTTGCTATCGATAATCGTTTTTGCGGCTTTTGCTGCTGCTGCAAATCTCCCTGCATATAAATCTGACCGTGCTTTCAGGCCCAATGCGGCCCAACGGGTTATGCGCCCGATATCGTTACTGGAATAGCTTTCAGGCAAACTTGCCGCAGCCAGTTCTAATTCAGTGTCAATAAAATCGTAAATTTCTTTGAGGTCAGCGCGTTGTACCGCCCTTCCCTCTTCCAAGGTCAGCGGCGCTTTTACCAAAGGTACCCCGCCAAATAAATAGGCCAATTTGATATATTGATAGGCTCTTAACACACGAGCCTCGCCGATAAATCTGGCGATTAGTGCTTCATCCCGGCTGCCCTCGATTTTACCAACATTCGCCAAAAAGTAATTGGCCGCACCGATTCCTTTATAGGCACTACTCCAGGTATTGTACAATCGGGAGCTTGAAGCGTCGTAGGTACCAAGCTCGATATACGCATCCACAGCGAAAGGCTGATTAACATGCGCTATGTCCGTCAATGCATCTGAATAGAAGATTTCCGCTCCGTCAAGATCATTGTAGAGCGCATTTGCAGCAAGCTCCGCATCGGCTTGACTCTTCCAAAATATATTCTCCGACAGACGATCAGTTGGTACGGCATCCAACAGATTCTTATCACAGCCCATCAGCATAAGCGAAAACAGTCCGAAACTGAAAATCCAGTTTCCTCTTTGATATAGATATTTGTAAAAATTCATGAGTTTTTAATTAAATATTATAGTAACAATCACACTACAGGGTCAAATTCACACCCAGTGTATAAAGTCCAGTTTGCGGATAATATACTGCCCGTCCAGATTCCGCTTCGGGATCCAAATTCCATTCGTTCAATTTTGAAATTGTCCATAAATTTGTCGCGGATAGGTATACCCGTAATTTGTTGATTGCTGTCTTTCCGATTGCATTTAGGGGTATTGCATACCCAACCTGTATATTTTTCAAACGCAGATAAGAACCATTGACCACTAAACGGTCCGACGTTGCGACATTACGCAAATCATATTTGACCACACGCGGAAAGCGTGCATCGGTATGTGTCGGTGTCCAATAATTGCCTGTAAATATTTCATGTGTAAACCCTTCCTGATTTCCCATCTCCGCCAAAGCACCTGACAATCGCGTATCGACTTTCGCTGCTCCTTGAAAAAGGAGATCAAGATCAAAATTTTTAAAACTGAAACTCCCATTAATTCCGAAGGTATATTTGGGAAAGGAATTCCCGATGGCTGCCATGTCATTTGCATTGATTATACCGTCGCCATTCAAATCCACATATTTCACATCTCCAGGCTTCGTATTGGTGGCATACGTAGCACCATAAGCTTTAATTTCCTCCGCAGACTGAAAGATACCGTCGGTCTTATATCCCCAAAGGGTATTGATCGGGAGTCCTTTGGCAATAATATACCTTGGGTCAATATCCGACCCTGCGATATAGGGTCCTGTACCTTTTAAATCTGTTACTTCATTATGGTTGATACTAAAATTTGCATTTAATTGATAAGCAAAAGCCCCAGGAGCGCTTGGTCTTTTCTGATAATTTGCACTAAATTCCCAGCCACGATTCAGTACCGTTCCAGCATTTTGGGGCGAAGGTTTTAATCCCAAAACGGCGGGAATATCCAGATTCAGTAAAATATCGTCAGTTACCTTGTTATAATAATCCAAGGTAAACGTCAAGCGATTGTTTAGGAAAGCGGCATCCAAACCCAAGTCATACTGTGTCGTAGACTCCCAACCCAATTGCTGATTGGCATAACTATCCAGCCGATACCCCTGTACAGATTTACCTCCAAAATCATATCCTGCAGCGATCAAGGCCGAATAATAACTATACAAGTCGACAGATTGGTTTCCCGTCTTTCCCCAGGAAGCACGCAACTTGAATTCGTTCAACCAATTCCCTATGGGTTTCCAAAACTCTTCCTTGGATAGTAGCCATCCTGCTGATGCCGAAGGGAAAAAACCGTATTGTTTGTCTCCCGTAAAACGGGATGAACCATCATAGCGGCCATTCACTTCAAGCAGGTACTTGCCCTTCCAATCGTAGTTTACCCGACCAAAAAAAGAACGCAAGCCATACTGCACATCATAGCCGCTATTATTTTTTGTAGCGTCGTCAGCCCCCTGTCCAATAGAGGTAATGTCATTGTTGTAGAATCGTTCGCGATAGGCCGTAAGATAATTTTGGTAATTGTGAATCTGTGAATACCCAGCTAATGCCTTGATATGATTTGGCCCAGTCGTCAACTGATAGGTCAACAGGTTGTTCCATGTATACTCGCTGCTATTATCACGAATTTCGGTTAACGAATTGATCGGAAAACTCTTTACTATCCCGGTATTTCGGTCTTTATTTTCAAAAGCGTTCAAAAAGGTTTTGCTGTTGTTGAAGTTTACCCTAACACCAAATTGAGAAGTAAACAACAAATTTTTCACTAATTGAATGTCCGTTTTAACGATGGAGCTTAGGTAGTTTTCATTTACCTTTTTAAAACCACTTTTTTCAATCAACATTAAAGGATTATTTCCTTGCGTACTTAATCCGTAGGTACCATCATCATATTTAGGCACCACCCACATCGAGCCATGGAGAAAGTTATTGATCGGATCACGTCCGGGCTCGGCGGCTTTGCTATATCGATAGTTTATACTTCCCGTAAAATTAAGCCAAGAGGTTGCTTTGTAATCGTTGTTTAGCCGGATATCCGCCAATTCAGCACCATAATGCTCAATAATACCATCCTGCTTGTTATAACGAATGGCCAATCTAGAGCGCAGGATCTCATTTCCACCAGCGAATGACAAGGCATGATCTTGTTGAGGAGCTGTTTTCAACAGCGTGTCAAACCAGGTATTCGGTAAAGGATATCTTTCACGATCAGTTGCCGTTTGGTAAGCCGTAATGGATTCATCGCTAAATCGCGCTGGTACCGTCAGTCCCGCATTACGGTAGGCGTCCTGTTGCAATTGGAGGTAGGATACGGCATCCATCTGCTTGGGCTTATTAATTGATTTCTGTAAAGCGTAATAGCCATTATAATCAATCACAACATGTCCAGATTTTGCACTTTTGGTGGTTACAATAATTACGCCGTTGGTCGCGCGTGATCCATATATCGCCGTGGAAGCAGCATCCTTTAGGAGTGAAATTGAGGCAATATCATTGGGGTTTAACTTGGACCAGGGTTGTTCAATTCCATCCACGATGACCAAAGCATTATTCTTGCTGAGATCATATCCACTGGTGCTGCTCGAATTGGTATTAAATGTAGTCAATCCTCTGATTCGAATATTGGCAGCTGACTGTCCTGGTTTTCCACCAAGGTCTTGCACAGTTACCCCCGGCAATAGGCCCTGTAAAGATTGCTGCGTATTAGAAACCGGTCTTTTCGTCAGTTTATCACCATCAATACTGGCGATTGAATTGGTCAACGAGATTTTTTTCTGCGTTCCATAGCCAACAACGACCACTTCATCGAGGTCCTGTGTAACTGGATCCAATTCAATTTTCGTGGGAGATTCGGAAACTAACACGGTCTTTTTTTTGTAACCAATGCGCGAGAGTGTAATCGAAAAGGGTAATTTCTGTCCCGTTACAATTTGAAAAAAACCTTTTTGATCTGTTGTAACAACGTGAGTTACGGCTTCGAGTTGAATGGTTACGCCTTCAAGAGGCTGTTTAAGCTGGCTATCATATACATATCCCGATAAGGATGCATTGATAATTGGTCTAACATCTGTTTGCGCATATACCTGATGCCCAACGCCAGATAATAGTAAACATAGCGACAAGGTAGAATACCGGAGTACCCTAAGATTTTTCATAGATAAAGTGTTAATGGTGAATACGAACAAGTGCCAACGCCAATCGAAAACTTGTTTTTATTTTGAAGACATGGGGGGAAGCGAGCGCCTCCCCTGCTGTCAGTTTGAGAAAAGATAAGGGAAATTATCCTATATGGCACATTCGCATCTTTCTTACATCAGGGGATTTAGCCTTCAAAGACTTTGCAGTAATACCTACGAAAAATGTGCTTTTACTAATATTGATATGTTCCATAATAATGTGTTAATTCGCCGCGCTGAAAAGTAATACATGTTTTCTTTCGCGACCTGTTATCTTCTCACAAATATAGAAGTAATTTTAATATAATCTACTAATTCTATAGATTTTATTAAAAGAAATAAATAGGATATGCAGCGGGGTTATAAAAGCGAGCTGGCAGGCTTAAAAGATTGTCGATTAGGGATAAGCAAGAAAATTCTATTGTAGTGTTTTTAAATAGGTTTTAATTAGCAATATTCCTTCATCATGAAGTACAGTAGTCCCCTTTTGAGGCATATGCATCTCTCCCAATGTAGACATCCGTCCAATAATCTTAGCTTGTTTTAACCAAATCCCAGTTTCATTCAACGGACTTTCATACCTCAGATCCAGCATGGTCATATAAGCCGTTCCTTTAGGATTGTGACAATGGGCGCAATTGATCTCGAGATAAGCTCGGGCACGATTTGCAGTCGATTGACCAATATCCTCATAACCAAGCAAACTATTGGAAACTTTGAACGATTTCAGATCGATAGCCTCCATTTGGGTCAACCGGACCAATTGCTGGATACTGTCATCATCGTGAACGATTGTCCGGTTTAGATTTCTGATCTTCGGACCTATCGGGAGCAGCTGATTTCCTTGTCGATGGCATGCCATACAATCCTTTCGGGAAGGAATAATATAATTTGTTTGTCGCTCGACGCCTTTGTTGTCCAAAAAGGAGACATGCACGGAAGCATTGTCCATCAACAGAAAAGCTTCATCTTGGGCCGCATTCCACCGATAGGTAGCTGCGTTCCACTGTCCGTCTTTATGAATCAAAAGCCGCGTTTCAAGTAGCCGCTGTCTCGAGCTCCCTACCGCATCTCTCGAGGGATAAAAAAAAGTTTTGGCAATGATGGTACCATCGGGGAAGCTGGGCAAACCATCGTCTGTGGCGATCATTTTTCCTCCCTTAGGAAGAAAGATGACACGCCTTTTATCGGTATAGTCTGTAAATAGGGCCGAAGCTAATTCATAAGAGACCCCCTGATCGTTTGGAACAAGGTCAGCAATTTTGCCCTTGAATAAATTGTAATCAGATAATTTATCCCGAAACACAATATTATCTTTAGCGACTGTTCCCCGGCCCGTATTATTCAGTATAATAAAAAGTATGGGGATCAATAAAACACCCATCAAAATTAGCACTTTCTTCATTTCCCTAATGCTCTTCTACCCTTCCACCGTTATCTTAAACTCGGACGAAGATAAGATAAAAAAGAGATTACAGCGGTGGATGCCTTGTGTTGATTTTCAGATTTTACACTTAGGACATAAAACAATAAAAAAACAGTTACTTTATCAAAAAATAAAACAGTTTCATGGATATATACGCAAATAAAATGGCTATATTTAGCTGTCTTTTAACCAAAACTTCGGATCCATGGAAGATATGATTCTCTACAATCGGCTTCAGTTTGCATTTACTATTACATTTCATTATCTTTTCCCCCAATTGACCATGGGTTTATCGCTGATGATCGTGTACTTCAAATGGAAGTTTCTTCAGACTCAAAACGAAGATTACAACCATGCTTCAAAATTTTGGATGAAAATCTTTGCCCTTAATTTTACCATGGGCGTTGTCACCGGCATCCCCATGGAGTTTCAGTTTGGCACAAACTGGGCGAAGTTTTCGGAACTTACCGGTGGAATTATTGGACAGACCCTCGCTATGGAGGGCATGTTTTCCTTTTTCCTAGAATCTTCGTTTCTAGGAATGTTCCTTTTTGGAGAAAAGTTGCTCGGCCATAAGCTGCATTTTTTAGCTGGACTTATGGTCTTTATTGGATCTTGGGCAAGCGGTTTCCTGATTATAGCCACGCATTCTTGGATGCAACATCCAGTGGGCTATGAGATTCTTAAAAACGGAAAATTTGTACTGAATAATTTTAGCGCATTATTTAGTAACCCATGGCTCTGGCCCTCCTATCTCCACAACCAAGCCGCATCTTTGGTTACCAGTTCCTTTTTCGTTGCTTCTATTGGCGCATTTTATCTGCTCAGTGACAGGCATAGCAAATTTGGTAAGATATTCGTTAAAAGTGGTGTCATCTTTGGTGCAATCTCGTCGGTGATGCTTGCCTTTCCTACAGGAGATCTTGCCGCAAAAAATGTGGTAAAATACCAACCCGCTGCCTTTGCTGGAATGGAAGGGATTTTCAAAACAGAAAAAGGCGGTTCAGAGATTGTTCTGATCGGTCAACCGGACATGGAAAATAAAAAATTGGATAATAAAATAGCCGTACCGAATGTACTCAGTTTTCTTACCTATCAACGCTGGGATGCAGAAATTAAGGGATTAAATGAATTTGACCAATCGTTACACCCAACGAACGTGCCTGGGCTTTATTATAGTTATCACATCATGGTAGGTCTTGGTACCATATTCATTGGAGTCATGTTGCTCGCAGTGCTATTGCTGTGGCGAAACAGATTATACCAAACAAAATGGTTATTATGGATTATCATGTTTATGATCCCTTTTCCCTATATCGCCAATACGGCAGGATGGTACACAGCCGAGCTCGGAAGACAACCTTGGCTTGTGTATAATCTCATGAGAATGGTAGACGGTGTATCCCCTACAGTATCTTCCGGTAACACCTTATTCACCTTTTTGGGATTCGTTGGTCTGTACATTCTTTTGGGTTTACTATTTCTGATGTTAGTCCTCAAAATCATTAAAAAAGGTCCAGAAACTTACCCTGCATTAACCTAATTAGCTATGGAAATATTTTGGTTTATCGTATTAACTTTTATGTTGGGAATCTATATTGTACTCGATGGGTACGATTTTGGAGCAGGAATTGTCCATCTATTTTTCGCTAAGACGGAACTGGAAAAAAAAGCTATCACGAATTCCATTGGACCATTTTGGGATGCCAATGAAGTGTGGCTTATTGCTTCTGGAGGTGTCTTATTTTTTGCTTTTCCGACGCTTTACGCTTCCTCTTTCAGTGGATTTTACCTACCGCTAATGCTTGTGTTATGGCTACTTATTTTTAGGGCAATAAGCCTCGAATTGAGAGGTCAGATACACCATCGCCTTTGGGAAGCTTTGTGGGACAAAGCCTTTGGACTAGCAAGTTTATTGCTTGCGCTTTTCTTTGGCGCGGCTCTGGGAAACGTTGTTCGTGGAGTCAATCTTGGTATGGTCGAAAATGGTGTATCAACACAAGAGGCACATTATTTTTTCCTTGCACTTTGGAACCCGACATTTGACCCATTAGCTCAACATCAGGGCATCATAGACTGGTTCACTATCATATTAGGTTTAGTTGCCGTCGTTACATTAACCATCCACGGTGCAGGCTGGATCATTCTGAAAACATCCAGCACACTAAATACGAGACTAAAGAATATTGTTTTTAGGCTCAACTTTGTCTTGCTTATTCTCGTCATACTATCGGCCTATGTATGGCATTATGTGAAACCCATCTCCCTAAACAATCTTCAAAATCATTATTGGCTGTGGATATTCCCCGTGATTGCTGCCGTTGGATTACTTGGACAATTTTGGATCAAAACCTTTAAAAAAGACGGTATTGGATTCCTATTTTCATCGCTGTTCATCCTAGGGAGCTTTGCGACGACCGTTGCTTCCATGTTCCCGATAGTATTACCTTCGACGAATGACGTAAACCCTTCCTTGACGATTCAAAATGCGGCGGCGCATGAATATGGTCTTTCCGTAGGTTTAGGCTGGTTTATGTTTGCCGCAATTCTGGTAGTTTCTTATTTTATCATCCAATTTAGGGTCTTCAGAGGTAAGCTAGATAATGTAGGTTACGGCGAACATTAGGATGCGGGTTCGATTAAAGGTCTAATAACTTATGCTTCATTGCAAATTGTACAAGTTTAATCATATTTTTGACTTTAAATTTAGTCAGAAGATTACGCCGATGCGTTTCTACAGTTACTGGGCTTAAAAATAACTTTTCTGCGATCTGATTCGTTGTAAGTCCATTTGAAATCAAAATCAGAATCTCCTTTTCACGCCGTGTAAGCCTGGGAAGGCTTTTCATTGTGGAAACTGCGCCGGTGTATAGTTCTTTTGCGCGATCGCAAATTGATTCTTTACCATCTATCCCAAGTTGTACGCAATACAAAAATTCCTCGTTCGACACGTCCTTTAATATATAGCCATTTCCGCCAGCACGCATAAACTGAAAAATAAGATTGCCATCGGCTAAATTGCTCAAGGCGACTATAGGAACCAAAGGGAACTGCTTCCGGACCTGCCTACATACATCAACGCCGCTAGTGTTGGAAAGCTGCATATCCATCAAAACCAAGTCAACTTTCGTTGTATCCAAAAATTCAATCATCGCCACCTCTTCCAAAAATGGATATACCCGATACCCGTCCTGATTATTGAGAAAAGAAACGACCCCTTCCAGCAGTAAGGGATGATCGTCTAACACTGCAATTATCTTCATGACTCAGCAAATTTAAACAGTTATAGCAATTTCGATTTGGGTTCCGGATCCAAGCGTGCTCTGAATGTCAATTGATCCATTAATCCATTTAATCCTATTGACCATATTATTTAATCCCAATCCATAATTTAATACAGAAGAATCAAAGCCTTTACCATCATCCTCCACAAGTATATGTAATATTTCTTCCGATTTACTTACCTGAACAATAATGGTATCTGCATTTGCATACTTTAGTGCATTTGAAATCGCTTCTTGAACAATCCGATAGAGGGCCAATCCTTTTTGAAAATCTACATTCAATTCAGGTTCGTAATTCTCAAACTGAATGGAAACATGACTATTTTTCATTGCCAGACATAATTGCTCCAATGCTGCTATCAATCCAAACTGGCGCAACGATTCAGGCATTAGATTATGTGAGATCCGCCTTACTTCGCCCAAAATATCATTCAACTTCTGCGGCACTTCATCCGTTAAGATTGTACGCTTCGCTACGTCGCCGGCAATCTTAAATTTTAACCCTGTCAACATACCGCCTATGCTATCGTGCAGATCCTGAGCAATTCGCTGCCGCTCCTGCTGCTCTCCCTTAAGCATAGATTCTGAAATTTGCAGCTGCTTTTCCTTTTCTAATGTATCCAATACTATTTCATGGTTGAGCCGTATTTGTGTATTGAGCTTCCGCTGTTTTCTGTAAAAAAAAGCAACAAATAGCACAATAAAGAAAAGCAAAATGGCAATACCCAAAACTAGAAAAATTCGAAATTGGCTCCGGTCCTTTTCTGCGCGCAGATTCAGAATCTCCTTTTCCTTTTCAACGGTCTTATACTTCGTCTCCATCTCATTCATTTTTTCTAGCAGTTGGACCTGCTGAATGCTATCGGATAGCTTGTTTGCCGTATTGGACATCTTCAGCGCATCCTGATAATTACCCATAAGCTCATTTACGGAAGCCAGTTGACTATATACAATTTTGCTATTATAAAGGTCTCTGATCAGTAAGCCATTTTTTAAAATTTCCTCCAGCTGAAGTTTGGCATCGGCATACTTTTTCTGCAGGAGATACACATTGAACTTTCTGAACCGCATCATCTGAAATAATTTCCAATTGTTCATCTTTACCGACCAGTCCAAGCCGATATCCAATAACCGTAACGCCTCATCCGTTTGCTGCTTTGTGGTAGCGTAAAGAGCCTCGTTGTAGTAGTAATTGGGCAGCTGAGTGGAATTTGGATACTTGTTTAATAGCTGCTTGACTTTGTCCAATAAGATTCTTGCTTCTTTAGATTTAACCTGATAGCAATAATTACTGACTGTATTGAGATAAGCCACCACAAGTGCAGCACTCGGCGGTTGCTGCTCGAGCTGTTTTATGGCGAATTGATGGTATTCATCGGCTTTTGCAAGCTGATTGGACGACATAAACGTCATGCCGATCATCGTATTTATACTACCTTCCATGATGGGATCATGTGCTTTCGCATAAGGCAGACACTTCCCGTTAAGGATATCCAGAAAATCAGCAAATCCTTTTTTAGGAAATCGAATTAAGCCCAGATTATACCAAGCTTTGGCCAAAAGCCCCTGCTGAAAAGGCTTTTGTGCATTTCCAAGGAGGTCTACACATCGTTGGGCTTCAACTCCTGCATTTTTACTATCCAGAAATTGCCCATAATAAAAGCTTTTGTAAAGTGCCCCCATCGCCTGTAAGCTCCGGAACGGTTTGGCTAACCGCTCCCCCTGTTGCATATGATCCCAAAATTTGGTCGTATCCCTAAATCGATAGTAATCTGCCAAATAAAAATACTGCATTGCCTTCACACTGTCATCCGAACTCGACAGCAATAACCTTTCCGCATCAGATCGATATTTATTTTCATCCAATGGCAAAAAACTCTGTGCAGCTACAGCATGTACAGTAAAGTATACTATAAAAAAGCCAATTATCTTCGTTAACTCTTTCAACTGAAACATCATTAATCCAATATCTTAATCATTTAAACAATTAAACTAAATGGGGCCTTTTCAGCCAATGGTTTCATAATATGTAATAAGAAAGTCTTATGGTGGTTAAAGACTTCTCTCTACCTCTAAATTTGCCGTCGATGAGGCTTCTTCAAAGTCGACAATAGAAAATATAGATCGGAAAACCGCGTAATCAAATGGCGGGTCCAAAAAACAAAGATATATCTCCGCGATGAATTGCTAAAGACATTCTTTTACTTTTTTGAAATTAATTGTCCAGATAGGGCTTGGCGAATCTATTTAAATAAAGGCTAAAATACTTCCCATTAAAAAAACGCCTCCCGATAGCTCGAAAGGCGTTTTTCAACGATATTAGCTGCTCTTTTTCGTCGCAATATCGATCAGCAAATCCAGCTTACACTGGTACGCCGAAGACAGCACATTTGGATTATCGGACTCAAAAAGCGCCGATTTCATTATACTTTACTCTTTTTAAAAATAACTTTAGGCATACCCACCTCGCCATACATCAACGTTTGTACAATCGGAATCAAACGTTCTGCTGCTAACATAAAAAGTGATGCCGGAATTTCTGGACGGGCTCGTACGACAACTTTTTGGTTCTGAAAATGCGATAAATCCGTCGATCGCAAAGTCTGCCTCCATAGGTCTATGGCCAGTGCTTCCACATCCTTAAAATCGTAATAAGCTGCAACAGGATGAAGTTTTTCCGCCAGGGTCATATAGACCCAAGGCGGGATAATTGCGTCCACAGAACAGCTAATGGCAACCGCCTTGTTTCGAAAAGCAGACCAGTCCACCGCAGCCAAAGCTTCTCTGAATTCTTTTTCTTTAACGATTGCTTCCTGATACAACAATGTTTTGATATCAAAACTTAGGATAGCAAGATTGGTCTTAAAATCAATTAGATCTAAAGCCAATATACCCGTGTTTTCAACTTTATTGATAAACATATCAAACCAAGCCTGCAATCACAGCATCGTATTTTTGTTCAACAACAGACCAATCCAAAAGCGACCAAAATGCATCCAAATAATCGGCTCTTTTATTTTGATATTTCAAATAATACGCATGCTCCCAAACATCGACCCCCAAAATAGGGAAACCTCTGCCGATCGATTGTGTATCCATCAGCGGATTATCCTGATTGGGAGTAGCTACGATAGCTAAGGCGCCGGAATGTTTTACATACAGCCAAGACCAGCCCGAACCAAACTGCCCAAGTCCAGCATTTTTGATCTGGGCTTTGAGCTCTTCCAAAGAACCAAAGGCAGCGTTTATCTCATCGGCTAACTTCCCTGTGGGTACCGTTTTTGGATTGGGCGATAAAATTTCCCAAAATAGCGTATGGTTAAAGTGACCGCCGCCGTTATTGCGTATTGCTGGGCTATATTTACTTACGCTTGTTAATATATCCAATAGATCGTCAGCTTCGCCTGCTGTTCCTTCCAATGCCTTATTTAGATTGTTAACATAAGCTTGATGATGCTTTTGATGATGAATCGTCATGGTCTCGCGATCAAAATATGGTTCAAGCGCCGCATAGGCATATCCTAACTGGGGTAATTGAAATTTGTGCATAGTTTTATTGTTTTATGATAAGTCAAAACTAGAGAATCAAACTTAATAAAACAACTATATAGTTGTTTTATTAAAGTCATAAAAATAAATCAAAAAGGATAAACCTATGTTTTAAACACATTTTAAGACAAAAAATAAAAACACTATCTTTGCTGATGTTATATAAAACAACTTTTTTATTGTCAAATGCAGAAGAATCCAGCTGATCGAATATTAATGTTATTAAAAATGCGCCGAGAAGCCACTGCAGCTTTGATTGCAACAGAGTTGGCTATAACAAAAGAAGGGGCCCGTAAACATTTATTGAACCTCGCGAATCAAAACCTGATTGTCTCCAATGCCCGGAGCGAAGGTATAGGCCGCCCTTCGACTTATTACAGTCTGTCACCACAGGGCATGGCAAGATTTCCAGATAGTCACGCCGACATTACAGTACAACTGTTGCAGTCGATTAAACAAGTACTTGGCGAGAATGCTTTGGATCTACTTATTAGTGATCGGGAGTCCAAAGTATATCAAAAATATACTGAAGCGCTATCGGATATTGAATCCATCGAAAAAAAACTTGAAGTTATTGCCGCAAAAAGAACGGCGGAAGGTTATATGGCAGAATGGAAAAAAGAGGCTGACGATTATCTTCTCATTGAAAATCATTGTCCCATATGTGCAGCAGCAACCGAATGTCAGGGATTCTGCCGCTCAGAACTGAATAATTTTCAGCAACTCATCGGTCCGGCTTATCGTATCTGTAGAACAGAATACATCATCGAAAACGCCCCCCGCTGTACCTATCGTATTTCAAAGGCGAAATAAATCCAATTTCAAAGGCATTCCAGCACAAATTATTAATATACCAAAAAGTATTTTTTATATTTGCATTAAAAGAACAGGAATTACATGTCAAAAGCAGAACAGACACGGCAATTTATCATTGAGAAAACCGCGCCCATCTTTAATAAAAAAGGTTACTTTGCAACTTCTCTCTCGGACATTACGACAGCGACAGGTTTAACAAAAGGAAGTATTTATGGTAATTTTAAGGACAAGGAAGATCTGTCCATACATGTTTATACTTATCAGAGCAGAAAAATTTCAGAAGCTGTCAATCAACAGATTACTCAGCAAAAAACATCCCTAAAGAAGTTATTGTCTTTTCTAGATTTCTACAAAGATAATTTCAAAAATATCGCAGCTTCAGGAGGTTGTCCCATGATGAATGCGGCCGTGGAGGCCGATGATTCGCTATCTTTTTTAACCCCCAAAGTCAGACGTTCCTTTGACCTTTGGAGACAGCGCCTAATTCTAATTCTTGAAGAAGGAGTTGCTAACGGCGAATTTAAGCAGCATATTTCTGCTGAAAATTATGCCATCACCTTTATGGCGATGGTCGAAGGCGGAATCTTGCTTTCCAAGATTTCCGGCCGAATAAAAGATCTTGCCATTGTATTGGATAAAATGAAGGAAATGGTGGATCGGGAGATCAAGGCTTAATTTTTTTACAAAAACAAATACCAATTGGTATATTTATAAGTTTATATTTAAATAAAAAAGATGAAAAGAGTTGTAATAACTGGCATGGGAACAATTAACCCGCTGGGAGAAAACATAGACATATTTTGGGATAACATTTTGCGAGGCGAAAACCACACAACACTTATTAGCCGTTTTGATGCTTCGTTGTTTCGAACGCAGATTGCAAGTGAAATTAAACACTTTCAACCTGAAAAATACTTAGATAGAAATGAGATTAAACGGAGTGATCTCTTTACGCAATATGCTTTATACAGTGCAGCGCAGGCAATGGAAGATTCGGGACTAGATCTCGATGCCATAGATCCATTTGATATCGGTGTCATCTGGGGTGTTGGTCAGGGCGGCATGGAAACTTTCGAAAAAGAAGTAGAAGGCTACGTGACAGGAGATTACAAACCACGATTCAGCCCTTTCTTTGTTCCTAGACTTATCGTCAATATGGCTTCAGGCATGATTTCAATGAAGTATGGCTTAAAAGGAATCAATTACACTACCGTATCGGCTTGCGCCACATCCAATACGGCCTTTATGGATGCTTTTAATTACATTAGGCTCGGCAAAGCCAAAGTCTTTATCAGTGGCGGTTCCGAAGCCCCCATTACCCCGGCTTCCGTTGGCGGTTTTTCTGCCATGAAAGCCATGTCGAGCCGGCATGATAGCCCACAGACTGCAAGCAGACCCTTTGATCGGGATCGTGATGGTTTTGTCATGGGTGAGGGAGCTGGAGCACTCATCTTGGAAGAATACGAACATGCCAAGCAAAGAGGTGCAAAAATTTACGCAGAGCTTGTCGGAGCTTCAATGACCGCAGATGCTTACCATATGACCTCGCCTCATCCCGAAGGGATAGCCGCAGCAAAAGCCATGACTCTGGCTTTGGAGGAGGCTAAAATTAATACCAGTGAGCTCGACTATTTAAATCTCCACGCGACTTCAACCCCAGTAGGAGATATCGCCGAACTTAAAGCCGTACAACGAGCTTTTGGAAACCAATATAATCTATGGGTCAGTTCTACCAAATCAATGACAGGACATTTACTTGGGGCAGCCGGCGCTATCGAAGCAATCATTGCCATAAAATCCATCAACAATAATGTAATTCCGGCAACAATTAATATCGAAAATATCGATCCCGAGATTCCCGAGGGAATTCAAATTGTGATCAATCAGCCCTTAGAAAAACCTGTTCAGACTACGATGAGCAATGCTTTTGGTTTCGGTGGGCACAATTCGAGTATCGTTTTCAAAAAGATTTAATTTTTTTTGAAATAACTCTTGACAAAGTGTAATAAACACACTATCTTTGTTGTATCATAATTTAGGTTTATAATTGGTTATTTAAGGTTTTCATTCTCCCCGTTTGAAAACCTTTTTTTATGCCTATTTTCTTCCATCTATCGCAAGTTTAGATCTGCTTTTTTGAATTGCCATTCCTGTTGATGTCCGAAGGTCATTAAGTTTATTTCCAGAAGTCGAATGGGTAGACAATTAGCGTCACATCCACATACCAACTTATAACTAATCACAATTTTCAATCAATGTTTAGACAGTAATTAGTCACTAATTATTCAGTCCCTACTGAGTCATCACTGAGCAAGCACTGAACGAGCACTGAACAAGCAGTGTCAAAAGGTATAATTTGGTCAGCTTTTAGTCCCAATTTGTTGCCGCTCCAAATCAAAGGGAAATTTAATTGAAGAGTTCAAATAAAACCGTTTATACAAGACCGAAAATGCAAATGGAAATATGAAATTGCACGACCTTATCGGACTAAAATCTACGAAAGGGTATTCTCCAATATATTCCCAGACAACCGGATGGTAGAAATACGGTTAGTTGGCCATTACGATCACTTGGTTTTGTAGATGCATTCGCTTTAAAAGAACCTATAGAAGCAATGATTGATTTTTTCACAAAGCATAAAAATTTATGAAAAAAATAGCGAGACAACCGAAGTCGCCTCGCTAAGTAATAATAAACATATGAAATTATTCTTTACCGTTCTCTTTAGCCCACCATAATCGCTTACCCCAATTGTAATCGACTGTTCCAGCCGCTGCAGCTTTAACATTTTCTGCATTATACAAATATTCATTATTTGGATATGGTAAACGGAAAGGTTGATCGGTGTGAGGTTCTTTAAATTTTTGAATTTTCGAAGGATAGTTTGTATTTGGAATACCCGTACGGCGATACAAGCTCCAAGCTTCATAATTTTCTTTAAATAAAGCCACCCACATATCCCAATAAACACGTTCTTTCGTATTGTTAAACTTACCCTCACCAGACAAGTAATTCGCTACATCACTTGCTGCTACGTTATTATCTTCCATCGAAAGTGTAACGGCTTTTTCATAAGCATCTTTCGCTGTGAGCGACCCCACATTATATCCTGATAAAGCTGCTTCCGCTAAAATATAGTAGGTTTCACAGGCTTTAAAGAAGGGTACTGCACCCGCAGGATCATTAATATAATGCAGACCAATCCAAGAAATTGAGGTTGCTGGCGATGGATTGTCTTTTGAACCATTTATAAATCCTATATACTTACCTGCATTATTCTTTTGCGCAATGGCTGCTATACGTGGATCTTTGGTCTCTAATAAATGATTGATAAAAATATCAAACATTCCCCAGTTGTTAATACGACTACCGTAAATGCCCGATTCATACCAAGGTTCCATATAAGGTAAGGTGCCAGGGAAAAACATTTGGCAACTTTCCGCATTTGTTTCGATAACAGGATACTTATTTTTATCACTCGCAATTTCTTCAATAGTCGATTTAGCCAATGCTGGCGCAACAGAAGAAATACGCATGGCCATCCGTAAGCGCAACGAATTACAGAATTTTTGCCATCTTAACATTTGCTCCTTTATATCCGCACTTCCACTATTGGTTTTTCCATATATCACATCATAATCCCCCATTTCATCCGTTCCTATCCCTCCCGCCATTTCATCCGCAATTGATTTAAGGTCGGCCAATACTGCAGGGAAGATATCTTCCTGTTTATCATATTTGGCTTTCAAGATCGAGCCATCCTCGGGACGTCCTTGAAATGCTTCTGAATATGGAACATCACCCCAGCCATCCAATAAATACGACCACATATAATTATTCCATATTCTGGCAATGAGGCGGGTATTTTTATATCCCTCAGCATTTTTTTCCGTTTTTTTCAACAGATCAAGCATTTGGGTAATATTATAATAACAGGCAGCCCAACGATTTCCATATGTATTATTCGAAGGTGTTAACCCGCTTAAATCCTCCGGATATTGAATTTTAACAATATAGCCTGCAAAGGTACCATAGCCATCTACATCGCCACCAAATTGATCTCCGGCATACCGCATTACATTCACCAACATATTTTGAGGAGGAACATCGTGTAAAGCGTCCGGATCTGTATTAATTTTTTCAAAATTCTTGGTACATCCAGATACCAAAAGAGCGACTAGGATAGGTGTATATTTTAGTTTTTTTATTAAAGCATTCATATTCATATTTTTTTTGGTTTTCGATTTTCAAGTTTCAAAATATCTTTAAAAATTAAAATGTAAAACCCAGTTTAAGGCCTATACTTCTTGAATTTGGCACGCCTGCTTGTTCAAAACCAACCCCTCTTGAGTCACTTGATACACCACCTCCTTCCGGATCCAAGCGCATCGTATTGCTTTTGTGCACCCATAAAAGCGCTAAATTTGTCCCAGTAACTGAAACACTTGCGCGTTTTATCCCTTTTATTCTGCTGTATAAAGTTTTTGGCAAATTATAGGATATATAAGCTTCTCTCAACTTTAAGAATGAACCATCAAAAACAAATGTTTCTGCAATGCTATTATTTTCATACCAGTCTTGTGCATTAGTTTCAATGGTGTTTTCTATCCATCCATTATTTCCGTCAGACATAGCAAAGCGTTCATTTTTCATTACATCTCTACCTGCCAAGATAGCACGTTCACGAATTCCATCTGCTGCGGTAATTGATGCTATCCCTGTATTATACCCATGTGCCATTGTTTGGGACCAAATATCGCCACCTTTTCGAAAATCAAGCATAAAGCCAAATCTAAAATCCTTGATGGTAAAATCATTTCGCATCGAAGCCAAGAAATCAGGTACCACGTTACCGATATCTTGAGCATCTAAAGAATTAGCAATTGTTCCTTCCTTTCCAATTTTAATTGCTCCTTTCATTGGTCCGTCTTCGACACGATCAAAACCAGATCCGACTAAAGTGCCCCATGGTTTTCCAACAGATGCCATATTGGAGATCCCCCAAGTCCAGCCAAGTCTATAATCTTTTAAATCCAATTGTGGATATAGTTCAACAACTAAATTATTGTCTTTAGAAAAATTAACTGTTGTTGTCCAATTCAAACCATCACCACCTTTTAGGATATCGCCTCTTAATTGCAATTCAACACCTTTGCTTTTAATTTCACCAGCGTTTAGGAATATCGAACTAAAACCCACCACATTGGATGTCGATACTTGAAGTAGTTGGTTTTTATTTGTTTTATTATAATAAGTAAAATCAAGATGTAAGCGATCTTTGAATAAGCCCAGCTCCGTTCCGATTTCGTATGAAGTAATTGCTTCGGGTTCTAAGCCCTCAATAGCATACGTCATGCTCTTATACATCTGCGCTAAGTTATTATAGGAATCTGTCTGCGCATAGTAGTAATTTCCGTTTTGATACGGACGCGTTGCATTACCAACCTTAACTACATTTAGGCGCAATTTCCAGAAATTTAAATAGTCACTTTTTAACCCTTCAAAACTAGCTGTTGGCAGCCAGCTTAAACTCGCCGAAGGGTAAAAGAATGATTTCGTCAAGGTTGAAGACCAATCATTCCGCGCTGTCAAATCCAGATATAATTCGTCACGCCAGCCTAAACTAGCCTGTGCATAAACAGAATTTGACCGGCCTTTGGAATGGTCCATAACCGTATAAGCATCTCCAATTTTATTGGTAATAGTATAAACCCCTAATACATTTAGCCCCTTAGCACCCAAGGTGTTGGTTTCATATTGATAATCCCGATAGTTGGCGCCTAAAATTCCCGTCAAACTTAAATCGCCAAATTGTTTATTAAAGTTTGCAATAAAATCGGCATTAAATTCAGAATTACTATTTTTTATTTGATTGAATTTACCGTTTTTATTGTCATAGTTAAAATAGGTAGTTTCAAATATATTCGTATTATAATAATCTAAGCCGACTCGACCTTCAAATTTTAAGAAATCAAAGGGTTGATAGTACAAAGATGTCTTCCCAAATATACGATTCATCTTCAAAGCATTTTGCGATTTATTCATCGTGAAGTAAGGATTCATGTGGTACACGGAATTCCAATTGTAATAGGTATAGTTGCCCTGCTCATCTACCTGATCCCAATTATTTTTCAGGTCTTGCATATCTACCTGGCGGCCGAACCAAATCAAGCCATTCATTGGATTGGCACCGTCATAACCTTGGGTGACTAAGTTATTACTTTCAGTACGTGTGAAATTACTCATAATATCATATGAAACTTTATCACTGATTTTATAATTATTATTTATTTGTGCCGTATATTTCTTTTGATCGGTATTGGGTACTGTTCCGCGTTGATCACGAAAAGAAATGGAAGCTCTCGTGGATGAACGATCTGTTTTTGAAAGTAAAGAAACGTTATGATTTTGGGAAAAACCTGTCTGGAAAAAATCCTTAACGTTATTTTTATGGGAAATCCAATCGGTAGCTTCGCGCACCCCATTATTGACAGGACTATTAAATTGAGGAACCTTTAATCCGATATCCAATCTTGCCCCCCAGGATTCATCTATATTGTCATTTGTACCAAAACTTCCTGTCCCATCAACATAACTAAATGATTTCTTCAATACATAATCCTGATACGACATGCCAGCGCCATTAATTTTATAACTGTATTCATCCCCTCTTGAACCTTGGCCATATAAATTTTGATATTTGGGTAAATTAGCTGCTCGATCAATGGAAAAATTTCCATCATAGGATATTTGTACTCCATTCTCCGCCCGCTTTCCCGATTTCGTTGTAATCATAATAACGCCTGTACCGGCACGCATACCATAAAGTGCAGCAGCTCCACCTTTCAGAATATTGATACTTTCGATATCATCCGGATTAATATCATTTAATCCCGAACCATAATCCACCCCAGAGTAGGTATTATCACCCGAACGTTGCGTATTATTGGTAATTGGTACTCCATCGACAACAATTAACGGCTGCTGATCTGCCTGCAGAGAAGAGTTTCCCCGAATAGAAATACGAGCTGAGGATCCTATTGCTCCACCAAATTGGTTTACTTGTACACCAGCAGCCTTACCCGCCAAAGCTCCCGTTAAACTGTTTGCTCCCGCGTCAGTCAAAACTTCAGCTTTCAATTCCTGAGTGGCATATCCCAAAGATTTTTTTTCCCGGGTAATTCCCATCGCAGTGACCACAACTTCGTCCAAATTGCGCTCATCGGTCGTTAATGTAACCTGAATTGTACTCTGATTGGTTAAATTCACTTCCTTACGACCATAACCGATAGCCGAAACGCTTAAAGTCCCTGCCTGCTTGTAGTTGATCGTAAACTCGCCGTTTTGTCCTGTTTGTGTCGCTGTTCCATCCTTGAGTTTCAGTGTAACTCCGGGTATAGGCTTTCCGTCTTGGTCGACCACCTTCCCTTTTAAAACTGTTTGCGCATATACTGCCGAGCTTACCAGAACGGTAGCGGCTAGCATAGCAATGCTTTTTCTGTTCATAAGTTTAGTTTCAGATGTTAGTTTTTAGTGTTTTTATAACAACTAAGTTAGGGGTACTTAGCTTGCATAGATAACCGAATTTTGATCTTTAATACCCGATTTTTAACCCAAACTGTTAAATACACCAACATAATAGCAGCAGAAAAACTTCACACCACCTATATTCTCCAAGAAAAACACACCAAAAACACACTAAACACCTTTTTTTGATTTAAAAACAACTAACAAAAAAAGCAAATAACCAATCAACCCATTGACATAATATCGATTTAACACCTTATTTTTCAAAAAAAACCAATAAAATAAATGATTGATGTGTTTTTTTAAGATAGTGAGAAAAAAAAATGATTTTTTTTCCTCAAAAAAACAGGGATGATATGGGGTTCTACCATCGGATTTGGTAAGCTATATCCGTTTCTTTATGGAAAAAGACAGATAAATATAAAAGCAAAAATCTCATTAAAAAGAATTTTAACATTACAATTTAACGAGATTCTATTACCGCTGGATTTTAATAGCTATCTAATCAAAGCGAGCAAATAAAAGAATATTTAATGGCTTAAAGTATCCTTCATACTGTATTCCCGATTAACATTAGATTACAGAATAGAGCGTTTGTTTATACTGCTGCACATACTCTTTTGGATTGCAGCCGACGATTTGTTTAAATACGCGATTAAAGTTGGTAATGCTATTGAAGCCACAGTTGTAGGCAATAAAAGAAACACTGTCCAAGTGATCTTCATTTAACTGATTACACACTTCTTTGACTCTTATGCGATTAAGATAAGTCACAAAAGTAACCCCACAATGCTTTTTAAAATAGCGACAAAAGGCTTGCGGCGTAAGATTGGCGCGATCAGCAACTTCTTCCAACGTCAGTTCGTCTCTATAGTGCTCCCTGATATAGTTGCAGATAAAATGAATACGATTTGATCCATGTATTGTTTCCAAACCTGCTTCCACGCGCTCGTTACAAAGCGCATCGGCACCCCTGGAAATATTTGCTAACGTTCTCAATAGATAAAAAAAATGCATCAACTTGTCCATCTGATCCGCAGATTTCAACTGACAAACCCGTTGTGATATCTGGTCAAAATAAGTCTCGGGAACTTTAAATCCTCTGGAGTTACTATAGATAAATTGATTCAGCGATTCAAATTCGTCCAGGGAAAACAGAGATTTAAGTTTTCCGTTTGGATCGAAAAAAATGGAAACAGAGCGAGATTCATTTGAAAAACCGTCCTGAGAGGCCGATTTAAACACATGTGATTGGTTTGCACCCAAAAAGAAAATATCATTTTCCTTAAAGGGGTGTAAGGTATCTTCAACAATCAAAACTCCTTTGCCTTTTTTTATCCACATTAATTGAGCTTCTTGATGTCGATGAAAATGGGGGTAGAAATTTTCCAAAACATCTTCTTGAATAGTAAGGCTCTGGCCTCGCATGGTCGGAACATTAAATTGGAGCGTTTTCATAGGTATGTTTAGTTTATGTTACTGTTTAGTTAACATAAATATAACAACTCTAAAGCAACTACAATATATTTAGTTTGTTCATAAAATTACAATACTAAAATATGTTTAGAATCCGACAATATTTAATAATCCTCAACAAATCTGCTAAAGAAAAGTATAATTGTTATTAAAAACGTTTTAATATTGAAAAAATGGGTTAAAATACAATTAGACTTTGATAAATTGTGATAATTATAATTCAACAGAAAGATAGAACTTTATTAAATTTCGTTTTTGACTCTTTATAGTGTATAAAAATGAATCTTATTTGTTTGTAACAACAGCAAAAATTGCACTATCAAAGATAAACCTCTTAAATAAATCGTTTTGAAGCGCTTAAATTTTACGATATTCGTGTTAGACAATGTACATCTAAGGGGGCAAGCCAATTGCAAATCAAAGTATATCAAAAATCTATGGCTTCAACAGAATAAAAAGCATTACGTTCTAAAAATTTCCAAAATTTATGTTCAAAAAAGAAATATATCTTCATCGCCGAAATAAAATGTTATCATCGGTCAGTTCTGGCAAAATTCTTTTGTTAGGCAACATTGAAAACCCGATTAATTTTGAGCACAACACCTATCCTTTTCGTCAGGACAGCAGCTTTTTGTATTACATTGGAATAAAAAGTCCAGGTTTGGCTGCTGTATTGGATATCGAAAAAAATGAGACTATCCTATTTGGGGACGAAATGACGATCGACGATATTGTGTGGATGGGCCAGCAGCAAACTCTAGCGGAAAAGGCAGAACTTTCGGGTATTGGTACGGTCCTCCCATTCAATCAGCTCTTCGACTACCTCGGTAAGAATCCAAAAGAACCGGTTCACTACCTTCCTCCTTATCAGTCGCACAACAAATTATTACTTCAACAAATAACTGGCCGATCTGTCAGTCAGTTAGAACCTTCGGTCGCTTTAATTAAAGCCGTGGTTGCTCAACGTAGCATCAAATCGGAAGAAGAGATTGCTGAACTAGAGAAGGCGGTAGATATCGCTGTCGATATGCATCGCATAGCTATGCGAATGACAAAACCTGGTTGTTATGAATATCAGATCAGCAATGCTATGCAACATTTTGCACAAGATCAAGGAGCCCCATTTTCCTATCCTCCGATAGTTACAAAACGGGGCGAAATCCTGCATAACCATATGCAATTTCACCAACTTGATGAAGGTAATATTCTCCTTAATGATTCGGGCGTCGAAACCGATATGGGATATGCTTCAGATCTAACCAGAACCTTTCCTGTAGGAAAACGATTTACAGCATTACAAGAAGAAATTTATCAGATTGTTTTACATGCTTTTAAATCTGCTGAACAGCTGCTGACTTCCGGAATACGTTTTAAAGAAATACATTTAAAAGCCTGTGAAGCGCTTGTAGATGGACTGATACAAACCGGATTCATGAAAGGCAATGCGCAAGATGCGGTCATGAACCACGCGCATGCACTTTTCTTTCAATGTGGACTCGGCCATATGCTTGGTCTTGATGTGCATGATATGGAGGATCTTGGTGAACAATATGTCGGATACACAGAAGCCGAACCAAAGGATACGAAGACTTTCGGTATCAAATCACTCCGACTAGGCAAAGAGCTAGAAGCTGGCAATGTGCTAACCGTTGAGCCTGGAATCTATATTATCCCTGAGTTAACGCAGCTTTGGGAACAGCAAAATTTAAACAAAGACTTTATCAATTATGATTTCTTAAAAAAGCACCTCGATTTCGGAGGGGTTCGTATCGAAGACAATTATCTTATTGAAAAAGATGGATATCGCCGTCTAGGGAAATATCTTGAACGTGAAATACACGAAATATATCAGCTTAAAGACAATCCAATTAATTAAAAAACAGATAACGAACATAGCAATGAATCCGAAGAGTGAACTTAGATCACTTTGGGGACAACGCTCAAATAGATAAACAAATGAACAGCATTAAACAGTCGATTTTTATTATTTTAATACTGATTTTTCAGGTTCCAGCTTCCATTTTTGCGCAGCGACTCTGGACAGATCAGGGTGATCAGTATTATGAATTTTCTGAGAAGGGAATAGAAATGGTCAACCCTAAAAATGGGATGAGATCCATCTTTCTTTCACAGCAATCGCTTATTCCAAAAGGAATAACGACAGCGCTAAAAGTTGAGAATTTTTCGATTTCCAAAAACAAGGAACTTATTTTACTGTATACCAATAGCAAGAGAGTCTGGCGCGAGAATACAAGAGGTGATTATTGGGTCTATAATAAAAAGTCCAGTCAATTACAGCAGCTAGGCAAACAATTCCCGGCTTCGCAACTGATGTTTGCGAAATTTAACCCACAAGCAGATAAAGTAGCTTACGTCAATAAAGCCGATCATAACGTTTACGTGGAAGATCTTGCCAATGGCCGCATCGTTGCTGTTACGAAAGATGGAACGGACCGTCTCATCAACGGTACTTTCGACTGGGTATACGAGGAAGAATTTGGCTGCAAAGATGGTTTCCGCTGGTCTCCCGACGGTACTTCTATTGCTTATTGGAAGCTTGATGCCCGCAACATCCGTAATTTTCTGATGATCAACAATACGGACAGCCTCTATTCGTACACCATTCCCGTGGAATATCCTAAAGTCGGACAGTCACCGAGCGCCTGTTCGATATGGACCTATGAAATCGCCACTGGAAAAAATACCATGCTGAATATCCCGGGAGATCCCAACCAGCATTATATCCCTCGCATGGAATGGTGTTTTGATGGCAAACAGGTCATCCTAGAGCAGCTCAACAGAAAACAAAATGAGAGTAAAATCTATATCGTCGCTCTCTCCGACAATAAAGCGCAAAATATACATCAGGAGCAAAGTGACTCGTGGATTGATATCAAAGCTCGGTGGAACAACAACGATCCTTCCGGATGGGACTGGGTTCAAGGTGGCAAGGCCTTCATCTGGGTATCTGAAAAAGACGGCTGGCGCAAAATCTATCAGATTGATTTATCGGGGAACGAGAAGCTGGTGATGAAAGCGGATTATGATATGATCAATCTTGACTTTTTCGATCCTAAAAATGAAATGATTTATTTTACGGCCTCTCCAAGCAATGCGACACAAAAATACCTATATAGTGTGTCTACTAAGGGCGGCGTTCCAAAAAGACTGACACCGGCCTCATTCGAAGGGACCTGCGATTATGATATATCAAAAAACGGTAAAATTGCCATCTTCAACTTTAGCAACCGGGCAACATTACAGCACAATGCCGTTATTGAATTGCCGACTCACAAAATACTCGTAGATTTTGATTTTAAACGTCAAAAGAAAGTCAGTGATGGTATTGCCGAGTTTTTTAAAGTTAAAACAACCGACGGTATTGAGTTAGACGGATGGATGGTAAAACCCTTGGATTTCGATCCGAACAAAAAGTATCCCGTCGTCTTTATGGTCTACGGCGAACCAGCATCACAAACTGTATTGGACAATTTTGGTGCAGGTTATAACAGTCTTTATAAAGGAAATATGGCACAGGATGGCTACATTTATATTTCTTTGGATAATCGCGGAACGCCTGCTCCTAAAGGCAGCTTGTGGCGAAAAAGCATCTACCGCAATATCGGGCAGCTCAATATTCGCGACCAGGCTCTAGCAACGCAAGAAATACTAAAATGGCCGTTTGTCGACAATTCACGCGTGGCCGTTTGGGGCTGGAGCGGTGGCGGATCAAGCACGCTTAATCTGCTTGGGCAATATCCTCAGATCTATAAAACCGGTATTGCCATTGCCGCGGTAGCCAATCAGTTACTTTACGACAATGTATATCAGGAACGCTACATGGGGCTCCCACAAGAAAACCTGGCAGATTTTGAAAACGGCTCGCCACTGAAATATGCAAAAAATATCAAAGGCAACCTACTCTACATCCATGGAACTGGAGACGACAATGTGCACTATCAAAATGCAGAAGTGCTGATCAATGAACTGATCAAAAATAACGTGCAGTTCCAGTTGATGTCTTACCCGAACCGCAGCCATTCGATCAGCGAGGGACAAGGTACACATGAGCATTTAAAAACATTATTTACAAACTATCTAAAATTGCATTGCCCTCCAGGGGGAAGATAGACTGAATAGCTATTATTTACAGATGAAAAGAATACTAGTATATGCATTGGGAACCTGCGGTCTATTGACCGCAGGTATACAGCAATCAGCGGCGCAGCTGATGAAAGAAAAAAATGAATTCACCAGAGCGGATTCACTGCGCGGATACCTGTCACCGCTGCGAACCTGCTACGATATCCAATATTATCATTTGGATGTGAAGGTAGATATAGACAATAAGTTTATTTCGGGATCAAATCTTTTCCGCTTCAAGGCCACGACTGATTTTAATCGCCTGCAATTTGATCTTTTTGCAAATCTCAAAGTAGACAAAGTCGTATATAAGGGAAAAGAAATTTCCTTTACCCGAGAACACAATGCTGTCTTTGTCGAATTTCCAACAGCTATCAAGAAAGGAATGCAGGAAGAATTTACGGTCTATTACGAGGGTCATCCTACAGAAGCGGTTAAGGCTCCCTGGGACGGCGGCTTTGACTGGAAGAAAGACAGTAACGGCAAACCTTGGGTAGCCACAGCCTGTCAGGGGATGGGTGCGAGCGTTTGGTGGCCAAACAAAGACCATCAATCCGATGAAGTGGATAGTATGCTGATTTCCATCGCTGTCCCCAAAGAGGTAATGAATGTATCCAATGGACGTTTGGTCAAAGTCGAAAAGATGAAGGACGGTTACACCAAATACCACTGGAAAGTTGCCAATCCAATCAACAACTATAATGTCGCCATCAACATCGGCGACTACGTTCATTTTAAGGAAAAATACAAAGGTGAAAAAGGGCCATTGGATATAGACTACTATATTTTGCGCGAAAACGATACTGAAGAAAAGAAATCCCATCTTCAAAAAAATGCCAACCAGACCCTGGAGGCTTTTGAACATTGGTTTGGTCCGTATCCATTCTATGAAGATGGCTATAAACTTGTTGAAACCTACCATACTGGCATGGAACATCAAAGTGCCGTCGCCTACGGAAACCATTATCAGAATGGCTATCGTGGCAGAGATGCTTCAGAAACCGGCTGGGGAAATAAATGGGACTTTATTGTCGTCCACGAATCTGGTCACGAATGGTTTGGCAACAATATTACCTCAGCTGATCTAGCCGACATGTGGATTCACGAAAGCTTCACCAATTATTCCGAAGGCTTATTTATCGACTATTTCTATGGCAAAGAAGCCAGTCAGGCTTATGCCCATGGTATCCGAAGTGGAATCCAAAATGATAACCCTATCCAGGGTCCCTACCATGTCAATAAAGAAGGTTCTGGGGATATGTATCCCAAAGGTGGCGTCATGCTCAACATGATCCGTACGATGATTGACAATGATGAAAAGTGGCGGAATATCCTAAGGGGATTAAACAGTAAGTTTTATCATCAGCAAGTCGATTATCATGATATTGTCAACTATGTAAGCCAGCAGTCTGGATTAGACCTGTTAAAAGTATTTGAACAGTATGTACAGCATACCGCCATTCCTACACTGGAAATCAAACAAGATCCTTCAGGGAGAGTCTTGGGTCGCTGGATCAGCGAAGTCAAAGGCTTCCATATGCCCATACATATTGGCGTAAAAGGTCAAAAAAGAGAACTTATCCAGTTGGACCAACGTTTTAGACCGATTAAAGTGGCCGGTTTAACGAAAGAGAATATCGATATTGATACGTTTAACTATTATGTCGGCGTATTGGTCGAATAGAGACGGCGACAATGTTACCAACATGAAATAAACACAGCGCCCCAAAAGCAATTTACTTTCCGGGGCGCTATATTTCTGAGCCACTCTTATCGCTTCATAAGTATTCCCAATTGGCCCCTTCATGACTTCGCAAACACCAAAAGCAATGAAAGCAAACTGAAGGTTCCTTCTGCCCAATAAGATCAGGTACTTTCAGAAAAAATAGGCAATAAACCCACATTACAGGATCATTTATTATAGGATCATTAGCCTACTAACGATCAATACTGACTCCATACAGGCGGATCTACGCCAAGAAGATGTTTTACAAAATAGTCCCTTCTTTTTCGTTCACCATAATCTCCCCCAGAAGAATGCCCCATCCCAGGAACCATAATAAAATCATGATTCTTACGCGCTTTGATCAAGGCATCAACCAATTGGAAAGTCGATGAAGGATCCACATTATCATCCAATTCACCTACAATCAATAAAAGATTTCCTTCCAGTTTAGCGGCATTTTCAATATTGGAGCTCGCTGCATATTCAGGTCCTACAGGCCAGCCCATCCATTGCTCGTTCCACCATATTTTATCCATTCGGTTATCGTGACAACCGCAGGAAGAAACACCAACTTTGTAAAACTCCGGATGGAATAACAGCGCGCCCGTCGAGCTTTGACCGCCAGCCGACGTTCCATAGATCCCTACTCTACCTATATCCATGTATTTGTATTGTTTCGAAGCGGCCCGCATCCAGGCGATCCGATCGGGAAAGCCCGCATCTTTCAGATTTTTCCAACAGATATCATGAAAAGCCTTTGAACGATTTGACGTCCCCATTCCATCGATCTGCACCACGATAAAGCCCAATTCCGCCAATTCATACATCCCACTCGGGTTGCTGTAGAATGATTTGGGCACAAAAGAACTATGGGGTCCCGCATAAATGTATTCGATGACAGGGTAGCTTTTAGCGGGATCAAAATTCGTCGGCCGAATAATAATCCCCCAGATATCCGTTTCGCCATCACGTCCCTTGGCTTTAAAAACTTCCGGTGCACGCCACCCTGTAGTTTCGAGCAGACTACTGTTTGTTTTCTCCAACTCCATGATAATACCGCCATTTTTGTCACGCAATACTGAAATTGGCGGCTGATCGACCCGGGAATACGTATCCACAAACTGCGAATAGTCTTTATTGAAAAAAGCTTGATGATTTGCATTTTCTTCGGTCAGCAGTTTTAAGCCCTTTCCATCCAAACCGATGGTATAATAGTGGATCAAATAAGGATCTTCTCCGGCATTCATACCGCTGCCTTCAAAAATAACTGTTCGTTTATCAGCGTCAACATGCACAACTTTCCGAACCACCCAATTTCCCTTTGTGATTTGATTTTTCACTTTTCCAGTAGATCCATCATAAAGATACAGGTGGTTCCATCCGTCACGCTCAGAAGCCCACACAATTTCCTTGCCGTCGGATATATCTTCTCTAAATTTCTTGCCGCTATAATCAATAAATGTCTTATTCTGTTCACGGATCAAATAACTGGATGTACCGCTGTTTGCATCCATCTGCATAAGGCCATAAACTTGATGCCCCCGTTTGTTATACTCGAAGGTAAATGCTCTGCTATCATCGCGCCAAGCTAGATCCGAAAGGTAAAATTGATTCGGTATGAGCGCTGCATCAAACACGGACAGCCGGTCTTTTTCAAGATCATATAAGATGGGTAGTTTCTGTGCGAGCTCATCTCCGGGCTTAACGTAATCGCGTGTCTGAATCTTTGGCTGCAGTTGATCTTTTGGGGATGATTCGATTAGCGTCAGTTGTCTGATCTCTATTTTTTGAGTTTTTACTGTAGCGAGCTTACGGCTATCTGGCGCCCATTGAATATCATTGCTATAATAATTTGCCGGATTGCCATCAAACGTAATTTGTCGCGCCTCGTTTACACTTCCCTTTTTTGCCAGGAATACATTGTTATTGCGAATAAATGCGACATGCACTTTGTCTGGAGATTCGACTTCCCTGTAGGCATTTCCCTGTTCACGCTGCCCCCAATACCGCGTATTTCGATCTCTACTTCCACTTGCCGCCCCTTGGCTCAATTGCGACGAACGACGGTTCCAGATCCATAAATAGCCCGCGATATCGAGCGACACTTGATCCTGATCCATCAGTTTTATCTGGTCATTGGAAATAAAACGGCTTTCGACTTTTCGTCCTAGTTTTTCTTCCACGAACGAAAATACCTTCGTCAGATCAAACAGCTGTTCTTTTGTTTTTGCCTGGGGATTGACCAGCATATACTCTTTCCCCTGCACCGTATTTCGATCATACCAAAACAGGTCACCCTTTTCACTCCAATAAAACTGGCCCGGCAGATTGTCAATTTTGTTGGTCAATTGCTTTTTTAAGTTTTGTGCACGTGTATAGTCTGCCAAAGTTCCTTGACCAAACAGAAACTGTGCAGACAACAACAAAACCGCTGTACTAAGAAATTTCATGCTTTCTTCGTTTAGGATTGATTAAATAATAGATAGGAATACCCAATAATGCGATTATAATACCCGGCCAGGTATAATTTGGCTTGAAAATTACCATTAGGCCGATAAAGGCTAGCCCCATCAGAATATAAAGAATGGGAAGAAAAGGATAGCCAAATGCTTTATAGGGTCTGTTCAAATCTGGACGCGTGATACGGAGGCGAATAATACCTGCAATTGCAAGGACATAAAAGATCACGACCACACAGGTAATCATATCCAACAGATCACCATATTTACCACTTAAACACCATATTGATGCAGCAAGACATTGTATCCAGAGGGCCCAGGCGGGTACCGCATGTGCATTCAGCTTGCCTGCCCTTTTAAAAAACAAACCATCTTTAGCCATGGAATAATACACCCTCGCACCGGCCAGAATAATTCCATTATTGCAACCGAAGGTACTAATCATGATCATAATGGCTATAATCGTGATCCCAAAAGGACCAAAAACCTGTTGGGCTACACTCATGGCTACACGATCTTTTGGCGCATTGACCATTTCTTCTAAGGGCAATATGCCGATGTACATCAGATTAGTCAGGAGATAAATTACGGTAACGAGTAATGTACCTAATGCTAAACTCAAACCAATATTACGCTGTGGATTCTTAATTTCACCAGCTACTGCGGAAGAGGAGTGCCACGAATCGCTACTGAAAAGGGCACCGACCATAGCCGCAGAAAAAGCCCCCATTGCTGAAAATCCATCATAAGATGTGTACGTTCCATCCGTATTTAAGCGGCGCATCGACCAAAGTGATATATTGTCCCAGTTCCAAGACCAAACTTCATGTTTCAATGCGAGGAAGCCAAAGAGCAGTAAGAGCAACAGACTCCCGATCTTGATTAATGTGATGGAGGTTTGTACACGCTTTCCGCTATTCACGCCCCTTGAATTAATATAGGTCAGCACAACGATGATGGCAATCGCCAATAGCTGCGCTGCTGATACCCGATAATCAGACCATTCAAGCAAATAAACATCTTCATCCATAAAAGGGAAGAGATAGGCTGTAAATTTTGCAAAAGCAACGCCCACAGCGGCGATTGTCGCTGTTTGTATAACGGCAAAAAATGTCCATCCAAATACAAAGCTCAATACGGGTCCATAGGCCTCCCGAAGATAGATGTACTGCCCTCCTGCCTTTGGAAACATCGCACTTAATTCGCCATAACTCAAGGCTGCAGTCAATGTCATAAAACCGCATATCAACCATACCACCATCATCCAGCCCGCGGAACCTGTGTTACGTGCAATATCGGCAGATACAATAAAAATCCCCGAACCGATCATACTCCCAACGACCAGCATAGTGGCATCCAGTAACCCGAGCGACTTTTGAAAAGTTTGTTTAGACTCACTCATAAAAACCTAGTTATTAAAATGATAAAACTTCCAATTTGTCTCATGGTCTGGTTTTAATTGCTCGCCTCTGATAATCGCTCTTAGCATTTCCATGGGCAGGTAATTTTCTTTGATCACACGATCATGAAAATCAGCAAATGACATTTTACCCTGATCAACCACTTCCTCTTTGATCCGCATCAGTTGTAATCCGCCGACCAGATAAGCCAACTGGTATAAGGGATCGTACGAACCTTCAAAAGATCTCTTCACTTCACCGTGCGCATTAGCCGACTCAAATCCCACGCGGTTTACCAGATAATCGATGCATTGTTTCGGCGTCCACTCCCCTAAATGAAATTTGATACTAAAGGTTATTCGCGCACAGCGGTGCATACGCCAAAATAACATTCCGATTCGCTCCTCTGGCGTTTTTGCAAACCCCTTGCTATACAGCAGCAACTCCCAGTACAATGTCCATCCCTCCGTCCAGAATGGCGTGTTAAATGCCTCTTCGCGATAAGGTTTGTAGCGCCTATTCATAAAATATTGCAGATGATGACCGGGAATTAACTCATGCTGAACTGTACCGCGGGAAAAATAAGGATTATTGCCGCGCATGCTCATCAATTTTGCCTGCTGATCCATGGTATTTGTCGGATAGGATATGCTAATTTCCCGCCCGCCTGTAAAAAAGGGGTTGACCCGCTGCCGTTCAGGTGTCATCATGATCATACCCCAGGTCTCGTCTGCCAGCTCGGGAATATCCATGAGTTTATTTTGTTCGATAAATTGCTGTGCATCATTATACAATTTCACAATGAGCTCGGGCTGTTCGCCAATGGGTACATAGGAGTTTTTAACCTTTTCCTGCGCTGCCCGCCAGTCATCCCCAAAGCCCATTTCACGGCTTGCTTTCAATAACTCTGCTTCACACCATTTAAACTCTTGATCAGCCAATTGTAAAAGGTCAGTAGCGGTATAACTGATCATTTCAGCTTTGAGCCTTCGGTTTATATCCTTTTCGCCAATTGGCACACCCGCAATCTGGCTACCATCATCAAACACTTTCCGGTCGCTTTTTGCGCCTAATTTTTCCTTGTAGTCTGACAACTTGTTTTTCACCTGTTGAAATATAGCGGGTACCCACCACGTAAATTCGGGGTCGTAACCATTGTAAAAATCGAAGGTGCTCGTGATCCTTAAATCCAACGAATTTAATAAGGCGGTTAGAAAGTTCACATCGGCATCAGGAATTTTGGTCTTTCCCTGCAAAGCTGCTATTGATTGATCTATTTCTCCCACAACGAGCGTCAGTTCTTTCGCGACATCTTCTCCCGCCAAACGTTTTCCTCGACGACGTTCCTTTTCAAGTGTAAATATTCGCTGTGCAAAAGGTAAATACATGGCTAACCGCTTGTAATTCGACTCATCTTCTTCCAATGAAAGGAGATCACTTTTTAGTTTGCGCTTCAGTAAGATAAAATCCACCTGCCCAGATGTTTCAAGTTGTTCATAGGGAAACTTGTCCAGTTTGTTCAAATATTCGTTATCCAAACGTTGGAGACGTGCCAACTGTTCGGGCGAAGCGGCAGCCTGTTGATTGCCCCAGCCTTTGGGCATAGGGCCATAAAAATAATTTATCGCCTCAACATCATGCTTGTATTGCACAATAAAAGGTTCTATAGGGGTTGTATGGTCGTATAATTTCATCTTCTGTGCATGCATGGAGATGGGGAATAGAAAGAGCAGCCCATAAAACAATGTTTTGGGAGCTTTAAAAGAAAAAGAACGATTCATAATTTGGGTGTTGGTTTATATCCTAATTTTATCAGTCAAAACGATCAGGCCTAAAACCAGCGATTTCAGCGTCTATTTTCTTTCCTGCCAATAAATCTGCAGCAACTTTCCCGTAGGCAGGGCCCAAGCTTAAGCCCATCATACCGCCCCCGCCGGCAATTACGACATTATCAAATTTTTTCAATCTTCCCAGATAGGGCAATCCATCAGGCGAGCAGGGTCTGTAACCGTACCATATTTTTTCGCTTGGGTAATCGACCTTCAACTCTGGATAGTATTTAGGAATGGATTCTACAATTCCACGGACACGGTTTTCATAAATACGGTCATTTGCAGGTCCCAACTCCATTGTGCCACTGAATCTAATCTGGTCGTTCATAGGCGTTACGGCAACACGAGCCTCCAGTAATAATGCTGCATGATTCAATGTGTTCTCTTTCTCGGGCTGATACATAAACGAGTATCCTTTTCCTGGCATAAGCGGTGTATTTACGTGCAATTTTGAAGACAGTTGTGGCAAATAAGCGCCACCAGTCAAGACAAAAGCATCTGCTTGAAAACTTCCCTTATCACTGATTGCCTCTTTAACCTTATTTCCGGACGTAATAAATTTATGGACTTCAGTTTTTTCAAAAAAAGCTACGCCAGCGGCTTTCAGGTAGTGAATCAATTGCTGCATTAACTTGGAAGGATATAGTTTTCCATCACATCGATAAAGTATAGCACCTAAAACATCCAGCTTCAGATTTGGTTCTAAATCCTGAACAGCGTTCCCTTCCAGAATATCGACATCCAGTCCAAGATCCTGGGCACGATGGGCCAGTTCAATCTCTTCATGTTGCATTTCCTTGGATTTATACATCATCAGGATACCGTTCTGTTTCAATTCAAAATCAAACCCTTCTTCCTGCGCTAATTCATCATATAATCTGCTACTGTAGAGATTCAAATCACGTATTGCTGTCGCATGCTGTTCTACGTGTGAGCGATTAGCATGTTTTAAAAACTTTAGTCCCCAATTTACCAACCGTGGATTTAGCGAAGGCCGTACATAAAAAGGGCTTTTACTATTAAACATCCACTTTATCCCTTGCGCTACAATACCGGGGGCAGCCAAAGGCGTAAAATGACTGGGGACAATCATGCCGGCATTGCCATAAGAACAGTTATCATCCAAGGTATTTTTTTCCAGGATTTTCACATCCCATCCGTCTCTCATCAGGTAATAGGCCGAAGCAAGTCCTGCAATTCCAGCGCCAATTACGACAACTGTACCTCTATTGTTTTCTTTCACGTTGCTATTGTCTTATTAATTTCTAAATCACCTCAACTATATTAAATCACCTGAAAACCGCCAAAATAAGGATCTTCATCATCCAAAAAAATGGTATTATAACCCGTTATGCGTGCCCAGCCTTCGATCGATGGGACAATGGCCGGCCGACCATCCACGGTTGTCTCCGCTTCGATTTTACCGGTAAATTGCGAACCTATATAGCTTTCATGTATAAATTCGGTTCCTTTTTTGAGTTTTCCCTTTGCATACCACTGCGCCATACGGGCTGATGTACCAGTACCACATGGTGAACGATCCAGGGCATTATCTCCAACCAATACGGCGTTGCGTCCAGATGAATTAGAAAGCTTTGGATTGCCTGTCCATTGGATGTGGGTCAATCCATGTATATTGGCATCTTCGGGATGAACAAAAGAATATTTTTCGTTTAGCAACAGGCGGATTATCTTACCATAATGAATCAGTTGGCTCGCAGAATAGGAGCTAATATCATCAAAATTAGCCTGCGGATCGATAATGCCGTAGAAGTTTCCACCATAAGCAACATCAACGCTGATGTTACCTAGATCGGGGCAATCGACCGTTAGCCCTTCAGCATATAAAAAGGACTTGACGTTGGTAAGCTTCACGCTTTTCACCTTAGGTCCCTCTTGCTCATAGTCAATATGTACAAGTCCGGCCGGAGTTTCCAACCTCAATTTTCCGGGAACCTTAGGTTGAACGAGCCCCTCCTCAATGGCAATGGTCACGGTGCCTATCGTTCCATGTCCACACATTGGCAGACAGCCACTGGTCTCAATGTAAAGGACACCGATATCATTTTGCGGATCAAAGGGGGGATAAAGCATACTTCCGCTCATCATGTCGTGCCCTCTTGGCTCAAACATCAATCCCATACGAATCCAATCGTAGTCACGTATAAAATGTAATCTGCGCTCCATCATGGAATTTCCCGCTAATAACGGGGCTCCCCCGGCTACCAATCGCACGGGACAACCACAGGTATGCGAATCAATACAAAAAAAAGTTTTCTTCATTTCTGATTCCTTGTTGTTGATATGCTCATTTGTTTAAATTATGCTTTCGTCCATCGCTGATTGACCAAACGGTCAATTTGTAATGGATTTCCATCTTGCAATTCTTTCGGTAAAAATTCATTTGGCCAATTCTGAAAGCTAAAAGGTCGGAGGAAACGCTTTACCGCATCGGGTCCTACAGAAGTGAAACGCGCATCTGTGGTTGCCGGAAAAGGGCCACCGTGCTGCATGGCATATTGAACTTCTACGCCTGTTGGCATACCCTGAAACAAAAGCCTTCCGCATCTATCCTGTGCCAAGGCAAAAAGATTCTGACATTCGCGAATATCATGCGTCGATGCCGCAAAAGTGATGGTAATCTGTCCTTCGAGCTGCTCCATTACCTGTTTCATTTCGTTGAGATCCGCACAAGATATAATTAGTCCAAAAGGTCCAAAGACCTCTTCCAATAACTTAGGATTAGCCAAAACTTGGCTTGCCTCCGTTTCCACAAGTAGCGGCTGAGCAAAATCTTGCGCTTCATTATTCTGTCCCTCTTCCAATATACGGACAGCATCGTATTGAATCATTTGCTCTTTTAAACGGTTGTAGCTTTCCAAAATTCCTGCGTGCAGCATTTTGCCAGTGGTGGCAGCTTGAAGTTCTTTTTTCAACTCCGCTTTAAGATAATCCAGCTGTTCGCCTCCGACACTTACCAAAACACCTGGATTAGTACAAAACTGACCAACACCCAAAAGTAGTGAGGAAATATACTGCTTTGCAAATGCTTCAAAATTGTTAGCAAGGTAATCAGGTAAAAGAAAGACCGGATTTACGCTTCCCATTTCAGCAAATACCGGAATAGGATCGGGCCTTGACTGTCCGAGATCAAACAAGGCTTTCCCGCCATGAAAGGAGCCTGTAAATGCGACCGCCTTCACACAGCTATGGCGGACCAACTGCTGCCCCGTATCAAAAGAATCTGACACCACATGACTAAAAACACCATTTGAAGCACCATACATTGAAACCGCACGATCAATAGCGTCAGCCATTAATTGCGAGGTTTTAAGATGAGCAGGATGAGCTTTTACAATAACCGAACAGCCTGCACCAATGGCACTTGCTGTATCTCCGCCAGCAGTCGAAAAGGCGAAAGGGAAATTACTAGCGCCAAAGACGACAACTGGACCGAGTCCTTTGTTATATTTCCTTAAATCAAATTGGCCATTTGGATCCCGATCTATCCGAGCTTCACTGTATAAACCTGTGCGGACGGCATCGGCATACAGACGCCATTGATTGACGGTTCTCGCCTTTTCCCCTTGCAGTCTTCCCAAAGGAAGTGCCGTTTCCAGATGAGCTGTTTCAATCAATATTTCGCCCAATCCCTCAATCTCAGCGGCAATAGCATACATTAATTCCGCTCTTTCAGTGACATCAGTTTTCTGAAGAAACTGAAATCCAGTATCTGCCTGTTTTACGACGTAATCAATGTCATTTTGCGTTCTATCCATTCCTTTTGTTTTTATTGTAAGTAGTATCTTCAAAAATCAATAAAAACCTTCCCTATATTTCATCCCTTGTGGCTTGAATATAAATAAGAAGGTTCTTTCCGCCTATTATTAACAGACCTTAAAAAAGGAAATTTTCTGAACCTTCTTTCAGAAAGCTCAGAAATGTTCCTATAGTTGTGGTCTAGTTGCGATTGAATCTGCAATAATTTTTTTCACCCGTTGCTCTTCCTCACCAATCAATGGTAATCGAGGGGCGCGAGTATAGGGTGTTGAAATTCCTTCGGCTGTTGCAGCTAATTTAATATATTGGACCAATTTAGGGTGAATATCCAATTCTAATAAAGGCATAAACCAACGGTATATTTCTACGGCTTTGTTATACTCACCCGCCTTCACTAAATCGTACATAGCAACCGTTTCTTTAGGAAACGCATCGACCAATCCAGCCACTAAGCCATCAGCTCCCAACATCAAGGACTCGAGCCCCAACGTATCTACACCGGCCATAATCTTTAATCGATCACCAAAACGATTTTTCAATCGCGTGATATTGGTCAAATCGCGTGTAGACTCTTTCACCGCCTGAATATTTGGTTCTAACAATAGTTCCTCAAACATATCCAAGGATACATAAGTACTATAGTCAACAGGGTTATTATAGATTAAAATTGGCAGTTTGGTACTTTGCGCAACAGCACGAAAATAAGCGACAGCTTCTCTATCATCGGCTCTATAACGCATCGGTGGCAATAACATCAAACCATCTGCTCCTAATTCTTCACTGGTCTGAGCTACTTTGATCGCTGCAGCAGTTGTATTTTCTGCAATATTCAACAACACCGGTACACGCCCAGCGACAACTTTCAACGCATATGTCAATAAATCATACTTTTCTTCCGTACTCAAAACACTTGCCTCTCCCAACGATCCAGCGATAATCAAACCGTGAACACCTCCATCCAATTGTGCTTCAATGTTTTTACCAAACATATCAAAATCCAAATTTCCATTTTCATCAAATGGAGATAACATTGCAGGGTAAATTCCTTCCCATTTAAATTGTGCCATAGCGTATATTTTATTATTTCTTTATCACAAATCTATCTGAAATAAGATACACAGTCTTCTTATGAATTAATCAACACTGACCTAATATTGACCTTTTCCAGCAAAATCATCCATGACAAACCTGAAGAACGGCTTTTTACCTAAAATGGAGACATGAAACTCTTTTCAGCAGGAGATGTAGCTATTTTAAGATACAATTAGGTATGAACCACTTCAATGTAAGTTCAACATTTATAATAAGATTTACAAAAAATGGGCTATAAAAAGTACGTTTTCAATTCATAAGGGATGCGTCGGCTTTTATATGTCATTATTCCACGTTTTGAGCGTTCTTTATAACAATTACAACGATAGCGACTATAACCAACAAAGGTTGCACTGTCTGACAGGCAACCTTTGCATCGTATATAATAATTAAAAATGGGTAACTAATCGCGGCTCTCCTTTTTATATGCGTAATAAAAAACTATTGGTAATATTGAAAAGGACAGTATCATACACATAATCAATCCGCCCACAATCATGATAGCTAGTGGCTTTTGAATTTCGGATCCCATTCCATTGGAAAGCGCCGCTGGCAATAATCCCATTGCACCCATTAGAGCGATCATTAAAATCGGCCTTATACGGCTCTTCACAGCTTCATAAATAGCAGGCTTTAAACTCATTTTATGCAACAGATTTTCTTTCATAACCCCAATTAGAACAATACCGTCAATTGTCGCTACACCAAAAAGAATAATAAATCCAATGCCTGCCGAAATTCCAAAAGTTGTTCCGGTGACCCACAAGGAGATGAATCCGCCAATAAATGCAAAGGCGAGTGTCAGTGAAGATATCAGTGTATCTTTTACATTGCCAAAATTGGCATAAAGTAATAATAAAATTAAAATCAAAGAAATAGGAACGACATTCATCAACTGTTTGGTTGCGCGTTCTTTGCTTTCAAATTCGCCAGCCCATACCACTTTATAGGATTTAGGCAACTGAATATCCTTATCTATCTGCTTTTTTGCATCGGCAATAGTACTTCCCAAATCTCGTCCTTCAATGTTAAAACCAACGCCGATATAACGGGAATTACCTTCTCTATAAATAAAAGCCGGGCCGGTATGATAATCTATTGTTGCAATCTCCCGTAGTGGCACTTTCTGATCATTCATTGTCGGTATGATGATATTTCCTATCTTTTCTGGATTATCACGATATGATTTTTGGAAGCGTAGGCGAACATCAAAAATACGCTCATTTTCGTAGAAATGTGTAACAGATTGCCCACCAATAGTCATTTCGATAACAGACTGTACATCTTTGGTTGAAACACCATATTTAGCCATCTTTGAATCATGCAATTGGATACGCAACTCAGGAAGGCCTATATTTTTAAAAACATTGACATCTGTGATGCCATCCACCTTTTTAAGCGACTCTGCAAATTTATTAGCTTTATTTTCTAAATCTTGTAAGTTTTCACCAAAAATTTTGATCACTAGCGGGCTTTTTACTCCTGCAACATATTCCTCTACGTTATCTTGAATCGGCTGGCTAAAACCAAAGTTAATTCCAGGAAAAGTCTGTAGGCTGTCTCGCATCTGACCGATCAATTTCTCTTTTGACAGTTTACGTTTCCACTCACCCTGAGGTTTTAATTCAATATTGAATTCTATATTAAAAAAACCTGTTGGATCTGTTCCATCATTGGGGCGGCCTGTCTGCGTCATAATAAACTCAATCTCATCAAACTGCTTCATCAATTTTGTCTTCATCGTTTTGGTCAATTTGACCGATTCTTCCAGATTGACACTGTTGGGTAGAGTTGCACGAACATAAATTGCACCCTCATTCAGCTTAGGAAGAAACTCAGAACCATAGTGACTAAATCGAACAATACAAACTAACAACACACAGGCAAAAATTGATAACGTCCATTTTGGATGATCAAAAGCTTTCTTAAAACCTTTAAAAATGGCATTTCGACTAACTTTAGTGATCTTATTTTCATCCTCTTTGATATTTTTTTTCAGCAAGTATTTACACATGGCGGGCACATAGGTCAAACTCAGGATCAATGAACCTAACAAAGCATAACCGAGTGTGAAAGCCAATGGTGAGAACATCTTTCCTTCCACCTTTTGAAAAGAGAAGATCGGAGTCAACGCGACGATTAAAATCAACAGGGCAAAAAAGATATATCCGGCTACTGAACCCGCACTTTTTTTGATAATTCCTAACTTGGATATCTTATTAAAACGGGCTGTCCCAAGCCGATGTGCCTCTTTTTCCAGAGACACAAAAACAGTTTCTACAATGACTAGTGTACCCTCGAGCAGCAGTCCAAAGTCTAGGGCTCCCATGGAGATCAAATTGGCCGGCAATCCTTGAATCTTCAATAAGATGATTGCGAATAGGAAAGCTAATGGAATAACAGATGCTACGATAAAAGTTGTCTTCCAGTTGTTTAAAAAGATAAAGACGATAATCGAAACGAGCAGGACTCCCTCTATCAGATTTTTAGAGACTGTATGTACCGTATTGTTCACCAATTTCGTACGATCTATTACGGGTTCAATCTTGACATTTTCGGGTAAAATACGTTCATTCAATTCCGCTATTTTTTCTTTTAGCTTTGTCACCACTGCAGATGGATTTTCTCCCCTAAGCATAATGACAATTCCCTGGACAAGATCATCTTCTTGATTAAGACCTACCTGCCCGAGCCTAGGCTTGGCCCCTAATTCTACTTCTGCGACATGCTTGACTAGTATCGGTGTATTGCCCACCACTTTGATTAATATATTGCCTATATCATCGATTTTATCCAACAACCCAACACCTCGTACCACATAGGCCTGATTACCTTTTTGGATAACATCTCCGCCAACATTGATATTCGACCGCGATACGGCCTCATATACATCCAACGGCGAAAGGTTATAATTGGCCAATTCTGTTGGATTGATTTTTATTTCGTAAATCTTTTCCTCGCCCCCAAAACTAACGACGTCTGCCACGCCGGGCACACCCACGAGTTCCCGTTCAATCACCCAATCCTGAATGGCAGAAACCTCTTTAATCGGAAGATTACTCTTCACCACATAGCGAAAAATTTCTCCTGTTGCGCCAGACGGTGGTTCAATGGAACTTTCAGCGCCTTCTGGCAATTCAATAGAGCGCATTTTATTACCTGCATATTGCTGTGCGTAAAAGTCTGCTACACCATCTTCAAATTGAATTGTTACAACAGATAAACCAAATAATGATATCGAGCGAACATCCGTTTTCTTTGGAATCGTATTCATTTCTTTGGTGACTGGCAGTGTGACGAACTTTTCTATTTCCTCAGCACTGCGTCCCGGCCATTGCGTGATAATCCTAACCCTTGTATTGGTAACATCGGGAAAGGCTTCAATCGGTGTATGCAAATAGGCATATATACCGCCGAATAACAATGCCATCGTAAAAAAAAGGACGACCAAGGAGTGTTTCAATGAGAATGAAACAATATTTTGTACAACTTTCTTCATCCTATTTATTTATCAATTCATCAAATACAATCAGCTCATTTTCAGTCATCACCTGATCCCCCTCAGCCATTCCTGTTTTGACGAAAGCATAGGTTTCATTCTCAGCAACAATGTCTACTGGCTTTACAGCTAAATCACAATCATTCTTATAGAGAACTACAAAATTCTGATTGTTGTGAAGAATAATTGCATCTTTGGGTATGGCCAACATGTGCTCTTCCTGTCCAGAAACGGCTTTTTCTACCAACACATCTACACTCATGCCGGGCTTTAATCTCAAGTCTTTGTTTAACAATTTTATACGCGCTTTAACAACACGTTCATCTGGATCAAAAAAATTCGCTACTTGATCAATATACCCTTCAAAAGATTCTCCTTTATAAGCTAATGTTGTGATCTTGACTGGAGCACCATTTTTTACAAAAGGCAGGTTATTTGCATAAATATTGACCGAAACCCATACTTCATTCAGTTTACTAACCGACAGTAACTCCGTATCATCGCCAACTGTCATACCGGGGCTCACCTTTTTATCTACAATATAACCAGCTTTAGGCGCACGGATGTAAAACATACCGTTTTCTAATGATCCATTGAGCAGATTCATATTGGCCTTTACATTGCGAATTCCGATCTGTATGGCTTTCAGTTCACTGTCCATCTCTTCCAGCTCGCGTTGCGAAGCCATACCATCTTTCAGCAAGCTGTGCAGACTCTCCAATTTACGCTCCGTCAAGCGCTTACTATTTTCGAGCTCACGTAGCTCCTTTCCCAAATCATTGACTGACGTGCCCTTAAGCGATACAAGAATCTGTCCTTTCTCCACGTAGTCACCCATTTTGAACGAGACAGACTGTACGATACCGGGTATCGGACTCTTCAGCGCTGCCAGTTCATCCTGATCATATTGGATCACACCATTCAAAGCAATCTGTTCAGATACTGCCCTCTTCTTTATAGCATCAATTTTAATTTGGTTTTTGAAATCAGCACTAAGGCAGAAACCTTTGGTTGACGGGATAGCCTCCTCTTCATTCTTTGTTGACTGACATCCCCAAATTACACAGATGGACATCAAGGTTAATGGCATTAATAAGCTTCTTTTCATTAGACAATATCCTTTCCGATTAAATACATCAATTCTTCTTTATACTGTAGGTATTTGATCCTACGTTCCAATATCGATTCCTTATTTTCCATATAATTATTGATAAAGTCTATAAATTCAACAATGGTCAATCTTCGCTCTTGAAAATTTCGGACATAGCGCTCCAGCGCTACATCAAGATTATGATCAAAGCCTGTATTCATCGTTTTCAAACTCGCTTCGAGATTGGTCAAGCGCGCCGAAAGAAAATCAATTTCGCGTTCGATGTCGATACGAAATTGCTCGATTTCCACTTTATTTTTCTCAAGTTCCAGTTTAGCGATTTTGATATTGCCCTGATTCCGATTAAATAAAGGAAGATCCATGGCCACCCCCAACCCTACAAAATCACGCATAATATTTCCACCGCGGTCATAATTGATTGACACCTTCAAGTCCGGTATACGTTCTGCCTTTTCTATTTTCAGCTGAGCATCACTTTTTTTGAATTCGTTTTGGACGATTTTATAGTCGCTTCGATTATTAAGGGCCATCATTTTCCACTCCTGTTTTTTTTCCTGCAAAAAATGTGGCATGTCAATCGTATCTGCTATTGTGAGTGCGGCTCCCTTGTTCCCGAGGTATTGCGCAACCGCATTCATTTTTTCAATTTTCTCCTGTTGAATTTCATTCAATTTGTTCCCAAAAGCGATAGATTCGCTTTGAATCCTGAGGTAGTCCATCTCACTTACATTGCCTTCTCTCCATTGATTTTGATAAGACTGAGCCAATGTCTGGAAGATATTGACCTGATTACCGTATAACTTTTCTTTCTCCTGCAAGATCTGTAATTCGAGACACTGACTCCGAAGATCATATTTCATGTTCCGCAGCAATTCTTGGAACTGAAGCTGCGCATTCTCTTTTTCCAGCAGCTGCAGTTGCACCCGTTTCTTTCTTTTACCAGCCATTTCGATAGTCTGTTCCAATTCGACCGACACCTGTTGGTATTTACCGTAATTGCCGATCAGCGCTGGAAGCGATTCGCTGGAGGAATTTTTCCAAAGATTGACCTCAGAAATTGAGATCGTTGGATTGGGCCACAACTTTTGCTGAAGCACAGCTGCCTCGGCTTGTTGCATATGAAAACGTTGAGCCATTAAGTTCAGGTTATGGGTCAGGAAAATTTGTTCTATCTCTGATTTTTGTAAACGGTTTTCTCCGGCTTCCTGTGAAAATAGCTTACTATTCAGGCCTAGTAGTAGCAATAATGTAATCTGTAGTTTTCTCACCTAATTTTGAATTTCTACAAAACTAACTGGCGAGGATTACAGGTAACTTTAGGGAAAATTAAAGTTTGATTAGAAGAGATTAGAAAACGGTTAGAATTTAGGGAATAATAGCGATACCGTTGTACCCAAATCAGTTGAATGGATTTCAAAGTCAACCCCTTGATCTTTAAATACAATTTGCGCAAAAGAAAGACCTATACCGCTGCCCTTGACGTTACCGACATTGGAGCCACGATAAAAAGTCTGCTTCACAGACTCCAGTTCGGCAGCTGGGATGCCAATGCCGTGGTCTATAATCTGCAAAGACAATCTGCCATTTAAATTTGTCATTTTGACAAGTACTTCTTGACTATTTGCATATTTAAGTGCATTCTCTACTAAATTGGAGATAGAAAGTGTGACAAGCATCTTATTTCCCCAAAAATTAAAATATTGTGGTTCATCGACCTGTATATCAATCTTCAGAGGAGCAGTAAACGATCGCGAAAGCTTGGGCACGAGATCCCAAACCACCTCATCGATCCGAAAAAGCTCTTGGGAACGTTTCACGGCCTGATCATCTGTGAGTAAAAGAAAATTACCAATAAGCTGATTCAGAAAATTGACATGGTCGGTAATAGTTTCAGCCAATTCACGATATTCTTCTTCGCTTCTGACCTTCGTACCGAAGACCTCCATGGAGCCCAGGATTCCCGCCAAAGGCGTTCGGAACTCGTGTGAAACATAACTGACAAAATTCTTTCTAATAATCATATTTTCACTAATCCGCCGTAGGAGTGCATTATAACTTTCAATAAGATCCTGTAGTTCGTCCTTCGTTTTTATAGTTGTCAGAGGTTCCTGAATGGTGCTTAAATCCTTATGCTGAATTTCCTGGATTACTTTACGAATTGGGAGATAAGCATATTTACTCAGCCAAACCGACAATAAGGCGATACTGATTAATGCCACGAGAAACACAAAGACAAGCGTAATGAGCAAACGATTCAACTGATGATTAAAGTCTGCGCTCGACTCTTTGACAAACACAAAAAAATCGCCCTGATTATCGGGATAATACAACCCAAAATAAAAGCTGTCTGCTGTTTTAAAATAAACCGTTTTGTCTGTTTTCAGCTGTTGCAGCAAATCCTTATTAATTTGACTATCAAAACGCATACCGCCATAACTTACTTTTCCTGCAGCATTGTAAACAGCTACCATGGCACGTTTGACCAGGCTTTCATATTGATTTTTAGATTCCAGATGCTTTAGTGGGCTCTGTTCATCTGCCTCCAGGTAATAAATGCCGGCTATCTTTGCATTTTTTTCCAGCGAGCTTATTAGATGTCGTTCAGATGAACTATAAAACATCCAGTAAATGACTACTGTTGCAAGTGCGAAAATGATAGTGAATACCAACGTTGAAAAAAGTGTAAGCCGAATCTTTAAATTCATAATCAGTCCGTTGTAAGCATGTAACCGACGCCTTTGACTGTTTTGATAATAGACGTCTCACTACCGTCGTCGACCTTGCCCCTTAAGTAGGAAACATACACATCCACGACATTCGTATTGTTATCAAAATCAATTCCCCAAACGGCCTGCAGGATAGCGGTTCGTGAGAGTGTTTTATTTCGATTTTCGATCAGGTACTTGAATAGTTTAAATTCTTTGGGAGAGAGATCGATATTTTTACCATTCTTATGGACTTCATAGCGTTCAAGATCCACTTTCAAATCACGAATTTCCACGCTGCTGTCCTTTGATATGTTTTTATAATTATCACGGCGTACCAGGGCTTTGATACGGCTCACCAATTCCTTAAAGGAAAACGGCTTGACGAGGTAGTCATCAGCACCACTTTCCAAAGCCTCGACCTTATCTTCAATCTCTCCTAAAGCGCTTAAAATCAATATCGGAATATGATTTTTTCGATATCTGATTGTCTTTGTGAACTGTATGCCATCTATACCAGGCAACATGATATCAAGTACAATAATATCCAAAGAATCTACATTGATCCATTCACGTGCTGCTTCCGCAGATTCAACTAAAATGACCTGATGCCCCATTTCTTCCAAACCTTTCACAACAAAGCTGCTAATCCGACGATCGTCCTCTACTAAAAGTATCTGCATACACTACGCTGTTTATTTTTATGCGGGATTATAAAAATGATGAATTCCCTTCGGGATCTTACAAGTATACGAATTTACAATTTAATCGTTCGGTAATCCATAGTGCCCCCACTTTTTCAATCCTGTCCACTATAATTTTTATTGATACAGCACGATACACCATGCCGTCAAAGACAATTTGCCTACATAACGCTGTACATACTCTGCAATATGAAACAACAATCCGATAATGTGGCGGGGACTGCTGATCAACATTAATTAATTCGGGCATAAATATGGCGTGTAGTCTAAATTGGTTATATTTAACCTAACCATTCGAAAAGGATTAAGATGAATACAGCATTGCCTCCGAATAAGAAAAGAAGTGAAGAAATTACGATTCAATATTTTGAGTTCCTGGATCGTCATCTCGCAGAATTGATTAACGGAGTCAGCATAGAAATGTTTGAGCTTCAACATATTGCAAACACACTTTGCGTCTCACAAAAGCATCTTATCAAGATAATACAGGAAACGTCGGGAAATCACCCGTGCCATTTTTATGTACAAAAAATATTGACCTGTTCCAAGGACCTGCTTACCAATAGCGAGTTGACCATTTCGGAGATCGCAAGAACGCTGACCTACGACCCATCCAACTTCACCAAATTTTTTAAAAAATATGAGGGCATGTCCCCTTCGCAATTTCGTCAATTGCAAAAAGCGAAAAGTTCACCATAACAGAACCCTTAACATTTATGAAATTTGCTGTAATCAAAATTTAAATTATTATGGCAAGAAATGATGTAAAAGAAAAAGTTGTCCTTATTGCTGGTGGTGCAAAAAATCTGGGTGGATTATTAAGCCGGGATTTTGCAGCTAAAGGGGCAAAACTGGTGATCCATTATAACAGTGAAAACACCAAAAAAGATGCTGAGAAAACAGTAACGGCTGTAGAAGCCTTAGGTACAGAAGCATTACTAGTCCAAGCGGACCTAACCAAAATTGAGCATATCACGAAACTTTTTGATGCAGCCATTGATCGATTCGGAGGCGTAGATATCGCCATCAACACTGTCGGTAAAGTATTAAAAAAGCCAATTGTGGACACCACAGTCGAAGAATACGATAGCATGAGTGATATCAATTCAAAAGTTGCCTATTTCTTTATTCAGGAGGCAGGGAAAAAACTGAATGTAAATGGCAAGATCTGCACCATTGTTACCTCGTTATTAGCGGCCTATACCGGATTTTACTCGACTTATGAGGGACTGAAAGCTCCTGTAGAACATTTTACGCGAGCCGCATCAAAGGAATTCGGTGAGCGAGGTATTTCGGTTACAGCCGTAGCTCCAGGCCCAATGGATACGCCATTTTTCTACGGACAGGAAAGTGAGGATGCTGTTGCCTACCACAAATCTGCCTCAGCATTGGGTGGGCTAACGGATATAAAAGACATTGCGCCTCTGGTTGAGTTCCTTGTCACCGATGGCTGGTGGATTACCGGCCAGACGATTTTCGCCAATGGCGGTTATACAACACGGTAAACGACCAAGAGAAAGCATCCTAAAAGGGTGCTTTCTCATTTTTCCCACCGAAAGATAAACGAGCCTGCTTATTGATAAATTACAATTGCTCCAAAAAGCGAAGATAGTCCACAACGCCCTGTTCTATCCATTCGGCTCGAATCATTTTCTATTCCATAAAAGACAAACGGCTTTTGATAATCTGCTTTAACATAGTCAAAAGCAATTTCAAACGGACTTGTCAATTGTTCCGTAACGTATACGGAGATCAGAAAATGTTTACCCGATATTACCGAACGCATGCTGACGTACAGTTGTGCAAACTGGAAGATAGTGCAGTTGTAAAACGTACAGTACATGCTGAAGAGTCCGCGCGGGTCATGTATGAACTGACCGAGCTTTGTTATCAGCTCAGACCGATCAACGAGGAACTGGGGGAAGACAACGTGCCGTCACGAGCAATTGGCCAACGTGACGCTGCGCATGTTCTGCAGCATGGAACAACAGGCCAATCAATGTAGTGGGGATGCGCTTTCTTCCCAAAAAACGTTGCTCGCACAACGTATCCGGATCGATTAAAGTTAATTTCTGCAAAGATTGTCTAATCTGTTCATGTAAGTTTTCGACAAGAGATGCAGGACTAATATCGACATTTTCTTTGCCTTCTCTGTGGAGGTAATCAAATTGTTCGTCCGTTAGAGGTTTGTTTTCAGCATAAGTAAACATGCGATCGATAACCCCAATGATATGTTGTAAGTGAAAACCTATGCTGGCATTCCCACAGGGTCTTGTCCAGAGCTGTTGCGGGGACAACCGATCAGTATAGGTTGAAACATCCTCTGCAACCTGCAAAAGTGTATGTGCAACAGGCTGCAACAGATTGGGAATTCCCGCAATGGGCCCGCGCATCCACACTTCTAAATTTTCCATAGCTATATAACCTCTAATTTTCTTCTATTTATCCGCTGCTATATCCACCTAGCTAAATGTGTAAGTAAAAACAAGCTTTGATAAAGTAAAAATAATGACTTCTTTTAATTTGTTTAAAGAACAGCAAATTATTTTAAAATAAATTTGCATAGTGTAGAAAATACACTTACATTTGTATCATCATAATTTAGGTTTATAATTGGTTATTTAAGGTTTTCATTCTCCCCGTTTGAAAACCTTTTTTTATTTACACCATCATTATACGCTCAAAAACAGTATAGACTTTCTTCAGCATGTGCTACCTAGCGAATACGGACTGAAACAGACACCGGTATCCTGATATTATCACCAAGGGGCTCAAAAAGAGCCGATTTGTCTCAACTTACTTGAGATTATCATACTTTTCCAACTTTCCAGTTCTTTTACCAGCTCTTTTATATGCTGAGCAAGCAAATCGTACATTTTAGGAAAAACTTTTCATTTCAAACAGGAAAGGGCAATGTGTCTCATTGCCCTTTCCTGTTGTATACCCAATTACTAGTGTATTACATCTTGTAATATTGCTCCCAGCCTCTAGCAGGAGGAGGTCCGGCTAGAAGAGCATTGGCAAATTTATCATTGACAATTTCTTTTGTCTGTGTATTCAGTACCAATTTGCTATTTAAACGCTGTGCAATGACACCTAAACAAAACACTTGGCTCAAAGGGCCTGCAATTTCAAAAGCCGAGCGGGTCTTTTCTTCCCCTTTACAGCCTTTTAAGAAATTAGCGAAGTGGTTTGATGGTGATTTTGGCACTTCCGGTAACCGAGATTCCATTTCTTTAGCCCTGGGTTCTGGAATAATCTGCAGTGTACTGGCGTGCGAACCACCTTTAAATATCAAATCCTTTCCATAAATAATCTTTCCGGGATTTAATTTAGCGGGCTCTAATTTTCCTGTACTTGGTGGAGGGATATTGGGATCCAGTCCGGATACCCCATAGCCTTCGGGTATAGGTGGCAAATTATCCAAGCCGTCATACCAATTAATATCTACTGCAGGCATTTTTTTTCTTTTTGGAAAATGAAATTTTAAGGTGGAAGACATCGGAAAAAAATACGAATTATACCCATCTAGCTTTACCGCTGAGACTTCGGTCGGGAGTCCCAAATCTAAAAATTCATGTGCTGTATCCAATATATGTGCCCCCCAATCGCCCAAAGCGCCCATTCCGAAATCGTACCAACAACGCCATTGTCCATTGACAAAATCTTTATTATAATTGTGACCAATAGTCTGCATCTGCCAGAGATCCCAGTCTAGCGTTTCGGGTATCATCTCGGCGGCAGGAAAGCCCTTCATATTCACGTCCCAGCCATGCCATCTGCGCGGCATATTCATGTGCGCATCTATGCGTGTAACATCTTTAATAATACCCGCATCTTTCCAAGTTTTAAACTGAAAATAATTTGCTTCGGAGTGCCCTTGGTTTCCCATTTGGGTAGCAAGTTTTGGATTTTTCCGAGCTTTTTCTGTCATAAGTTCAACCTCAAGAAACGTTCTTGCCATTGGTTTTTCCACGTAAACATGTTTGCCCAAATCCAATGCAAGCATCGTTATTGCAAAATGAGAGAAATCAGGGGTTCCTATACTCACAGCATCGATCTGATTTCCCATTTTGTCAAACATCACCCTAAAATCCTTAAATTGAGGTGCGTCGGGAAACATACCCAATATCTCTTGTGTATGTTTAGCACCAAGATCCACATCACATAAGGCTACGATATTACAGAGTCCAGTCTTATAGAGTTCTTTAATGATTTCTGCTGCCCTATTGCCTAATCCTACGCATGCTAGATTAACACGTTCATTGGGTTTGGCCAGATTGACCTTTCCTAAGACACTGTTGGACAACATAACAGCTCCTGCAGCAATAACGGACTGTTTAACAAAGCTTCTGCGCGATAAATAATGATTCATAAAGAGTAGTCTTAATTGGGTGTATTGATTTTTATACTGCGAAAGGAGACCCGATCACCGTGGTCCTGCAAAAGAATAAAGCCTTCCTCGGCTTCGCCAAAGCTCTCCCAGTCTTTATATTTGCTGATTTGAACCAAATCTTTAAACGCTTTGGAGCCCCGTTCATAAGACAGCATTTTAATGCCATTCAAATAATGTTCAACTTTATTATCTGCTGTAACAACAACTCTACCCCTATTCCATTCACCGATCGGTCTGCGTGCACGCTCATCACGGTTGGATGTGATGAGGTCATATAGGGAGGCCAACGTACGGTTTCCATCCCTACCTAATTTCGCATCAGGGTGCAAAGCATCATCAAGCACTTGGTATTCCAAACCAATAGCCGATCCTTTTGATTTTTCTTTCAAGGTGACAAAATATTTCACACCACTATTTGCACCTGGACTAAGCTTAAATTCAAATGAAAGATCAAACACAGCATATTTATCTTTTGTGACAATATCTCCACCATTCGTTGATTCTCCACCATCAGATTTTAGCACAGTCATTTGTCCGTCCTTGACTTCCCACCCACGTTCTGGAAACTTATCGCTATGTATGCTACGCCAACCTGTATTGGTTTTACCGTCAAATAAGAGTTTAACACCCTTTTTCTTTTCAGCATCCACCACTTCATTGGGCTTGAGATTGACGATATATACATCTTTAGGAAAACCTTTTGGTTTAAGATCAGTTGTTTTTATTTTTACATTCTTAAAATAAACTTTCTTTCCATCCAATTGCGCCGGAATACTATGCACCTGAAGTCCGATAAACCCCGTTCTATCAATCGTATCAACAACGTACGACACTGGTATATCATTGACCCAAGTCAGCAGCTCATCGCCGATGGCCTCTATTCGGATATGATTAAATTGTTCTGCTTTATATGCTGTTTTTGCATTCTCATTTAAATCTAAGGGATAAATCCATCCGCGACGTGCTTCATCATATATTCCACCCGTCCACGCGCGCGCGGATGGGTCAATCTCTACTTGTCGTCCATATACACGCCCTCGTCCATCGTTGCCTTTTGGATCGAGATGGCTTCTAGTTTGGATACCTGAATTAGTTTCCTTTCCTTCAAGTTTAATATCAAGCTCCAATATGAAATCACCGTATTCTTTCTCAGTAATTAAAAAAGAATTGGGGGTACCCTTAGTCATTCGCCCAACAATAGCATCTCCCTCAATAGAATAGGGTGCTTTTCCTCCAACAGTTTTCCAGCCATTTAGCGTCTTTCCATCAAAAAGGTTTGTCCAACCTTTGTCATTACTCTTATCTGCCTGGGCATAGGCCAATACAACATTGCTGACCATAGCTGCCACTAAAACAGATTTAAATAGTGTATTTCTTCTCATTTTATCATTTAATCTTGAGTCTATCGACCCGGTTTATTTATTCATCATTGGTTTGTAAATCATAACAAGTTTTACCCCACATACATCCTAATTTAGGTATGGGCTATTCGTTTCAATTGAATTGAATTGGCAAAACAAGATATTAATTAATATAAGTGAAATGAACCAAATGATATGATTTATTTACGAAAACGTTTGAATCCATACAAAAGAAAGCTTGTTCCATTCCAAAGTAAAAGTGTTTAGGCTATATCGTTAGGTTAAAAGATGAAATGTAAAAAATCTCCTTAAATCACGCTTTTAGACTGTTCCTTTTGAGAGCTGACAACAAGTTTATTTAAACGTGGACGTGTTCCTTTGGTGTCAATATGCAAAGATGAAGCTAATCAGCAAGCTGCGTTCGCTATCGATTTCGTGCGCTGGAGGGCGAATTTGGTGATATGATAATCTTTAAGATGCGTAAATGAAAACAATCGGTAAAATATTTGGATAATACGAAAATTATACACAACTTTAAAGCACAAGCACCTGATCTAAAACAGGCTACAAATTAGTAGAGGAAATTTTTTATTTTAAAACGATGATTTTATCTTACAATCGATGATGGATAAAATTCTACATTAGTTTTTTTTGCAGAAAAACTTACTTAATGTACAAAAAGTAGCATACGAAATATGACAACCAACCTCATTAAGGTATATACAGTAGTTTCAAAAGAAGTAAGGGAAGATCCAGATTTGTTCACTAATCTCGAAGGTGTCTTCTCAACATATGAAAAAGCACAGGAATATATTGATCAGTTTTTTGGTAATGCTAAATATGGTTATCGCTCTATCATTACGACATATTTAGATCCTTTTCAAGAAGAAATCCAAAATAAAAATTCTTACTATAGCATTTCATCTCAATTAATAGGTTCGCATCTAGAGGTTGAGATTTGTAAAACATCTTTCGCGGTTGTTCTCTCGGAAGTTGAACAATTGCGCATCGATCCAGCAACTTCAGAAAAACCGCTTGAACTAAACCTGCATTGTTTTGCTGCTTCGGAAGAAAGTGCTGTGGAAAAATTCGAAAAATTGGTCTATGATTATGCAAGAGAGCACAACCTTCAATTCAGAATTAATCCCTTCCGTATTGCTGATTCGGACCAATGTTACTAGTCTTTTAGTTGCCGCTAATTTTAACCGCTCATTTAGCGGATTATTGTTTTTCGGATTTCACTTAGATATTCGGGTGTAAAGCTTAGAAATGATGCAATTAGATGTGGCGGAACACGTTGTGCAAAATGAGGTGCGTTTTTGTCCTGAAATAACCCATTATTTCCTCTAATTGGATCGGATATACATTGATAAATTAGGTTAGATGTTCTTTGAGATTTGCCAACATTATGTCAATTTATTCTACAAACAAAACTACTATTCATTTGACTAAAAAAGAAAGGTTCAAATCTATTTCAATGACCTTTAATTTAGAAGGACTGACAACATAAATAGATATATTGCGAATAATCACTCAACAGGTGCGAATAATAATTGCCGAGAGATTCGGCCGTTTTACTGCTTATATTTATAAAAAGTTACTAAAAATGGGTACAGAATAGAAAGAGCCGTTTTGCAGCAGATAATCTTCACCTATTTTTAGCAGCGTTTATATGCTTATAAAAATAATGATCAAAATTCATTTTAACAGCGGGAAAATTATCATAAGTATGGCGCTTTGTTTGTTCGCTATAGTCGTTACGCTTTATGCATGGTTACATAAAGATCTAATGTTAAAATTGGCTTCGACGGTGTGGGCACTAGCAGCAGCAAGCGTATTTCACCTCAGAATACAGCAAATAAACCGCTATCGAAAAGGGATAGCAGCACTCACGATAGGTCAAGACATGCTCGTAAACAACAGCGCATTAGAGCCCCAGCCAATTCCGTGGGCGGACATCGATTGTTTTGTAACCGGTTTATACCGAACATCTTCTATATTTATAAAATTAAAAGAATCTTCATTGCTACGAAAACAAAAAACAAGCCGTCTTATAAATCTCTTAAGCTTTATCGATCGTAATCTTATTACAAAGCCGGCTCATCTATGGATCGACATAGATGTGATCAATATCCGGGTAGAGGAGCTTGTTCCACTGTTAAATCAAAAATTGAAACAGTAAATAGGAATTGCTTATATCTTAACAAAGGATAATTTTAAGATACCCTTTGTTAAGATGCTATTTACGTTGTGAAATACTGAACTTCGTGAGCTTCTGTGAGCTGAGGAACATCCAAACTACCGAGCATTTTATCTAAGACTGCATCAGGTAATGGATATTCCCGATCTCTATTCTGTGTTCGCCATACCTGATAGGGTTTTTCGATATACAATAATTTAACATAGGCTTGGTAGCCAACAAAAAGATCGATCAGCTGCTGACGCATTTGGGAAGTTATATTCGTGGCATTCCAGATAAAATCCTGTCCACAGCGCAAATATTTTTTTGCCTGTTCTTTTGCTTCTTGTATGACCCATCCATTTTTCTTTTTATCAGTGGGATCAATTCGATATTTGCGTCTGATATCATCCAGGCTAATAATGGGCATATCTGCATTCATTTTTTGAATGTGATAGTCTTTACCCATTCCGGGCAGCCCTGAAAGCACGATAACCGTCGATTTAAATGTATCAAAAGGAACATAATCGACGTAGTTGTCATTTCCATTAAAATAGGTAAATTGAGCATTTTCTGTTAAGAAGGGACGAGGCCCATTCCAGCAGCCAACCTCCTTGCTATACAGTTCAAACATATCCAACGCATAAAGCAGTGCGTCCAGATCGCGACAATATCTACCTTTAGCATCTGCTTCAGCCAACAGTTTGAGCTGACTCATATTTACAGCGAGCGAAGCCTCTAGGGCGCTTTTCATTGGATCAGCTTTTTCCATAAGCCATAATGGCAAACCATGGTAACGTACCAAAGACACAATTTGTTCGCGTATGGCGAAAGGAGTCTCCACATCACGAAACAAAATCTCCCGCGTGGTTTTCGCTCCTTTTTTAGCGTGATTTGGCGAACTGATACGGCCATCTGATCCGATAATGGTGGTGGATCTTTTTTCAACATCATGCAACAAGGCCGAAGCCCAGATCAACTCCTGTTTTTGCAGGTTCAGCTTTTGGTATTCAGGTAGCTCTTGAAGCTGCTGAAGAACCAACTGTGTATGAATTGCTACATTTCCTTCTGCATGATGCCAAGGATCCTGCTGTACCTTTTCCATATCCTTTACCCAAGAGAATTTATTCTCTAACGTCGACCAGTCCTTATCTACTGCTATTTTCCATTCCATTAATCATCCTTCCTTTCCCAAACCATTTTTGTTCTGCGCCATGATTTTGTCCAATGTTCATCAGTCTGCACATGTCCTTTTCTGACATATTTAAAGACGTTGTGCTGAAATTTGCCAACAGGATATGCGTCGACATTCCTACATACCACCCCTTCCATCGTACACATATGTCCCGTTTTAGCATCAACAGATCCGAACACGGAGGGCTGTGTGGCCAAATTTTCGACTGAAAGTTGGAGCTGCTGTTCTGACATATTCTTTACATTTTCAAGTTTTAAAACAGGTACCATGGGCAAATCAAATAAACTAGCGTAAAATGTAACTTCTTCCCAAGAAAGCCATTGATCTTTAATTCGAGCAGCAAAAACATAGTAATAGTGCTCTAGTTTCCGATATTCGATTGAATGTACCGCATAAAGATTTTCACCAAAAAACTCCAAATCATGCAGATCATTTTTTAATCTGGTCCAATATTCCCTTAACTGAGCCGTCCATGGCGAAGTAGTTGGGGCTGCATGAGATCGCGCAAATACCCCCCTTTGTGAAAGACAGTTGTTTTCACCATCTAATTTTTCTGTATACAACAGTTGATGGAAGGATTGTATATCCGTCCAATAATGCTGATTAAAACGATCGTCGCTGTTTGTTCCCGGAGAAAAGGGAAAATGGTAGGTACGACCATATTTTGTTGAATCCATTTTTAAAATTTAAGTCCATACTAAAAAATTGAAGACATAGGAATAGAGTAGTCAAATCAGATAAACCCCGTTGATTACTTTCTCCCTCAATATCGACAATGCATTACATGGCTTTACGTTTTAAAAATTGATAACATGAATGATCTACAGCTGCAAAATTATAAAATTTATTTCAAAAATTTAAGCGAAAATGCTATCGATCCTAGAAATACGAGTGTAGATGAACACCAAGGAGTAATGTTATTCGTTTGAAATTTAGGAGAATTATTACATTTGCCAACAATCACATAACTTACAATTTCTTTTAACCCCAATTGAGGACTTAATCAAATGAAAGATTTCCCCCAACTAGAAACAGAACGACTTATTCTCAATGCAATTACTGCTTCTGATATTCCACAGATTGTCGACTATCTTCAAGATAAAGTATATTCGGACTTTACATCAAATATTCCTTATCCATATCGAAAAGAAGATGCTGAATATTGGCTTAAATTAGCAGAAGAAGCATATATCAATCGTAAAGGTTTTACATTTGCTATCCGAAACAAAGAGAAAAAACTGATTGGCGCGATCGGATTACACGATGAAGGCTCGGATAAGGCTGAACTGGGATACTGGATTGCTATTCCTTATTGGAATAAAGGTTATGTCACTGAAGCCGCAAAAGCAATCATTGACTTCGGATTTAAAGAACTGCATTTTAACAAGATTTTTGCGACCTACTTCCCACATAACCCCGCTTCGGGAAAGGTCATGGGAAAAATAGGTATGGAAAAAGAAGCGCTATTGAAACAGCATCTAAAAAAAGATGGAAAATATTATGATATTCCATTATACTCTATTTTCAATACCGAAAGATAAAACAAGTATTCGTGAATAAAAAAATCAAGTTCCGCTCGGATTATACATTTCCTTTAACCATTATTTTTTGCGGCAGTACCCTTATTCTTCCTGTATTAATTTCAAGGTATTCCATGACTACATTCGGTATACTATGGGAGATTTGCTGTACGTTTATAATACTTATGGCAGTTTGGAAATTTGAGCACTTTGAAATATCTGAAGATATACTTACTAAAGTAAATTTTGGTGGATTATATCGAAAGGATTTAAACCTGCGCTATATAATCAAATACAAAAAAAAAGTAACTGATATGAATCATTTTCGGAACCCATTTAATATCATAAAGTTATTCTGTAGAGACGAAAAATATTTTAAATTCAGAACCATAAAAATTTATACAACAAATAATTCGACAATGGTAATAAATGAAAAAAATATGTATAGTGAAGATTTTAAAAAATTACAGCATATCATTAAAACTTACCAAAAACAGTATGGTAAGCGTCAACATAAAATGCTTCTGGAAAATGACTAAATTTAAAGAACTAAGATTATTAAGGATAAAATATTGAAATATTCGCATTCGCTGGGAGTAATTGTTCCACTTTGATCAACAAACAGCTGGTCAAATTTTACTTAAAAGTTTCGATGAACACCAGATTAATTTGATCAATTTGAATGAGTATGACATACCAGTTTTTTCCGTCAATCTGGAAAAAGATGGATTCTTACTGGAAGGATGCTAATAGGCCAAGTTACATACATACACCTTCGCATAGTAATTATTTGCTATCTATCAGGCAGGGATTAAGACAAACTCGGTACAAAAACAGTAATTCGCTATTTACTTTTTACGCGCTCCTTACGCTATTAATTCGGGTAATTCTGGCTCTTCGTAAAAGGATTCGTTCCATTTAGCCAATTGGCACATAATAGGAATTAAGGCTTTACCTTTCTCAGTTAAAGAATACTCGACGCGTGGTGGCAGTTCCTTATATTCTTCTCTAAGAATAACACCATCCTCTTCCAATTCTTTTAATGAGCTGGTCAGAACCTTGCGGGAAATGTTTTCTATCAGCGCATCGAGCTGACCAAATCGGGCTTTCCGATCACGCAGTGTATAAATAATGACAGGTTTCCACCTCGTACCTAAAATTGCCATCGAGCGCTGCATCGCACAAGAACAGCTTTTAAATTCAGTCCTTTTCATTTGATATTTTGGGAATAGTTACACAAAGGTAACTAGTTTATACCAATAATAGTTACAAATATACACTATTTAAAATATCTTTGTGAAGATTTACAATTTAAACAAGAAAAATGAGCATACAAACACTTTTTAATCCCTTTGAATATAAGAATTTAAAATTGAAAAACCGCTTTGTCATGGCACCAATGACGAGAGCATTCTCTTTGGACGGAATTCCCGATAGCGCCGTAGCTGGTTATTATGAGCGGCGTGCTGCTGGTGATGTCGGTTTAATCTTAACAGAGGGTACAGTGATCGAAAGACCTTCTTCAAAAAATTTAAAAGACATTCCCAATTTTTATGGTGATCAAGCTTTAAATGGCTGGAAGAATATTGTTGATGCTGTTCATAAGAAAGGCGGAAAAATAGCCCCTCAAATATGGCATGTCGGTTATACCCCAATGCAATGGACGCCGCCTGCAGCATTTGAGAGTCCGGATACGATGACATTGGCTGATATAGAAGCCACCATACAGGCATACGCTGCTGCAGCCAAGTCTGCGAAAGATCTCGGCTTTGATGCTTTTGAAATCCATGGTGCCCACGGCTATTTGATCGATCAGTTTTTTTGGGAAGGAATGAATCATCGCACTGACGAATTTGGAGGCAAAACGATTAAGGAGCGTTCTAAATTTGCTGTGGAAGTTGTTAAAGCCATGCGGAAAGCTGTAGGACCGGATTTTGTGATTATCCTGAGATTATCACAATGGAAACAACAGGACTATACGGCCAAGCTTGCTCCTACCCCTGCTGCAATGGAAGATTGGATCCTGCCATTGACGGATGCCGGTGTCGACATTTTCCATGGAAGCCAACGCCGTTATTGGGAAGCAGAATTTGAAGGCAGTGATTTGAATTTCGCCGGCTGGCTTAAAAAGATCTCCGGACAACCCACAATCACAGTTGGATCTGTAGGCCTTGATAAAGACTTTGGCGACGTATTTACAAACTCCGAATTCAAATCTTCACCTGCGTCGCTAGACGAATTGGTCCGTCGGTATGAGCGTGGCGACTTTGACCTTGTTGCCGTGGGAAGGGCTCTCTTACAAGATCCAAATTGGGTAAAGAAAGTACAGGCCGAAAAATACAACGAACTGTCCACTTTTGAAGCGAAAAGTTTAGCGAGCCTGTCGTAACAGAGGAGCAATAACCGCTGCACTAAAATTACGTTACTCCATTATATGAAACAGGGGCGAAAATTGATTTTTAATCATTATTTTGCCCCTGTTTATTTATAGTGATCATCCAGCAGCTGTCTCCATAAATGTATACAGACACTTGATTCAATGAAAACAACCGATACCAAAATCTCTACTTACTGGATATTTATTGAGATCACCTTACCTAAAACCTCCAGCATTTAAAATTCAAGTGGATTCAAATCGGAATCATTCATTCCATTTACGGATAGCTACAAAGAAATATCTTTAAAAGCAAGACAGTACAGCGATAAAAACTTGATAAAGCTTTTCCTTATTAAAACAATACTAGCCGAAAGACAGTTATTTTATAAAAGCATCGGCCCATTATGAAGCTTATAACATACCGCTTTGTAACGCTAAGGGAATAAAATCAGGTTAAATTAACACAAGAACATGCGAAAAAGGCTCTTATTTAGTTTTCTATTCTTTCACATCTTTTTTCTCAACATGATGGCCCAAGTCAATAATTCAACAAGCCCACAACTAGAGGTAGCAGTAGATCTAGGTCCCTTCCGTCCCATTGGCGTGAGTGTTACATCCAGCAACCGTCTATTTGTTTCCTTCCCAAAACAAACCAAGAATTTTCAGTATGCACTGACTGAAATCATCGACGGAAAACCTGTCCCTTATCCTGATATTGAATGGAATAAAACAGGAATAGAGAATACCCACTTTGTTAATGTACAGGATATATTTGTCGATGCCCAGGACAATCTTTGGGTATTAGATTCCAAACCATCATCTGCCGGATCAATTTTTGGCGATGATGAAAAACCAGCCCAGGGGCAGTTCAAATTGTTAAAAATCGACACAAAAAAGGATCAAATTGAACGTATTTACAGTTTCGATGACCTTGATAAAACCAAATTGGGTCTAAATGATATGCGCATTGACGGAAAGAAAAATTTAGCCTACCTCTCTGATCCAAGCCAAGCGGCCATCATTGTTCTAGACCTTAAAACCGGAAAGAGCAGGAAAGCATTAGCTGGAAGCCGATTTACATTGGCTGATCCTGAAGTGGTATTAAGCTACGACGGTAATGATATGCGCAATGAAAACGGAAAACCTTTTTCTTCCAACGTGAATGGCATTGCGTTGAGTCACGACTTTAAATATCTATACTTCAAACCGATCAATCAAACCCATTTGTACTGTATCGCAACAGAATTTTTGGCTGATTCCACATTAACGAAACAAGAATTAGAGGCAAAAGTCGAAGACAAAGGAGAGGTTGGCATCACACATGGCTTACTGGCAGATATAAACGGGAATATTTACCTAACGTCATCCATCGACTATAGTATCAAATATTTAAGTCCTGATGGAAAACTACATACCTTAGTCCGTGACCATCGAATATTATGGCCTGATTCCATGGGGATCGGTGAAGATGGATATCTTTATTTTTCTTGTGCACAACTTTTTAAGGATCCACAATGGAATAAGAGAATCGACAAGGTGGAATTGCCATATTATGTCTTTAAAGTCAAACTGCCCAAGTCAGAAAAATAAGTTTCATAACAAATAGCCTATTAAAAATTCAGCCCATCAATCCCCAACGCGATTAGTCTTCGGAACGCGAAACCGGACAAAAAATAACTCCCTAAAATTCAACTAGCTGCTAACAACAAAAGTAACATGTAGTGAAAAACCGCTTAAAGGATATGTTCCACTTAACAGAATCAACGAACGCCTACTAAAACAATAAAATTATTAGTAATAATTTTGAAATACTAATATTATTAGTATATTTGATTATCAGTTTTAGACGACGCTTTTATGGAACAAATCACAGCTTATGATAATAAGGAGTTGCACGTTGGTGACATCGTTCGCTTTCATACCCCCTATCCCGATGAAGACCCGAATACGATTTTCATTGTACTGTGGTCATACTACGATCCAGAAGGAAAATCATCGAGAGCTGAAGTCGTTAAATTCGAACAGCGTTCCAAACAGCATCCAGTCATTCAGAAATGGTTTATAAGGGATCTCGAAAGGGTCCCCGAAGTAAGCCAGGAATTACTGAAACAGATTGAGCTATTTATGAAAAGTAAACTTGGCAACGCTATTATCAGCAAGCTAGTTATCTAATAGATTTTACAAATCAGATTTAAAGAAACACATGGTAAACAAATTCAAAGAGAAAAGAACAGCAATATCCAACTCCATTTGGTCCGACTGGCGCGAGCAGCTTAGAGAAAGTGAATTAGTGGGCTTACAGCAAAGGCTTGAAAAACTTGAAAAAGAAATGCTGCTTGATTGGCTACAATGGAATAATCCAAAAGGAAACTATACAGATCGCAAATGCATTGAAAATGGAGTACAGCAGATCTCTAAAATGAAGGCTGTAGAATATATATACAAAGAAATCTTGCGTATCCATATGAAGAGAAAATATAATGCTTTTTCGAACACCCATGCACAACTTATGTTCAACAACTAAAATTTGAAATTATGGAATCTTTTATCAAACAGATCATCGATCATCAGCTGCCAAAAATTCTAGCAATGGAATCGCATCGAAATGATTGGCGTTATCAGCTTTTAGGCTTAAAAGATAAGATGCTTTTCGATCAATTAATGCTGATGACTAGACAAGAACTACTCGGTTGGCTTCAATGGTACGATAAGGCTGGAACTTTCTCCGATCATGATTGCATCCGGAGAGGCATCCCTTTATTGACGAAGGTTCAGGCCTTGACAGCAGCATACCAGCGAATTATGCGTGAACATGAGGGCTGGGATGGTTTTATGGGAACAGAATATATCCGTAATCGAATCCTTTAAAGAGAAAATAGTTTTAAAGAGATGATGCTTTGCTCGCTGTGATATATTCCGTTAATGTATTCAAGTTAGCAAGTGCCGATCCAATGGTATTATTAAAATAAACATACACCTCTTTTTCCTCTGCGATCCAACTATTGATATAGGTACTGTATTCCCTCAGTACACTGTCTGAATAGTTTCCCCGATAGTCACCATCCGGCCCATGGAGACGCATATAGATAATTTTAGTATCGGCATATTGAAGACGCATGCCACGAGTATCCTTATCATGGACAACCACATGCATTCCATATGATTTTAAAAGAATAAGAGTTTCTTCCCTATACCAAGAGTCGTTTCTAAATTCTACACATACCTTCCAAGCCTGACTTCGCTGATCCTGACTGATACAGTCCAATAGCTCAGTAAGCCTTGCAATGGAAGTAAATTTAAATGATGGCGGTAATTGTATAAGCAAACATCCTTTCTTTTGACCGACACCATCAATAACGGATAGAAATCTAACTACATCCTGTGGATCAAACCTGAGTTCCTTTTCATGCGTAATTCCTTTCCAAAGCTTAAAAGTAAATCGAAAATCATCGGTCGTTTCCTCGGACCATCTTTTAACAGTTTCTTCCCTGGGAATTTTATAAAAAGAACTGTTTACCTCCAAAGAATTAAATAATAAGCTGTATACGGTCAGCCGACTCTTACCTGCTAGCTGCTCAGGATAAAAACTTCTATTCTTGTAGGGTAAAAGAATACCACTTGTTCCCAAAAAATAAGATTGTTCCATATCCTTATAACAATTGAGCCGCATATAATGGTTCATTTTTTTCTCATAAAGGGTTTATGATTTTATATAATAAGGAATTGAATTGCATATAAAAAACAATTTATCTAAGTTTGGGTAACGGATAATAGAACAACAGTTTATGACAGGATGAGTGATGAAGCACAACATTTCAATTAAAAAAAAATCTTATCTAATTAGTTTCATGTTTCTAGCCATTTTAAGTGGCTGTACTGAAAATAAGCGCAATAACACAAATACGACTTCAAGTTCCCAATCCGTACAGCACGAAGAAAATCCGACATTTACCTTTGACAGTATCAAACAGAGCTATACACTTGGAGAGTACCTAGTTTTAAAGATAAACAATGAGAAGACATTAAAATTAGACTCTATTGTCTATTACATCAATGATAAAAAAATTGGACAGGTAAACGGCAATCCGCCTTTCGAATATGCATTAGAACATGAAAAATTTGGCAAACAGATTATTAAAGCTGTCGTATTCAGTAATGGAAAACAAGAGGAAAATACGGTAAGCATAGATTTATTCGCTTCCACCCCTCCCCGTTTGCTTCAGTATAGCATTGTAAATATTTATCCGCATGATATTAAGGCTTTTACTCAAGGTTTGGAGTTTTATGGCGGCAACTTAATCGAAAGCACGGGAAATGGAATTGGCCCAAGCGGAAATAAAGGTAAATCGAGTGTTCGCTTAACTAACCCTAAAACCGGTGAGCCCATCAAGAAAATTGAATTGGATGATTCAATTTTTGGCGAAGGCGCCACTGTTTTCAATGGGCAATTGTATCAATTGACCTATAAAAACAATATAGCTTATGTATACGATATAAACACCCTATCGATTATTAAGACACTACCTTACTTTCAGCCAATGGAAGGCTGGGGATTGACTTCCGATGGCAAAAACTTATACATGTCTGACGGTTCGGATTATATCTATACGCTCAATCCACACGACTTCTCAAAATTAGACTATATTCGTGCGGCGACGAACACAGCTATGGTCGATCAGATCAATGAAATGGAATGGGTAAAGGGAAAAATATATGCAAATTTCTTTATGGAAGATGTTATTGGACGGATCGACCCTAAAACAGGCGCAGTAGAGGCATTGGTGGATCTTTCCAAATTACGTGAAAAAGTAACGCATCATGTCGATTTAGATGTACTCAATGGTATCGCCTACAATCGAAAATCGAACACCTTTTTTGTGACCGGCAAAAACTGGGATAAAATGTTTGAGATAAAGTTGATCGAATAGCTTTATCTCAAATGAAAAAATTACGTTATTATCGAATCATTTGCATTATCATTTTTCACGTTATCGCTGCTCTTTCATTTTGTTAAAACCTTCAGTTACCATCGGAACGATTTGTGGGGCGAATAGCTGAGATAATATAGGTGTTTCGTGGTTATCTTTAGCGCTAGTCCATTGTACATATTTATTAGCTAAAAAATCCAACCGCTGTACAGAGGATAATCCAGGCAACGTATAATAGATACTCTTTTCGCCTTCTTTACCCTCCATCTGCACATATCTACCCCTAGTCACTATCAGGTGATTAGTTTGTTCAAAATCGTGCAAAAAAGAGTTATCCTTATCTATCATATCCCATTTTGGATCACGTGGACAGCAAACAGATCCATAACTTTCCTTCCTGTAAACTGTCAACATATTTTTGGGCAGAGCGGGTTTTACGAAATCGAAGCCCGCATTATCGTCACCGGAACGACGAATACTATCAACCCTAACCGCACCATCCTCTTTTTTTATCGAATAATAAAAATTGGTCGTCGCAGGTTCTATACACATCCCTTGTTTTGACGCTTCTTTAGCAATCTCATCATAAAATTTCCAGTCCGGAACGATCAGCACAAAATGCTGAAGATCGGGATAAAATTCATTTGATTTCTTAAATAATTCTACCGGAATTCTAGCACTCAAAAAGAAAACATAGGTGGAATCTGGAACAATCCGCAATGGAAGATCTATTAAGTAACTGTCGTTTTTTTTAACCACTAAATCATCGTCAATCATAACAACCTGACCATAGTTTTCACGATACCAATCTGGCTTTACGGTATCCACCAATGCAATAAGCGTTGATGGCTGCTGTGCCGTTATTTTACTCTTACAGGATAATGCCGTCATCGGCAAAATAATCAACAAATACCACTTATATTTTAGCTTTAACATCTCTATAAAGTCAAAATGTACTTTAATTAATTTCTTGTTCCTTTTCAACTTTTATTCCAGCTTGACGCAGGAATAAAAGTTGATGCGCAAAACACTCATCGGCTAAGGCCGCAAGTCGCGCTTTTTTATCAGTCATCTCCCTCCGCAGACTTTTCCTGGCTCCTTTTTTCTGTTCATCAATATATTTAATCAACAAAACACCATATCCATCAGCGATCTGTGCCATATATGCAACTTTAGCCCCATGAAAAACCTCCGCAGTTTTAGTGGGTCTCAACTGAGCAGCTTTGCATTTTAGTCCCTTGATATAACTGCTCAAATCACGTGCCTCATTCAATTTCATTTCATAGGAGATTCGGATTTATCGACATCATATTCTCCATCCTACAGCTTGCCATAGTTCTCTTCCAATTTTTCGGTAAAGCGCTGGAAAAGATTTGCCATTTTCATATTATATCCCGATTCGAAATTACCCCTACAGGAACATATGGTAAATATCGTAACGGCGAGTGCTAAAATTCTGATTTCTTAATTTTTCCACAAATAACATATTTTTAATATTGTCCTCTCATTGCTTTTAATGTTCGCGGTCTTTATTCTAAGATTCGTCGTTACCCCTGCAATTTTCTCAACTCAAGATATCCCTCTTTTAATGAGACATTGTCTTGCACCTTCATTTTCTTCCTGCATGTTTTTATGCTACTTTATAAACCGCTCTAAACCGCAAAAATTCCGTCTCTCGTCGGCATGCTCCAAAAGGTTATTCAGAATCAAATCGTGTCGATTTATAATTACCCCCTACAAAAGCAAAATATGATTTCATTTTCCCTTTTATTACTTGTATTTTCAAAGCTATTTCATAATTTTTATAAAATAAATCTCATATTTCGCAAATTTTACAGATCGTTTGAAGCCGAACACTTGGTTTCTTAAAAATAATTACGGAAATTAGAGATATAAACCGAAGAAATTATGAATAATAGACCTTTAAACGGAATGACTATCGAAGAGCTGCATAACAATAGAAAAAATACACTTGTAGTCACTTGGATGCTAACCATTATGCTGTTTATCTTATTAGGCATGGGGATATATACATCAATCGCCAAAGGATTTAGTGCACTAATGGCTATTCCCTTTGCTTTATCCCCAATTGCAATTCTCAATTTCAAAAGAATAAAAGAGATCAATGAAGAACTCAAAATAAGAGGAGCCCAATAAAATCATGATGAAACAGCTTACGTTATTTATACTGTTTATATTCATTTCCAATCTAGTGTTTGGACAGGAGATCAGTAAATCAACGACACAGACGATCACGCAATCGGGAATAGGCCTTGGCTCAGTAATTGCCGTCGTCACTTCGTGGGACCGCAATAAATCAATACTTTGGGCTTTAATTCACGGGATACTCGGCTGGCTTTATGTCATCTATTTTGCGTTCACCCGAAGTGAATAAAGATTTACAATCAAACACGGCAGCTCCATGCTTACTACCAATATAGATTTTGTCATTGAAGAAATCAAAGAATCCAGTGACATCTTAATTACCCAACTCGTAGATTTGACTTTTAACATTGTCCAAGGAGGTGCCTCTGTAGGTTTTATGGACGATCTGACTGTTGAACAGGCGAGCAGGTTCTGGAACGAAGTTCTAGATAAGGTCGAACAGCAGAAAACTGTATTAATTGTGGCCAAAAATAGCGTAACAAATCAGATCACCGGAACAGTTCAATTGCAAACTGACCACCCTTCTAATCAAGTACATCGTGCAGATGTTGCCAAAATGATGGTTCATTCTGACTTTCGCAGGATGGGCATTGCACAGAAATTGCTTCAGCAAATTGAAAAGATAGCCATTGATCTAAATAAAACGCTTATCGTGCTCGATACAGTAACTGATAGCCCTGCATATTTCATGTACCAAAAATGTGGCTGGACCATTGTCGGTGATATTCCGAATTACGCTGTTTTTCCCAATGGTTTGCCATGTAGCACAACCTACTTTTACAAAAGCCTGAATAATCCAGCCGAGAAAACAGGCAGCCCCCAAATTCATTAATATTCATTTGGAGGCTGCGCTTAAAAAGATCTAGCTAAATAGAAATGAGGCTATTTATTTTTGTACCACACCGGTCCTGGTTTCTCGCCCATTTCAAACACTAATGTCGCACCCGACATAATCTGTTCATGTGTAATATAACTCGTTTCAAGAGGTTTACCATCAAGAGTAACCGATTGGATATAAATATTGGATTTGCTCACCTGGTTTGCCTTAACCCTAAATTTCTTTCCATTGGACAGCTTCAATTCGGCTTTTTCGAACAAAGGTGTGCCGATCTCATATTTCCCACTGATAGGATCTACAGGATAAAAACCCAACGAGCTGAATACATACCAAGCTGACATCTGTCCACAATCATCATTTCCACTCAATCCAGCAGGTGTGTTTAAATAAAGTTTACGCATAACCTCTGCAGCATATTGCTGTGTTTTCCAAGGTTGTCCAACAGCATTAAATAAATAGAGTGCATGGTGGCTTGGTTCGTTACCATGTGCATATTGACCAATCATCCCTGTGCTAAAAATTGGTAGTTTGCTGGTATCCGAAGGATGAAATGTGAACATGCTGTCCAACTTCTGAGCGAATCGTTCTTGCCCACCAACAAGCTTAATCAATCCGGGAATATCATGCTGCACCGACCAGAAATATTGCCAAGCATTACTCTCACAGATATGCGCACTATACTCTTCGGGATCAAATGGGGTAATAAATTTACCTCTACTATCCCGGGGCTGCATAAATGAAGTCGACGGATTATAAACATTTTTGTAGTTCTGCGCTCTTGCAAAAAATATTCCTGCTATCTCTTTCTTGTCCATCTTATCCGCCATCATGGCGATACAATGATCATCGTATGCATATTCAAGTGTTCTCGATAGCGACCAGTTTTCAGCATTATATTCATCCTTGACATCATAGGGTACATAGCCTAATTTTTTATACAGACCTATGCCTCTATAATTGTCGATATTAGCTGTCGCAACACATGCTTCTAATGCTTTTGCGGTATCAAAATCACCGATTCCTTTTAAATATGCATCTACAATGACAGGAATTGCATGATTCCCGATCATCATATCTGTTTCACTCCCGTAAATATTCCATACTGGCAATCGGCCATGTTGTTCATAAAAAGCGATGAACGATTTAATCATATCGTTTACGCGATTAGGATCAATATAAGTAAATAAGGGATGCGACGCTCTATAAGTATCCCAAAGGGAAAACGTGCTGTAGTTGGTCCAGCCTTCAGCCTGATGTATTTTTCGGTCAGCCCCCATATAAGCACCATCAACGTCACTAAAAATTGTAGGTGCAAGCATGGAATGATACAATGCTGTATAGAATTTGACCTGCTCCTCGCTGTCTTTGGTTTCGATGGCAACCCTCCCCAATTCATTGTTCCAATTTTGTTCTGCCTCTTTCAAATAATAGTCAAAATCATCTTTAGGAACTTCCGCTTTCAAATTTCTGGACGCGCCTTCCATGCTTACGCCCGAAAGTGCTGTACTGAGCGTTACCTGTTCACCTTCGGCAGTTTTAAAATCAAATCGGGCTTTATAGGCTGTACCGATTCGCGTTGCCTTCTTCGCTGTGGTATCGATACTTGATAATATGACCGTGCTATCAATATGGACAGCTGTAAAAGGTTTGGAAAAACGAGTTTCAAAATAGACACGCTGCCCTCTGGCCCAGCCTCCAGAAAATCGATAGCCACGAATAGTCACAGAATCTACCACTTCGATGCGCGAATCTGTAGTCGCATCCCAGTTCATCGCTTTCTTTAAATCTAAAAATACGGCAGATTCTGCCTTTGGAAAAGTATAGCGCTGGATACCACAACGTGCTGTCGCCGTCAACTCTACATTGATATCATAATCAATCAGTTTTACCTGATAATATCCTGCATGTGCCTTTTCGTCTTTGTGGGAAAACTTGGAATGTATACCAAGCGGAGCTTCCGCTTCATGATAAGGCAATGTCACCGGCATGAAAGATATATCATATAAGTCACCTGCCCCGGTACCACTTAAATGGGTATGGCTAAAGCCAGAAATTGTACTGTCGGGATAAAAGTATCCGGAAATACGGTCCCAGCCGGGCAGTCCATTATCTGGACTTAGCTGCACCATCCCAAAGGGTGACTGTGCGCCTGGATAGGTATTTCCGGTAAAGTCCGTTCCAATAAAAGGATTTACATACGTTGCATAACTTTCATCGGAGCTTTTTAGTGAAGCACAACCAATTAAAGACAATAGGCCTGCGCAGGCCGCATAATTAATATAATTCATTCTGTAGATCAGTTTTCAATTTAGTTTGCTTATTTATCTATTTCCAGTAACAATTAGAATATCCCTGCTATTGACTAAAGTTTGGTGAGCGATTTTAAATCCATTTAATGGTTTTCCGTCTATCACGATCTTTTTGATATATTCACCAGTCCCCTCTTTTTGGCGTCTTATGGTTACTTTATCGGCATTTGGATAGTATTTTTTATCGAGCTGAATTGTTATTTTATCAAATACCGGGGTTACAACGGTATAATCTGGTCTACCCGGGCAGAAAGGATAAATCCCGATCATGTTCATGAGCGCCCATGTGGACATCGTCCCCGTATCATCATTACCAGGTATACCGCCGGGGCTATTGGTAAAATGTTTTTCCAGTATTTCTTTCACCAACTTTTGGGTGCGCCATTCTTCACCTTTAATTTCTGAAAACACATGTGGATACAGCATATCCGGTTCGTTTGTCACATCAAAATATCCCTTATCAAACGTTGCCTGAAGCCGAGCTACAAATTTTTGCTTTCCGCCCATCAATTTTACCAAACCAGGAATATCAAATGGAATCGCAAAACTATAATTCCAGGCATTACCTTCATGGAAACCATGGTTAGGTTCAAAATTAGCGCCCATCAATGGATTAAATGGACTTAAAAACTTACCGTTAGGAAGGATAGGTCTAAAAGTCCCATACTCTGAAGAATAGTAATGTTTATACCCCTGCGCCCGCTTACCAAAAAGCTGTGCATCTTTGGTTTTCCCCAAAGCGGCAGCCAACTGAGCTAAATTCCAGTCCGCAACATAATATTCTATCGCATGCGATACAGAATTATCAAATGAATCGCGCAACGGTACATACCCATACTTCACATAATCCGCATTGTCAGGCCTAATTTTATTTGTTGAATCAGTTACAGTGGCAGATTTCAAAAAGGCTTCATAAGCTGTATTGATATTAAAATCCCGAATACCTTTCATCCATGCATCAACAATCACAGGAACTGCAGGGTCACCATCCATCGTATAGCTTTCTCGGCTATACAATTCCCACTTCGGCATCCAGCCGTTTTCTTTATAAATATCGATCATGGAACGTATCATACCCACCTGCTTATCGGGATAAACCAACGACATAAGTGGCTGTACATTTCTATAGGTATCCCACAGTGAAAACACTGTATAACGATTGTGATCTGCGACAAGAGTCTTCCGGCTTTCCATTGCGGGATACTCGCCATTCACGTCCTGTAAAACATTGGGATGAATCATGGCATGGTATAGTGCTGTATAAAATACGGTTTTCTGATCTTCCGTTCCACCCTCTACTTGTATCTTGGACAAGGAATTATTCCATTGCAAAGAAGCCTGCTGATGCGTTGTCTCAAATCCGAAATCGGCCTGCTCGGCTTCTAGATTTTTACGGGCGTTGTCGACGCTCACAAACGACACGGCAAGCTGTACCTCTAAACTTTCATTTTCCTGAACATCAAAACTAAAGAATGCGCCAAGATCATCACCAGAAAGCTGATATGTATAGTCTGTAAAAATCTTATATTTTCCAGCATCTTTATTCCACTCATTTTCCCATTTTTCTCCGACACGCTGGAATTTCCAGTAACCTCTTTTTGCGGGCTTTTTATTGACACGCATAACAAAGAAGATTGGGTAAACAGCCTGATTATTACTGTAGCAGAAAGAGCCCAACAGCTTAGATCCTTCTATTTCAGTATCACTCACATAACGAACTGTCGCCCCCGTTTCATTTGTTAAACCTTCGCCCAAATTGAGCAAGATATTTGCCTGTCCTTTAGGAAAAGTGAATTTTGAAACTCCCACACGTGCTGTGGCTGAAACTTCCGTTTTAATGCCATATTTCTTTAATACATTGCTATAATACCCCGGATGGGCGACCTCTTGCGTATAGGTACTGCCATATTGATGATAATCAACCTCCAGTTTTCCTGAGGTTGGCATCAACAACAAACTTCCCATGTCTGGGCATCCTACACCACTTAAATTGACATGCGAGAAACCTGTAAAATAGCTGTTGCTATGTTCATAGGGCGTTGACCACCATCTTGCATCTTTATCAAATGCGTTAAGTGATGATCCCATTACATTAAAAGGGGAAACATTCATCAAACCGTTAGGAACCTGAGCTCCCGGATTAGTTGTTCCATAATTGCTGGTACCGATAAATGGATTGACATAGTCGGTAGGAAGCTTTTGGGCAGAAACATTCTCCAAAAGAAATAATCCTAAAAGTAAAAAACGGATAAATTTGATCATATAATCTCGATAGACGACATTGTTAATTGCTTGTATTCAAGCAAACACCATAGGCCGCGCATTTTAGCGTGTACCTACAATACTACAGATAATCGTAAATATTTACAAATATTACCAGCGGTTATATCGAGGATTTTACGTTTGTTAATAGGATTTAGCAAAACTAAAAAGACTACAGAAAGACAGTTCTAACCCATATCAAAAAAAAAAACCTGAAGTGGGGAACTTCAGGTTTTTACTAACTAACCAATTATTAACCTAAATTATGAAACTACCTCTATAACGCTGGCCGAAGGAAGTTTGTTATAACAGTCCGGTAGTTTTAACCAAACTTTAACAAATCATGGTTATGTCTCGCCCCTCTTATTCAAATTAAGTCAACCTGAACTCCTCAATAAAAGACAATTACTTATTGAAACAATCCCCATCGTTTATTGGGTACCGCACCCATTTCTAAAACAAGCTCTCCCCCCTTTAAAAGTTCATCGGCATCAAAATAAAAGATATTTAAAGGCTCTCCATTTAATGTCGCGCGTTGTACATACATATTTTTCTTACTTGCATTTTTTGCTTTGATCGTAAATTGTTCACCCCTTCCATATTGACCACCTAATTTAATCTTGATCTCCTCAAAAAGTGGACTTCCTATTTCATAAATAGGTTTTACCCTTGTCCCGCCATCGATCTGAAATAAACCAATCGCGTTCATAATATACCAAGCACTCATCTGCCCTTGGTCTTCATCCCCAAGGTAAGCATTTGAAATCCCCTGTCCATAATAGCGCGCACCGATGGAACGGCTCCATTTCTGTGTCAACCAAGGTTTATTTAGCCAATTAAAAATATAGGCGAAATGCATCGACTGCTGGTTTCCCTGAACGACAGGGTAATCCCAATATTGGTCATTAGGACCGTTATAGCGCCATTTCTCGCTCTCCGAAAAACCCCACTCCAATCGTTTTAAGACTACATCCTGTCCGATCATTTTTGCTAGTCCAGGAATATCCTGCGGCACAAAAAATGTCAATTGCCAAGCATTTCCCTCCACATAATGATGATTGGCACCAGACTTGAAAGGATCAAAATCTTTGTACCATTCTCCTTTGGCATCTTTCATCCGGGCATATCCACTATTGACATCGATTGCGTTTTTCCACCAGGCTCCACGGTCATTAAAATACGTAGACTCCTGCTCCTTTCCTAACGATTTTGCGAACTGGCCAACAGTCCAGTCGTCAAAACTATATTCCATCGAATTTGAAAATCGGCCCAAATCATAAGGAACATACTTGTACTTTAAATAAGCATCCAGATCCCTGTTACCCGCAAAACCGCCTTCAAATTTTAATGGGCTCGTTGTTTGCATTTTTTTAACGGCTTCGAATGCTTTTTCAACGTCATAATCTCTAATCCCCATCTGATAGGCCCCGACAATCAACGGTATTTCATGTTCTGCAACCATTACGGGTATATACTCCATGCCTGCCGGTCCTTTAGCCAACCAGCCATTTGCGTCATACATTGCAAGCTGCGACCGGACCCATTTATTGGACCACTCGGGTGTAACAAGATTCCAAAATTGATTTAAATTCCAAAAGGTATTCCAGAATGCATCACAACCTAAAGCGAGATCTCCTTTATGTGGCAACCTTTGTATCACTTCGTCTGAAGATCTCCATTCTCCATTGACATCGCTGAATGTGTTTCGGCTTGCCAAAGTGCGGTACATATTGGTGTAGAACTTCTCTTTTTGTAGATAGTCTGAGGATTTTATTTCCAACCGACTTAACAATTCGTCCCACACTTTATGCTGATTTGCCACGATCCGGTCAATGGACCATCCAAACGGGCCTGCCAATTCGGTCTTCAGATTCTCTTCAGCGTTGGCTAAGCTCACATAGGAAATCCCGGTGCGCAGCTGTACTGCCTTGTCTTTGTGAACATCAAATTCTAGATACATTCCAGCAAATTGAGCACTATCAGCAACCAGATCAGCATGTTGTATCACCTGATCATTATGCCATGTACCATAGTTGATGATTGGTTTATCAAACTCCATGACAAAGTACACGATATAATCCTGTTTTGCATCGGTAGACCAAACGTTTTCAGACAACTGATTACTGTATCCTACAACCTTGTAATCAGAAATCTTTTTGAGTGAAAGATCTTTAATTTTATAATCGTATTCTCCGTTTACCTTAAGATCAATCATAATACGCCCCGTATCAGACTTATGGTAGGTATACTGCTGAAAACTAGAGCGTGTTGCCGCGCTTAATTTTACATCGATATCGTGATCAAGAAGATGGACGGCATAATACCCCAATGGCGCCTTTTCGCTGGTTTTATCTATTGCTGATCGATATCCTGAATCTGAACTATACTGATCGCCGACCTTCGTTTTCAATTGACCTGCAGTAGGAAATGTTCCCAATCCCGCCATGGTCCATTCATGAATATGACTAAACGTACCTATAGATTCAATGGAAGGTTCATAGCCCGCCTGCCAGCCAATATTTTGGTTGTCTGGACTTATCTTCACCATTCCGAAAGGCATCCATGGTCCTGGCGCTATCATCCATCTGGAATGCGCCGAACCAATCATTGTGTTCACATAATCTGAAACACCCCCTAACCTCTTTGGCCCTCGGGCGATTGCTGACGATTGTATTAATTGTCCATTACTATAAATTTCATACTTACTCACGACATTTTTAGTGGTATAAGGCATCGGTATCTCAAGTTTAGCCGCACCTTTTTCAAGCGATTTCTCATAAATCTTCTTTCCATCCAAAAATATTTTAAGCTTTTCGTTATCTTTCACCGTCAAAAGATCGACCAGCATATGCTGAACAGGTTTTCCCGAACTCAGAATTTCAAAATCAGATTGCTGTACATTTTGAACGATCGCTGTACAATTGGCAATCAATTTAATACCTTGTGGACTGATTAGTTTAAAAGAATCAAACTCAACCCAACCGCCCTTTATGACAGTTAGGATAATCTGATTACCGCCTTTTCTGATGAGATCGGCAGGCAAGGGTATATCGATAGTCGAATTTCCAGATTTTGAAGTATTATTCAGGGGTTCACCGTTACCTGCTCCCTCTTTTACCTCAACGATATAAGGTTTGCCATTGATTGAGATCTGTAGTGTGGGACTATGCTGAGAATCACTATTTGCCAATTTAACCTGGAGGGTGCATTGACCATCTTCTAAACTGCCATTTAACACATAGTGTAGATTTAAAAAATGTGTTCTCAGACCAGATGTTCCTCCAGTCCCACCCCATTCGTTGGCTGGACCAGGCAGTACATAGGGTAAATCTTTTGCTAATGTAGATTGACCGATGATAAACGCATTGTCCTCATAACCAAAATCATGTTCTAAAAATTTCTTGTATCCATTAGGGGCCAAAGCAAATTCACCACTTGAACCGTCCGAATTTCCCAATTGCCAAATTGCATGCCCCTGTCCTAAAGCATACTGTCCACACATAAATAACAGTCCAGTTGCAAAAGAAAGTGAGAAAAGTGATTTCATAAGTATCAGATTTATAATTTTTAATTATATCAGTTGCTTTTCTCATAAACTGCACAAAAACTCATAACAAGCTTCACATTGTACATACATTATTTGTTTAACAAAACACTTAAAAGCAAAAGATTAAGCACAATATTACTACAAAAAAACAAATATCAAATGAATTAAAATAAAATGTATACACATATATCTAAAAAATGAATTGAATCCTATTCACACGAAAACTAGAAAATAAAAGATTTTGATTTACAGGTAAGAAAATGGGAAAATTTATAATTTGTTCGATATCAACCCTATTGAACACCTTTCCTGATTGTGGGAGCAGGCAACTTCCGCCAACAAAAAATTTTCTACTGAATATGCGTCGGAAAACGATGCGTCAAGGTAAACGTACAAATTTAAAAAATCGCTGGAAGTTATTATCTCAGGAATAAAAATTTGTCAAAACCTTAGGAAAGTAATAATTACTATTGGCTATTTGGCTCCAATAGGTTATATTTATGCAATTATTTGCTTTAAACCCTTAAAGATAATAGTATTATCTTTTGTATTATCATTATAAACAATATTCTACCCATTTGTGTAGAAACTTATTTGATTGCTGGACGGATATTTAATATTTTAAATAGGTTTAGATATTACTTTAACGATAGTTACAAATTAAGAATAGGATGTAAAAAAGCGTATTTCTAGCGTATAGATTGAGATTAAGTCCTTATTTTTGTAACTTGCACGCCAAGGCATCATCGATTTTACGTGGTATTTCAAAAGCGATTACGGATCATCTATGTAATTTACACTATGAAGATTAAGATTGAAGATTTTTTCAAGCCGGTACAAGTCAAAGACGACTTTAGCAAAGATGATTATGAAATTGTCGAAGCCTTTATTAATTTCGCTAGATCCTTAAGCAGATTAACCTATCAAAGTATATATTTAATTGATTATTCGAAGAAGAGCTTTCTATTTGTTTCTGATAATCCGATCTTTTTATGTGGTAGCACACCTACCGAAGTAATGCGGGACGGTTATTATCACTACGTAAATAATGTCCCTGAGAGCGATTTGCATTTACTTAAAAAAATCAACGATGTTGGTTTTGACTTTTTTGGAAATTTAGATGTCGAAGATCGTTTAAAATTCTCCATATCTTATGATTTCCATTTAAAGCAACCCGGTAATAAACCCCTTCTAGTAAACCATAAACTAAAACCTCTACTCTTGGATAAGTTTTCCAATCCTTGGATCGCGCTCTGCCTGGTTTCGATGTCCTCGCATGCAAATTCTGGAAATATTAGATTTAAATCTGATGAAGATGGGAAACAATTTGAATATGACCTGAATAAAGATGTTTGGATAGAGACTCCTCGTATTAAATTGAAGCCTCGTGAAAAGGATATTCTTCTCTTTTCGGCACAAGGGCTTACGATGGATCAAATAGCAGATCGGCTGTATGTATCAATTGATACCGTTAAATTTCATAAAAAACAAATATTTTCAAAACTAAAAGTCAAAAGTATAACAGAAGCCACAGCATTGGCCATTGAATTATCTCTTTTTTGATGTTATTCACTATTTTTTGAACATAGCAGCATCTGGTTAGACATCTCAACAAATTTCTGGATATCCACATTATTCCCCAAGCTAAGCTGGGAATACTTATTCTTCTCTATAAAAGTTTCCAACCATTCCGATTTAATATAGATTGGTAAAGTTTCAGAATATAAGTATATAATAGGATCTCCAAGCTGATAAGATTCAATTTCCAGTTTCCGAAGTGTGTTCACAACTTTCCGGTCACATTCCGCTATGACTAATCCGCTTCCAAGGCGATGTGGCCCGTAAAAAGCATCAAAGAGCATCTTTTTTAAGATATTAATTCGATTGCCTACTATCTTATTAGAGATAACAAAACGTCCGATATGCCAAAAATTAATTACATGTGGAATTAATAAGCTTTCTGTTTGGATATCAAATAATTTCTGAATCGGTAAGCTTGTTTCCTTATCCCAAAATGTAATTCTAATAGATGCATGAATACTGTTATCGAGCTTCCTTCGAAGAACATAATAAATGGAGCGATCAAAAAAAATCTTATCCTCCCCTATTAATGACTCAAAATCAAACTTATATTCCTCTTCGGAATAACTATCCAGTTTGTAATGCTCCTGGGTTGTCACTAAATAAAAATGAATAAGTTCAGGAAGTTCGCTTTTATTAAGCTTAGTAAAATAATAATTTTCAGGCGTCCAGTTCATGCAAATTTTATTCGATATGCAATTATAAAAATAAAGATTTTTCGTTTAAATTCCTACAGCAAAAAATTTACTACAGAAAAGTGTAATGGAAAGAATGTTTTTTTTAATTATATTAATTTCAGCTCATCATTGAAAGATAATAGGAATCCGGAAAGAATTTTACGGGCTTTGCTGTTGCCAGATTGAACACGGTGTGACTTACCATTCCCGACAATAGGTATAAACCTAGTGCTAGCTGCGGCGGTGGGGACGTCAACGCTATTTTACCATATTCCGCCAAAAACTCCTCAAACCATTTCGTATCGATATCTTTTGCTTTTAAGCTATCCACAATAAATTTACCGACATTTAATTCAAAAGTCTGATGTGCCTTTTCCAACGATTGCAGATTAAGGCCTTCAGGAGGAAGAACAGTTAAAAATCCCGCCCAACCTAAATTATAAGGATGTACTACCGGTATATTTCTTTTGGCCATATATTGGTCAAAAATAAAAGGGATATCAGAAGAAAAATCCAGCGCATTGATCGCAACCTTATGATTGAGATCGATATCATGCAAGTTGCCCTGATTAATAAATTCAGGAAACACGATTATATTGGCTTCTGGATTAATTGTATGCAAACGATCCCGCAGGGCTATTGCTTTCTTTGCACCAATATCTTTGTTTGTGTAATTTTGACGGTTTAGGTTTGTCAATTCCACAACATCTCCATCAGCAATTGTCAAATTTTCGAACCCCATGCGTAATAAGCATTCTGCGATATAACTTCCTATTCCACATCCCCCGATCAATACAGGAAAATCTTTGATACGTTGTTGATCCTCTTCATTAATATGTATGTTATTCCGAATATACCTCAAATCCATAGCTAATAATTCAATAATTTTGTATCACATAAAGATAGAATTATAATTTATAATATTTTTATTAAAGAAATTGCTAAGCATTTTTTTTCTGGTAGTCCTTCTCCAAATAGGTGTCCGACCTGGTTACAACAAGTCTTTGGTCAAACTAATTGGTACACTTGTCCAGCTTCCCGGTTGATGGTATACCCAAATACTACTACCGGGCTTGGCGTGAAGCGCATACACGTTAAATTACCGGGCACCACAATAGACTATACTATCAGCAATCGCAGCGTGAAACTGAATCTCACCTTTGGGAAAATAGCATTCACAAACAATTTTTATTTTCCATTGCAAATTACCGTCTTTTTTTAAACAGTAGAAACAACCAACAAAACTGACCACTAAATATTTTAAAGCTTTATTTTAACAAATCATTTGTTAAAATTGATAAACCAATTTTATCCCACTAACTTTGGAATATGATTTAGATGCATGATTTACAAATGGATCAATAAATGAGGCTCAGAAGCTGTGGCACACTAAATTTTTATACGAACAATTGACAATGGAAAAGCAGGTAAATGCAGGTGAATTTGTAGATCGCTTTATGACAGGCAGTCTGGAGCATCTTCGCTATCAACAATCGCCGATAAAGATATTTCAGCTTAGTGAAATCGCTCCTTACATTAAATTTCCTACCCCACCAATTTTCTTGGGTTATAACCTCCTCGTTCATATAACTGAAGGGTATTTTAAACATCAGATCGGAGCCAAAGAATATGTCGTTCAGGCTCCGGCGATTCTTATCAGCAATTACGGAAATATTTCCACCATAAAATCTGTCGATAAATCTGCGAAAGGACATTGCGTTTTAATCAACGACAATGCGATGACCTCCATCTTTCGGGAGCAGGAGATTTTGAATATCTTCAATATCTCGCCCTTGCTTAACTTAACGGGCCAAGACAGCAGTGATCTCCAAGAGCTTTTTAGATTGCTTTATAATGAACTGCTTTCGGAATTACCCTATAAAGAATTGTTTGAAAATCTATTAAAATCGGCAATTTTAAAAATCATCAAACTCTCTTCCTCCAATCAAGCGCTCAATCGGAGACAGGAAATTGCGATGATGTTCAAACAGCTTGTGCACAAAAACTTCAAAAAGCAAAAAAACATTACATTTTACGCTGACAAGCTCGCGGTATCTACAAACTATCTTAATCGTTGCGTATTTTCGGTGTTCAAAAAATCTTCCAAAGAACTCATTCTTGAAGTGCTGATTATGCACAGTCAATTTCTATTGTTTGAATCCAACAAAAGCATTGCAGATATCTGTTATGAATTGGATTTTTCAGACCCTTCTTACTTCTCACGGCTTTTCAAAAAGATCGTTGGCGTTTCTCCTACTTCTTATCGAAACAGAGCAACTTAGATTTTCAATATGCACGATTTGTCCTATCTTTTATACTGAAGTACACAAGCGAATCAAATTGATTGCAGTTAATTTTGTGTAAGTGATAGAAGCAAAAGAGAATTTTAGTTCAACAGACACCCTTTCTTCTTTCTGTTTCGATCTACATTGTTCCATCATTTAATTATATATTTTAAAGATGCTTAAGGTTTCAGAACACAACAATATAACCCAAGATTTCGATTTGTTTATTGCGGATTTTAAAACTAAGCTATCAAGCTTATTCCATAAAGAATATGATTACAACTCGCTCAGTCTAACACGCGGGCTACCGCCTGATTTTTTAGCTGAGATCATGAAAATGCAACCCTTATCGGTTGCTATCCCCGAAAACCACGGTGGCCGAGGCCTTCATGTCAAAGAATGCTTGGGGGTACTTGCAGCCGCTTCTTATGAGTCACTATCTCTCTCGCTGATCTTCGGAATTAATATTGCTTTATTTTTGGAGCCTTTTTCTAAATATGGCAATACATTACTTCAGGAGAAGGTATTCCAGCAATTTCTGGAAAATCAAGCCATGGGAGGACTGATGATTACCGAACAAGCTTACGGCAGTGACGCACTCAATATGCGAACATCTTACGAACAAAAGGATGATAAGTATTTTATAAAGGGGGAAAAACATTGGCAGGGTCTTACTGGCGCGGCAGATTTCTGGCTCGTAACAGCACGTAAGAAAAATGAAAATGGAGAATTAGTGCGGGATATAGACTTTTTTGTAACCGAGAATGCTTCCGAAGAACAAAAGATAGTGGTCACGAAAAAATACAATAGTCTTGGCCTATATGCAATCCCTTACGGTGTTAATAATATTGATATCAATGTTCCTACGGATCACAAACTAAACCCAGAAAGCACAGGTATTAAGTTGATGTTGGATACCCTGCACCGCAGCAGACTTCAATTCCCTGGAATGGGTATGGGCTTTATCAAACGCATGTTGGACGAAGCAATGGGACATTGTTCAGAACGCCGTGTAGCAGGTATTAGTTTAAATGAATTAGACTCCGTTAAGTTTCAGTTGTCGCGCATACAGGCTGCATTTACATTGTGTTCTGCAATGTGTTCGTACAGCGTCTCGATTAGTTCCATCAATAATGACCTTTCCGCTCATGGTGTAGATGCCAATAGTGTGAAAGCGTTTGTGACAGACTTAATGCACGAAGCCGCGCAAATATGTGTGCAATTATCAGGTGCAAATGGCTACAGATTGGATCATGTTGCAGGCCGTGGCCTCGTTGACAGTAGACCTTTCCAAATCTTTGAAGGGTCAAATGAGATGCTTTATTCGCAAGTGGCTGAAGCGATCGGCAAACTTATGCGTAAAACCAAAGAAAGCAACTTATTGTCTTTCTTAAAAAAATATAGCGGAACTGAATTCGCTGCACCATTTTTCTCATCAATCTTAAATTTTGATTTTCCGCTGCAGCCTAAGCAGCGTGAACTGGTTACCCTTGGAAAGATAATCGCCCGCGTCATTTGTTTTCAATATGTTCTACAAATTAACAATGCAGGTTTTAATGATAAGATGACAGAAATAACACGTCAGCATGTTAGCATGGACATTTATATGTTGGTAGGCCAATTATCAAATAATAATAATGCCGAACCACTGATGAACTATGACGAGAACACGGATTGGATGAAGTTCACTTCTTAATCAAGCGTTGTGCTAACGAAGTCAACCGTTTTTATCACGGTGAAATATAATTCCTGAAGCCATTTCCTAGGAAGTGGCTTCAGGAATTATATCGCAGAAATATCCCATTCCCATACACTATGGTAATGTCCAATTGCTTCGGTATAGGCGATAAATTCACGATAGAAAGAATTTGAACCGATTGTGGCACTATCACCTATTACAACGAGTTTTTTCTTAGCTCTAGTCATTGCCACATTCATCCGGCGAACATCAGACAAAAAGCCAATCTGCTGTTCGGCATTGCTTCGTGTCAAACTGATATAGATAATATCTTTCTCCTGGCCTTGAAAACTATCGATGGTCTGTATTTTAATCAAATCAGCAAAAGGTTTCAGTCCCCCCTCCCCCTCAAATATTTCCTGTAATAACAAGACCTGTCTCCGATAAGGTGCGATCACGCCAATGGTCAGGCTCTCCTCGATGCTCAAGGAAGCTGTCCAAGCCCCAATATGTCCGTTCAGATGAGATGTCAGAAAATGGGCTTCCCCGGAATTGAAGATTGCTCCATCGATTTCCGTTTCTTCAAATCCCGCTCCCGCTGTATCAATAAATAACACGGGCTCAGAATCTCCTGCTATCGTCCAATGTGCGACTGCACTATCCGCCTTCAATAAACCATCATACAACGCTACGGAAGGATATTGCATAATTTGTTCGTTCATTCGATACTGTATATCCAACAAAGAAACTAATTGCGGATTATGGTCTACCAATTTTTCGAACAATGTATGGCTCAGGCCATGACCAGCTATTTTACTGGATTTTACTGTGGGCGACAATTGATTGTGATCGCCAGCTAAAACAAGTCGATGTGCTTTTAATATCGGGATCCAGCAAGCAGGTTCCAGTGCTTGTGCTGCCTCATCTATAATGACTGTTTCATAGCCACGATTTCGAATAACCTCATGATTTGATCCAACCAAAGTTGCAGTAATTACCTGCGATTTGTCCAAAACATCTGCGCTGATAAAATCTTGAATCTGATCGACCTCCTTCCGGATCCGGTGAGCTTCATCAAACAATGCCTTTCTCTGCTCCCGCTCCGCCTTTCCAAAACTACGTTTATATTTTTGAGCCATCTCGGTATAGGCACGCACTTGCTTTTGAAGTATTTTAATATCCTTATTTGCAGGATGTCGATCAATTTTTGCATCGAGTGTCAGTTCTTGGAGATGCTCGGAAACTTTTACAGGGTTACCTATTCTTGTTACCGCCACTCCAACCGCATCTAACCGTTCGGTCAACAGATCAACTGCCGTGTTGCTAGGTGCAACAACCAACAGCTGCTTGCTTTCCTGTTTTAACAACGCCTTCACGGCCTTTATCAATGTTGTTGTCTTTCCAGTCCCCGGTGGGCCATGCAAAAGTGCCACTGTATTGGCTTCCAAGATCTGCTGAACAGCATTATTCTGACTGACATTCAAGTTGGGGTGGACGAAGAACTCTTCGTTGGATTCCATTGGAATTGATTCTTCTCCTATTAACTTCCTCACGAAACCACCCTGCTTTGTATCTTTACTCAATTCCTTGCCTTTTTCAAGCGCATTGAACATCTCCCGATAAGAATACTCATCAAATAATAAATCAACACCAAGCTTCCCTCTCCTGCTCCATTCAGGCAGTTCATCCACACGGAATGAGATTCGCATCCCGTCCCTATTTACGGAGGATATGATCCCATCTATTCGGTCCCTTTCGGGATCGTGATTCGAGAATAGGGAAACTGGCATACCGAAGCGGAACTTGTGATCGACATCATAATGATTGGTTCTGTTTAAACTAACAGACAAGTAATCCCCTCTTCCCAGCTCAGTATCTATTAGCTGAATCGGAAACCAAGTAACCCCTTGCATCCGGCGTTCATTCAAGCCACTTTTCAATAACAAAGTCTCATGCTGTAATCTATCAAATTGTTGTTCTTCACGTAATAAAGTGATAAGTTTGTCGAAATAATTCATACTTGGATATCCATATTGACCCAGCGCAAAATAACTGTTTTTTCCGTTATTTGAATCATTTGGGTTTAATTCTTTGCGTCTTTGACCAAATTCTACAAAGCATATTTATATGCTGACCACAAATTCATATTTATTTGCTATAATTGAAAAACAAAGAATTTACGATCTAAACATTCACAAAAATAGCAATTAGATGAGCGAAATATTCCTACACGACAGCGAACAGCAATGGACAGACTTGGGCGAAGGCGTCATGCGCAAGATACTCGTTTTTAATGAGGAGCTCATGCTCATGAAAGTTCGATTTGAAAAAGGGGCCATCGGGGCACTTCATCAACATCCACATACGCAAATTTCTTATGTCAGTGCTGGAAAATTCAGCTATCATATTGATGGTGTTGATAGCATCTTGACGGCAGGAGATTCGTGTATCATTTATTCAAATCTGATTCATGGATGTCAATGTCTGGAGGAAGGAGAACTGATCGATTCGTTCAGTCCCTATCGTGAAGATTTTGTGCAATCGACATAAAATATTCTAATCAAACGTTGAAGAAGCAATATTCATTTCGTTACAACGTTAATGCAATAACATTAAAAAATATGATTTCACTTCTTTCAGCTCGTATCCGTGGCCTCCTTGTTAGTTTTTGCTTGAGCACTGGTCTTCTATGTGTTTCTCCAGCAGTACATGCGCAGGAGAAACCTCTTTTAATAGAGAAAATTAATCCGAAACTATATCTTTACACAACCTTTAATACCTTTGACGGCACCAAATATGCAGCTAATGCCGTGTACCTAATCACGAAAAAAGGTGTTATCCTTTTTGACACCCCATGGGATTCTACCCAATACCAGCCCTTATTGGATAGTATCAAACAGAAACATAATTTACCCGTCATTGCTGTTTATGCAACACATTGGCACGAAGACCGTGCAGGTGGTTTTGCCTATTACAATCACATTGGGATTCCCACCTACGCAACAAAAATGACTAATGATCTACTAAAGGCAAATCACAAAGCACAAGCCGCCCATCTTGTTGACCTCAATAAAACCTACAAAATCGGTGGTCAATCTTTTGTTCTGAACTTTTTTAGTCCTGGACATTCCATGGACAACGTTGTCATCTGGTTTCCCGAATATAAGATCCTTGACGGCGGCTGTTTTATAAAAAGCTCGGAAGCGCAAGATCTAGGGTTTACGGCTGACGGAGACGTAAAATCCTGGAAACCGTCCTTGGCGAGGTTGCTGACAAAATATCCCCAAATTAACATGGTGATACCTGGACACGATGCTTGGAAAGATAATGGTCAGATAAAACGAACAGAGGCGCTTCTAACAGAAAAAAAATAATATGTCTATAGGAGGAGCTTTACCAACAGTTTTTCGCTGAGGTAAATTGGAACAGTCGATTGATAAGAGAGACGCCGTATTAATCAAACTCACTTATTTTTAATAGGATAAAAAAAATATGTAAAGTATTTAGCTGGACAGATTAAAATTGCTTATTCGCCTGCAATTAAGTGACGAAAAAACCGTAACTGGATAACAGTGTAAAAAAACAGCATAAAAGTAAAAAAAGGACTATGTTTATCCAAAAAAATGCTATATTAGCGACACGAAATAAAAGCAGGGGCATTAGCTCATTTGGCTAGAGCGCTTCGCTGGCAGTGAAGAGGTGATCAGTTCGATCCTGATATGCTCCACAGAAAAGGGTACTTGATACAAGTACCCTTTTTTTGTTCTTTATGCCACGTTTTAAGATACAGTACTATTTGTATGAATTTACAGATTTTGAAATTTTCCACGCTCCGTTTTCTTTAACAAGCGTGATAAAATCCGTTTTAGCGAAATCGTCAAATTGCATAGTAACTTTCGCGATTGCATAATCAGGTAATTCTTCAACGATCTGGGTTGTTGTTTTGCAGTTCATCTTGATACCTTTTTGTTTTTTCAAAAACTCAATCATCTCAAGACGACTATGTTGCAAATCTTGTTTGCCACAAATTTTTTGGTTAAAATCAGCTGTAAAAAGCTTATCCAAATTAGCTACCTGACCTTCGGTCATTGCACCAACGTACTCGTCGATGGCCAAATCAGCGGTAATTAAATTGCGTTCTTCTGGTTTAACAGAAGCCATTGAGCAAGTAGAGATTGCAATCATTGCTGCTGCTACAAATGTTTTTACGAGAGTTTTCATATTTTTTTTAAATTTTATAATGTATTGGTATATTTTTTTCCTATTGTATTGTCGCTTACTATATAAATTTGTTGCGCGCTTTTTATTTATTTATTTTCTGTTTCAAAGTTAAGACAACTCATCTGTTGATATCATTACATTTAGATTAACCTTGTATTAAAATCGGTGAGTGCTCTAATTTTGTAGGCGAGTGAAATTTTTAACTGGTTCTTTATATAACCAAAACGTGACAGAATGAATAAATTATTGGTTTGAATATTGTTATTCTGTCTTTTTCCTATTAGATTGCATGCTTTCATGACACACAACAATACACAATTTCTTTTTGACTTTAGACTACCTCTGCTCTTGATTTTACTGCTGTGCAGCGAGAAATTAATATATGCTCAACGCCCTGCAAATGAAATAGAAACCACCAAACATCTGGCTGACACAAGCAAACAACGCGACTTAATTGATATTGGCAAAGAAATATTAAATATCAGGCCGCCGCAAACGGTAAAAAGTACAGGAAAGAAAGTCTATTTTTCATTTTTGCCGTTTTCGACAAATGTTCCTGGCGGAGGGCATGCTTTAATTACCAGTACGACAGCAGGATTTTATCTGGGTGATCGTTCTAACACCTATATGTCTAAAATGACATTTACTCCATATACAAATTTTGGCAAAAGATTTGGCCTTCCAATCCGATCCTATATTTGGTTAAAAGAGAATTCCTGGGTAATCGACGGAGATATACGCCTCTTAAAATATCCACACGAAACTTGGGGCATAGGTAAAGAGCACCAAGGCGACCAACAGATTAATTTAGATTACACCTATTTTCGCCTATACCAACACGCATTAAAAAGAATTCACGGCGGACTGTTTTTGGGTATCGGATATGACTTGGATTACCGAATGAACATTAAATCTACGAGTAATACCAAACTCGAAGACTACACTTCTTATGCTTATGGAACAGATTTGAAAGATAATACCACATCTTCAGGAGTCAGCTTCAATTTAATTTACGATACACGTGCCAATTCGATCAACACCTGGTCAGGCAACTATGCCAACCTGCAGTTTCGAGTCAATCCGACATTTTTAGGTAGTGATCAAAATTGGAAATCATTATTTTTTGAAGTCAGACGATACCATAGGCTCACCCAAAACCGAAATCGACAAAATATGATTGCGGTAAGGAGCTTCTTCTGGACTGTATTTAACAGCAAAGCTCCTTATCTCGATCTTCCTAATTTAGGTTGGGATCCTTATAATAGTTCTGGAAGAGGGTTTCCTGTGAGTCGCTTTCGGGGTAAATCGCTTTACTATCTAGAGACGGAATATCGTCGTGATATTACAAGAGATGGCTTATTTGGATTTGTAGCGTTTATGAATTTTACCACTTTAAACGGGCCAAAGAATGCCATGTTTGAAGATTGGAATGTCGGTACCGGGGCTGGTGCGCGAATTAAGTTTAACAAAAATTCAGGCACCAACATCGGCATCGATTATGGAATTAGTAAGAACCACCGCGGCGTGAGACTTACCTTAGGAGAAGTGTTCTAACCCCTAACTCAAGTGATAACTTTGGTTTTTGAACTCCATTGAAGTATAGTATTGATATTTTCTATTGTCCAGCGGATAATCCCAACAGCCCATGCGGTGATAGATTTCACCACCAAAGCCTGTTTTGAACCGATAAAGCCCATACATAGGATGTGAAAGATCTGCCTGTGGAGAGACGCCAAAGAAATCATATTCTGTACATCCTTTTTCTTTCGCAAGCTGCATTGCACGCCATTGCAGAGCGTATGTTGCCATATAATTACGATTCCAGGACGCAGAGGCTCCATAAAGGTAAGTGCCGCGATTTGCGGCAATCACCAAAAACATAGCTGCCAAGGGCTGATTATCCACTTCTGCCACTAAAAGATACACATCAGCGGGCGATAACGTATCATTTGCCCTTGCAGAGAGAACAATCTTAAAATAATTGATATCATGTAAAAAAAAGTTATTTCGATGTGCCGTCTGTCTATAAAGTTCGTACCAAATTTCTAGACTTTCCATTCCTAGAGAACGCACGCGCACCCCTTTCCTTTCTGCCAGATTAATATTATATCTCGTCTTGGATTTCATATTTCCAAGCAACATATCCTCTTCCTTTTTAAGGTCCATAAAAATAGTATTGGAAGGAAGTATATCCGTATTTGCTTTATGAAAATTCCAGTTTTCTGTATTAAAGTTGAAACGCATCTCCTGAATACGTTTTTCGGGGACACCCAACCAGTTTCCATGAAGGTCATAACAATCCTCCTCTTTAGCCCAATGAGACTCCCAAGATAGATCGTAGCGTATCATAATGCAATTTGGCGGCAGATGGGTACGCAAACTCTCCGATAACTGTTCCAAAAAATAACCTTGATTTTCGTCCGATGGTTCAATCTCAGGCCCATAGGGTACATAGGCGATGCTATGCTCTTGATCTATGGCCTGTATAATAATCAATAAATCGCCAATAAAGTACGTATCGTCGTCAACCCCAACATAGAGATCAGATTGTTTCGACTTAAAGTTAAATGCCTTGGACTGTATGCCCTGCATTTTTTTTACTGCAGACCAATAAGCAGTCTGTTGAATAATACCTGTTTTATAAAGCCCACTGATTTCTTTGTCATTAATATCTGCTATCATGATATTTCTCCAATTTTATTAGGTGTATTTTTTCAGATCCTTAAAAAAACATCGGTTTTTAAGCCCAAAAACGGCAAACATAACCAAAATGTATGGCTAAAAAGGTACTCATTTGTCACTTTGTTGTTAATTTCAGGCAATACAGAGAAATAGCTATTTAAAATGGCTATTTCACATATTTAAACTTAGAATAACCTCATTTGAATTGTTATTTTGATCTAAAATTTAAGATATTTGTAGCTTAACAATTCAGCACACGATGGACAATAAAGCGATTTCCAAAATTTTCAAATTATGCAGTCAATTGATGGAATTGCACAATGAAAATCCTTTTCGAACAAAATCCATAGCGAGTGCCTCGTTTAAGTTGGACAAGCTGCCTTTTCGTATTGTTGAGGCGAGTCTCGAAGAATTGAGTGCGCAGCCCGGCATAGGAAAAAGCACCGCTGAAAAAGCAAAGGAAGTGGCTGCCACCGGAACTTTTAAAGAGCTTCAGACCCTTATGGAAAATACGCCATCCGGTATTGTTGAAATGTTAAACCTTAAGGGACTAGGTCCCAAAAAGATCGAGATTATTTGGAAGGAACTGGAGATCGAAAGTATAGGCGAGCTGCTTTATGCCTGTAACGAAAACCGTCTTGTTGAAGCGAAAGGATTTGGACTTAAAACCCAAGAAGACATCAAAAAATCCATTGAGTTTTCGATCTCCAACAAAGGATGGTTTTTATACGCAAAAGTACTTTCGTGGGCAGAACGCTTTTTAACTGATCTTAAATCGCATTTTCCGGCTTCCCTATTGTCTTTCACAGGTGATTTTAGAAGAAAATGCGAAATTTTGAGTACTGTAGATCTGTTGATTTCTGAGCATATCGATAGCGTAGAGAAATTTTTAGGGGCATATACCTTAGTGGAAAAAACAGAAAACTCCATAGAATTAACCGATGATCTGGGATTTACTTTCAAAGTCTTCAGTAGCAATATCAATGATTTTTATCGTGACCTGATTCTTAGCACCGGATCTAACGCACACCTGGATCTCCTATTTAATATACTTCCAGACCTCCCTTCACTTTCCAGTGAAGAAGCAATTTACCGCAACTTGGGTTTGGATTATATCGAACCCGAACTCCGTGAAGGATTGAATGAAATAGAACAGGCCCGAAATCACAGCCTACCAAAACTAATCCAATACAGGGATCTCAGAGGCACACTTCATAATCACTCTACGTATAGCGACGGTGTACATAGTCTCGAGCAGATGGCCCTACATTGTAAAGATGTTTTAGGACTCGAATATTTGGGAATCTGTGATCACTCGAAAACGGCAGTTTACGCTAACGGATTATCCATCGAAAGATTAGAAGAACAATGGAAGGAGATTACTGCATTAAATGAAAAATTGGCGCCATTCAAGATCTTCCGCGGGATTGAATCCGATATTCTAGGTGATGGCTCATTAGACTACCCTGATGAGATACTGGCAAAATTCGATTTTGTTGTTGCTTCCGTTCACTCCAATCTAAAAATGGATGAAGAAAAAGCAACCGCCAGGCTAATTAAAGCGATCGAAAATCCATACACAACAATATTAGGACATCCTACTGGAAGGCTATTGTTAAGTAGAGCGGGCTATCCATTGGATTTTAAAAAAATCATCAATGCCTGTGCTGCAAATGGAGTTGTGATTGAGATAAATGCCAATCCTTTACGCCTGGATCTTGACTGGAGATGGCACCGTTATGCCGTAGAAAAAGGAGTACTGCTATCCGTGAATCCGGATGCCCATCGTACGGAGGGGCTACAAGACATGCAGTATGGTGTGTTAGTCGCTCAAAAAGGTGGTCTTAAAGCAAATAACTGCCTGAACACATATTCTTTAGATGACATCACGGTGTATTTCAACAAGAAAAAACAGCGCTAGTGTATGTCCAGTAAAACAAATGCCGTTCGCCTGTTGGACACCGCTGGAATAAGTTATGAACTACGAGAATACGAAGTTGATGAGCAGGACGTCAGTGCCGAGCATGTTGCCGAAACCTTAGGTTTATCACTTGAAACATTATACAAGACTTTGGTTCTAAAAGGAAACAAAGACCCTTATATTGTGGCTGTCATCCCTGGCAACGCGCATCTTGATTTAAAAAAAATAGCAAAAGCTTCAGGCAATAAAAATTGTGAGATGCTTCCCATGAAAGATCTCTTATCGGTCACGGGCTATATTCGCGGAGGCTGCTCTCCCATTGCAATGAAAAAGCAATTTCCAACATTCATTGAAGAAGCCGCTCAACTAGAAAACCATATTTCAGTCAGCGCAGGAAAAAGAGGTCTTCAGATGGTATTAAATCCGCTGGATCTCGCTCGTATTGTTCATGCCCACTGGGCGGATCTGATTAGTTTATAATAGGCTTACTTTTTACGCCCGTATAATAGTATGCGTTTGAAAGAGTAAATAGCCGGAAATTTTGAAAAATGTTTATTGATTCGAGTTTTGAACTCATCAATAAACAGTACCTTCTTATCATCTGCTAATCGTTCGATATAGGGAATCAAAGCTGAGCCTGCAATGAAGTTGTAAAGCGTATCGGCATCAGTAGCAATCAAAGGATACACACGGAGCGAAAGATCCAATTGATCCAAGCCATTTTCAAACAGCAGCTGTGCATAAGCATCAATATCCAATACTGCCGATGACCTATTCCAATCATTTAGATATTTACGAAAAGATTCCTCGTTCCCCAGTTCAAATAAAATCTTATTTAAGATATTTTCTGGCTGATAAGGCATCTGTACCGCTAATTGCCCACCGGCATTTAACTTGGAAATTAGTTGAGGGAAAAGAACCTGATGATCTTCCAGCCATTGTAAGGCGGCATTGCTAAAAATTAGATCCCAGGTCCTTGGCTCAGCAAGGAATTTTTCGACTGAACTTTGTCTAAATTTTAAACTTTCAGTTTCAAGCCGATGGCTTTCAGAAAGCATTTCTGCTGAAGAATCTATCCCAAGAAAATTTGCTTCAGCGAATTTTTTACTTAGAATTGCTGTTTGTTCGCCGGTACCGCAGCCCAAATCTACAGCATGCAGTACGGTATCTCCAACGATAAGTTCGGCCAAATCATAAAATGGTTTAAAACGAATATCTTTAAATTGATTATAGTTGTCCGGATTCCAAGGCATATTCTTTTTTATTATACCCCATAGGGCAATACAACATTTTCTATTTAAACAAAGTAAGAATTTCAGCAGCATCGACCTGACCAAAATAAGCCGTTAGATCGACGGATTGTAAAAATAGATCAATCTCCTCCAATTCATGCTTTTTTCCAACCAATAAACTTTCGATTTCATGGATCGATTTGGAAGCAAAAAAATCTCCAAAAATTTTAGCGCCTTCAATATATCCTTTGTGTACATCCAAGTGTAATTCGATAAATCCCGCAGGAATCTTAATTGCTTTTTTTAAATTGTAATTTGGAGAAAAACCAAAATTCCAATCCCAGGTTTCGTACTTTTCTTTGATCAGCTTTTCAATATTTTCAACATCCAGAGGAGAAAACGTGCTCATTTTAGCTTCGGGGTTCTTCAGTTTCATTTCCTCAAGGAGCAATTCTTTAAAATGAGCGGTTGTGAAGCCACTGGGCAAATATCCAATTAAATTCGTTACGCGTGCGCGATTAGATTTTACAGCTTTATCTACAAACTTCAACGGATTGACTTTCAAAGCATCACTTAGCACTTGCATCTGTGAATCGATCAATATCGTCCCATGTTGAATCATTTTGCCATTTTTGGCCAGTTTAGCATTTCCGCTAAATTTTTTCCCGTCGACCAACAGGTCATTTCTTCCTTCTAATTTTGCGGGTATATCCAATTTCTTCAATAGTGAAACGACTGGCTGGGTAAAGGTTGAAAAATCCATAAAATCATAATTTCCCAATAAAGTATGAAAGGAAAAATTAAGATTTCCAGCATCATGATAAACAGCACCTCCTCCCGACATCCGCCTGACAACTTTGATATTATTCTTATTGACGTAATCAAGATTTATTTCCGCTAGGGTATTTTGGAATTTACCGATTATAATTGAGGGCGCATTTATATAGAGCAAGAAGATATCCTCTTTGGGGTATTTACCCAATAAATATTCCTCGGAAGCGATGTTAAAATAAGGATTGTCGGAAGGAGAATCTATAATCAGCATATTTTTCTTTTTTCAAAAATAACAAGAATTTAATCGAGGTAATTCATTTCAAATTCATAATTATCTCAAACAAATCTAACAATACTCCCTTAGACTGTTCATACAACCAATTTATTTAAGTGATACTTTTTTATTGATTGCAACCTTTTCCTTTAGTTTATTAATAATAAACCCTGAAAAATCCTCCTTTAAAATTTCTTCCGCCTGACATAAAGCACCTGGACTAAATACATTAATTTCCATAATACGGTTACCTACCACATCCAGACCAACAAAATACATTCCATCCCGGATCAATTTGTCTTTTATTTTTTCAACCATCCCCAATAGTTCCGCTGAAATAACGGCACTTTGCGTCGTTGCTCCTTGATGTACATTACTACGGATCTCATCGCCCTGTTGTACTCGATGGACAGCAGCAAATTTACCATTGATTAAAATAGGCTCTCCATTTAGCAAAAAGAACCTTATGTCACCATGTGCAGCTTCCGGAAGGTATTCTTGACCTATTACATAACCATCTCGCGCTATAGCCTCTACGGTCTGTTTAAGATTTTGCTGATTGTCTTTATTGATCAAAAACACATTTTTGCCACCCGAACCTTTTAAAGGTTTCAAAATTATTAGCCTGTTCTGTTGTTCAAAAAATCGTACCACATCCGCATAATTTCGTGTTACAATGGTTTTAGGTCGAATAGATTCATCAAACTCTTCTAAATACAACTTATTACTGGCTCTACCAAGACTATCTGGATCGTTAATGACCAATACTCCTTTCGCTTTTAGGAAAGATGCAAATTGCAGTGCTGAAGCTGCCGCCCAAGGTCTGCTTACCATATCCAATACTGGATCAAATCGTTGCCAAACTACGTCCATCTCCTCCAACGACATTTTAGTTTTTTCTGTTTCTCGCAATACCTCCATGAAACGGTCAGCAGATGTCAGCATCTGGTTAGGCATTACTTTTCGCACATGGGCAGCAATGTATGCCGACTCATAGTAAAAATCGGCCAAGCCAATATAATAAACTTCATGTCCCATTTGATGGGCCTTCAATGCCAAAAGAGTGGTCGTAAAACGCGCAGTTTCTTTGTGGGTTTGGTTGATCACGAATGCTATCTTCATATACAAAATTCGATTATTGAATCATTTGGAATATTCCATTATGTTTTTTAAGATTTAACAAAGCATCCTTATACGGAGCCGTTAAGTATCTTGGGGTTAAAATTGGAGACTTCAAGACCCCTTTTAAAGTGAGTTCTTCAACAATTGGTATATAATCTTCACGGATTTTGCCCATAGTTAAAAGTGCAACTTCCCTTCCGCTTTTGATATAATTGGTCAATTCTATTAAGCCACTCAAGTACAATGCATCTTTTGTAAGCCCACCACTTCTATAGACTCGCATTGTCATCTGGAAAGCAGTTTCGTGCAAAAATTGATACTTGTCTACTAAAAGCGAGAATGTGTCAATAAATGAGTTGCCTTGCTGCATATGATGGACAGCAATAACTCTTCCCGCCAGGATACGTAATCTATTATTAGTCAGCCCTCCGACTAAATATTCGGCGAGTACAGCGAGACCTTCCTGAAGTTTTTCATAACCAGGAACTCCTAATCTAAAAAGGCTGAAAGGTTGTTGTTTTCCATTATAGTAAGTGACGATATGTGTGCCAACTTCATGCTGTATGAGTGCCTTTACCCTATTGCGTGGTAAACTATATTGTTTACTTATATTGAGCACGCCTTGATTAACCATCACGCCGTAGATGTCATCGCGAAGTCTTACTGTAGTTCCAAAGTTTGGATCTTGGCTGTTCAAATAATCCAATTCCTCCTGGGCCAGTTTGGCGAATTCCTCGGCATAAACAATGTCTTCCTCTTTTGTCCTCACTTCTCGATTAGTTGTGGTGATCGTTAGGATCGCTTGTGCTTTTTCCAATAATTTTTCATTAACTGTACCAAAAACCTGCATACTTCCTAGCAAAAACCCTTCTTTTCCACGTTCACTCAGCATTGTCATCATTTGGTCTAGCTCTTTTCGTTTATCACGAAATAAATAGGCCATGGAGGGATCAAATAAATCTTCTATATGCAAATTATAAAGATTCCTTTTGATAATATCTGGATCGATAGGCATAGGTCTATAATGAAACACTGGTGTTTTTCGATAATTACCTTTCTTAAATTGTTGCCAGGCATCGTAAGAATTTGTAGGAGTAATCAACAGCAGAAAATCAAACCTTTGGCTTTCTCGAGCCAATTTCTGATCAATTTCCCATGCTAAAGGAAGCATTTTTTTGGGCTGGCTTATTTTAAATGCAGTAGGTTTCGATAATGTGTGTATACGGATGAATTCAAAAAATGTTTTGGACAAGCTTCTAGATATAGCTTCACGGAAATGGCGAAGATCGATTGGTAAAATTTGTTGATCTATGCCTAATAGATACTTAGGTTTTACCTCAAGCCCGATGTAAAATATATTTGTATTCAGATTATCCAATTGTATACTTGACGGCGAAAGACTCTGCGTTGCATTCGTTTTTGAATCCGTAAGTATTTCTACTTTGGAAATTGACTCTTCAGTGGTCAGTTGCCTTCCTAAATATTGAGCAATAGACTGCACGTTTTTACGGGCAATATGGATTAGAATATCTTCTTCCTGCGCCGGATCTGATGCCCAGGCTTCGATGATCAGACAAGCACCAAACTCCTCTACCAGTTTATTTAGTATTGGGGCAATCCATTCGGAAACGTTCATCTGTGGATCTCTTACTTTAAAATAAGCCGGCTCTGACTTCACCAACTCTGCAAGCATGGGATCTGGGCTCAAAAACTGTTGGTATAAAAATAGATAAGGAACAACTTGATTGAACACCAATTTATTTTTTGACGGAATCTGCACATGAAAAACTTCCTTATTTTTGATCATTTTTAAGATGCCAGCGAGTTGTTTCACATTATCTTTCATAGGCAAAATAATTTTCCAATGTCTCTATACTTTGCAAGAGAAGTTGCTTATACTCCTGTAGTTTTTGTGGAAAAACTTCCCCAGTCCATTCATCCATAAAATCCTTCCTAAATTCGATCGAAAAAATACATCCTTTATCTCCAAACTTACTATTCAAATACGCAGAAAGAAAACCACCTTTAAACTTCACATTCTCACGCACATCATACACTAGTCCATCTTTTCCACTCTGTAAAACTTTTAATAATTGGTCAGTCAATTGTCTCCATTTTTGGTGATTATGCTGCGTCCCTAAATTGATTTGTGGATCGGCAGCACTGTTCACAATTGCGTCAGGTCCCTCGCGACGCATGTTGTAGCTATGGATATCATAGATGACAAAATAACCATAACGATCAATAGTATATTGGATTTGCTCACATACGTCTGCATATACACGGTCATAAATCGCATATAACTCATTGATCTGCAGCTGCGGCAATGCTTCTTTCCATACACGCAAGCCCCAAGATTGCTCAGGTGTAAGATAGACAGCATCTTCTCGCTTTCGGTTCAAATCCAATTGAAATCTAGACGTCCCAGACACAAACCTATTGAAAGGTAGTTCCGCCAAAATGGCTGTATAAGGATCCTCCTCCCGTAATCGTTCCTCTTCGGAAATATTAAAATTGACTAGGATATTATCGTCGACGTGATGACCATCATGTATTGCAAAAGCCCAAAATGGACTTTCATTATTTTCAAATTGATAACGGTATGTTAGTGACATAGACTTTTTTTATAGTTTATGAAAGCAAGGCCATATTGATTGATAGCCCCCTGTGTAAAATTAACAGCTATGGCCAAAAAAAAGTTTGAAAATAAAATGGATTATCGCTATAATCAGAAACTTTTTCACTTCTCAAAAAAGTGCATGTTAAAAATCGTTAAACAGTGGGTTCGATACAAAGTGTTGGCATCTTTGTTGAATAAAAGATAGTAGTTTCATAAAGTTAGGTTAATAATTTAGTTAGTTTATAAAAAACCTGTTAGTATCCCCGCTAACAGGTTTTTTATTTGTAGAAAGAGATCTCATAGAAAGTGTGATTGTTTTTTGAATTCCCCTCTCAATTATTAAAAAATGTTAAAATTTGAAATAACTGATATGAAATGGAAACATTTTTTGAAGATACTACGTTATATAAGTACTTTTCATAAATTTAGGTTAATAATTGGTTAGGAAAACTCCTGTTGCTCCCAGCTTCAGGAGTTTCTATTTTATCCGTTTATTAAAAATGACAAAAGACAGCACATATCGAGGCAGTCAGGTTTCTTAATTTATTTTCAATATGTCACATTTTGAACTGCGAATATCATCACATAAAGAAAATCCCTTTTTGGCACAGCCTTTGTATTGTTTTAAGCATTCATAAATTTAGGTTAATAATTGGTTAGTTAGAAACACTTGAAGTTCCCCGCTTCAAGTGTTTTTTTTGATAGTCGTACACTAAATAGTATAGAAAACCATCGGATTGTATTCAGTTGACCGTTTCCACCAATTGCTTCAGAGCAATTTCGTAGGCTCTTGACGAAATATGAGTATTTTGCGGAGAAACTGCATTGATTTTTTTGAGCGCTTCAAAAATCACTTTAGAGACATCCGAAAAAATTGCATCATCACTAATTTCGATATTGCGTTGCATTAAATAGGCAAACACTCTCGCCATGCCACAATTGGCAATGAAGTCTGGAATAACTGCTACATGCTGGTCTGCAAATTCCATGACAGGCCCATAAAATATTTCCTGATCTGCAAATGGGACGTTTGCACCGGAAGCAATTAGCTCAAGCCCATGACTGATCAGATGTTGGATCTGATCTTTTGAAACTAACCGGGACGCCGCTGCCGGCACAAAAATATCGGTTTTTAAGTTCCATATTTCTTTCTGTATCTGATCAAAAGGAATGATATCCGGTGAGTAGAGTTCATTGCCTTTTCGCTCCAGAAATAAACGTGTAATATCGTATTCATTAAATCCTTCCGAATTGATCAGCCCACCAGCACGATCGATTATTCCGACGATTTTAACCCCTAGTTTAGACAGATAAAATGCTGCTGCAGCAGCTACATTTCCCCAACCCTGAATCACCGCACGTTTTCCAGCACAATGCGATCCAAAGAGCTTGTAGTAGTGGCGAATTGACTCTGACACGCCGTAACCAGTGATCATATCTGCCACTTTGTACTTTCGTTTCAGATCTGGACTGTAGGAACTATCCTCCAATACTTTGGAAACACCATATCGCAATTGTCCAATTTGATGAATGCGATTGCTTTCATTCACCTTAAAGTGTCCATTCAAAATTCCTTCTTGGGGGTGCCACAGGCCATATTCTTCCGTCAGTGGAATAACATCATGAATTTCGTCTATATTCAAATCTCCGCCCGTCCCATAATAGTTTTTTAGCAGCGGTGTGACAACCTTAAACCAACGTTCTAACACTTCATTTTTCCTGGGGTCATGCGGATCGAAATCAATCCCAGATTTTGCGCCCCCAATTGCGGGTCCCGATACCGTAAACTTGACCTCCATTGTTTTTGCCAAAGATTCTACCTCATGCCTATCCAATCCAGACCGCATCCTTGTTCCACCACCAGCAGCCCCCCCACGCAAAGAATTGATCACAATCCACCCTCTTGCATCCGTTTCGCTATCCTTCCATTCGAAAACAATTTCCGGGCTTTTATGCTCAAACGCCCGTAATAACTCTTTCATCCCTTCCATACTACTATAAATTTCCTCGGCGTTCCTGTTCACGTTCTATCGCTTCAAAAAGGGCCTTAAAATTTCCTGCCCCAAAGCTTTGTGCCCCTTTTCGCTGGATGATCTCATAAAATAAAGTTGGTCTATCCTCTACAGGCTTTGTAAAAATCTGCAGCAAATACCCCTCTTCGTCACGATCTACCAGAATTCCGAGTTCTTGAATGATCCGTATTTCTTCATCAATTTTTCCAACTCGCTTGGGCAACATGTCATAATATGCTTCGGGCGGAGCACCCAAAAACTCTACTCCTCTTGCTTTAAGTGCTTTCACCGTAGCAACAATATCTTTCGTTGCCAACGCCGCATGCTGTACACCTTCTCCCTCATAAAACTCAAGGTATTCTTCAATCTGCGACTTCTTTTTTCCTTCCGCAGGCTCGTTAATCGGGAACTTGACATAGCCATTTCCATTGCTCATCACTTTACTCATTAGCGCGGAATACTCGGTATTGATCTGCTTGTCATCGAATGACAGGATGTTAACAAAACCCATGACATCATGGTACCATTTCACTGTTTCGTTCATCTTATTCCAGCCGACATTACCAACACAATGGTCGACATAAAGCAAACCTGTTTCGCTTGGATTGTAATCACTTTCCCATTTTTCATATCCCGGCATAAATGGACCGGAATAATTCCGCCGTTCGACAAATAGATGGACTGTTTCGCCGTAAGTATAGATACCGGCAGTCCAGACTTCCCCGTTTTCATCCTTCAGAAACTGTGGTTCCTGATATACCTTTGCTCCTCTTTTTGTTGTTTCTTCAAACGATTTTCGGGCATCATCAACCCAGAGCGCTAATATTTTAACACCATCACCATGTTTCTTTACATGTTCTGCGACGGGATGATCAGATTTCAGCGCCGTGGTAAGCACCAAACGTATTTTATTCTGTTTGAGCACATAGGATACCCGATCTCGAACTCCTGTTTCAGGTCCGGCATAAGCATCCGACTGGAAGCCAAACGCTGTCTTGTAGTAATGCGCCGCTTGCTTCGCATTACCAACATAAAATTCAATATAATCGGTCCCATTGATAGGTAGAAAATCTTGCGCTTGGGCAATCTTTTCTGCAAATGTATTTGCCATAATTTATATAAAGGTTACTCTTCTTTTATTAATCTAACTCATCCAAGACTTATAATAATCTGGATCTTCTATATTGAGCGCTTCTTCTGTCAGCATCAATGGTCGAAAAGGATCGATCATCACAGCCAGCTCTTCGGTTTTAACCTGTCCGATGCTTTTTTCCACTGTCCCTGGATGAGGCCCATGAGGTATACCGCCGGGATGCAGGGTAATCTGTCCTCTTTCAACCGACTTTCTGCTCATAAAATCGCCATCGACGTAGTACAGGACTTCATCCGAATCTACATTGCTGTGATTATACGGTGCAGGAATCGAATCGGGATGATAATCATACAGCCGTGGACAAAAGCTACACAGTACAAAGTTGTCAGTCTCAAAGGTCTGGTGGACAGGTGGCGGCTGATGTAGTTTACCCGTTATTGGCATAAAATCATGGATCGAAAAGGCCCAGGGAAAATGATAGCCGTCCCAGCCAATAAAATCAAACGGATGACTTCCGTAGACATATGGATAAATCATCCCCTGTTTCTTGATTTTCACTTCGAAATCACCCAATTCATCAAAGGTTTCCAAATTTTGAGGTACCCGAATATCGCGTTCAAAAAAGGGAGCGTGCTCCATCAATTGACCAAATTCATTGCGATACCGTTTTGGTGTACGCACGGGAGAAAACGATTCAACGATAAACAACCGGTTATCTTTCTGCTCAAATTCCATTTGATAAATCGTTCCCCGGGGAATAACTAAATAATCACCATATCTAAATGGGATATTTCCATATCCAGTTTTTAATCTTCCGCTCCCCTGATGAATAAAAACAATCTCATCTGCCTGACTATTTTTATAGAAATAGTCATCCATGGACCGACGAGGAGCTGCCAAGGATATGTGCAGGTCCTGATTAACCAGCACGGGCGTTCGGCTTTCGAGATAATCTTCTTTGGCCTGAACCTGAAACCCTTTTAAGCTGGTATGCTTAAGATGTTTATCCCGTGCAATCTTCGGCGATATATCGTAAGGCTCCCTGATCTGCTTGACCAATGTAGGCGGGTGGCAATGATACACCAAAGAATAAAGACTGGAAAATCCATGGGTGGATACGAGTTCCTCAGCATAAAGCGTATTATCGGGCTTTCTAAAAACAGTATGTCGCTGCATTGGAATTTGCCCTTGTTTTACATAAAATGGCATAATTCTACGATTTAAACGGTTATAAAATTAATTGAATATCAAAGTACCAATAGAACTATTGGCAAGTGCATGAGAGAAGGTTAGTATTGTGCAAAAACGATATCAGCTAGAATTGCTCTATTAAAAGCAATATAGGGCATGGAGAACGCAAAGCGATGTACGCCACGATTGATCATTTTTTATAGTTTATAATGCTTTAATAAAGGTAAGATTATTTTTCTATTTTCAAGAGAAGAAATATTTTTTTCAAATCTTATACAATATATTTGTGTCAAATGCTATCAACATTGAATAACCAAATAGAACACGCTATATATGAGAATTGTCACCAGCATTAGGGGGGGTCAGGAGGAATTGGGGATTGTCATAAACGACCGATTTTATCCTTGCTCAGCAATCGATCAAACCCTTCCCAAAACTATGTCTGATTTTCTAAAAGGTGGAGAAAAAGCCATGGGTAAGCTCCAGGAATTTGAGCGCGCTCTAGCCCGGGGAACGATCGAAAGACCTTATCATCCGTTACAGGACACACAGCTTATCGCTCCGGTACCTCATCCAGCCTCTTTTCGTGATGCCTACGCATTTCGTCAGCATGTGGAAACATCAAGAAGAAACCGCGGACTCGAAATGATCCCCGAATTTGATAAATTTCCTGTTTTCTATTTTTCAAATCATCAGGCAATACAAGGTCCGGGGCCTATTCACTGCATGCCCTTACATTTAGATCAACTTGACTTCGAACTTGAGATCGCTATCGTCATCAATAAGCCGGGAATCAACATTCCTGCGGCCAAGGCAGATGAGTATATTGCCGGATTCATGATCATGAATGATTTTAGTGCAAGAAAACTGCAGATGGAAGAGATGAAATTGAGTTTAGGACCCGCCAAAGGCAAAGATTTTGCAACCGCAATTGGACCTTGGTTAGTTACAAAAGATGAATTGGAGCCTTATAAAATTCAACCAGCCGAAGGGCATATTGGCAATTGTTATGATCTCAATATGACGTGTAAAGTAAACGGCAGACAGGTTTCAGCGGGTAATTTTGCGAGCATGCACTGGACTTTTGCAGAAATTATTGAGCGGGTTTCTTATGGTGTACAGATCTTCCCCGGTGATGTGATCGGTTCAGGTACTGTTGGAACAGGTTGCTTTCTCGAACTCAATGGCACTGCACGCATAGCGAATCCTAACCACGAAGATCAATGGCTTAAACTTGGCGATGAGATTGAATTGGAGATCACCGCACTCGGAAAACTTTCCAATTCTATTGCTTTAAACCATCCATAAATCTAGCGAATATGAAGTCATCTTTCGAAACCATAACCTTTGAGTCTGTAACGGACAAAGCTATCATCGATAATTTAATTAAATATGCTATTGCACCGCGTCCAATTTGTTTTGCAAGCACGATAGATTGCAATGGACAAGTCAACTTAAGTCCTTTTAGTTATTTCAACCTAATGTCGCATCAGCCGCCTATCTGTGTTTTCTCGCCGCTGCGGCGGATGCGTGATGGCAGTACCAAACATACGCTGGATAATGTACGGGAAGTTAAGGAAGTCGTCATCAATATTGTCAACTACGATATGGTGCAGCAGCAATCTCTTGCCAGCACCGAATATGGGAAGGAAATAAATGAATTCGATAAGTCGGGTTTTACTGCTGTCTCTTCTATTCATGTTGCGCCACCACGGGTAGCCGAATCTCCAGTCCAGCTGGAATGCCGGGTTAGAGAAATCGTCGCTTTAAGCGATGAACCGGGGGCTGGTAATCTTGTTATTGCGGAGATCCTCTATATGCATATCCACAAACACCTATTGGGCAAAGATAATACCATCCAACAAAAAGATTTGGACCTTGTGGCAAGGCTGGGTGGTGACTGGTACTGCCGCGTCACTGATGAAAACCTATTTATTGTACCGAAGCCCCTCCGTAGTCTGGGAATTGGCATAGATCAACTTCCGGAAAAAATTAGATTTTCTACTGTACTGACCGGAAATCACCTTGGATTGTTGGCCAATGTCGAAACACTCCCCACATTAAAAGATATACAGCCAGCGGATAAGTACTTAAACTACCTCAAACTAAACTTTGAAGACAGCCCATCGAAATTCAGCCAGAAAGTTCACGAATATGCTGCACAGCTATTGGATGCAGGTCAGCTTGATAAAGCCTGGCAAATTTTATTAATGTGATAGTATAAGTAAGCACAAAAAAATAGGACTTTCAAACTTGTGGATAGTCCTATTTTTTGGAGCCTATTATATTGCTCCAAAGATTGATTTTAGACCTTTGGAAGAACTATTTTTCATTGATTATTTAAAAGAGCTTCCTCCTTTGCAACACGCAGCCCATCATTAATCAGTTTTTTCAAATGTGGATATAGCGTAACAAATTCCAAAAGTCTCTTTTCTGCCAGATGATTTAACTCCCCTAAATCATTCGCCCAGGCGATTTCAAATAACTCAACCAAACCTAACCAATGATCCCCATTTTCCGATCCCAGGAGATTGAAGATATCAAGCCAAGCTTTTTGATCAAACCCTTTGTCCCGCAAGTTGCGTATCGCAGCATGGATATTCACGAGCTTTACATCTTCGCTTTCGGTAGCCCTGGAAGATGAATCCTGATCCTGATGTTCCTCCAGGGCTTCATAGGCATTTTTATCGGCAGCACCGGCAAAAACAGAGACAATTTCAGCCCCTACAGCCATATCATATATCCCCCATTCGGGTTTAAAATACACCTCTTTCCTATCGTTACGGTATACTTCACATGCCGTAAATAAAATCAAAACAATCTTGTCGAATTGCCGGACAATCCGTTGAACAGTTCCTGCGACGATAATCCCCGAATCAAAGTTTAACAGACATTGCTGGCCTTCAACTATACCATATTGGATCAATGTTGCTGCATCAAAATCTTCTAGATCATGATCTGCACCTCTCAAACTTCCTACTGGAGAGCCAAATCCTTCGCTATGATAATCTATACCGTGTCCTTCGAGCTGTTTACCAGCGAATGCCAAAGCTGTAGGTCCCTGTGTCTGGATATAGGAAAGATTTTGATCCGCGTTGGCTAATTTAAAGACTCCCGATACTTGCAGGCCAGAACTATACTGCACCGTGCACACAGCTCGGCAATCAATGGCTTTGTCAATGCTCTGTTTCCCTCCTACCCGAAATGCCATGGTATCAGCAAATTTATCCAACACAATTTTTAGATGTGCAAAATCTGGTGTAACAAATAGCTGCGGCTGTGGTTTGGTAATATCATACGCATATTCGATCGCATTTAAACCATACGGCAACTTAGGCACATCTTCTTGCATGCAGCTCGCGCTTTCTCCAATGGAAGACAGTAAACCAGCTCCGTAAATTTTGGGTGTATGCAAATCACCAATAAGTCCGTATTCTACTGTCCACCAATGCAACCTACTCAACAATGCCATCTCCGAGGGCTCGCCCATATTATCCTGAACGGTCTTCAAATTCTTTTCTGCAGCAGCCAACTCAACCGCCGTTGTTGTTCCATTTTCTTTCAAAATAGATAGGTAACGAATAGCTTCATAGAGTTCAAAATCTTTTCCCGAAGACAGTGCTTTTGTCCCGACCTCTCCAAAATATTGCAAGTATGCAGCATAATCTGGTTCACCTATTATAGGCGCATGGCCAGAAGATTAGTGGATAATATCCGGCGCTGGTGTATATTCGATATGTTCCAATTGACGAATGTCTGCTGCAATAACCAGTACGCGATGCGCCTGAAATTCCATAAAAGCAGCTGGCGGAATAAAACCATCCACTGTCACAGCACCCCAGCCAATCAATTTTAGACTATCGTTCATATCCTGCAGGTTTGGTATGGTCGCAATTGATAAACCTGCTTTCTTCAATCCAGGGATATAAGGGTAATGTGCTACATCTTTCAAAAAAGAATAATTCTGACGCATGACATAACGCCACAAAGCCTGATCCAGCGCGGTATAACGTTCATAGCGCTGAGCTACCACATAGCGTTTCAAATGTTTGGGCAACCGCTCTAAAACAATGTTATTGTATGTTTCCATCTATAATTGGTATGAAAATAAAGTTTGAGACTTCTATATGAAGGTAGAAATTATTTGTGGTTCAAGAAAGAACCACTATGTCATTTTCTTGCTTTTCGCGAAATATTACAAAAGTATACCTTCACAAACCTTACTAAACAACTTTAAAATAAGTTCTTTTACCTAATTTAATTTTAAAACACAGGTTCAAGTCAACCATTAGCTCTGCATTCAGCTGTTTTATCGTATCAATCTGAACCGCACCGCCTATAATCAATCTTCGCATAGCTGACTTTGTTCCCCCCTTTAGGAAATGACATAGATCGACCAGCTTAACCTGTTCACCAAACTGGTCGCGCAATAGTTGAACCGATATCTCCTCAAAAGCTTTTTCCTCAAATTTCTTGCTTTGAAATTGCTTGACAAAAAAATCAGCTGCAGTCAAAGCCAACTCATCGCCATGGTACTGAGCGACAAGATTCTGTGCAATAAGTTTCTTAATTTCCATTGGATTTTCCCCCATTTCAATACGGGTTTTCATGCTAAGTTTGGTTTCCTGATTGAAATCAGTAGTCAAGTCAATATATTCCGGAATTAAATGATCAGGAATGGACATGGTTTTACCAAACATGTCATTCGGTTCATCCAAAAGACCAATCGTGTTGTTTAATGATTTACTCATTTTTTCTTTTCCATCCAGCCCGCGCAATAACGGCATACACAGCACGATTTGCGGATCCTGTCCAAATGATTCCTGCAGCTGCCGGCCCATCGCGCAATTGAATAGCTGGTCCGTTCCCCCCATTTCGATATCGCTATTGACATGTACGGAGTCAAAGCCCTGCAATATCGGGTAAAGCAATTCATGCATGGCTATTGATTGGTTTTCGTTAAAACGCTTATTAAAATCATGTCGTTGCATCAACTGTGCAACAGTGACTTTCGATACCAGCTGGATAACATCTGCAAAATTTAATTGATCCAACCAGTCTCCATTAAAAACAATTTTCGCTTTTGAAACATCAATAATTTTAGACAGTTGTGCAATGTAGGTTGCCGCATTGTGAGCGATCGCATCCTGGCACAAAGGCTTACGGGCTTTATTTTTTCCTGTAGGATCGCCTATACGGGCTGTAAAACTACCAACGAGGATCACGATTTCGTGCCCCAGTTCCTGAAACTGCCGTAGTTTCTTTAACACAACAGCGTGCCCTAAATGAAGATCCGGAGCTGTTGGATCAAAACCAAGTTTTATAATCAGTGGTCGGTTCTTTTCTTCAGCCTCCTTCAACTTCGATGCAAGTCCCTCCTTCGGTAAAATAATCTCGATATTTTCTGCTAACTCTTTTAACATAGTGTGATATAAAATAAAAAAAGCCCGAACGTTATGTTCGGGCTTAGCTATAAATAATAATTGAATTTCTTAATTTAATAGGCATAGGGGTCCCGAACGATTATCGGGCGATAATAATTAAAGAAAGATGGAAGACGTAATATGTTGCTCATTTTCTTCATTGTTTGACAAAGGTAGCGCTATATTTTTTAAATTCAAAAATATTCGCATCCACACTTGCTTGGATATGTATTTTTAAATTATCCACCAGTATTTTTATCCATCAATTTTCCCGCTCCATTATAAACATACTTTTCTGTATTCCCTTTATCCTTTTTCTCCACTACCTTCTGCACGAGCAATGAATTCTTAAAATACTCATGGTAAAAGCAGTTTTCAAGGTTATACTTCCGCTCGATAAGATTATTATTCTGATATAAATCAGTATAATCAACCTTAGCTTTCCGATAGGTATGTTTTAGTAATTGGCCATGAGCATCAAATGACTTTGATTCCTGTATCTGACCACCACAATTCAATTTAGCACTGTACATTAAGGTATTGTCTAAACGATAGTCAGCCCGGGTATGGTCAAAATCATTTTCAACGCTATAATAATTATCAAAAAAGACCTTTGTTATTTTTTTTCCATTATTTGCAGCTTGGTAGAATACCGTTTTTTCTTGACTGATTTTCCCATTCTTAAAATTTCGCTGCACACTTGAAGTATCCGTTATTGTATATTGGAAGTCTGGTAACGTGGCAGATTTGACATTGATTTGCTGCAATATACCGTGCCGTACCACAACAAAACCTTGCTTCCCGTCTTTTTCAATCTTAAAATCACTCTCTACTATACCTTCCTGATTGATTGAAATAAATGCATTGGAAAGTCCCATAAATTGATTCTTTTGCAGAATATATTTACCCGGTTTCAACTTCGTTTCTTTACCTTTTTCAAGCACGCGGATCGTATCCTTTGGATATTCTGATAAATGAAGCTGGTAAATATCTTTATTTAATCGAACATATTCTTGTGAAACTCCCAATTGAACAGTTAAACACAGGTATAATAGGGTAATGAAACGTGATTTTGACATAATGTAATAAAATTGTTGCAACAACAGTAACACAATTATTACACCAAAAATTAAAATACGACTACTTCTCAAAAATATTCTTCTCGTGAAATTGTACTAAATGGACGCTATTAAATATCATAAAAGCTTATGCAGACAAAAAAAAAAGGAGAAGTATCTACCGATAATTCTCCTTATAATCAAAGTCTGGGAATGTTCGCGCCCAAGGCGTGCACAACATCCAGCAACTAAACGGACTCTAAATACTGTGCATAACAATAGCCCTCTTCATTATCTTTGGTTCTGACCAGCCACCATTGATCATTAGCCTTACTAATCAAAGTGATGATTTCTCCTTTAGCAGCTTTGCCGACAATAGGTTGATCTGTACCAGGACCTTTTCTAATATTCAAGTTACTGTTTTCGGTAATGACCTTCACCTGACTTCCCGGCACTTCTTTAGCCACATCTACATTGAGTACTACATCTCCAGTTTGGAAATTTGGATCTATATTTCCGTAAATTTCCCATAGCTTATTTTTCACATCCGCAGTAGGTGCTGTACCCCTGATCTGCAATACACCATCCATTTCGGCATAATTTAGGTCATTTACACCTGAAGATTGCGCCGTATCCAAAAGAACTTTATATTTTTCTTGCAATGACATAGTTTTGTTATTTTACTTTTTGACAACAATACCACTTAGATCCACTTTTTTGGGATTCAAGTTATCCAGTCCTTGTTTTAAAGTTATTATCTTTGGTTGCTCTAAGGTACCTGTAACAGAGATTACACCATCCTTTACACTTGCCTGCACGGTCGGAAAATCCTTCATAAACGTATTTACTGCAGCGCCCAGTACCGCGTCATTATTGGATACTTCAATTGGAGCTGGGGTCGATGACACCGGAGCGCTAACAATAATATTGTTTTGAATAGACTTAACGTCTTTATCTCCTGCTGTTTTAGCAATCGACTCCACCTGTTGTTTTTCTTCCTCCGAAGCGACGGTACCGCTTAAGATAACTTTTCCTTTTTCAACTTCGACGTCCACCGTTTTGCGGCCAGTAAGCGCATTTTCTATCTTTTCCTCCAGCTTATCGTCTGACAATCCCGATTTGCAGGACGTAAAAGAAAGTACAGCTGTCGTTGCCAATAGACAAAATGTTAATTTGCTAAATTTCATAAGACCAATTTTAATTTATAATTCCAATACTAATCCTAACAAACTCCCATCACAATTGTTTGTCCAATTATTTTTAAACTTAAATTCCCTTGCCGGATCGTAATTATATAATTAAATTTAGAAGCAGAGGGCTTCATGGTCATTTCATTCGGATTATTTTCTCCTCTCGACTATAAAAACACTTTTAAAACACAGATACAAACATTGTAGATTCAATCGAACAGCTATTAATTATGGGATTTTTGAATAATATTTTTGGTAAAAAAGAAAACAAAAAGGACGATGTGCAAGATTTTTGGAACTGGTTTATAAAAAACGAACAGATATTTTTTCAAATTGTTAAAAGTGGAGAACAAATTGATCAGAATTTTTTCAGCAAGCTTTCACCCAAGATCGATGCGCTTCGTAAAGAACTATATTTTTTGACTGGCATGTACGATGATGAAACAGCTGAACTTGTAGTCACTCCCGATGGGGTCATTAAAAATATTGCTTTCGTAGAACAGCTGATTGCTTCTGCTCCATCACTTCCACGCTGGAAATTTACGGCACTAAAACCAGCTATTGCGGATATGGAAAAATTCAAAATCAAGATGTATGGATTCTCCTTTGACATCAAGGATATGTTTTTTTACCCTGTTCAGCATAAATACCAGCCGGATGAAGTCGATATCGTTATCGTTCACCCCAATTATACGGAAGAAAACAAAGCTAATATTGCCCATGGAATAGAAATATTCCTTGATAATTACATTGGTGAACTCAATTCAATTATAGCTATAGACAATTTAAATGTGACCTCAACAGATCTCGCAGCTGAAGAGTTGATTCCGCTGATCAAATTAAAAGATTATTTGATCTGGCGAGAAAAAGAATTTGTGGAAAAGTACACCGATCTAAGACACAATACCAGCGATGATACTTATACTGCCTTTGAAGGTATATTAGAAAACGAGCTACCTATCTTGGCTATTATTAACACAACGCTATTAGACTGGGATGGAAAAGCCTCTCACCCTTGGATCGTTACCCTAAAAATCAGCTATGATGGAACGGCAACCAATGGAATGCCAGATCAGGAAACTTATGATTTAATGGATAAGTTTGAGGGGGAATTAATGAACAACCTTCCAGCTGATATTGGCTTTCTTCATATTGGCCGAGAAACCGCTGATAATCTAAGGGAAATTTACCTAGCCTGCAAAGAATTCCGAAAAATCTCCATGACCGTTGATCAGTTAATCGAACAGTATAAGGAAAAACTTCAAATTGATTATAGCATCTACAAAGATAAATACTGGAAATCGTTCGAGCGATTCTATACACAAATAGATTAAGGTTCTTCGATCGAATCCAACAAAACCCGATAAGGGCTTCCAGAAACAACAAGAGCCTTCAACCAAGTAACAAACCCCTTAACAAACAAATCCTTATTTTCTTTTTGATTCACCATAGCATCGACTGCTGCACGAAAGGATTTCCCTTGAATGACTGCAGGATTTAAAAGATATTTTTCTACCAATTTAACAAAATCAATGACTCTATTTTCATTGACACTCATCAGGTACTTTCTATACCTGCGAACAAAGCTCCTTAGTTTCGAAGTTGCCAAATCAATATGATCGAATTGGATGTGGATCAGAATTTCGAGCAGACTCTTCCGTATGGTCCATAACATCCCCATTTTCTTCTCATACCAGGCATCTGTTCGAGTCAATTTTTGAAGCTCAACTAAAGCAGTTTTATCGCGGAATTGGGTTAAAAACATGACCAAACACAATTGCAGATCCGCGAGATCAAGTTCACTTGACTTTGGTGCCGCTTGTTTGATCCCTTCCCTTAACAGAGCAAGACCTTGCGCGCCATCGCCAAGGTAATGAAAATTCAATGCCTTCAACAATTGGCACCGCAGTTGAAACTGTGTTCGAAAAGCAGGACTTGCTTGCGACAAAACGACATCCATCCGTTCCAAATCACGCAAACTTTCCTTAAAAAAACCATTCCGCAAATTGAAGTTAGCCAGATAATACAAGATATGGAGATAGTAAAATAGCTGAAGGACTCCCTGCTCCCGATGCTTTCGCAGGAAATTATCTGCTGTTTTTAAGAAAGAACGCACCAGCGCATAATTTTGATGAATTGCGGCATACTCATTCGCAATATACAAGAGTTGATAAAGTGATTTAAATGATAAAAGATCATCTAAGGAAATACTGTATTTGCTCAACGTATCCATAATCAACTTATTGAGGTCAACTATTTTTGCCTTCAAATGAATATCCTGTAATTCCGCACGCAACAAGGCATAAGCAATCTGAAATTTTGCTTCTTGCTGTAATTTCCGTTGATTTTCGGCAAAACGATCGACAAGCAATTCCAAATTGGTACTTGGATCCAAATAAGCATATTGTAATCTAGTTTGTAAAATCTCGTTCAACAAACTAAACTGTTCAAGAATAAGCGCTTTGTCTTCAGCCCGCTGAAGACATTTAAACCCAATCTTGATCGACTGACTTTCCAGTAGAAAACGGCCAACAACAAGCAGTCTCAGTGCTTCATGCGCCTCGCTGTTGTCCCGCTCAAAAACCTTATTTGAAAGAAAAAACAGCAAACTCTCATGAAGCCTCTTTCTCAAAGCATGATAAGCATTCCTATTTTTAGTAGGATCATATAATTTTTTTAATCTATTTATATCGTCAGTTTCCATAATTTCTAGCAACCTGACATTTTTCACGTCATTTCGCTTGTTTTTACGTTTCAAAAAGGCCTTAAAATCCTTTTTATCGTTATCATTAAGCAGTAATAGTAAGTCTGATATTGTATCTGTCATAGCCCAAATCTAGAATTAAATAAATATATAGAACAAAATAATATCGTCAGTATTCTTATAAAATTAAGTTTAAAAATAATTAGATCCTATAGATATTTGAATCACAAAACAACAACACATTAAAACTAAAACAAGAAAATTATGGAACCGCTAAAAAACATGATTGAAGAAAAAAAAGCTGAAAGAGATTCAAACAAAAGAAATCCATTTAAACCAACGGGCGCATTTATTGGTGCTTCATGGACCGCATTATTGGTTGGAACCGTTGGCTATTGTATAGGTTTATGGAATGCAACAATGGCATTGAACGAAAAAGGGTATTATTTTACAATTTTACTGTTTGCCCTGTTTGCTGTTATTTCCGTGCAAAAAAGTGTCAGAGATAAAGCGGAAGGGCTCGCTGTTACCGAATTATATTATGGTCTGAGCTGGTTTGCAACAATTGCTGCCGTCGTTCTGTTGACTGTAGGGCTCTGGAACGCGGAACTGCTTTTAAGTGAAAAAGGGTTCTATGCGATGTCCTTCTCCTTGAGTATATTCTCTGCGATCGCAGTGCAAAAGAACACACGCGATGCAAAACTTATTGATGACAATGAAATAAAACTTTAGCGGGTGCCGATCCTGCGGCCTCTGCAATGCAAGTCGCAGGATCTTTCAATCCCCTTTTGGACGAAAAAAAGGAAGAGCGTATTATTTTAGCTTTTCCTTTTTTTAGGTTGGTGGGTTGTAGGCTAATGGTTGAGGCAGAGGAATCGGAAGGTAAACAAAAAATGTACTTCCAATCCCAAAATCACTTTGAACATCAATTTCTCCCCCCATGCTTTCTATAAATTCTTTGCTTATACTCAACCCCAAACCCGTTCCTTCTTTTGTACTTCCAGGGACACGGAAATAGCGATCAAAAATTTTCGTTAAATATTGCGCGGGAATACCTTGACCATGATCTTCAACAAGTAAAAGTACCCTTGCACCAATTCTTTTGGCGGAAATACCGATAACTCCCCCCTCATCGGTATACCGAATTGCATTGGACAATAAATTCGTCAACACCCATGCGGTTTTTTCCGTATCGATAAAAACCATTGGCAACTCCTTTTCCAATTGCACGTCTATCCGAATTTGTTTTTGCTCTACCATCGACCGATTGGCTAAAAGTGCATAATCTATAATCGGTCCGATAGACGCTGGGGCCAGCTTCATCTGAATTGTACCGCTCTCCACTTGTGCAATATCCAAAAGTTCTCCCGTAATCTTCAGGAGACGCGCTGTATCATCAGCTATCCCTTCGAGCAAATCTTTTTGTTCTTCATTTAAATCTCCTACCCGCTTATTCTCCAACAATTGGATACCCATTCGTATGGAAGCGATAGGCGTTTTCAATTCATGGGAGACCGTTCCAATAAAATTTGTTTTTGCTACATCACGCTCCTTAAAACTGGTTACATTCTTCAACAAAATAAATTGTCCGATAAATTGAGAACTCTCCTCTCCTGTTGGAACAACATTGATATCAATGACCTCTAACTCAAAATAGTTTTCTTTTCCAGAAGCAAATACCTGAACCAAGCCCAGATGACCAGATTCCTGACGCAAAGAGCTAATTTTGTGGAGGAGGTTGCTGATCAAATCATTAAAAGATGCAATTTCCTCCAAATTCTTCCCCTCAAATTCAGCAAGTTTTAACCCCGAAATTAAACAAGCAGGTTCATTTGCAAACAGCACTCTTTTTTCCTCATCCACCCCTATAACAGCATCATGCATATTATCGATAAGTGCTTCAATTCTCTTTTTATGCTGTAAAATCTTACCTAATTTACTTTCTGTATATTCCTCGAGCTTTTGAGCCATTGTGTTGAACGATTTTGCCACCGCACCAAATTCATCCTTTCGCTTAAAATGAAGCCTCATTTTATAGTTCCCGGCAGCAATCTGTTTAATACTATCGCTTAATTGTACAATTGGAGCAGCAATAGCTAGGGGGAGGTTAACCAACAACACAAACGCAATCGTAAAACAGATCGCACCTACAATGGAGATCGCCAAAATAGCTTTTTCTGCTGTCGTATTGGCGACATTGTTTTTGTATTCAATCGCCTGCATGTTAAGGTACATCAACTGGAATATATCTTTACGTAAATCGGCCACTACCGTTGCATTTTTCGTCTCTCCTTTTAAACTCAAAAAGTGATGATTTACACGTTCAGTTACAGCCCTTTCCCCACGTTCGGTCACATTGCGCTTTTGGAGCATTAAGTTATGTTCAAATAGCTGAACGCCCTTCGTATTTGCACGAAAATCTTCCAAAGCCAACAGCATATTCCGGGAATAATGCAACGTCTTATAATTGTCGACTAAAATATTGTTTGTATCTTTTTTTAGCCGGTACACGTAATACCCACTCACTATTGCAAGCAGCAAGATCATGAAAAATAAAAAACCTACCCCAAATGTCAGCTTAGCTTTTAGTTTCATTGGATCTTATATTCTTCAATTTTTCGATACAAGGTAGCTATACCGATTTCTAACAATCGAGCAGCCTCCGCTTTATTTCCATTCGTATGTTTCAATACACGCTGTATATGCTGCCTTTCTATATTCGTCATCGAAAAGTTTGACGAGCCCCCCGCCCCTTCTCTATACTCACGTTCTCCAAAAGGAAGACTCTGAATATCCAGCACGCCGTCCTCACTTAAAATTACACTGCGTTCAATCACATTTTTCAGTTCACGAATATTTCCCCGCCATACATTGTGTTCCAAGGCCTGCACAAATGCAGGGCTCATCTGCAAAGGTTTCAAATTGGATTTTACAGCAAAAATATCGGCATAATATTGCGCCAGCGGCACAATATCTTGTACCCGCTCACGCAGCGGCGGTAATTCAATCGTGAAAACAGACAACCTATAAAATAGATCACTCCTGAAATGGTCAGATGCAATTTCGGTTTCGAGATTTCTGTTGGTCGCGGCTATAATACGTACGTCCACTTTCGTTGGTTTGGGGTCCCCAACTTTTAAAAACTCGCCGGTTTCCAAAACACGGAGAATTTTGGCCTGAAGTTCCACAGCCATCTCCCCGACCTCATCCAGAAAAATAGTCCCCAAATGTGCTTCTTCAAACAAGCCGCGCTGATCTTTCGTCGCTCCGGTAAAAGCACCGGATTTATGGCCAAACAGCTCGTTTTCCAGCAGATCTTTTGTAAATGCGGCACAGTTAATGGCCACAAAATTACGGTCTCTCCTGGAACTGGCCTGATGTATTGCCTGTGCAAAAATCTCTTTACCGGTACCAGTTTCTCCAGTTAGTAGAACCGTTGTATTGGTAACGGCAACTTTTTGTGCCATGTCAATGGCAGCCTTTATTGCACTAGATTTTCCAATAATCTTATCGAAAGAAAGTTTGTCTCCTAATCGCTTTTCTAATTGCTGTACCCTTCTTGCCAATGCAACCTTTTCACAGGCTTTATAAAGCAGGGGTATAATGCGATTATTGTCATCTCCTTTGGTTATATATTCAAAAGCACCATTTTTTATCGCCCGAACACCGTCTGGGATATTCCCGTATGCTGTCAATAGGATAATCTCTACAATTGGATACCGTTCTTTAATTAATTTGGCCGTTTCTACCCCATTACCGTCAGGCAGTTTGACATCGCAAAGAACAACATCTACATCGTTGACTTCAAGTTTCTTCAACCCCGATTTAATATCAGCTGCTTCAATCACATCAAAACCTTCCAGGCTAATAATTTTGGCCATCAATTTCCGAAGTTTCTCTTCGTCGTCTATCAGGAGAATTCTATTCACAATATTCGTTTTTTCAAAAGTACAATTTGTCCGAAGCAAATAGTAGAAAAATAAACAATTTGACTATTTCTCAAAAACTTTCCCGTCATCAAAATAAAAACGCTATATTTGCTTCTCTCAACATCCTTAAAACTGCATGTAAGATTAAAATTCTTTAGAACGAAATAAATACCATCCATTGACAATACCTGTCCAAATGGTCTTTTCTAACATTTAAAGAATTTCAACATGCTTTCATTACAACAACTTTCTTATATACATCCGAATAAAGATTTATTGTTTGGGAACATAAATCTACACATCAATGCGCAAGAGAAAATAGCGCTTATCGGCCACAATGGTATCGGTAAATCAACTTTATTGCGACTGATTGCCAAAGAACTATTGCCTTCCAGTGGCAGCGTACAAGTCAGTACCAGCACCTATTATGTTCCTCAAGTTGTGGGACAATTTGAGGATAACACAGTCGCCGAAGCACTTGGCATTGCCAAAAAATTAGATGCACTCCACGCGATATTAGCTGGCGATGCGTCTGAAGAAAATTTCAATAGACTTCAAGATGATTGGACCTTGGAGGAACGATGCCAAGAAGCTTTCGCGCAATGGGATCTGCCCGACATCCAGTTGACACAGAAGATGTCTTCCCTTAGCGGTGGACAAAAAACAAAAGTCCTATTGGCCGGAATCCACATTCACCGATCCGAACTTATTCTTCTTGATGAACCCAGCAACCATTTGGATATGGATAGCAAAACGCTACTATACGATTGGATTCAATCAAGCAAAAACACAGTGATTATTGTTAGCCACGATAGAGCCCTGCTTAATTTATTGGATGACATGGCCGAAATGACCCCAAAAGGTATTAAGCGGTATGGGGGGAATTATGCCTTTTACGAAACTCAAAAAGAGACCGAGCGCCATGCGTTACAACAAGATATTCACCACAAGGAAAGGGCGATTAAAATTGCAAAGGAGAAAGAAAGAGAAACAATCGAACGCCAAAATAGATTAAACAACCGCGCTCAAAAAAAACAGGAAAAGGCAGGTGTAGCGCGTATTATGATGAATACACTGCGCAACAATGCTGAAAAAAGTACAGCCAAAATAAAAAGTGTGCATCAGGACAAAATTGGAGATATCAAATCCGATCTACAGGAACTCCGAGGTTCACAATCTGCACTGGACGAGATTAAAATAGATTTAGGAAACAGTGCTTTTCCAACCGGAAAGAGTATGGTCAAAGTCGAAAATGTCAATTTCAAGTATGACTCACAAGGACTCTGGCCAGTTGATATCAACTTTCAATTATTCAGTGGAGATCGTATCGCACTACAAGGACAGAATGGATCTGGTAAAACGACATTGGTCAGACTTCTACTCGGCCAATTGACACCTGTACAAGGAAAAATTGAACGTCAATCATTTCGTGCGATCTATTTAGATCAAACATACTCCATTTTGTCTTCGCATCTAAGTATTTATGAACAGGCCCAGCAATTCAATAGCGACGCACTACCTGAACATGAGATCAAAATTAGGCTCAATCGGTTCTTATTTGGAAAAGACGATTGGGACAAGCCTTGCCAATTGTTGAGTGGTGGTGAAAAAATGCGTCTGATATTATGTTGTCTCACCATTCAGCAACAGTCGCCGGATCTAATTATCCTTGATGAACCAACAAACAATTTAGATCTTCAAAATATCCGGATTCTGACCAGAGCGATTCAGCTCTATAAAGGTACGCTACTCGTCATTTCACATGATGCGGTCTTTCTACAGGAGATCCATATCAACAAAGTCATCAAACTAAAAGACCTGTAAATGACAACTGCGTTTATTTCGTTGCAACGGAATAAACGCAGTATTCAATGACTGCTTCCTATAAAATTTTAATAAAACACGGTATCTTTTGTAACAATCCCATATTCGTTATTTAAAATCTGCTAAATCGATAAATTAATTTAAAAAAAACGAATTTTTATCGATATATTCACGATGATTTTAAACATGAAACAATAACCATTAAATTAATTGAACCTTCTCATTTACATAGCAGCCTTAGGGCAGATGTATCGCACAGGCCTCTCAATTAATTACTTCATTTAATTATGTCAGATTATCAAATTAAAGAAAATCCCGAATTATTTGACGCCATCGTAGTTGGTTCCGGCGCAGGTGGTGGTATGGCAGGTTATATACTTGCACATGCGGGGCTTAAAGTATTGATGCTGGAAGCAGGTCCTTTTTATGACCCAGCAAAAGATTCGTTACAACTACGCTGGCCTTGGGAATCTCCAAGAAGAGGAGCCGGTACCACAAGACCATTCGGGGATTTTGACGCAGCCTTCGGTGGCTGGCAAATCGAAGGTGAACCCTACAGCAAGGTAGCGGGAACTGAATTTGAATGGTTTAGAGCACGTATGCTGGGCGGCAGAACCAACCACTGGGGTCGAATTTCATTACGTATGGGACCTGACGATTTCAAGCCAAAGGATGGAGTAACAGACGAATGGCCTATCACTTATGAAGAAGTTAAGCCATTTTATGACCGTGTCGATCGAATGATCGGAATATATGGCACCGTGGAGGGGCTTCATAATGAACCGGATGGGATTTTTATGAAACCACCTAAGCCACGCTTAAACGAACTATACATTGCAAAAGGTGCCAAAAAAGCTGGAGTTCCAGTGATTCCCGGAAGAGGAGCCGTGCTAACGGAAGTATCAAAAGATATTAAAGATCGAGGTACCTGTTTCTACTGTGGCCAATGTGGCCGTGCATGTAAAGTTTATGGAGACTTTTCTTCTTCATCTTGTCTGGTTATTCCAGCGATGAAAACAGGTAACCTAAAGGTGATAGACAATGCAATGGTAAGGGAAGTCATTACAAATGATGAAGGAATTGCAGTTGGTGTTTCTTATGTAAACACCAAGGATTTGCAAGAATATACCGTTAAAGGGAAAACCGTTATTTTGGGTGCTAGTGCCTGTGAAAGCGCGCGGATCATGTTAAATTCCAAATCAAAATCGCATCCTGGGGGTGTTGGTAATAGCAGCGGTTTAGTCGGAAAATATCTCCACGATTCTACAGGGGCCAGTTTATCGGGCTTTTTACCACAACTACTTGACCGGAAGCGTTATAATGAGGATGGCGTTGGAAGTGTCCATATTTATTCACCATGGTGGGAAGATAATGCCAAGTTGAATTTCCCAAGAGGTTACCACATCGAATATGGTGGTGGTTTACATATGCCCTCTTATGGATTTTTGAATTGGGTACCGAAAGTAAATGACCTGGCAAAAAATTCGGATGGGAAGTCAAAAGCCAAAGGCGGTTATGGTACTGCATTAAAAGAAGATTTCCGTAGCTATTATGGTGCAAATGTAGGTATGGCAGGCCGGGGAACGGCATTGGCAAGAAAAGACAATTACTGTGAAATTGACCCCGATAAAGTCGACAAATTCGGAATTCCTGTGCTACGTTTCAACTACAAATGGGCTAATGAAGAAATAGCACAAGCCAAACATATGCAAGAGACATTTCAGTCTATTATGCACGAAATGGGCGCTGTAATTACTTCTAAAATACCAGGAGCAGATACATTGTATGGCCTGGAAGCTCCCGGAAAAATTATTCATGAAGGTGGTACCACAAGAATGGGAAATGACCCTAAAACCTCCGTTTTGAACAAATGGGGACAAGCGCACGATTGTAAAAATCTCTACGTCGTGGATGCGGGACCATTTGTACAACAAGGTGACAAAAATCTGACCTGGACAATACTCGCCTTATCAATGCGGACAGCAGAATATATACTTCAAGAAAAGAAAAAATTAAACGGTTAAAAGCATGAATAGAAGAGAATCTTTAAGAGCATTAGGATTAATTGCAGCTGGATCTGGTCTTTTAACCGCAGCTTGCAATTCAAAAGATGCTAAAAATGCAGTAGCAGACAATAGCAAAAAATTACCTGGAGTCCAGGATTTTGAATACGAACGCACGGAACAATTATATGCCGAAAAGTTTTTTGACGAACATGAAATGGCTACAATCACTGTTTTGGCGGATATTATTATTCCTAAGGATAACATTTCAGGAAGTGCTTCGGAAGCGGGAGTACCCGATTTCATCGAATTTATCGTAAAAGATTTGCCGGATAATAAAATCCCTATGCGTGGCGGACTTCGTTGGCTCGACCTCCAATCCAAAAAGCGTTACGGAACAGTATTTATCAAATGCAGTGCAAAAGATCAACTTGCATTGGTAGATGATATTGCCTACCCTGACTTGGCAAAACCGGAAATGAAACAAGGTGCCGCCTTCTTTTCATTAATGCGCAACCTGACTTCCTCAGGATTTTACACGAGTGAAATGGGTGTGAAAGATATCGGCTATGCCGGAAATAAACCTGGAGTCTGGAATGGTGTACCAGATGATGTGTTGAAAGAGCACGGTTTTGACCCGACTAAATTCTTTGGATAATAAAAAAATCCTTTCCGTTTTCGGAAAGGATTTTTTTATTTACCTCATTAAAATCTATTGTGCTGATGGCACCTCGGTAGCCTCCGGAGCCTTATCAATCAACTCCATAAATTGATCCAATTTAGGGGTGATAATAATCTGCGTTCTTCTATTCCGTTGCTTACCTAGAGCCGTTGTGTTATCTGCAATTGGATTATATTCTCCCCTACCGCCTGCAGTTAAGCGTTTAGGATCCACACCATATTTATTTTGTAAAGCCTGTACCACAGAAGAAGCCCGTAAAGTACTTAAATCCCAGTTATTCCGAATATTAGGTTTAGAAATTGGATCGGTATCGGTATTACCTTCAATCAATACTTCATAATCTCTATAATCTTGGATAATTTTCGCAATTTTACTTAATGTCTGGTCGGCTCTATCATTAATTTCATAGCTACCGGATTTGTAAAGCATATTATCAGCAAGTGAGATATAAACTACCCCTTTTAATACCTGTACATCAACTTCCTGCAATTCCTCACGGCTAAGCGATCTCGTCAAATTATTGGTCAATACCAGATTCAAGGAATCGGATTTGTTTTTCGTCTCAACGAGATGCTTAATATATTTATTTGAAGCGTTAATTTCATCAACCAACTTGGAAATATTAATATTTCCCTGTGAATTCTGATTAATACTGTTATCGAGCGATTTCTGCAAAGCAGCATAAGCCGATCGGAGATCCGCATTATTTTGTCGTTCAGAGGCCAACTGATCTTCTAAACTCTTGATCCGTGTCCGACCTTCAGCCAATTGAAGCTGTCCATCCTGATATTGTTTGGTCAATTGACTGTGCTCCGTTTGTAATTTACTATAGTCGGACTGTAAACCAGCATATTGCTTTTTGCTAACACCACATCCGATAACAAACAAACTGGCCGTTAATACAGTCATTGGAAAAACTAAATTCTTCATGATATACTCTTTTTGTAGATGTTGAATTAATTCATAGAACAAGATACGCAATATTCTAGCCAAAATACCCCACAGTCTTGTCAAATTAACAACCTTTAACGTCCTATTGGGCTAGCTCCTTCAGCTCTGTAGCGCTAAATACTTGCCCACCTTTAAGATAGGGATTTGCGCCTTTGAGATAATTATAAATAATTGATTTAGCCTCTTCATTGGGTAATTTATAAAGATTTTTAACAAGGAAATTTTTATCCTCAAGGATATTATTGTTATATCCCAAAAAAGAAGGCGCATGTACCTGTACGCTCCAACGTATAAACCGTGCTTCAATATGATTTGGATTTTCTTTTATTACTTCTTCCAAATAATTTTTACCCTCCTTAAACTGCCCAACTTTTTTAAATGGATTACCGATATGTTTCGCTAATAGGATCTGATAAGCGGCCAAGTATACTTTATCAGTAGGTGATTTGGCCCCCTCCTTTAACACTTTTAAATTATGTTCACATAGATCCTCATCCTTTACGGCCCCTGCATATTCCCTTCGAATTTTATCTATATTCACCTGTTGGCCAAATCCAGCCTTCGACAGGCAAAATAGAACAATGATTATTACTATTCGTGTTATCATAATTATAAATTAGCTCGTTTAAACCATTTCATTTTCCCGTTTAAATTACTAAAAAAATTGAATCCAGCTATTAATTTTAAATTACCATAGCATAACGCCAAAAATTCATGTCAACGCATCGCCACAGCCAGCCTTAAATAAGAGAAAAGTCTTCATTCCAATATATTTTTAAAGCAATTTTGCGGCATGAAACTGATTTTAGCAACAAGCCCATTCTGGTTAAAAGTGATTTTGTCGATTCTATTTGGTGTGATATTAGGCTGCTTCTTAGGGGAGATTGTGTTTAACTTATTACAAGCCTAAACTCCGCATTACAAGCCTAAGCCCGTCATCATTGATATCGCGTTCTCTACTTGACAATCCCGTGAATTTTATGCGTAGAGATAATCCGCTTATTGCAGCTCTATAGATCAAACCAATAAGTTTCATATTCCTTGCCAAAAGTCAAATTATTTTTACTATATTGGGTATACCATTATAAATTTAAAAGGAGCTATGGAGACAAAAGCAGAATATCAGATTTGGGATACTATTGTGAATAGCGCAAAAACTAAATTCGATTATAAGCATATTCGTGCTATGTTTAAAAAAGAGGATGACGAAATAACCGATAAGTTTCTATTCCATATCATTGCAGGATTTGCCTGTGGTGAAAATCATCAGACTATCTCAACCAATCTTTTCAATGAATTACAAAGCATTCATTTTGAGTGCAATGAAGAACAGATCGATAAATTTATCGCTGATAAACACGTAAAATTCAGTCCTGAAATATACGCCACCTATCTTGCATTCTCTATGCTGGAGGATGGTGAAGATATCGATAATATCAACGAAATCATTAATAATCTGTTGCAACTAGATAAATAATTATACGGAAGTATCGTTTAATTTTGGCTAAAAACTTATATTCGTGAATTATTACACCTATAGTTATGCGCCAGTTTTTAACGCTATTTTTAATATTTTCTATTTATACAAATAGTATAGCCCAAACTTTTGACTTTGGTAAAGTTTCTATTTCGGATTTCTCGCGAACAGATTTGGATAGTAATGCCAATGCAATCGTGCTCAATGAATTTGGACGAAGTTCTGTTTTTGTTGATGATTATGATAATCGTATAAAACTTCAACATGAGTACCATGTAATTATCCGTATCAATAATAAAGAAGGATTTAAAAAAGCTAATTTTGAAATTCCCTCCTATAAACGCGGAAGTTACATCCGTGATTATTTTGACGAACTAAAGGCCGTTACTTATAATTTAGAAAACGGCAGAATCGAGAAAACGGAACTTGAAAACAAGAAAGTTTTCAGAGAAAACTACTCCGCCTATCTAGATCTAAATAAATTTACACTCCCGAGTATTAAAGAAGGATCTATTATTGAAGTATCCTATCGGACGTTGGAACAAGATTTATTCAATTTCAAAACATGGGAATTCCAAGATGATATTCCCAAAATACAAAGCCAATATATCGCCATCATACCTGCGTCTTTCACCTACAATGTGGTCTTACGTGGCCCTTATAAGCTTAGCGATCAAAAAGGTGAAGTATTGAAAGAATACATTTTTCTTGATGGATTACGAATGGATTGTTCTAAGTTGACCTATTCCATGAAGAATATTCCGGCATTTGTAGAAGAAGACTACATGACGTCTCCAACCAATTTCAAATCTGCCATCTATTATGAGCTTGAATCGATCTATTATCCGAGCACGGGTAGCAAGAAGACATTTAGCAAAACCTGGAAAGACGTCGATACAGATCTGATGAATGAAAAGGCGTTTGGTGGACAATTAAAAAAAACAGACCTATTTAAAACCAGTTTGACAACGATAGTATCGCCTACTGATACAAAATTAGAAAAGGCAAAAAAGATCTATGGCTATATCAATAAGCAAATAAAATGGAATAACTATTTAGGGAAATACGCCGAATCAGGTATCGAAAAAGCTTTGGAAAGACGGACTGGAAATATTGGAGATATCAACTTAGCACTGGTAACCGCCTTGCTGGCGGCTGATCTCGAGGCCTACCCGGTTATTCTTTCAACACGAAGAAAGGGTACTCCAAACGCCCTGTTTCCAGTGCTGTCTGACTTTGACTATGTGATCGCCTGCGTAGATATTAATGGGATAAAGTATAAGCTTGATGCCTCCAATGCATACTTACCTTTCGGTGAACTGCCCTTACAATGCCTGAATGAACGGGGAAGAATTATTTACTCTAAAAAGAGTTCCGATTGGTATCCGCTGACTGCTGAAGAATCTTCCGATGTAAACTATGTATTGGAGGGCACATTGAATGACCAATTTAAAATCAAGGGAAAACTGACTATCAGCAGTAAAGGAAACAAGGCACTATTAAAGCGCCAGCATATCGCTAAATTCAATTCTTTAGAAGAATACTGGGAAAAACTAGACGAGGAAATGCCCAATATCACCTTAACAAAATCAAGTATCCAAAATTTGGAGGATATTGATCAGCTATTAATAGAAGAATTTGATGTTACAATGGATGTCTCCAAACAGATGGGACAAGATGTACTGGTTTTGGCGCCCAATATTATTGATAGGATTTCCTACAATCCATTTAAGGCGCAGGAAAGAACTTACCCCGTCGATATGGGTTTTAAATCCAAGACCTTGTACTCAATCAAATTGACAATTCCTGATCAATATGAAATTGTCGAAAAACCACAAAATGCTTCTTTAGCACTCCCAGAGTCAGCTGCAAAATATAGATATGTGACACAAGTCGACGGTAATCAGCTTGAAATCCTACAGAGCCTGGTGTTTAACAAACCTATATTTTCAGTCGATGAGTATTTTTCGCTCAAAGAGTTGTATTCTCGTATCATTCAACAGCAAAAGCTAGACATAAAATTAACCGGTAAAAAATGAAAATCTTATTATTCGTCACCTTACTCTTACTTCCGATCTTCGCAATTGGGCAAGATAATTACGATGTCGCCAATATCCCGAGTGCATTAAAGAGCCGGGCAGTAGCAACTGTCCGTAATGATAAAACTGTGGTAGAAATGAAATCTCCTCAACAGGTGATTACGAGCATAACTTGTGCCATTACTGTTTATAATAAAAATGGAGATCGCTATGCTTCCCTCCCGGTCTATTATAGTAAGTCCAGCGAAATCAAAAATCTAAAAGGAGCGATTTATAATGAAATGGGGATATTGCAAAAGAAAATTGCAACGAAAGATTTCAAAGATATAAGCGCTGTGGACAACAGTACCATGTTTGCCGATTCACGGGTAAAATTATATGTCCCAGACTACCACAGCTATCCTTATACGGTGGAATACCAATACGAAGTGAAAAATAAACAAAATTTGATCATTCCATCTTGGACTCCTGAGGTGTCGAACAACGTTTCTGTGGAAAAAAGCAGTTTTCAATTTATTGCTCCCCTTGGCACCGAATGTCGAATTGAAACAAAGAACTATACAGGCAGCATCAAAGAAGAGAAAAATGAGAAAACCGAAAGCAAAACTTGGACTGTAGAACAGATTGCAGCAAGAAAGGATGAATCCTATGGCCCCAACCCCAATCTAAAAAGAACAAATGTGCTCATCGTTCCCAAAAACTTTATTTACTATGGTAAGGAAGGAAATTTCTCGGATTGGAAAGAGTTTGGCAATTGGGTGTCGAATAGCTTGTTGAACAAAAAACAAGATCTGACCGAAGCTTCCAAACAAAAATTTGTTGCATTGACCAAAAATGCCAGTTCAGACAAGGATAAAGCAAAAATTCTATACGATTACTTACAAAAAAACACACGCTACATCAGTATTCAGATAGGTATTGGCGGTTTGGAACCATTTCCTGCTTCAGAAGTGGACCGTCTGGGCTATGGCGATTGTAAAGCGTTAGTCAACTACATGCGAAGTATGCTGTCGGCCGTCAATATCCCTTCCTACTATTGCATCGTTGAAGCTGGAAGACGCAAAGAAAGCTTCAATAAAACCTTTGCAAATGCCCAAGATGGAAACCATGTCATCTTATGTATTCCATTCAAAAATGATACGACCTGGTTGGAATGTACTAGCCAAAACCTTCCCTTTGGTTTTCTGAGTGATTTTACAGACGATAGAGATGTGGTTGCCTGTACCGAAAATGGCGGTGTAATCATGCATACGCCGAAATACCTTAACTCCACTAATCTTCAACTTCGTTATGCTGACCTAAAACTTTCTGAAGACGGAAGCATCCAAGGGACCTTAAACACCAAGTTTTATGGAACCCAATATGAGAACCATATGGACGTGATTTTAGCCAACAATAATGATAAGAATAAGCTTCTCACGGAATACTACAATATTGACAATATTAATTTTGATCAGGTAAACTATATTGAACATAAGGAGGAAAATCCATTTATTGAAGAGAACCTGAATATTTTTGTTAAAAATTATGCTGTAAAAAATGGCAATAAACTTTTAATCCAACCTAATCTATTTAATATGCGTTCCAATATCCCTGAAAGCAAAAATAGAACAGAAGATATTTTCATTGAAAGAGGCTTTGTCGATATCGATAGCATTAGTATTGCGCTTCCAGAAAATATACTCAAAAACGTAACTCCTGAGAAGAAAATCATTGAGAAATCCTTTGGAAAATATGAATTTAAGTCAGAAATAAAAGACGATAAACTATTCACCTACAGAAAATTGGAACTTTTTGAAGGTAGCTATCCAGCCCATAATTATGAAGAGTTTTTCCAATTTAACAACGAGGTAAGCAGTTGTGATCGAGGACGCTTTAATCTCAGCTTCCTCTAACCGAAAGAAAATATTTACCAGATTATGAATTTATAACACCGGCCAAATAGGGCAATTATTGTATATTAGCTCAATGACAGAATACGCAGCGATATTTGACATGGACGGTGTCATCAGTCACACCAACCCTTTCCATGCCGAAGCTTTTAGAGCTTTTTTTAAAAAACATAATCTACAACAGGCTACAGAAGAGGAATTTGAACAGCATATGTATGGCAAGCATAATAGTTATATTATGCAACATTTCTTTAAGCGCCCGATATCTACTGAGGAACTGCGAATGCTTGAATTTGAAAAAGAGCAGCTCTTTAGAGTTATTTACAAGGAGCACGTAGCTCCTTGTAAGGGATTAATTGAGTTTCTAACTGAATTAAAAGAAAAGGGGTTTAAGCTTGCTGTGGCGACATCTGCTCCCCGTGAGAACATGGATTTAATTCTAGATGAATTAAAAATACGCCATCTTTTCTCTTCCACGTTAAGCAGCGAAGATGTAAAATTACATAAACCACATCCTGAGGTTTACCTAAAATCGGCAGAAAATCTTCAAATTTCAACCGATCGCTGTATAGTGTTTGAAGATTCTTTTTCGGGTATTACGGCAGCAAAAAATGCTGAAATGAAAGTTGTTGCCGTACTTTCAACGCACAAAAAAGAAGAGTTGCCTGTAAGCAACGATTATATCAACAATTATACGGAAATATCAGTAGCGCATGTTGAAGCCATTCTAAAGACACAGTAGCTAAAACTTTAGTTCACAATACTCCGGTTGTTGTTGGATGTATAAAAAAAGAGATTCCTTTGAGAATCTCTTTTTTTATACTGCTTCATCCAATTCGGCACAAAACCTCGCGGGCAGCTCATTGGATAAAATTTTATGTGCAGCGATTAATCTCTTTTCAGACCAAACTTTTCTATTTTACTATAGAGGTGACTACGTTGAATATCAAGGTCGTCGGCCGTTTTCGAAACGTTCCAATTATTTTTCTCCAATTTATATTTAATAAATTCCTTTTCAGCATGATCTTTATAATCTTGAAACGAATCAAAGGAGTCCATATCTAACCCATAATTTGTTGTACCTTTTTCATGGGCTACACTGTTTAACGGTTCGCGCGAAGGATTGGCAAAGGCAATGACATCTTTGTCGGTAATAGACTTGTCGCTCAAAATAATTAAACGTTCAATCATATTTCTTAATTCGCGAATATTTCCCGTCCAAGGAAGGTGGCTTAACTCTTTCATGGCTGCTGTAGTGATATCCTTAACGGGAATTCCGTACTCCATACAGATCTCTTCGCAGAAATTAGTAGATAATAAAGGGATATCATCAACGCGATCAACTAATGCAGGTACATGGATCAATATAACAGAAAGACGGTGATATAAATCCATTCTGAAATTACCATCCTCAATTTCTTTCAATAAGTCCTTATTAGTCGCAGCAACCACACGTACATTGACATCAATTTCTTTATCACCCCCCACTCTCGTAATTTTATGTTCCTGTAGCGCTCTTAATACTTTTGCCTGCGCCGAAAGGCTCATATCACCAATCTCATCTAAAAACAATGTTCCGCCACTAGCTTGTTCAAATTTTCCAATACGTTGCTTAATAGCCGATGTAAAAGATCCTTTTTCGTGCCCAAACAGTTCTGATTCAATTAATTCGGAAGGTATTGCCGCGCAGTTGACTTCAATTAATGGGCCTTGTGCGCGATTTGATTTCTCATGTAACCAACGTGCAACCAATTCTTTTCCTGAACCATTCGCTCCAGTAATCAATACGCGAGCCTCAGTTGGTGCAACACGGTCAATTGTTTCTTTAATACGTTTGATAGCCCCAGATTCACCTAATATATCTTTCGTTTTCGAACTGCTAACTTTTCGTTTCAGAACTTTAGTTTCGGTGACTAGGGAACTTTTATCCAATGCATTTCGAACCGTGATCAATAATCTATTTAGGTCCAGTGGCTTTTCTAAAAAGTCAAATGCTCCTTTTTTCGCAGCTTCAACAGCGGTTTCAATCGTACCATGTCCGGAGATCATTATGAAGGGAATATCTGGACTGCTTTGGTGGGCATCCGCCAACACTTCCATCCCATCCATCGTGTTCATCTTGATATCACACAGAACAAGATCTATTTTTTCCTTTTTTAAAATATCTAAACCATCCCGGCCATTGTCGACATCTAAAATCGTATAATCTTCATATTCCAAGATATCACGCAACGAACTTCTGATGGCGCGCTCATCATCAATGATTAAAATCGTACTCATAAATAGAGAATTATGCTATTTTTTCAATTATGAAAATCAATATAAGTTTTTTTTGGCAATTAGCGAAAAAGAAGCAAACCTTGTAAGCCGGGTTCTGTAGACCACCGAAGTGGAATTTCTATCATTTATCTAGATTTGCCATCGCTGACAAACTCAATCAACCTACCCATTACGAATTCCAATACATTGAAAGAAGACGAGCAGCCTTCGATTTTCGCAACCTATTTGGTCTTTCAACACACGAGGTTTACCGTAATGCATGTCACCATACAAGACCGTAAGCTCTTACCTTACGTTTTCACCCTTACTCCGAAAAGCGGTATATTTTCTGTGGCACTTTCTGTCTACTATTTCCATAGCAGCCTTCCCGTTAGGAAGCGTGTCGCTCTATGTTGCCCGGACTTTCCTCTCCTCTCAAACAGAGCAGCGATAGAACCAGTTTGCTTCTGCGCAAAAGTAGCTATTTTACTCGGATAAACCCGAATTTCTTTTCAATTTCGAAAAGTCCATTCATTTTGAATCACAGGCATAAAAATCTACGCAATTACCTTGCGCAGATAAAGAAAGTTTTTGTATTTTCAATCTATCAAAAAAAAGCATGGCTCTCAATAAACTAGCTCTTATACGTTATAAAACGATTGACCATTGTCTTCGTTTACGACATCGGAAATGGACCTTGGAAGATCTTATGGAAAAGGTTTCCGATGCACTTTATGAATTTGAAGGAATCAAAAATGGGATAAGTAAACGCACCATACAAGGTGATATTCAACTCATGCGTAGCAATAAGCTCGGCTACAATGCCCCTATTGTCGTCTCGCACCGCAAATTCTACACCTATGAAGATCCCAACTATAGCATTAGCAATTCACCGATTTCCGTCGGTGACATGCAAAAAATGAAGGAGGCTGTGGAGGTACTTAAGCATGTGAGCGGTTTCTCCAGCTTTGATGAAATGAGCGATATCGTCGCACGACTTGAAGATAGCATCCATACAAAAAAGGACAATTCACCTTCTATTATACAAATGGAAAGCAACAATCTGCTCAAAGGCCTTTCTTTTATCAGTCCACTGCATCAAGCCATTCGTGAAAAAACACCACTCCTGATCAGCTACCAATCGTTCAAAGCAACACAACAGCAGGATATCGTTTTCTCGCCCTATCTCCTAAAAGAATATCGTAACCGATGGTTTCTAATTGGTCACCATAAAAAGAGTGAAGGATTGATGACACTAGCGCTCGATCGGATCAATGCCATTGAGGAAATGGGTAAAAATTCATACAGGGAATATACAGGGGTCGATTTCGAACGTTACTTTTCGGATACCATAGGCGTAACGAAGACACAAAAGGACCGCGGACACCGGGTGATACTGCAAGTCAATGCAAAAAATGCACCTTATGTAGCAACAAAACCCTTACATGCGTCACAGCAGATTTTAGACAAAAAGGAGGATGGTTCAATCTTAATTCGTATCGATGTTGTACTTAACTTTGAACTGGAAAGAGAAATTTTAGGTTTTGGCGAATCCATTAAAGTACTCTCCCCAAGAAATTTACAAACGAGAATAAAACAGCGCTTGGCTGCTGCCTTACAACTTTATACCTAAGAATCTGTAGACAGACCTTTGGATAAAAAAAATGTATAGTATTTCAGTTCATTCTACCGGTTAGGTGATTTTCCCATATAGATGGGAAGCATTGTCACCTTCAAAAAGGCTAAATATCTTTAGCAATGGCATAACCACTAGCCCAAGCCCATTGGAAATTATAGCCGCCCAGCCATCCGGTAATATCCACGGTTTCTCCTCCGAAATAAAGGCCTTCAACTTTTTTTGACATTAAAGTCCTGGGATGAAGCTCTTCCGTTGATACTCCTCCACGCATGACCTCGGCTTTATCATACCCCTTATCTCCCGCAGGTTTTACCTTGAAGCGATGGATCGTGTCGACAATCAATTTCGCATCAGCTTTACTCAGTGAGGCGATTTTGGTATCCAATACCAGGAATTTTCCAAGAGCATCAACCAATTTCCTCGTAAAGTGATCGTTCAACAATTGGGAAACAAATCTTTTTCCGCCGTATTGGCGCTCCTGTTTAATCAAATTTTCCAAATTAAAATTAGGCAACAAATCAATCGTAATCTCCATTCCAGGCCGCCAATAACTTGATATCTGAAGAATTGCGGGTCCGCTTAATCCCCAGTGCGTGAAGAGAATATTCTCTTCAAAAGACATTCCGGCAACAGATACCTTTGAGAATACCGAATTTCCAGCTAAGGAACTATACCAATCGGCATCTTTTCCTGTTATGGTCAGCGGTACTAATGCAGGAGCTGTACCGACCACCTCCAAACCAAATTTTTTGGCTAGGCGTAAACCAAAGTCTGATGCGCCAAGCTTTTGAACCGGAAGTCCTCCCGAAGCAACGATAACTTTTGGGCTATGATAGTGGGATTCACCTGCTCCATTTTCTACTGTTACAACAAAACCTTCGGCATTTCTCTCAACAGATTTCACCAAGGTATTTAAAGCAATATCCTGATCCGTTTCATATAAAATTTTAGAAAACACAGCAACAATATCTTTTGCTTTATTTGTTAGCGGAAATAGCTGCCCCAAGGTCTTCTCCTGCCCCACAATGCCATAGCTTTCAAAAAACACAACAGTATCCTCCACAGTCCATTGCCTGAACACGCTATGCAAAAAATCTGGATTTTCAGAAATGAAATTTGCTGGGCCAGTACCGGTATTGGTATAATTACACCTTCCTCCTCCGGAAATCAAGATCTTTGCACCGACTTTATCATTTCGTTCCACCACTAAAGTCTTCTTTCCAAACAGTCCTGCCTGTGCTGCACACATTAATCCACAGGCTCCACCTCCAATAATTATAGCATCGTATTTTCTACTCACAGCGGCGTTCTAATAAGCAATCAATGTGTTTTCAACGGATACAACTTTTCGTTCCAATTGACTCCGATATCCCAGTTCAATGATCTGAATAACATCTCGAGCCTGTTCTGCCGATGCAATCAAATCAGCTTTTCCTAATATTGTATCCGCCACGTTCTGATAAAAATCGGGATAAGATCCTATTTCGGAAGGAATAACCTCTTCGATATCTTTACCTTCTTCCACAATATTAAGCTTACCGTAGAGACTTGGATCCTCTTGCCCCCAGTTTGGATCCTCATCCGGGAATTTACCATCCCGTAATAAGGCTTCCTGTGGATCAATACCATATTTCACAAAATTTCCGTTCATCCCAAAGATACGATACCGTGGCGTAGGTTCTTTTGCAAGCATGGAACCTTTCAGCGATACCCGCAAATTATCATAGTACAATAGGCAGTCGAAATTGTCAATCGTCTGGGCGTGATCCCGTTGGATGGCCAAATCAGCAAAGACTCCATTTGGCTTTCCAAATAATTGCAGCGCCTGGTCGATGAGATGTGGTCCTAAATCATAAAATATACCAGAGCCCGGCAAATTTTCCTCACGCCAGGCGTTAGGACGCAGGTAATTACGGAAACGATCGAACCGAGATTCTAGATTCACAATCCGGCCCAATCTCCCGCTTTTTACCATTTTCTCAACAGTCCGATAATCGGAGTTGAACCTTAAATTATGATAGGGTGCCAAGATCAGATTTTTCTCCTTTGCCAAAGCAATAAGTTCATCTGCTTGTTCGACACTATTGGTAAATGGCTTTTCAACAACAACGTGTTTTCCTGCCTCCAGTGCACGTTTTGCAAACGGATAATGCATTTCATTGGATGTTGCAACTACGACAAGATCAATGGTTGTATCGTTAAAAATATCGTCTGCACACAAGGCAATTTCCGCATGCGGATAGCGTTCCTTAAGCAAACTCTGCTGATCAGCTTTGCGTGCCGTCACCTTGACAAGATCCAGTTCCATAATCGAACGCATCACGGGGGCATGAAAAACTCGACCTGAAATTCCAAAACCAATGAGTCCTACTCGAATTTTCTCTATCATATTACATTCTTTCAGGCACTTGGATACCCAATAAATTCATTCCTTTTGCAATAACCCTCGCTGCGGAAGCAGATAAGTGCAACCTAAAGTTTTTAACATCGTGATCGTCCGCTTTCAAGATGGTTTCCTCATGATAAAATTTATTATAAATCTTGGCTACTTCATAAATATAATTCGCCAACTGGGCAGGGCTGAACTCTTGTGCTGAGGCTTCAATAGTCTCTGGAAATGCCCCCAGTTGCTGAATCAAATCACGTTCGTAAGAAGAGATCGTTGCCGGTACAGAAACCGCACTGTCAAAATTGAATTCAGCTTTACTTAAGACAGATTTAATACGTGCATGTGTATATTGAATAAACGGACCTGTATGTCCTTGAAAATCGACGGACTCATTGGGATCAAACAAGAGACGTTTTTTGGGATCTACCTTCAATAGAAAATATTTAAGCGCCCCCATTCCAATCGTATCATAAAGAGCTGCTTTGGATGCTTCATCCAATCCTTCCGTCTTCCCAAGCTCTTCAGTCCGTTCCTGCGCAGTTTTAAGCATCTCAGCCATCAAATCATCCGCATCAACAACTGTTCCTTCCCTTGATTTCATTTTACCAGATGGAAGATCGACCATTCCATAAGACAAATGGAACAAACCTTCAGCCCAGGCTTTACCAAGTTTTTTTAAGATTAAGAACAATACCTTGAAATGATAATCCTGCTCGTTACCCACCACATAGATAGATTCACTCATTTTGAACTCATCATACTTTAGTTGAGCTGTCCCCAAATCTTGGGTGATATAGACAGAAGTACCGTCGCCACGAAGCACAAGCTTCTGATCCAATCCTTCGTCTGTTAGATCAATCCAAACGGAGTTATCTTCTTTCTTGAAGAAAACGCCTTTGTCCAAACCTTCTTCAATAATATCTTTACCTAACAAGTAAGTATTCGATTCATAATAATATTTATCAAAATCGACCCCTAATTGCTTATAGGTCTTTTCAAATCCAGCATATACCCAGCTGTTCATAGTTTTCCAAAGTGAGATCACCTCTTCATTACCGGCCTCCCATTGTTGCAACATCGCTTGGGCTTGCTTCATCAAAGGCGCATTTTTCTTTGCCTCATCTTCGGTTTGCCCTTCAGCCTTCAATACCTCGATCTCCTTTTTATATTCTTTGTCAAAAACGACGTAATATTTTCCGACGAGGTGATCTCCCTTCATCCCGGTAGATTCAGGCGTTTCACCGGAACCAAATTTCTGCCAGGCCAACATCGATTTACAAATATGGATACCACGGTCATTCACCAAATTCGCTTTGATCACCTCATAACCATAGGCCTTCAGAATTTCGGCTACGGAGTATCCTAATAAATTATTCCGAATGTGGCCTAAATGCAGCGGTTTATTCGTATTAGGAGAAGAGTATTCCACCATCAGTTTTTTTCCATTTGCTGGAAATACGCCAAAGTCCTTCGCAGTGATCGTCTGGTTCAGCAAAGTGATCCAGTAAGCATCAGAAAGAACAATATTCAAAAACCCTTTGATCACATTGAAATCCGATATTTCAGCGATATGCTGTTGCAAATAAGCACCAATTTCTCTTCCGGTTTGTTCCGGAGAAGATTTCGAAAAGCGCGTTACCGGAAAAGTTACGATCGTAATTTGTCCTTCAAACTCCTTTCGGGTAGCTTGTAAAGCAATTTGATTTTCTAAAATATCTGCATTGTAAAGCTCTTTTACAGCCTGTACAGTGACTTCAACAAGTCGCTTTTGAATAGAATTTGCCATTTAATGATTTTGTAATTTTTACAACTTCCTGATAGTGAATTGGAAATAAATAACATTCCTTATTTAGGTATTCACCATTAAAGTATATCTTTGCAAAAATAATAAAAAATGCAGAGCTATCAGGAATTTCTTGACTTAAGTGTTGGTTTTCCGCAGGACGGATTCGAAATCATCGACGACGAATTGTATTTCCACGATTTGAATTTAATGGAAATGATAGAAACGTACGGTACGCCGTTACGTTTTACCTATTTGCCTATCGTCAGCAAAAAAATTCAGCAAGCGAAAATCCTTTTTCAGACCGCAATTCTGAAACATAACTATCGCGGATCTTACAAATATTGTTATTGCACCAAATCATCCCATTTCAAGCACATTGTAGAAGAGGCCTTGAAAAATGATATCCACCTGGAAACTTCCTCTGCATTTGACATGCCGATGATCGATTCATTGGAAAGACAGGGAACAGTAACAAAAGACATTACAGTCATCTGTAATGGGTTCAAAACCTACCAGTATAAACAGTATATTGTGGATATGATCCATGACGGGTATACAAACATTATACCGGTACTGGACAACAAAGAAGAGTTTAACCTATACGATGATGAAATCGAACTGGATGAGCCTTGTGGGTTAGGAATACGCGTTGCATCCGAAGAGCAACCAGACTCTCAATTCTATACATCTCGTTTGGGAATCCGTCAGGAAGACGTCATTGACTTCTATAACAACAAAATCGTTGACAATCCAAACTTTAAAGTCAAGTTACTTCACTTTTTCATTAATTCAGGTATCTCAGACACTCCCTACTACTGGAATGAACTGGAGAAATATGTGACATTATACTGTAAATTCAAGAAAGTAAACCCAGACTTAGATACCTTGGATATCGGTGGCGGTATGCCGTTTAAGGATTCACTGGTGCACGACTTTGACTACGAATATATGGTCAATGAAATTGTGAACCGGATCAAACAAATCTGCGCGCACCACGAGGTAATGGAACCCGATATTATTACCGAATTTGGTAAATACACCGTTGCTGAAGCTTCAGGTATTCTATACAAGGTACTCGGTCGTAAGCAACAAAATGACCGTGAGCGCTGGTTTATGATTGATGGCTCATTTATTACGAATTTACCGGATGTGTGGGCATTGAACCAAAAATACATTCTCTTGCCGATAAACAACTGGGATTCGGAATATGAACGTGTCAATCTAGGGGGTATTACCTGCGATGGTCAGGATTATTATAATCAGGAGGCACATATGAATTCGGTATTTATGCCAAAGACACGAAAGGTACAATACTTGGGATTCTTTCATACAGGGGCCTATCAAGATGTATTAAGCGGATATGGAGGAATTCATCACTGCTTATTGCCTTCGCCTAAACATGTGCTCGTACGTCGCAATAGAGACGAAACATTCAACTACGAAGTGTTTGGTGAAGAACAAAACTCCAAACAAGTCATGAAATTATTGGGGTATCAATAAGCTATTCTGTCCAAAAAAAACTATTTGAAGTCGCAACAATCGCAACGTGTATGTTTGCTAAAGAGTATTTTTATATAACGATAAAACGGTCCCGGTCTTATAAACGGGACCGTTTTATTTTTGTTTAACCGCCCCAATTATAATCGGGATTCAATTCGAAAACCAAGTGCAGATACCCAGCCTCATTCATCAACGCGGATCGCACCGATAAACCTCATACCAAGTCTTAATATGATACGGACATCATCCGCACCTAATAGGGACTTGATAGGGACCTCATTCGGATGAAAGCGTTTAAAGTACCTGTCAGCTTCGAATTAGATCAGTATAAAATACAAGGCAATTAGCTTGTTGGAGAGTTCTCTTTCCGAACTTGTTCACAACTTAAACCCCGATTTCAGCAGGCGGTTAACGTATTATACAGGGCTGTTTAGGTCTTACAAAGAAAGGCCCTTAAAAAGAGGCTTTCAGTTCATTTATTTACTATTTTCTATTTTAGTATATCATAGAAATTACGGTTTCAAAAACATTTATTTCGCCACCCAAGCTGTAAAGAAGTTAAGTACTTTTTCTTCATCATAGCCTTTTCCTTTTTCCAGATTCCCACTTTCCTGTACATGCAGTGTTTTTCCGTTTCTGTCTAACACAATAAAAAATGGATAACCTAATTTATTTCCTTCAGGAGCATACTTCTGAAAAACAGCCTCGTTTTTATTTTCCTTTGAATAATTCAGGTGATAATAGAGAAAGCGATTCTTCAACAACTTGTCTACACTTACGGTTTTGTGGATATAATCATTAAATCTCAAACACCAGACACACCAGTTTCCCCCGGCTTGGATAATAATATTTTTCCTTTCTTTCTTTGCCTGAACTAATAACTGATCAATATCATTTTGTGCATCAGCATCTGGATGGTAAGGCTTTGAAAACTCCTCAGTTGTAGTAGCCTGTTGTGAAAACGCTTTAGACTGTAAAACTACCGTTCCAAAAAACACAACAGCTCCACACAGAAATAATCTTATATTTCTCATCATAAATAAATTAAATAGTACTCTAAAATTACAAAATCATTTACCCAAACCAAAACATAAGCAGCATATAATGGTTAAACATGATATAGCTATCGACCATAAAAACATCCGCGATCACACAGCATACATTTTGATCGGATCGTTAAACATGACCGGACAGCACAGATGCTGCCTTAAATATTCAAATTGGGGCAATTATCAAATACTCTTTATTAGCGAGGAAAAAAACACACAGCTTATTGACACTCCATAAGGAGCTGTTGGTAAAAACAGAAAAGCTTATTTCATATTAAAATCAAAACAATAAAAAAACAAAACAAAACAAAAACAAACACCATACCTTAACATAAATATGATTTAATTTCTTTTAAAATTTAATAAATATACCATAACTTAGCAATCAGGAAGCGGAAAAACAGGTATATAAGATTCACCATACAAGACCAAAACGAAACAAAATGAAACACCAAGAATTCAAAAGGTCAAAACTGATAGAAAAAATAAAAGATACGAGCTCGTGGGATGTTATCGTCATAGGCGGCGGTGCCAGCGGCTTAGGTGTTGCATTAGACGCATTGAGCCGAGGTTTCAAAACAATTTTACTGGAACAGGTTGATTTTGCAAAAGGCACATCAAGCAAAGCAACTAAGCTTGTCCATGGTGGTGTTCGCTACTTGGCTCAGGGTGATATCGCACTGGTTAAAGAAGCGCTTCATGAAAGAGGTTTACTTCAAAAAAATGCACCGCATCTAGTCAAAAACCAATCATTTATCATACCCAATTACAGTTGGTTCGATGGTCCATTCTATACCATTGGAATGAAAATATATGATCTTTTGGCCGGTAAATTAAGTCTGGGAAAATCCATCCATATCAATAAAGATGAAACACTTAGTCGGATAAGCACGGTTAGACCAAAAGGTTTATATGGTGGAGTGGTCTATCAGGACGGGCAATTTGACGACTCAAGACTTGCGCTCAATGTAGCCCAAACCTGCATACAGATGGGTGGAGTTGCCCTAAATTATGTAAAAGTGAATAATCTCACTAAGGATAAGAACGGACGAATAAACGGTGTTATCGCCAATGACACCGAAACAGGTGAAGTTTTTACGATACAAGGTAAGGCAATAATCAATGCAACAGGCATATTTGTCGATGATATCTTAAAAATGGATAGACCGGAAGCCAAACAAATGGTACGTCCTAGCCAAGGAGTCCACCTCGTATTTGACAAATCATTTCTCCCGGGAGATGATGCGATCATGATTCCAAAAACAGACGATGGACGTGTCCTTTTCCTAGTTCCCTGGCACAATCGGGTCATTGCAGGAACAACCGACACCCCGATTGATGAACACAGCCTTGAACCCGTAGCTTTGGAACAGGAAATCGATTTTATTTTGAAAACTGCGGGACGCTACTTGACGAAACAGCCAACAAGAGCAGATGCATTGGCGGTATTCGCTGGCCTTCGTCCATTGGCCGCCCCTACTGGCAACTCCAATAAAACCAAAGAAATCTCACGAAGCCACAAGGTAATTGTCAGCGACTCGAAATTACTCACTTTAACTGGTGGAAAGTGGACAACATTTCGTCGAATGGGACAAGATACGATCGACAAAGCGATAAAAATTGGCTGTTTACCGCAAAAAGAAAGTCGGTCCGCCACACAAACGATTTATAGTGCCATTCCGACATCAGACAGAAGCAATCATCTCTATATTTATGGTGCTGACCAAGAAGCTATCCGTGCATTAGCCCAGGAAAATCCTGAATGGAACGAGAAATTAATAGCGCACCTTGAATTCAAAAAGGCAGAGGTTGTTTGGGCGGCACGCAATGAGCTTGCCAGAACAGTAGAAGATGTGCTATCCCGTCGTGTACGCATGCTCTTTCAGGATGCAAAAGCTGCAGTTGAAGCAGCTCCTGACGTCGCGAGATTACTCGCACAGGAACTGGGTAAAGATGAAAATTGGCAAAATGATCAAATAGAAAACTTTCAAAAAGTTGCAAAAAATTATATCTTGAAGTAACACTAAAAATAACCAACAATACTCAATTATGGAACAGCAATACATCTTGGCAATGGATCAAGGTACCACCAGCTCCAGAGCAATAATTTTTGATAAAGACAGAAATATAGTTTCCATTGCCCAGAAGGAATTTACACAGATATTCCCACAACCGGGATGGGTCGAACATGACCCACATGAAATCTGGTCAACGCAGGCAGGTGTCACAGCAGAAGCCACCACAAAGGCAGGATTAAATGGTAAAAATATTGCCGCTATCGGCATAACCAATCAACGCGAAACCGTTGTCGTCTGGGACAAAGAAACCGGAAAACCCATTTATAATGCCATCGTTTGGCAAGATAAACGCACTGCAGATTATTGCGACGAACTACGCCGTTCTGGAAAACACGATATGATTCAGGAAAAAACAGGACTGATATTAGATCCGTATTTCTCCGCTACTAAAATAAAATGGATTCTGGACCATGTAGAGGGTGCACGGGAAAAAGCACAAAGCGGAGAATTAATCTGTGGAACAATCGACACCTGGCTCGTCTGGAACCTCACCCGCGGAGACGCGCACATTACCGACGTCACCAACGCTTCCCGTACCTTACTGTTTAATATCCACAACATGGAATGGGACAAGGAACTCCTTGAATTGTTTGACATCCCCTCTGCCATGCTTCCGCAAGTAAAAGAAAGCAGCGAGATATATGGAGAATCCCGGACAACCATTTTTGCCCACAAAGTCAAAATAGCAGGAATTGCCGGCGATCAGCAGGCTGCACTTTTTGGACAGCAATGTATCGAGAAAGGAATGGTCAAAAATACGTACGGAACGGGATGCTTTATGTTAATGAATATTGGCGGTAAACCAATCCGATCAAAGAACAACCTTTTAACAACCGTTGCATGGAAAATCAACGGAAAAACAGAATATGCCTTGGAAGGCAGCATATTTATCGGCGGCGCATTGGTCCAATGGTTGCGCGACAATCTTAACATTATCCATAAGTCGGCCGACGTTGAACAACTGGCACTTACAGAAAAAGATAATGGTGGCATCACCTTTATCCCAACGTTTGCAGGATTGGGAGCCCCATACTGGAATGCCCGTGCACAAGGCACTTTATTTGGACTCACGCGCGCAACAACCAATGGCCATATTGCACGCGCTTCGCTGGAAGCAATCTCCCTTCAGACACGGGATGTACTACAGGCAATGGAAGCTGATAGTGGCATACCGATCAAAGAATTGCGTGTAGACGGTGGCGCGACTGGAAATAACCTGCTCATGCAAATTCAGGCCAATATACTCAATAGCAACGTTGTGCGACCAAAAATTACAGAAACAACGGCTTTGGGCGCGGCATACTTGGCGGGACTAGCTGTGGGCTATTGGAAAGACCCGCAGGAAATATCGAAGTTTTGGGCACAGGATCGTCTATTTGAACCCGAAACTGAACAAGAAGACCAAACTAACAAGATCATTAAACTCTGGACCAAAGGAGTTAAAGCATTACAGTACTGGACCGAAAACTAGCCCATAGCATGAACCATTATTTAGCAGAATTTATCGGTACAACACTCCTAATACTTTTGGGGAACGGAGTTGTCGCCAACGTTATATTGAAAGGTACAAAAGGTGAAAATGGTGGATGGATTGTAATCACCACGGCATGGGCACTTGCAGTATACGTGGGGGTAGTATTTGCGGGACCCTATACCGGTGCGCACCTCAACCCTGCAGTAACAATTGCTGTCGCTCTCAATCATGGACTCTCATGGACGGAAGTGCCTGGCTATATTCTTGCCCAAGTTGCCGGCGGTTTCTGTGGTGCTATGTTAACCTACGCCATGCACAAAGATCACTTCGATGCTACTGCAGATGCTACGACCAAACTCGGTGTTTTCGCCACTATACCGAATATTCGACATACTTCAACAAACCTGGTGAGTGAAATCATCGGAACCTTTGTGTTAATTTTTGCAATTTTCTTCATTACAGGCCAAGAGATTACCATCAATGAAAAAACTGAGCCCATCGGTATGGGTTCCCTTGGTGCTATTCCTGTCGCTTTTGTGGTTTGGGCCATTGGTTTATCATTGGGTGGTACTACAGGGTATGCCATAAATCCTGCCCGTGATCTCGGTCCGCGCCTATTTCATGCGCTTTGGCCAATTAAAGGAAAAGGCAGCTCGGACTGGTCCTATGCTTGGATTCCTATCGTGGGCCCCATCTTAGGCGCTATTTTGGCTTTTGGGCTCTATATATGTATAAAACCTGCCTAGTCAGCATATTTTATAACAGCTAAAAGGGGGATTCATAAATGAATCCCCCTTTTGCTTTTTATCCGCGTTTAGGCTTTCGATGACCGTATTCACGGTCCCGCTCAAACGTATTCATATGGCGTTCCTTCTTTCCAGGGTATACATCGTCTATTACAATTAAGATGCCTTTTTCCTCCACAGTACCAAATTCATTATTACGTGCTGTACCAAAAGATTTCATGGTTGGCGAAAGGTTCATATACGTATTGATGAGCGGTGGAATATTCTCTCCCAATGCTCTTACACGACTGTTTAAAACTTTATATCCCTCCCTATAATCCAATCCATCAAAAATACCTATAAAACGATCGTAATCGTTCTTTATTTCCAATGCAGGAAGGGGTAATACCAAGTTATCGTGATCAGGGAAATAATAATCCATAAAGTAAAGCAGCATATCACGCGCATCTTTATTGTAATGCGGATACATAGTTACTTTTCCGAAGAGATATTTTATTTCCGGATTAAGCATAACCAAGGCTCCTAAGCCGTCCCACAAGTTATCTAACGAAAAAATTCCTTTTCGATTGTCTATTGCGGGTTGATATTTAGGTTGGACAAAAGAGCGCCCCAATTCTATGGTGTAGGGCAAATATTCTTGTGCGAACAAATCAGAAAACTGAAAATAATGCGCTGTTGACAAATTGGGCACACCATCTACCTCTCCTGCGTCAGCACATTTGATGACACGATAACCAGCAACTACTTCCTCATCTTCGGGATTCCACGCGATTAACTGATCGTAGCAATCTTCGCAGGTATCATTTTCATCAATATCAATTGAAAGTCCTGTACCTCCGCCTGCCCCACGAAAAGTCAACTCCCGTAAACGCCCAATTTCCCGCATGACATTTGGCGAATTATGATAGTTGATTAAATATATCTCGTTATTTCCATTGTTGGTATATCGTAAGAAAACGTCTTTATTCAATTCGGTCTTCAATAATGCTTTATCAACTGGAGGTATAATTTCTTGCATAAATTCTATTTTTCTTGAGCCAATCCATAAACCCTTCTTTTCACTTCCTCAGCCCAAGTTTTTTCGTTTTTTGATTGATCAAACGCTGTATAAGGGATTCTTTCTCCTACTATAATATTGACGGTATGTCCACGTTGAGCAAACATTTCATCAGGTAAATATAACATTTCAAGGTTTACCTTAAGACCTATTTTCTGTCTAAGCCTTGCAAAATTATAAAAAAACTTAGAGTTTTTACCGTCTATTAACACTGGAATGACATCTTTTTTATATTTTTTTGCTTTACTGATGAAACTTTTCTTCCATTCAAGATCCTCAATATGCCCATCTTTTTGTTTTCTGGAAACTAAACCAGCGGGAAATACCAATAGCGCATCATCGGCACCATATGCCTCTTCAATCGCTGTAATAGCCTGTTTTCCCTGCCCTCCGAGCTTGTTTACCCCCACAAAAAGAGGTCTCAAATTGCCTATATTTAGCAGAATATCATTCACTAAAAATTTGACGTCACGCCGGTGCTTACCAATAGCATGCATAAATGCGATACCGTCCAATCCGCCCAAGGGATGATTGGATGCAAAAATTACAGGATCCGATGCTGGAATATTTTCCGCACCGTACAAATTGACCGTTACATCCAGATCATTGATTAAAGCATCAACAAAATCCAATCCCTGAAGATCTGCAAAGCGCGTCATAATATCATTTATCTCATCTTCATGAATTGTCCTTTTTAAATAATTCATTAAAAAAGACGGAATCCATTTAGCAAGCCCCGTGTTCTTTTTGTGAATAACTTCACGTATATCAATAAATTTTTTATTCTCGCTTGTGGTCATCAATCCTATTTTTCTGATTAGAAATTACATCCTTAGAAAAGCTTCTAACCAAGCCTTTCTCAATTCGCTGACAAAAATAATAACAGAATGGTAATAAAAGTACAATTTTAAACTTTAAAAATGTACTTATTTGCAATTATGCAATCTGTCCTCTTGCCTGAGTTTTCGAAGTGCTACAGCAACTCAAAGAATTAAGCAGAAATCTCATCCTTAAAATTTCTTTTGACCTAGTTTTTTTATTAAGTTTGGATATGCTAATAGGTCAATTTCTTTCAAACGCAGATTTCAGCATTCAAAATACTGATTCAATACAACAGGCGCTCGAAAAGCTGCAAGATATGCTTTGTAAAGAATTAATTGTTTTAAATGGAGACGAATATATTGGCTTGGTCAATGAAATCATTTTACTGGAAGCCGAAGACGAGGAGGCATTACTTTCTTCCATCCCCATAAATACAGTTCCAATACCGTTAAAGTTTAATCAACATCCTTATGATGCCCTGGTGATGATGACTGTGTACAGTGGCACAATTGTTCCTATTTTAGACCAGGACAACAAATATATTGGAGTCTGTACGCAGTTAGATATTTTAAAAGCAATCAGTTTGATTCAATCACAAAACGAATCGGGCGCAATTATTGTCTTAGCCATCGGACTACATGATTTTTCATTGTCTCAAATTGCGCATCTCGTGGAAAGTGATAATTGCAGAATTCTCAATTGTGCTACCAAAATAAATTTGGACACCGATAATATTGAAGTTACGCTAAAAATCGACAAATCAAATATTGGTGCTTTGCTCAATTCATTTCTGAGGCATAACTACATAATTTTGGAAACTCACAACACGATAGCATCCTTCGATGACACTGCCGACCGCTATCAACAGCTCATGAATTACATCAACATATAATTAGAATTATTTTTTTCTCATCTTTGCCCCCATTAAAATTGAAAACAATATGAGAATCGCAATATATGGAAGAGAGTTTCAACCCTCTGTTATAACACATGTGAAACACTTGTTTGAGTATCTTGTAGATAAACATATTGAAATTTGGGTGTATGAACCATTTCATAAATTTCTCATCACACAGTTTGAATGTGATTTTAATTTCTCAACATACCATACGTACCAAGAAATTAAAGGTTGTATCGACATAATGCTGAGTTTGGGTGGTGATGGAACAATGTTGTCTGCCGTTTCACTAATAAAAGATTCTGGAATTCCAATCGCTGGATTGAATTTCGGTCGACTTGGTTTCTTAGCTTCAATCAATAAAAATGATTTTGAAGACTCTTTGGATGACATTCTTAACCAGCGTTATAGTGTACAAAAGCGTGTGTTGCTTTCTGTCGAATCCGAGCAGACAAATTTGTTCCAAGGTAATCACTACGCACTGAACGATATTACGGTATTTCGTTACGATAGCTCGGCCATGATTACCGTAAATGCACGCATCAACGGTGAATGGCTTAATTCATATTGGGCTGATGGACTGATTATCGCTACACCTACCGGTTCAACGGCATACTCGCTGAGCTGTGGGGGGCCAATTATTATGCCCGAAAGCGGTAATTTCGTGATTACCCCTATTTCACCTCACAATCTTAATGTTAGACCGATTGTCATTTCCAATCAGTTTACCCTGGAGTTAGAAATAGAGAGCCGTAGCAATCAATACATTCTGAGCTGTGATTCGAAAAATGAGTCTATTGATACATCCATAAAATTAACGATTAAGCAGGCTCCATTTACGATTAATCTCATTAGACTCCCCCATGAAAGCTTTTTCAGCACATTGCGCGAGAAATTACTTTGGGGGATTGATGTCAGGAACTACTAAGGTATTACTAGATTCGAACTAGCTCGCGCTAGTTGAAAAAAAGCACCAAAACTGATTGCCCAAGATATTTCAATTCATCTTTATATATATTGTACTTCTGAATTTCCAATTAAAAATCGATATTTGGAAGAAGTAAAGGGCGGTGGAATGATTAAGTTCCTATGAGAAATTTGCATGAAATCATTCATTCGATGAAAAAGTTTGACAAACACTATTCATTGATAGGAGTACAGAAAAACCGAGCATAGGTTTTAAGACGCCGAAACAGCATGACCGGTTAGGTGTTAATTTTATTGAAAACAGCAAAAATGAGTTTTTTAGATCAGATAGATAATATTAAGTTGCCACAGCATATCGCCATCATCATGGATGGAAATGGACGCTGGGCAAAACAGAAAGGAAAACTTCGTGTTTTTGGACACCAAAATGGTGTAAAAGCAGTGAGAGAAGCTTTAGAAGGATGTGTAAAAGCCAATATTAAATTTCTGACACTTTATGCATTTTCTGCAGAAAACTGGAATAGACCTAAACTGGAAGTCATGGCGCTTATGGAGCTATTGGTTTCTTCACTCAAAAAAGAAATTAAAACTTTTCAGGAAAATGGGGTTCGCTTGAATGTCATTGGCGACATTAGCAAACTACCTTCACATGCACAAAAAAAGCTTCAGGAGACCATAGTAGCGACGAAAGAAAATAAACACTGTACGTTGACGTTAGCATTGAGCTACAGTTCCCGCCAAGAAATCGTAGATGCTACTCGAAATCTAGCACAACAAGTAAAAGATGGACTACTCACTATAGATGAAATTGACGATGAGTTATTTGCTTCAAACCTCTATACGCAAAACCTTCCAGACCCTGATCTACTCATACGCACAAGTGGAGAATTGAGAATAAGCAACTTTTTACTCTGGCAAATTGCTTACTCAGAACTGTGCTTCTTAGATAAGATGTGGCCTGAGTTTACTAAAGAGGATTTGTACAAATCGATAGTAGACTACCAACAACGTGAAAGAAGGTTTGGAAAAACAAGTGAGCAGTTATAAATGATTTTATTAAATTTGTCCACTGATTTGAAAAAAACAAGCTGGTTAAATTTTCTTAATTAACAAAAATTAACAAACGATTGGTGTACTTTAGCGCCAATAATTATAGATAAATGAAGCGTATACTACCCGTAATACTATTTTTTGGTCTCTCATCAATGCAACTCGTCTACGGACAGGACAAAGGTGCGTTCAATTTAAATGACCCAGAAAAAATCAGCTATCTCAATCCTAAAAACTATGTAATTAGTGCAATTGATATAACTGGAACACAATTTTTAGATAAAAATGTATTAATTACCATATCTAAATTGTCGGTCGGTCAATATTTGGAAGTTCCAAGTGAGGCAACTGCAAAAGTAGTGAAGGATATGATGGCTCAAGGCCTCTTTGATGATGTCGAATTATGGGCAGACAAAATTGAAGGTGAAAATATATTTTTGACCATTCGTGTAGTAGAACGTCCCCGTTTAACTCGAATTGACATCAATGGCTTAAGTAAAAGTCAAACCGAAGAAGTACGCAAACGTTTAAATAGCAACACAGGCAAAATCGTCAATGAAAATTTGATGAATACTACGCGTGCTACCATTCAGCGTTTTCTAAAAGAAAAAGCCTATTTATATCCGGAGATTACGTTGAAGACTGTGAAAGACTCTGCACAGGCTAATAATGAAATACTTATTGCCGATGTAGATAAAAAACATAAGGTTAGAGTCAAAAAAATGACTTTTACGGGCAATGAGCATTTTTCTCAGAAAGAGTTGAGAAAAATGGCCAAACCTATAAAACAAAAAATGTGGTACCGTATTTTTGGCCCAGGAAAATTCAAGGAAGAGAAATACAAAGAAGGTAAAGAAAACCTAATCAAAAAAATGGCTGACAAAGGATATCGTGATGCGACTATCCTAAAGGATACTGTTATTCGCGAGGGTGAGAAAAATGTGTTGGTAAATTTTGACATTTACGAAGGTCCTAAATATTATGTAGGTAATATTGTCTGGACAGGTAACGCTAAATATTCTGACACCTTACTTAACAAAATTTTAGGGATCAAACGTGGCGATGTGTTTTCAGAAGAAAAATTAACCGCAAAATTGATGGGGCCCACAAAAAATAGTGATGACATCTCTTCCATCTATATGAACGATGGTTATCTTACTTTTTCGGTAGACCCTGAACAAACCCGTATTTACAACGACACGATCGATTTGAATTTACGCGTCTATGAGGGGGCTCAATATACGATCAACAATGTTATTGTCAAAGGTAATGATGTTACCAATGACCGTGTTGTCTTACGGTCAATTTACACAAAACCAGGTCAAAAGTTTTCAAAAGAACAAATTATGCGAAGTGTGCGCGAAATTGCCCAGTTGGGAAATTTTGATGAACAAAAAACCAACCCGGTACCCACAAATTTAAATTATGCAGAGGGTACGGTGGACATCGTGTATAACGTAACAGAAAAACCTTCGGATCAGGTCGAACTTTCTGGTGGTTATGGTGCAGGGCAGATTATCGGAACCTTAGGATTAACCTTCAATAATTTCTCTACCAGCAATTTCTTTGACAAAAGTTCATGGAAACCGTTACCACGCGGGGATGGACAGAAATTGAGTGTCCGTGGGCAAACTTCGGGTAAACGCTATCAATCGTATAGCTTCTCGTTCTCAGAGCCGTGGCTAGGTGGGAAAAAACCAATTTATTTTGGCTTGAGTGCCTATACGTCAAGCTCATCGTATGGAGGATTTAACTACTATACTGGAGAACAAATTGTAAAAGATTCAGAGTTAAACCGCATCTGGATGACAGGTGTTACGGCTACTTTAGGTAAACGCCTGCAATGGCCAGACAACTGGTTCCAGGCAAATACTTCTTTGTCATTCCAGCGCTATAAGCTACAAAACTATGGAAATTACTTCCTATTTGACAATGGTACAGCCTATAACATCAACTTGACACAGGAATTTAGCCGTAATTCTATCGATGCTCCTATCTATCCTACTTCGGGCTCTAACATCAAATTTTCGGTGCAATTGACCCCTCCATATTCATTGTTCAATAACATTGACTATAAAAATGGTTCGGCGCAAGAACGTTACCGTTGGACAGAATATCACAAATGGAAATTTGATTCGCAGTGGTATGCAAAAATTGTTGGTAAACTTGTTTTCAAAGCGCAAGCTCAATTTGGTTTCTTGGGTAAATATTCCAGCAAAACTGAAATTTCCACATTCGAGCGTTTCAAAGTTGGGGGCGATGGTATGCAAGGGTTTGATTACTTACAAGGTTCGGAAATCATCGCAATGCGTGGCTATGCAAATGGCGTAATCATTCCTGAAGGGACACAAAATGTGAATGTGGCAAGAAATTCAGGTAGCCCGATTTACACAAAATATCAAATGGAGTTGCGTCATCCGGTTATGTTAAATGACCAGGCCACTGTTTACGTCTTGGCATTTGCCGAAGCCGCAAACACATGGAATAAGTTCACCGAATACAACCCATTTAAAGTACGCCGCTCTGCGGGTGTAGGTGCTCGTATCTTCTTACCGATCTTTGGTATGTTGGGAATAGACTATGGACATGCATTCGATCCTATTCCTGGTTTGCCGAGCAGTACATGGAAACAAAACTTTACATTTAGTATCATGCAAAATATGGGCGGTTTCTAGTCCTTGCTAATTCCAAGTTATTTGGACATAAAGTTAAAAAGAGCTATCGCAAGAAATTGGGGATAGCTTTTTTGATTTAAAGTGTTCTCGTCAAAATCATTTCTTACGCTAGCACTAAAAGCAAAACATGCCAACATTAGAAGATTAATGGTTTGTTGATTGGCCAACAAGTTAAATAGTGTTAAACCTGATAAATATCTATTAGATTGCTTCTTTTTTCTTATTTTTGAGCGTTAAATTTACTTAGAACGATTTTACCGAATTAAACTTTTGGAATTATCAAAAGTCATAAGGTAAATTAGTGTTAAACAATTAAACGTATAGTCTATAAAAACTTACAGGAAATATGAAAAAATTATTGTTAGTTATAGCTTTTGTAGTCGTTAGTGCTACAGCGACATTTGCCCAACAAATTGCATATGCTGATTCAGAATATATCTTAAAGCATATTCCTGAATATACAACTGCGCAAAAGCAGCTGGATGATCTCTCTAAACAATGGCAAGAGGAAGTTGATCAGAAGTATGCGGAAATCGAAAAGCTCTATCAGGCGTATCAAAAAGATCAAGTATTACTCAATGAAGACATGCGCCGCCGTCGTGAGGATGAAATCGTAACAAGAGAAAAAGAAGTAAAGGACTATCAAAAACAAAAGTTTGGATTTGAAGGCGACCTCTTTAAAAGAAGGACACAATTAATGAAGCCTATTCAAGATCGTGTAGCAAAAGCTATCCAAGAAGTTGCTACTGCACAGGGTATAGATTTTGTGATGGATAAAGGTAATGAATCAACTTTTCTTTATGCTAATCCCAAATTGAATAAAAGTAATGATGTCATTACAAAATTAGGGTATAAACCTAACCCTAGTCTTGCAAACTAAGCTGGAGTTTATTATCATTGTGAACACAAATAATATTAATAGTAATTAATTAAAAAACTAAAAGATTGCCATAGTGATGGCTCATTAGATTAAAATGAAAAGCATGAAAAATTTATTAAAGGGTGCGGTTGCTTTAGTGGCAGTATTTTTCTCAACTCAATTTGCAAAAGCGCAACAAAAGATTGGTCATATCAATTTTGCAGAAATTATTCAATCTACATCTGAATTTAAAGCAGCTGAAGGGCAATTGAAAACATTGAGTGATGGTAAAACGAAAGAAATTCAAGATATGGTTACCATTTATCAAACAAAACAAAAAGATGCAAACGATAAATTGCGTAACAGAAGCGAAGCAAATAAAGATACAGTTGATCCAGAAATCAACAAGATAGGTCAAGAATTGCAAGATATTCAAGCTCGTATTCAAACAGCTCAACAAGCTGCTCAGGAAGACTTAAATAAAAAGGAGGAAGAATTAATTGCGCCAATCCATAGAAAAGTTGGCGAAGCTGTAAATGCTGTGTCTAAAGAAAAAGGTATGGCTTATGTATTTGATATTTCAAGTACAAATATTCCTTACTTCCAAGGTGGAGAAGATTTAACTGCTGCTGTAAAAACTAAATTAGGTATTTCAGCAACGGCAGCGCCTGCTGCTGCTCCAGCAAGAAAATAAGTTAGTATATAACTTAATACATAAAAGAAAGGGTCATCTGTATGGATGATCCTTTTTTTTATATTAACTCCATTTCAATAAATCAAACCCAATTTTATTCGTAATAGATCGTACAATTCCTCCAAAAAAGCTTTCCCTTGAGCCTAAAGAATGCGATAAACTAAAAATCTCATACTTGATTTTCTTGCATTTACCAGCTAAATTTTGGATATTGCTCTAGAAAAACAAACATATCTACCCTAATGAAAACTTCGTGGTCCCAAATTTGTTCTTTAACAGACAAATGAGAGGTGCCCAAGAATGCTTCTTCGTTAATTTGATTTTATTCGCATGAAAAAAAAGGTAATTGAGGATAATCCTAAAAAAGAAAGAAAGGTGACTTCCGGTCCTATTCGTGACAAGGAACGCACTAAGGCTCGAATGATCGCAGCTGTCGGAAAGGTAATTCAGAAAAAAGGATATCACGCATTGAATGGCCCTAATATTGCTTTGGAATGTGGGCTGAACAAAGCATTAATATGGAATTATTTTGGTGGTCTTGATCAGCTAGTGGAGGCTTACATGGCACAAAAAGACTTTTGGCAAATCGGAGATAAGGGAGTCTTAGAACAAATGGTGTCGAATCCGAGCTCCATAAGTATCTCGTCGCTAGAAGAATTACTTAAATCTCAGTTTAACACCTTTTTAAAGGATAAAACGAAACAAAAAGTCATTCATTGGGGATTAGGTGAGAAGACAAAAGCGTTAAAAAACATCGCTGAAAAAAGAGAAATGCTTGGCGAAGAATTGTTTAAACACATAGACGCGAGGTTCGAAAATTCGGAAAACGACCTCCGAGCGACATTTGCTATTCTGTTGAGTTCCATTAACTATATGAGCCTACAGGCGAAATCTACAGGCAGTACTTTTTTTGGTATCGATATCAATACCGAAGCAGGGAAACAAAGGATTGAAAAAACCGTGCGCAAAATTTTAGAGCAGACTTTCGCTGATGTCCACCGATAGACTAATGGGCTATAAATAAAGAAAACGTCCAAAGAGAATAATCATTTTTGGACGTTTTTCATTAGCACCCATTATCCTCATTTAAAATTTCAATAAAATATTGCGATATCTCCATTTTTGATTTATTTTTACTATGTTAGCATAACAAAATAATATAGTATATTTGTTTATAACCAAGATTCAAACATATGATAGGTCAACTGATATTTGCAGTTTGTTTCGCTGTAGCATTATTCCTTTTTAGCAAAAATGCTCGACAGATTTATCGGAATATCAAGCTGGGCCGTCCAGCGGATCGTTCGGATAATCCTGCAGAGCGTTGGAAGATGATGCTCCTTGTCGCCTTTGGACAAAAAAAAATGTTCAAGCGAATCTTTCCTGCAGTCTTGCATTTATTCGTATACCTCGGCTTTGTTATCATCAACATTGAAATGTTGGAAATTATCATAGACGGGCTATTCGGCACACATCGGATCTTTTCATTTTTAGGAAGCTTTTATAATTTTTTAATCGGAGCATTTGAATGGCTCGCACTCGGCGTGCTGCTATCGTGTATAATTTTCTTAATCCGGAGAAATATCGTTAAAGTAGCTCGTTTAAATAGCTTGGAATTGAAACATTGGCCCAAGGCGGATGCAAATATTATTTTAATCACAGAGATTCTTTTAATGTCGGCTTTTTTACTCATGAACGCTTCTGATCTTAAATTGCAGCTGTATGGCTATGCACATTTTACCTCAGTAGGTTCGTTTCCAATAAGCCATTATCTCCTTCCCTACCTTCCTGCTTCGACAGATACACTATTTTTGATAGAACGGTTTTGCTGGTGGTTTCATATTCTAGGCGTACTTGCCTTCTTGAATTACCTACCCTATTCTAAACATCTTCATATTATTCTAGCTTTTCCAAACACTTATTTTTCGAATCTGAATGCCAAAGGTAAGCTATCTAATATGCCTGCTGTCACCAATGAGGTAAAAGCGATGCTTGATCCTAATTTCAATCCGCCTTCCACAGATGCAAATGCACGTTTTGGGGCAAAAGATGTACAGGATTTGACCTGGAAGAATTTGTTGGATGCGTATACATGTACTGAATGTGGGCGTTGTACATCCTCTTGCCCTGCAAATATGACAGGGAAGCGGCTATCGCCACGAAAAATAATGATGGATACACGGGATCGACTAACTGAAGTCGGCGCTAATATCAGAACAAACGGGAGCTTTCAAGATGACGGGAAATCTTTAATTGATACGCATATCAGCCGAGAAGAATTATGGGCCTGTACGAGCTGCAATGCTTGTGTAGAACAGTGCCCCGTCAATATTAATCCCCTTGAAATTATAATTGAACTTCGTCGCTTTGCTATTATGGAAGAATCACAAGCTCCTTCGAGTATTAATAATATGTTTGGAAATATTGAGAATAACGGCGCACCATGGAAATATCCACAACTGGACCGCACTAATTGGACTCAACAAAAATAGTTTTATGGTGGACAATGAATTAAAAGTTCCGACAGTCGCAGAACTGTTGAATAAAGGAGAAACTCCGGATATACTATTTTGGGTTGGCTGTGCTGGCAGTTTTGATGAACGTGCACAAAAAATTACACGCGATATCTGCAAAATATTAGCACATGTTGGTTTAAAATATGCCATTTTAGGTACAGAAGAAACGTGTACCGGAGATCCAGCTAAAAGAAGTGGAAACGAATTTCTATTTCAAATGCAGGCCATGATGAACATCGAAGTACTAAATGGTTATGAAATTAAGAAAATAGTTACTGCCTGCCCCCACTGTTTCAATACATTGAAGAATGAATATCCCTCGCTAGGTGGAAACTATGAGGTCATTCATCATACACAATTGATCCAAAGTCTGATTGATGAAGGAAAATTGAAACCAGCTGACAACAATGTATTCAAAGGAAAGAAAATAACCTACCATGACCCGTGCTACCTTGGCCGTGCAAATGAAGTGTATGAAGCACCAAGAAAGGTATTGGAAAGCCTGGATGCCCAGTTGATTGAACTAAAACGCTGTAAGAGCAACGGGCTCTGTTGTGGAGCAGGGGGCGGTCAGATGTTTAAAGAACCAGAACCAGGAGTAAAAGACATTAATATAGAACGCATTGAAGAAGTCATTGATGCACGGCCTGATGTTCTTGCGGCAGCATGTCCTTTCTGTATGACGATGTTAAAAGATGGCGTAAAGATCAAAGAAAAAGAATCAGCGATTGAAGTCTTAGATATAGCAGAAATCACTGCACGAGCAAATCACTTGTAAATATATTGCCATAAGAATTAAAAGAGGCCCGATCATACGATCGGGCCTTTTGTGTAGGGAGAAGAATATCTCCTTTTCACGAGTAAATTAGGGGAATCCCAAAGCCGGTTAAAATATAGGGGATTCCCCCGAATCGAAGATCAGCGCTGTATTTTTGCTGACCAAACGACTCTAACATCTAGCCATAACAAAGATACACCCAATCGGTCGATCAATTGTTGTTCATTTCGTTAAAAATGTTGTTCAAAACTTGCCATTTATAAAAAAATGATCTGGATTAATAGCTATCCAACTTATTATTGGGCATTAAAGCTCTTTAATCTGGTCATAATTTCTATAGGGCTATCTGAAACAAAATTCAATTAGACCACATTTTTCGGATGTTTTATACCTAAGGAACGCCCGTTCTGAATGTGGGAACACAACAGCATACTTACTGTGCTGGATTAAGCAAAGCGCTTTTATACGACTTTTAAAGTTTGGTTTTAAGGTCTTTGAACTAAAAATGCCCGAATCAAGCGATCGGGCATTTTATCAAGGATAGAATCGATGCGCCTCTACAATGATTTACAAGGAGCTGTTCAGCATATAATTAACAAATGATTCAATCTAATCTGCTTTTTTCTAATAGGCTATTGAAAAAAAGATCTATTTTAGTAATGATTGTTGTCTAAGTATAGCTAAAAAACTAACGGATCAACTTTATTTTTCATAGGGTCTTACACAATATTAAAACACCCAAATTCCACTCAACTTTGAAATTACGCCTCATGATGATCACCTTATTCGCAAAAAATGATCTTCTATTTTAGAACAAAGAATTATAAATGTAAAAAAAACATTTAAAATAAGTAACACATTTAATATCTTTGATTTACCGTTCCTCTTATATAATTGCTAACCAGACAAGCTCATCAGATCTTGTTAAAAACACACGATAATTTCATTCGATATGATTTTAAAAAACAAATTTTTCCACAGCGTTCTTGCATGTTTATTTAGTTTGGCGCTTGACGCCCAAACAACACCCCGGTTAAATTATTTCGATTTAAGAGAGGTAAGGTTGTTGCCTGGTTTTTTTAAACATGCAGAAGATCTGGATATTAATTATTTATTGGAAATGGATCCAGACCGACTGCTGGCTCCCTTTTTGCGTGAAGCCAGTTTGCCACTGAAAAAAGAATCTTATACCAATTGGGAAAATACGGGATTAGATGGACATATCGGCGGGCACTATTTATCCGCTCTAGCATATATGTATGCTGCTACAGGAGATCGTCGTATCAAGGAACGCCTCGATTATATGCTCGACAACTTGAAACAATGCCAGGATGCAAACGGAAATGGGTATATTGGTGGTGTACCTGGGGGTCAAGTTATTTGGACGGAAGTTCAACAAGGCAAGATCAATGCAGGTAGCTTCAATCTGAATGGGAAATGGGTGCCACTATACAATATACACAAAACCTATGCGGGTCTACGGGATGCCTATGTTTTGACCGGAAATGAATCTGCTAAAAATATGCTTATTAAAATGACCGATTGGGCACTAAAGCTGATTAGTCAGCTTTCAGAAGCCCAAATACAGGATATGCTAAGGAGTGAACATGGTGGCCTAAATGAAACCTTCGCAGATGTCGCAGCTATTACCCAAAATAGCGCTTATCTCGAACTTGCCCGCAAGTTCAGCCATAAATCCATTCTCGATCCCCTTTTGCAGCGTGAAGACCATTTAACAGGACTTCATGCGAATACACAGATTCCAAAAGTTCTGGGTTTCAAACGTATTGCTGACCTTTCTCATGACGAAAAATCGGCGGAAGCCGTTAAGTATTTTTGGGACAACGTTGTTGAACAGCGCTCCATTTCCATTGGTGGAAATAGTGTGAGTGAACATTTTAATCCGACAGATGATTTTTCAAAGATGATCCACAGCATCGAGGGCCCCGAAACCTGTAATACATACAATATGTTACGCCTCACAAAAATGCTATACCAAACTGATCCGCAGGGCAAATATCTCGACTTTTATGAACGCGCTCTTTACAATCATATTCTATCGACACAACACCCCGAACATGGTGGATTAGTGTACTTCACACAGATCCGTCCGGGACATTATCGCGTTTATTCACAGACACAGACGAGTATGTGGTGCTGTGTTGGGTCAGGTATGGAAAATCACGCCAAATATGGTGAAATGATCTATGCCCATCGTAACAATGATTTATATGTCAATCTCTATATTCCTTCACGCCTAGACTGGAAGGAGCAAAATATGGAAGTTATTCAAGAAACAAAATTTCCGACAGAAGCAAACACAAACATACGAATCAATCCCAAAAAACCGACTTCATTCAGCCTGTTTATTCGTAAACCGGGCTGGTTAAACACTAATCCGAAGGTGTCTGTCAATGGTAAGCGCTACGAAAATTTCCAGTTGACGAATGAGCATATCGAAATCAAACGAACATGGCGAAAAGGTGATAGTGTTAGCGTAGAACTGCCTATGGAGATACATACTGAACAATTGCCCGATAAGAGTAACTATTACAGTATTTTATATGGACCTATTGTTTTGGGAGCTCGCACAGGACAGGAAAGCCTCACCGGACTGCAGGCAGATGATAGCCGAATGGGACACATCGCATCAGGAAAACAAATCCCTTTACGTGATCTTCCAGTCCTTAAGGCTGAGCCTAATAATATTCCAGCTCTTATAAAACCTATAGCATCCAAACCTTTGCATTTTACACTCTCGGATCTCTATATCGGAAAAGAAAGTCTTCAAATGGAACTCGAACCTTTTTTTGGTATTCATGATTCTCGTTATATGATCTATTGGCCTCAAGCTACAGCGAAAGAATTACAGGAATTACAGGATAAAATGAGTAGAGATGAAATAGAAAGTTTGGCTCTTAATGCCAAAACGGTCGATAAAGTAGTGGCTGGTGAACAGCAGCCAGAATCAGATCACTTTTTTCTCGAGGAAGGTAGCAATGCAGGAGCATTCGGCGATACGCGATGGAGAGATACAAAAAGCTGGTTTAGTTATACGATGAAAATAACACCAGAGACTAAACTGGTAGCAATCAAATTGCTGGCAGATAGCTCGCCACGGGTAACTGAAGTTATGATCAATGGTAAAACCATAAGTACATTGGAAGACAAGGATGAGAAGACACTTATTAAGACAATACGAATACCGCTTCCACAAGATGCTATAGATAAGACGAAAATAGAACTGAAAATTATGGCCGGGACAGCATCAACAAGTCACAAGATCTTAGAAGTCCGGACCCTTCTGCCGGATTAAAGGAAGCTTCCTAAAAGCTTCCTTTAATTAGCAGAGACGTGCTTGTGGCTATTTCCCTATTAAAACAGCAGCACCTTCGGGCTGTAATGTCAATTTGATTGTTTTAGCCTTAGAAAGTTGGATTTGTTTTTGTTCAGATGCACGCGCTGTATTGTCTTCGATCAGCTGTACCGTATCTGTGCTCAACATAGGTAATGTTACCGAAATAGTTTTTTCCTTACCCGCTGCGTTGATAGCAGCTACATACCATGTATCCGCCTTCCTCCGGGCAAGTACAACGTATTTACCGGGATAACCATCGATAAAAGTTGTCTCATCCCAGAGTGTTGGAACCTGCTTCATAAAATCAATTACATGGATTGGCATATCCTGTAAGTTATTCGGTGTCAAACCAAAATTTTGAACCGGATTCTGAAATAAGACAGCGGTTGCTATTTGGAAAGTTTCCGTTGTCTTGCGGATAGTACCGCCATTATTTTCGCGGTTATGGCGCTTGTTCAACAAAACCGGGCCAAAGTCCATGGCGGCAACTGAGTTGCGAATAAAAGGATGCAACGTCGCGTTAAAAGCTTCCATATCGTTTGCCTGTTGTGTAAAAATTAAGTTTTCAGAAGCTAATACGGCTTCGCTACCCGCAAAATTCGGGTACATTCGCTCCCACCCTCTAGGTAAAGTACATCCGTGAAATATAACGGTTAATCCATAATCATTAGCATCCGAAAGAATATCCTCGTATAGCTTAAGTGTTTCCTGTTTATCACCTCCAAAAAAGTCGACTTTAATGCCTTTAATACCGATTTGCTGCATCCATTGCATCTCCGCCTTACGTGCGATGGATGTATTCATTTTATTTTTAGGTGTTTGTGGCGCATCGTTCCAGTATCCATTTGAGTTGTACCATAAGCAAATACCGACTCCACGCTCTTTTCCATAAGCAACCAGTTGTTTAATTTTGGCAGGACCAATCTTTGTATCCCACCAATTGTCTATTAAAACAAATTCATAACCCATTGCGGATGAAAGATCTATAAACTTCTTTTGGTCTTCAAAATTTATACTACCGTCTTGCCATTCCAACCAGCTCCATGTTGCCCGTCCGAATTCGTATTGCTTCGAAGGCTTATACTGAGGCTCGACGACATCGAAGGGAATGGTGGTTTCGACAATGGGTTTTAAATTACTTCCAACAGTTAGCGTTCGCCAAGGTGTATAACCAGGTAATGAAATCGTAGGAGCCGCCCGTCCAATACCATTATTCTCCCCATCTGCTGGAAAAGCTATCTTATAAAGCCCATCCTTCGTACCCTCACTTAATTTAGATCCACAATACGCACTTGATACGCCAGTTTCTGAAACAAGTACCCATCCGCGATCTCCGACATGAAAGAGTGCTGGGAAAGTGAAGCCCACACCATATTTTGAAGGCAGTCCCAAACGCTGATCTGTTTGATACCCCTCTTCATAACTTGGTTTTGTCTTCATCCAACCGATCATTGGAGGAGCCTGAGCTGTCAAAAATGTCGTTGTAAATATTGGAAATTTAAATCCACTCTCTTCTTTTATCAAGGCAAAGTTGGCCGGCTCCCCCATCTGAGGAACATAGTATCTGAACGCAATATTGTTATTGCTTACTCTAAAAGTAACCTCTATCTGCTGCTTTGAAGGATTCTCTAAGCGGTAATGCAGCTCATTTGCCTGATACGTGACCTGACTGCGCTTTATTTTTAATTCGTTATAATTAGTGGAGATTTCTGACCTCTTTTCCGCTATTGGCCGCAGACTATCAATTAAATTAATCGTACTGCTTTGGAGTCCAAGCGGTGAAGCTTCCAACATAGTCTTTCCACCTAATTCAACTTCATAAAAGAGATTGCCATTTCTGAGATTCACTTTAACGGTTAAAGCGCCATCCGGACTAGATACCGATGTCTGTTGTGCTAAAGCAACTGTGCTGGTTAATGACACCACACACAATAAAATGTACCGCTTCATTGTTGATCGTCTAAAAAGGTGCCTATAAATATTATTAAACATAGATTTATTAAATTGTAGGTCTGTTATTATGCTAAAGATAAGCTTTTTATTTATAAATGTACAACCAACACTTATTATCGAATAGTTCCTTTTCATACTAACTTGTACCACTACGACCGACAAATCATTGTTATGGATAGAAATGTGGTAATAATGGCTTTTTCTTATCCTATGGCAAGTTATAAAAAACAAAAATGCATTATAATTGTAAAGAAGTAGTGACATTTATTTTTAATCCTAAAATGTGTTAACTTATGAATCTAATTATGAACATGATAGCAATTGCCAGTGTAGCAACGGCTTCCTTAGCGCCCCCAATAGCTGAACTCTCCTCATTGGTCATTCAGAACCATCAAAGCATTGCTTTTTTGCAAGAAAGACAGACATTAAAAGCTGAGTACGTCGGAACTGACTCGCTACTGCAATACTTTAATCAAACAAGTGCAGAACTTGAAAGACAAGTTGCTGGACTAAGCGAGGCCCAACTCCAGTTTAAGCCCACATCCGACAAATGGTCTATCAGCCAATGTCTTGAGCATATTATCCGCTCGGAACGGATGATATTTGACATGGCGAAGAAGGGCCTAAATCAAGATCCCCAACCTGAAAGAAGGAATGAAATCAAATTGACAGATGAAAATCTTAAGAATGCCCTCACGGACCGGAGCCAAAAATATCAAGCGCCCAAGGAACTTCAGCCCGAAGGGATTTATAAAAATGTAAGAACTGCACTCACTGATTTCAATGCAACTCGCCAACCCGTGCTTGATTATATTAAAAAGGCTGATGTAGAAGATCTCAGAAATCATGTCAGCGATTCTCCGACTGGTCCCATTGACGGTTACCAAGCTTTGATGTTTATTGCAGGACACTGTGCACGTCATACCAAACAGATCGCAGAAATAAAAGCAAATCCAAACTTTCCTAAAAAATAGAAAATGAAGAAACTGACTTATCAAATTAAGATTAACGCTCCTGTCGCACGTGTTTTTAAAACAATGCTCGATAAAGCAACCTATAAACAGTGGACAAGCGCATTCAATCCAAGCTCTGATTTCGAAGGTATTTGGGAGCAGGGCCAAAAAATTAATTTCATCGGAATCAATGAACATGGTGAGAAAGAAGGGATGATCGCGGAGATTGCAGAATATATTCCCAATACATTTGTATCGATCAGGCATTTGGGCATCTTGAATAAGGGTCAAGAAATATTATCGGGTCCTGCTGTCGAGGATTGGGCCGGCGCACTGGAAAATTATTCTTTTACCGCTATCGAAGGAAACACGGAATTGAAAGTAGAAGTAGATACGAACAACGACTTCATCGACTACTTTAATGAGGTTTGGCCGAATGCATTAAAACGCTTGAAAAATCTGAGTGAAATGGAATAAAATAGTATCGCTACTTATTTCCTTTCTATTTTTGTCTCGTTTACTTTTGTTTTTTAACCCTTATGTCAAATATATTGTAATACCGCAACGTGCTATAATCCTGAAGACTCATAAAGTCATAGGTAAGAGGATAATTAAAACTATTTTCCGTTTGCTTTATATAGAAAAGCATATCAATCAGTGCCGTTTCGATGGCTTTTGCTCCTGTTGGATATTGAATAAAGCTGCTCTTTCCGCCACCACGGTAGTAGAGCAGTAGCTTACTGCAATCAAGTACCTTAATATCTAATTCATCCAGTGGTTTGTTATCCAATATTTTATCTATAGCTGTATTTAAGCTTAACCGTGTTGAATCCGTTTCTCCCATCAGAATCGTATGCGTACCGTAAGTTACTGAGGAGAGTACGTAAGGAGAATAACCAGCCTTGGTAAAAACAGCCACTTCAGCGTCTGGATAAGCATCATGATATTCCGTATAATCGATAAATAGGGTGAGTTTATTGATATTGCTTACCCGCAGTGTACTATTTGTTTTGTTAATTGTCGTTGAGTCGCCCCTCTTTACCAGCGACAATATTTTTTTTACATCTTTTGAGTTACCGAGATATCCTTGTATTTGGGCATAATCTTCAAATGTACTGGAACTGAATATTATGCTGCTCACCTGTTTCGATTTTTCGAACTTATTTGCATAATTAAGAACATTATTATAACTAGGTTCAAAAAATCCCAAATCGACAGATGCGTCGTTATGAGATAAAAAATGGAATTTTACTTTTTTTCCCTTAGATTCCAGACTTTCCAAACGGGGACCTTCTATCGTATCCTTGAGGTCCCATATACCACCTAAGTAAATCTGCTCATCAATGTTGTCATCGGCAAAAAGTTCACTCATCTGTAACTGTACTTTCCGAATTTCGTACTTATCGTTTGGAAAAGTAGGTTCATTTTTCGTGGTATCTGTAGGTACCACCACAGGTGGTTCTACTTTCGGGTCGATGGGATCTTTGGTACAGCTGAGCCATACAAGTGAGCTGATAAGAAGCAAAAGATTTCTAGTAAGCATAATAGCGTTTTAATGGGCTAGTTCTACTATCGGTATTAAATAAACGACATGTATCTATTATCAGAAAAATTAAATTTAATAACCTAATATAACGTTTATTTTATACAAATCCAACATATACCCAAACATTATTAAATTGTTGTCAAAATAACAACCTCTTAAATTTTGGATATTGGATAAAGTACTGTGATGCTGTTAGCACAGCTGAACATTGAAAATATAGAAGATGTAACGGATTTTTACGCATAAAAAAAGCAGACAAACTCAATTTATAGAGTTGTCTGCTTAAGTGCCCAGGAGCAGATTCGAACTGCCACGCCCATACGAGCGCCACCCCCTCAAGATGGTGCGTCTACCAATTTCGCCACCTGGGCTTATGTTCACCTTTGATATCACAAAAATAAAGAATTTTAAGTCTTTTCCAAGTCGAAAATAGCTTTTTAAAGCATTATTTTACTAAATTCCTATTGATCAAGGTTCTAATTACACCGTCAACAAGCCCAACTCTCGGTACGATGATTTGTTTAAGACGCCCGTGCTTCATAATCGTCAGGAAAATTTCACTCGCGGGTATGATGACATCTGCACGGTCTTCGTTTAAACCCAATAACATTATACGTTCTTTTAGAGAAAATGACGATAAATGGTCATACACAGCTTTTAATTTGGCATAGGATAACGGCTTATCCAATTTTTCATTGGAAAGACGCGCAAGCTTATTAATATTACCGCCCGTACCAATGCCAATCACCTGCTTATACATATGTGTATTACTTCGCACCCATTCTTTCAATTCATCCCAGGTTTCGGCCTTGTCCTGATTATCCAGAATTCGAATTGTTCCTAAATTAAAAGACCTCGAGTTGACCAAAATACCGTTAGCAAACAACGACAATTCTGTACTACCACCGCCTACATCGATGTAAAGGTAAACTTTATCCTTTTCCATCTTATTATCCCAGTGGCTATTGTAAATAATCTCTGCTTCCTTTGCACCTTCTATAATATCGATGTTTATACCATTTTTTTTCACCTCAGCAACAATGTCAGCTCCATTCCTCGCATCACGCATAGCGGAAGTGGCGCAGGCTATATAATCTTCCACGTTATATACGTCCATCAGTTCACGGAATGCCTTCATTGTTTTTACCAAACTTTCTGCCTTACGTGGCGATATTTCCTGATGAATAAAAGCATCATCCCCCAAACGAAGCGGAACACGTAGCAGTGTAGTTTTCTTAAAATTATATTGGTCTTTTTGTCCTATAATGTCAGCTATCAAAAGTCGAACTGCATTGGAGCCTATATCTATTGCGGCGTATCTCACTTTATATAAAATTTCATTAAATTATGCTAAAATAAACACAGTAATTAAAAACTATGTTATACGAATGTTAAGTTATCATTAATTTAACAAACAACAAACGATTATTGGAAAGAGTTTACTCAGAAAAAGCCATAAAAAAAGAGTATCCACGTACATGAATACTCCTTTTTCATTTCTTTAGCCTATTGCTTAGTGATGATGTTCTTGAACTTTACCACCGGCTAACGTATAGATTTCTTCTACTTTTTTCAAAGATTCTTCCGAAACATGAATCACATCCTTATTCGTGTTATGCTCTTCATGCGATAATCTTGTATTAATTTCTCCTTGTTTTTCAACCACAAGTGCTAAAAATGCTTTATCATTGAATGCGGACGTACTATCTGAACCTATTGACGCTGGGATCTGAAATGCAGGAACACCGCGTTGTGCGTCGCCAACATGCAATTCCTTCGCTAGATTGTCTAATTCTGGTAACACGGCTGCGTATGCTTCTTTAATCTTAGCAGCTACATTTTTCACCTCAGCTGAAGTAGATTGCTTTGCTGCTACATCGGCAAGATTTACCAGGTAGTTTCCATTTTCGCCAACGAATTTAATCATTGCAAATGCATCACCATCTGCTAACGAAGCATTCGCATATTGACGCTGTCTATCTTCAGCAGTTTGTCCACAAGATGCAAATAATGTACTTGCACAAGCCGCAACAATAAATAACTTATTAATCTTCATATCAATTTTGTTAACTATACAAAAGTAGATAAAATATATGTTCTCCGAAACCCTATCATTGAAAAGAAAGAAAAATTACGCAACATTTCTTCCCGCATTCACTACCCCAAAGATTGTGCGTGCAATTAATTTCGAATAATCTTCACGTTGTGCGTCCGTCAGCTGATCCGAATTCAATGCACGTATAGCAAAATGCTGTATAACCAATAACGGCAGCACAATTCCTTCCCGCGCTAAAATAGACTCACGATCTACTGGATAATTCTCCATCAGTTTTGACGTTCCACTAAGTTTCAACAGGTATTCTTTGGTGATCTGATATTCGGCGTACAGTGATTTCCAAAAATCACCATAAATAGGATCGTCTTTCATGTAAGCGGTAATGTCAAAATTGGATTTTGTCATCGACATCATACAGTTATCGATCAATGTCTGGAAAAATCCCGAAGAAACATACAATTGCTGTACATCCTTCCAAAGGTTATTTTTTTCCGCCCATTGCAGTGCAGTTCCTACCCCATAAAATCCAGGAATATTTTGTTTCAGCTGGCTCCATGAGGTCACAAAACTAATCGCGCGCAGATCTTCCAACCGCAACTCACGTCCTGAATTACGTTTAACAGGTCTACTTGAAATATTGATCGATGATAACGCTTTCAATGGCGACATGGTTTCCAAATAAGGCAAAAATAATTCATTCGTGCGGAGATCCATAAACTTATGGTGACTTAGCTCAGCCAGTTTATCAATGATTTCCTGTTGATGTTTCGTTAATGTGTCGCCCACACGTTGTTTCAAGTCAGAAATAATTCCGGCATGTAACAATTGCTCGATATTAAATCGCGCTGTATCTAAAGAACCGTACTGACTACTGATGGTTTGTCCCTGAATCGTCAACTGAATATGATCATTTGCAATTTCTTTTCCCATAGATGCATAAAAACGTTGTGTTTTTCCTCCACCACGGGCTGGCGGGCCACCACGACCGTCAAAAAATACCAGATCTACTTCATACTCGCGTGATATCGCCGTAAGTTCGATTTTAGCACGATAAATCGACCAATTCGCCATCAGATACCCACCGTCTTTCGTGCTATCGGAATAGCCCAACATGATCGTCTGCTTATTTCCTCTTCGTTTTAAATGTGCTTTATACTCCTTATTACTGTACAAGGTTTTCATTACATCTGCGGCCCTAGTCAAGTCATCAACAGTTTCGAACAAAGGCACAAAATCTATCGTCAAAGCCTCTTTTTTCCATCCTGACCATAAAAATAGTTGACGGAGTCCCAAGATGTCACTGGCCTGTTGGCAATTACTAATGATAAAGCGTTGCGCTGCTCGCTCAGAACCCGAACGCTGGATATCTTTCAATAATTTTATCACTCCTGAAGTATCCTTCGTCAACGCATCAGCATCCTCTCCTACCGTCAAGTCAAGTTCTTTGAATTTTAACGCCTTTTGCTTATCACTTTCGCTCAGTGTTAGGTAATCCAATGGCATCCCGGTCTTCTCTTCGTTGTGCTGGATCAGATAATTGGTAGCCTCACGCAATATGCGGCTATCTTGTCGGATATCCAATGTAGTGAAAAAACAACCAAAAGTCATCACTTTGCGGAGTAAATCATCAACAATCTCAACGAAAAGACCATTGTGGTATTCCTCTAAAACATTTTTTATTGCTTTTAGATTAGCGATAATATTGTCGGTTTCGTCCACAGGATGATCAACTGGATTAAAGCTATTTTCGTAGAACAATGTTTGCAGATTCTCCATATATTCTTCAACTCCACGAAAGGTGATCCGGCGCCTAACAATACGAAAATCCCTATAATAACATCTAAATAAAATAGTACGTAATAGGGCTGCAACTTTCTTGGTACTCTCCACACTTACGTTTGGATTACCATCACGGTCTCCTCCCGGCCAAAAGCCCAATTCGATCAATTGCTTTACTTCCTCTGTCTCCACATTCAGTTCATCATCAATGAACGACTGAATCTCCGAAGCGACTTTATAAAACACATTTTCCAAAAACCAAGCTAAACTCGCAGCCTCATCTACTGGAGTGGGTTTATTTTTGTTAATGAATGGCGTCTTACCCAATTGCTGGAGCAACAAGTGAATACTGTGGATGTCATTGGTTTTGATTGCATCAATTAGGTCGTTTATAATCCCCAATACTGGTCCGGGATAAAACTGGGTAGGATGTGCAGTCAACACGAGACGCACAGAAAAATCCTTCAATTTAGAAACGATCTTACGGCGCATATCATCACTGCCTTCGGCATTCTTAATCAATGCTCCCAAAACGTTTTCATCATCGCCACGGCCGACCATCTGAAATGAAGAATCTTCGATCGCGTCAAATAAGACGACCTGACGCTCTATGTATTGAACAAATCGAAACAACAAATCGATACGTTGCTCTTCCGAAGAAAATTCCTCATGCTGATCGAAGAAACTTTTTATGATCTCATCAGGAGTTAAATGCTGATCGACACCCTTTTCACATTGCTTTGCAAAAAATGGCAATAAAGTTCCGGTATCTTTAACACGTTGAAAAGGCAATGTTAAAAACAAACTTTTGAAAAGCTCAAAGCGTGTCAATACCTCGTCCTGAAAGACGGCTTCATTTTTACTTTGCTTCATATTTAAATCTTTGAAAGTGGTCAAGAGAGTTTAGGTGACTCTTGAAATTCTGTAATATCTCTGAAATTACCCTATGCCTCCAAATATAATAATATTATATTTAAACAAATAAAAAAATATAAATTGATCAAAAAAACAATTATATAATTATAAACATACTAAAAAACACTACTGATATTGCTATCCTTAGCTCACCATAAACACTAAAAATTAAGCTTATTCATCTGCTACACGGATACAAATGAACCTGCAATTTACAGCACTTATGGAGTATTATCGAAGAACAATTGTTTTTAATATGAAACGCAATTTATCTAAGTTTGTACTATACATTATGAAACAGACACAAGAAATAAAAAGTTTTTTCTACAGCCAATATTTTGCTGATGGACTCCGAATCACTATCGGATGTATCGTGCCTGTCCTTATATTTGCTACTTTCGGACAGTTTACCAATGGAACAATCGTTTCCTTGGGTGCCCTTCTAGTGGGCCTTTCCGATACACCGGGAGCCCCCACCCACAGAAGGAAAGGGATGATTGCAGGAGCAATTTTAACTACGTTAACGTTTATTCTGACCAATTTAGTTAATCAAAATGTATATCTACTAGCAGTATTCATCGGCATGGCCTGCTTTATATTCGCCATGTTTGCGGTATTCAATAGCAGAGCTGCCAATGTCGGTCTCATGTGTATTCTGATGATGTTGATTCATGTACAGATTCACTACCCCATCGCCGAAGCCATCAACTATTTAGGCTTTTATACATTAGGAGGATTATGGTATATCGCCATCAGTCTTTCCATCACGCAGGTTCGCCCTTACCGGTTGGCTGAACAGGAACTATCGGAAACGATCCGTTATGTCGCAGATTATATCCGGTTGAAAGCTAATTTTTACGATGCCAAAATCGATAATGACAAAAATTACCTGAAGCTTATTGAAAAACAAGTTGAAGTCAATCAGCATCAGGAAAACTTACGGGATGTATTGTTTCAGAGTAAACGATCGATTAAAGATACCACTAAAGTAGGACGTTACCTAACACTCGTTTTCAACGATATCGTTGACCTCTTTGAGCAAAGTATGGCAGCGCATTATGATTATAACGCCATCAGTGAGCGCTTCGGCCCCACGGGAATCTTAGAGGATTTCAAAAATGTTATCTTAAAGTACACCAACGAACTTGACAATTTAGCGTATCAGCTCAATACAAATACTCAACCTAAACCATTATATGATTTCGACGCTGATCTCAGCCGTCTTCATGCTAAAATCGATCAGCTGGATAGAAGCCAGCAGTACAGCACGTTCGCTTTACGCAAAGTATTAATCAATTTGCGCGATCTCGTCCGCCGAATCAGAAATATATACGGCTACTCACATCTACAGCCGGATGATGTCAAACGAAAAGAAATTGATGATGCAAAACGCTTTGTCCAGAGCTCCGCGATCGATTTAAAAAAGTTTCGTGAAAACCTTACTTTAAAATCGACTATATTTCGACATGCCTGCCGGATGGCAATTGTCATGTCGATCACTTATTATGTGTTTGAAGTAACCAATATCACCAACAATGTATACTGGATCCTGCTCACGATTATGGTGATCTTAAAACCTGGCTTTGGACTCACAAAAGAGCGAAATATTCAACGGCTTATCGGAACCACAATAGGTGGGCTCATAGGAGCTCTTATCCTCTTAACCATTCATGACCCCACTGTGCTATTCGTACTGTTGGTATTCTTTTTTCTAACGGCATACAGCTTGTTCCGAGTCAATTATGTTATTGCCGTACTTTTTATGACACCATATGTATTAATTATGCTGAGCTTTGTCAGTGCCAATACCTTGGATGTCACAAAAGAACGAATATTGGATACTTTTATAGGCGGTATGATCGCGTTCCTATCCAGCTATGTTATTTTCCCTAATTGGGAAAGCATGCAAGTCAAAGAATCCATGCGTAAGCTACTGATCGCCAACTACAATTACATCGTTCAGGCGTTGAAAGAAATTGCAGGCCAAGCACCTTCTGTCACCGATTATAAATTGACCCGCAAGGCTGTCTATGTAGAAACGGCCAATATGGGTTCTACATTCCAACGGATGCTGACGGAACCAAAAAAACGTCAAAAATATACGAAGGAAGTCAATAAATTCGTCATATTCAATCATATTTTAGCTTCATTCTCGGTGACTCTAATGAACCATCTTGACGAAATGGACAATAATTATATCAATAAAGATCATGTTCGGGCAATTCGAAAAATCTTAAGCTCACTTGAACAATCCATTCAGCTCCTACATTCTGAGGATAGCGCAAAGGAATTCGTTCCTTTGACCATCGAGATTCCCAATGATCGATTTGCCCATGCAGACACCAGTTCAGTAGATGGACAGCTCCTGACCGAACAGTTAGAGTTTTTAGGTAAAATTGCTCAAGATCTACATAAAATTGTTCAGGATCTTCACGCCAAAAGCACAGCAATGTCAGAAAATGATCTGCAAAAGGCATTAAGCTGATTTATTCTATAAAATTATCGACATTTACATCATGAGTGATAGCATGACACAGTACGACCTGATTATAGTTGGCGGCGGGCCAATTGGCTTAGCTTGTGCCCTCGAAGCGAAAGAATCAAATTTAAATTATCTTATCCTTGAAAAAGGCTGTTTGGTTAATTCTCTTTATAATTATCCCCAGAATATGACTTTTTTCTCTTCATCCGAAAGATTAGAAATTGGAGATATTCCTTTTGTAACAACCAATCCTAAGCCCAAACGGATGGAGGCTTTGGAGTATTACAGACGTATACAGCAAAAGTTCGCCCTAGACACCCACCTCTTCGAAGAAGTACTTGATATCAAGCAGGAAGGATCCGGATTTTTAGTTACCAGCAGCAAAAGGATGTATTTGAGCAAAAAAATCATTATTGCAACCGGCTTTTATGACATTCCGATGTTGCTCAATATTCCGGGCGAAGAACTTCCCAAAGTCAGGCATTATTACGATGACCCGCATTATTATAGCAGTCAAAAAGTAATTGTTGTGGGGGCTAGTAATTCATCTATTGATGCTGCGCTGGAAACTTTTCGAAAAGGAGCTCAAGTTTCTTTGGTCATCCGTAGTAGCGCAATTAGCCATCGGGTAAAATACTGGGTAAGACCTGATATTGAAAATCGAATTGCTGCGGGGGAAATTGATGTCTATTATAATAGCTGCTTGACCGAAGTAACACCGACTTCTGCGCATATAAAAACCCCAAAGGGTACTATCGAACTCGAAAATGACTTTGTGCTGGCTTTAACGGGATATCGACCCAATTTTGATTTTTTGAAAAAGATCGGGATTGACATTCCATTAGAAGCGCCTTGTATTCCAAGTCATAATGAAAATACGATGGAAACAAATGTAGCGGGAATCTATCTAGCAGGTGTAGTTTGTGGTGGCTTAAATACTCACCTATGGTTTATCGAAAATTCACGAATCCATGCCAAACAGATTATCGGACACATTCTTCAATCAACACTCACTTAACCTGAAATCGTAAGCCATTTAAGAAGATTTTCATCATTTTCTTTTGCAAACTGAGGATATGATCGAATTCCTCTTTTGTGGGAAATAACATGTTTTTCATATCTTTCAGTATGCCCATACGCATCCCGAACAGCGAGTATAAAAGAATTCTCGCCGTTTCATTGATATCTTCAACCTGTATTTCTCCAGCATCGATACCGATCTTCAGAATCTTCTCAATAATTTCAACTTCCCGAAGATAAGACTCCTTAAACACCTGCTCCAATTCATCGGGGAGTTCTTTCACCATCTTCATGGTATATTCAAACAAATTATAATATTGATTGATAATTTTGACACGCATATCAATGGAGTACATCATGATTTCCTCGAAATCGCCACCTTTCCCTATGACATCCTCCAGATCCTCGATCATTTTATCAATTACATATTCGAAGACAGCAGAATATAAGCTATTTTTGTCTGGAAAATAGTAATACAGCAATGCTTTTGAAAAATTGAGATCTTTGGCTATTTCCGACATCGTTGTCTTAGCCATTCCGAAGTGTGCAAAGCGCCTTGTCGCAGCCTCTAGAATTTTGATTCTTTTTACATCAGCATTACCCATTAAACTTATATTTTTTATCGTTAAATAAACGGTTTATACTATCTTTACCGATTATCATGCTAAAGATAGCTGATTTATTTGAATTTCTGAAAATTAAAGTCAATATGGAGTTAAACGTTCAATCGAATATTTCTTTAAAACCTTTCAATACGTTTGGAATAGAGGAAAAGGCAAATTTCCTCATTGAAGTGAATGATAATGAAACATTGACCGAAATTTTTAAAAACAACATTTTTAAAGACAATTTTTTTGTTTTGGGAGCTGGAAGCAATGTTTTGTTCACCAAAGCTTTCGAGGGATATATCATCCACATGACAAGCAAAGGCATACAGTCAAGAACTGATGGCAACGATGTCTATGTAACAGCGCAAGCGGGAGAAATCTGGAACGACTTCGTCTGGTATTGCATTGAGCATAATTACGCTGGCGTCGAAAACATGGCGCTGATTCCTGGAACTGTAGGCGCCTCTCCTGTTCAAAATATAGGTGCTTATGGAACAGAATTAATGTATATCTTCCACGAATGTCAGGCTTTTGATACACGTACAGGTAGCTTTATACTATTCCAGAAAGAAGATTGCTGCTTTTCATACAGGGATAGTATCTTTAAAACAGCACATAAGGGCCGGTTTATTATTACTCAAGTAACCTATAAACTCAGCCTAACCCCTCATCTCAATACGAGTTATGGCGCAATAGAAGCGGAGCTTGATAAAGAAAACATAACCAATCCAAGTATTGCCGATATTGCAACCGTTGTCTCTAAAATACGTGTGGAAAAGCTGCCCGACCCGAGTACAGTCGGAAATGCAGGAAGTTTTTTTAAAAATCCCATAGTAACTGAATCATTCTTCGCCACGCTCCAAAAGGAATACCCAACTATTCCGCACTATCCCATGCCCAATAATGAAACAAAATTAGCTGCAGGATGGTTAATAGAACAATGCGGTTGGAAAGGAAAAACGTATGGACAAGCGGGTGTATGGAAAAATCAGGCACTTGTACTAATAAATAGACAAAACGCTAGTGGACAGGAAATTTACCAGCTGTCGGAACATATTATAAGCGACGTAGCCGATAAATTTGGGGTTACGCTAGAGCGTGAGGTTAATTTGTTATAAAACCCCTAATTAATTTGTGTTAACCTTTCACAAGTTAAAGTGGATAAGAAAAGCGCTCCCACGGGCTATAGAATCACTTTTAGCTAATTTTATTTACTTAAAGTTAGTCTTAAAACAGTCTTATCAGCCTTAAAATAACCTTAAATTTATATTACCAAATCCTATTTTATCATTTTTGGCGCATTATTTGCCTCATACTTAATGAACCTGATTTTATAAACTTACTGTTTTGTAAAAAGAACAGTTATAATTCATTAAGCTATGACTAAGAATGAATTTGACACCATGGTGATTGAGCAATCTGACTCATTAAAACTGTACGCCAGAAATTTTACCAGTGATTACGAAGATGCAAACGATCTCGTTCAGGATACAATTCTGAAGGCTGTAACCTATTTTAAAAATTTTAGAGAAGGTACAAATTTAAAAGGTTGGCTCTATACCATCATGAAAAACACGTTTATTAATAATTATAGACGTATTGTAAAAACAAACTCCTTCATCACAAAAGATGAGGATATTTCTAATGCAAACCTCCTCTTGTCTGCTTCCGCCAATCAAGGAGAAAGTAAATTTGTGATGCAGGACATTCACGAAGCATTATCAAGTCTTTCCGAAGAGTATTACATCCCCTTCACACTTTACTTTGAAGGCTTTAAATATCATGAGATATCTGAGCACCTGAATATCCCCATCGGAACAGTAAAGACACGAATACATGTAGCCAGAAAATTAATGAAAAAATCGCTATCGGCGTATAAAGTAGCCTAGTTTTTATATCTTCGCCAACTTAACATGACTAATGGCAGAGGGATTATTAGAATATAGCAAAAGTCAATTAGCTTTACGGAACGGTTGCGACAAACCGCAGATCTGGATTGCCTACCGTGGATACATTTATGATGTCGGCGAAAGTAGACTGTGGAAAAATGGAATGCATTACGAGCACTGGGCTGGGCAAGATCTAACTGAGGAGCTTCAAGACGCTCCTCATTCAGAAACTGTATTTTTAAAATTTCAAATTATTGGAAAATTGAAAGATAAGTGATTATAAATTAAATTGAGATAGGGCTACAAACGCGTTCAATCGCTTTTGTATGTCCTCTTGAGTGAGACTAACCAAGCGATCTGTTCCGAATCTCTCTACACAAAATGAAGCCAGCGCAGAACCGAAAATCAAGGCGTTCTTCATATTTGTAAAGTTTACGCTTTTTACTTTCGCTAGATATCCAATAAAACCTCCTGCAAAGGAATCACCTGCACCGGTTGGATCGAAAACATCTGCTAAGGGAAGTGCCGGGGCAGAAAAAATCTGATTCTCACCGAAAAGAAGTGCACCGTGCTCACCCTTTTTAATAATTAAATAGCGTGGCCCCATTTTCAAAATAACTTTTGCTGCCTTAACAAGGGAATACTCGCCAGATAGTTGTCTGGCTTCTGAATCATTTATAGCTAAGACATCAACCTTCAGAAGAACCTTTCTTAAGTCATCCATGGCAACATTCATCCAGTAGTTCATAGTATCCAGAACAACCAGCTTCGGCTTATGTTTTAAGCGCCCCAAGGTTGTCAACTGTATTTGAGGAGTAAGGTTACCTAACAGCAGATATTCACAATCTTGGTAGCCCTCTGGAATAATTGGGTCAAATTCAGCCAATACATTTAAGTCTGTAGCTAAAGTATCGCGGCTATTCATGTCATTATGATATCTGCCCGACCAGTAAAAAGTTTTCCCACCATTTATCACCTGAATGCCCGTTACATCTATACCCCGGTTCTTGATAATATTAAGATGGTCGTTTCCAAAATCTTCTCCAACAACGCTGACCAACTTGATTTGATCACACAGATAGGATGCCGCCAGGCTCGCGAATGTGCCGGCACCACCTAGAATTTTGTCAGTTTTACCGAACGGCGTCTCTATAGTATCGAAAGCCACCGTACCAATAATTACTAAACTCATAGTTTTTTTATAAGCATGGTAAACAAAAAAACCGGCATAAAGCCGGTTTAAATATTGCTCCTGAAGCTGGGCTCGAACCAGCGACCCTCTGATTAACAGTCAGATGCTCTAACCTGCTGAGCTATTCAGGAATTTAATCCCGAGAAATTTCTTTCCCATTGAGTGTACAAAAATAGTACATTTTAATTTGTTATGCAAATAAAATTATTGCATTGCTGCTCCTGAAGCTGGGCTCGAACCAGCGACCCTCTGATTAACAGTCAGATGCTCTAACCGGCTGAGCTATTCAGGAATGAAAAATTGAATAGTATAGATAACTCCGGTTATGTAAGTTACTAAATTGCTCCTGAAGCTGGGCTCGAACCAGCGACCCTCTGATTAACAGTCAGATGCTCTAACCTGCTGAGCTATTCAGGAGTGTTTTTCAATTTTTCCGGAGACCCTATTGCGTTTCCGTGATGCAATTATCGGAAGATTATTAGAATACTACAAATTTTTTGAGCACATTTTTTACAACTTCCTAAATTCCAATTAGAATAATTTATTTTTATTTTTCAAACAGCTCCACAAAATCCCCTTTTCAGCACTTAAACCAACATTATCCTTCTTTTACCTTCAATCGCCATCAGCGGATGAACGACCAGTATCGGCAATTGCGTACGATTAAAGCAACACACCTTTCAAAATTAGCGTTGCCACACTAAAATAAATCAGCAAACCTGTTACATCGACTAATGTCGATACAAAGGGCGCTGAAGAACTCGCTGGGTCGGCCCCAAGTCGTTTCATCACAAAAGGCAACATAGACCCCATCAACGACCCCCAAAGGACCACACCAACCAAGGACAAAGAGATAACTAATGCAACCAACACCCAATACTCACCATAGCTATGCGCAAAAGACTGCCAGGCCATAATCCGCACAAAACCTAATGTACCCAAAATAAGTCCCAGGAGCAAGCCCGATATAATCTCCCTACGCATCACCCGCCACCAGTCGCCTAGCGTAACTTCCCCCAAAGCCATCGCCTGGATAATCAATGTCGACGCCTGCGAACCACTATTCCCACCACTGGAAATAATAACTGGCATCAATGCAAATAACATAATCGCACTTGCCATTTGCTCTTCAAAATGTTCAATCACTGTAGCTGTCAAAAGTTGCCCAAGAAAAAGTACAATAAGCCAACCGGCTCTCTTCTTCACCAGGTTCTTAATCGATACATCCAAATAGGGCTCATCTAACGCCTCGGTTCCCCCGATGCGCTGCATATCTTCGGTATACTCCTCGTTGGCAACCCAAAGAATATCATCAACAGTAACAATACCCAACATCACTCCATGTTCATCAACAACAGGCAAGGCCACCCGATTATTCATCCGGAAGATATTGATTGCTTCCTCCTGCGGGTCATAAGCATTAAGCGATATTAGGCGATGATCAATCAATTCCCCAACCACTGTATCGGGTTCCGCCATCAATACGTCTTTGATCCGTATATCATCAACGAGCTTCCCATTCCCATCAATTACATACAACACATCTATAGTCTCCGAATCCCTTCCATAACGCCTGATATGACCCAGTATTCGCTCGATACTCCAATGTTCCTTTACGGTAATATAATCAGGCGTCATTAAGCGACCCACACTATCTTCAGGATATCCAAGTAAAGCCAATGCTTCAACACGATCTTTGGGTGGTAAAAGTAAAATTAAATGCTTTATATCGTCCTTCATTTCGGAAAAAAAAGAAGTCCGATCATCGGGTGGTAATTCGTTAATTAGCGCACTAATTTTTGCTTTAGAAAGCTTCTTAAAAATCCTGTTTTGAGTAGGGAAATCCAGAATCCGAAAAACGTTAACTGCGCGATTCAAATTTAATGATTCAATAAATAACGGACCATGTTCAGGCAACTCATCAATCAGCTCCTCTACTTCTGAAATATTTAATTCATTCAAAAATTCTTCCAGCCCAACAAGATCTCCACTTGCTATTAATTGCTCTATTTGATTCACCTGCATTTCCAGTTCTTCCATATCTCCTATCGATTTAAAAAGCCTACATCTACACAAAAATTATATGTTACAAAAATCGCTTTTTTAAAGTAAATTCTGAATAAAAAAATAAATAATAAAAACCTGCTGTTGTTCGCAGTAATTGGGATAAATATCCCGCGCAACGTTCAATGGCCAAATCAAAAACAAGACATTTTGTCATTAGTAAAAAAACTAAGGGAAACCGTTCTCGCCAACAACTTCAATAGACCTCTACAAAAGAAAGACGATGAAATTTATCGTCTAATTACCGATCCATTTTTTTATCGAATAAAATAAATCACGCGACACCCAACTCGCCAGCACACTCCCAAAGCAACACCCCATAGACGTCTGATTTTTCCACAAAAAAACAGACAAATTTTCTCGGCGCAGTCTTAGAATCGCTAATTATTTAAGTATATTCGTCGTATGGTTTAACCTGTTCAATATAGTGCTTTTTTTTCAGAACAGCCGAATATCATCAGGTTGTTTTACAGAAAAAAAATAGTAAAAAGAAGTAAATCATAAAAATCATAAAAGCCTATTATTCAAATATAAATAAATTTGAAACAGAAGTTAAAGTTCATATAAATAGGAACAATAAAACTAAAAAAAATAGCAAATACTCGATATACAAAAATTAATGAAACATAAAAACATAATTATCAGCATATTATCATTATTATCATTAATAATATATTCACAAAAAAGTTCTGCTCAATTTTTTGAAGACAGCCAAGCGCCCTTAAGCCAAAAATGGTATCAGATCGAAACGAAGAATTTTCAACTCATTTTCCCTGAGGAAATGAAGAGCAAAGCCCCTACCCTAGCTGAGCAGGTTAGCCGATCGCTACGTACGACTGCTAGAAATTACAAAGTATCGCCGCGGAAAATTCCATTCATTATCCATAACACGAATCTACAAACGAATGGTTTTGTACAGCTGTCTCCACGTAAATCTGAACTATACAGCACCGCCGGCGCAGAACCCGACAACCAGACCTGGCTACCCAATTTGATCCTTCACGAGTCAAGACACGTAAGTCAATTTGACAAATTGACAGGAAAACTACGCGCGCCATTTTTTGAACAATTAGCCCTTGCCTACTACGGACTGACCGTTCCTTCCTGGTATTTTGAAGGCGATGCAACCCTTACAGAAACCATATATTCGGAGGGAGGGAGAGGAAGATTACCCGCTTTTGAAATGCCCATTAAAGCGAACTTTCAATCGAATCACCACTACAGTTTCAATAAATATTTACTGGGTTCCTATAAAGACATTGTTCCAAGTTACTACACAATCGGCTATCTGATGACCTCCACTTTAAAGTCGGAATTACCTTCGAATTATGAAGCCGATCTCTTTTCGGAGCTGAACAAAAAACCATTATATCCCTATAATATCAATCGTGTTTTAAAGAAAAAAATAGGTGGAAATAGTGCTTATTTATACCACAAAACAATAGCAAATTTAGAGACCATATGGAATAAGAAAACAAGCGACTATCAATACCAGAAATACAAAGAAATAGACAAGAAAAACGACAGCTATTACAACAGCAATTTATTACCAAAACACAAGAACGGTCTGATCTATTTCATTAAGCAGAACCCACAAAAGACCAACGCAATTTACACGTATGATGTGGCAACAAAAACAGAAAATAGGCTCGCTAAAACTGGCATACAGTTAACACCACATTTTGACGTAAACAGCAATTACATCGTATGGGACGAGCTCAATAAAGATCCGCGTTTCAACAAAAGAACATACAGCGTTATCAATGTCATGGATCTCAAAACAGGGAAAATTAGCCAGCTCAGCAAACAGACGAGATATTATTCCCCCATTTTAAGCCCATTAGACGAAACAATTGCCTGCGTCGAGGTAGATTTATCCAACGACAGCTATCTGACGCTTATAAACCTTAAAAACAACAGCATCATCAAACGGATTAAAATAGGCAATTCCGAACAGCTCCAACACCCTGCTTTCAACCCCCAAGGCGATAAAATAATAGCTATACGATTATCCGAATCCGGAACCGCATTGTGTGAAATTGATCTGAAAAATGACAAAATCACCAACCTAACGCCATGGGGTAATCAACAATACGAAAGACCACAATACCTATCAGGTATGAGAATCATCACAAAAGCCAACTTCAACGGTATCGATAATATTTACAGTATCGACCTCTTATCTGGAAAAAAACAGCTTTTGACAAAGGCACAATTTGGCGCATTCAATCCTTTTTACGATAAGAATACAAGGCAATTATTCTTCAACGACTACCAGTACAACGGCTACAAGATCGCCCAGACATCCATCGATACCACATTTGATATCGACCCAGAAACGGATTACTTTTCGCATTATTACGCCACGGCATTGACCAGAGACAGCGTGAAAAATATCGCTGCAGTCTCTGTAGATACTAGTCAGCACTACCAAATTGTTCCCTATCGTGGACTGGGTAGAACGTTCAATTTTCATAGTTTTTCGCTAAGTAGCAGCAATTTTGAAAGCTTCGACAATTTTAAACCCGGAGTCTTCTGGTTATCAAACAACATCTTAAACACCACACAAATTGCTCTGGGGTATGAATATGACACCGACATTCGAAAAGGAGTATACTCGGCAGAACTTACCTACAACAAGTACTTTCCAAAATTCTCGCTACGCTATGAAAACAGAGGGCAAATTGCAGCAGCAAGCATCCCTAACAAACCTGACAGTAGCATCCGTTTCGACTGGCGCGAGCATTATATATCTTCACAGATCTCCATCCCGCTCTCCTTTTATAAAAGAGACTACGTCTACTCCACTGGATTCAACCTGGCGACAGCCTATCTACGGCGCTATGACCTTAGCCGAACAGACGTCAAGAACTTTAATTACGAGACTGCATTTCCCTTGACCTATCAGCTTTACCTCAATCGAAATGCGCGAATGGCCAATATGGACCTCTACCCAAGATGGGGACAAAATTTTAGTGTCACCTACCGACATACGCCTTTTGAAAACAATGCAAAAGGTGAAATTTTATCAGCAAGAACAGTATTCTATCTACCTGGATTTATGAGCAATCACGGTTTTCAAATTAGATTGAGCGCCCAAACAGGATCAGGAATTTATCAATACATCAACGATATCCCTCTTGTGAGTGGATTTAGCTACTACAAATATGAAAAAATAAAAAACACGGTGTTGGTCAACTATCGTTTCCCTATAGCTTATCCCGACCTTGGATTAGGATCTTTAGCCTATATTAAACGTGTAAAAGGAGGAATATTTGCCGATTATCAAAATATACACAAACACAGGGAGATCTCACCAAAAAGCTTTGGAGCCTATCTGTCGCTTGATTTCAATGCTTTCAGATACCCACTTCCAGATTTCGAATTCGTCGTTAAGGGTACCTATATCAATGACAACTCGACAACACAACGTATAGTTCCAACATTCAGTCTAAGCTACAGTTACTAAGGGTGGATCGCCCAATTAAAATTGAGCGCCAACGCATAATGATCTGACAACGGCAGCCCTTTCGCATTCGTGAATAAATTGTTTTCTATATTATAGTCCCGGGCAGCAAGACTGAGGTCACTGCTGCTCCTGTAAAGAATCTTATCAATGGATTCGCTCTGATTACATATAGACAACATATGCTGAGGTTTGAACTCGTGGCGGGCCTCTGGCACTAACCCCCCATTTTCGAGTTCAACCCAGCTATCAACCAAAGCCGTTGAATCCATAAAATCATGCAGATTATCATCACAAAAGCTATAATGTGCATTAAAATCACCCATTACAATAAGTGGCTTACCGCTCGAATGCTCTCCAATATAATCACGTAGCTGATTGAGATTATCCCGGCGTGCACTTGAAGCTTTTCTGCTATTTTGTGCATTTGCATGAACATTATACACATCTAACCAGACTTCAGGAACGATTTCTATCTGAACTAAGGTGAAGCCCTTTGGTGTCAGAAAATCGGCTCCTGTACGTTTCTTCCAGGGCACACGGACAACATCGGTCATCGGAAAATGAGACAGGGTATTGAGACCATCACCAAAGGGAACACGTCCCTTGGTTCTTGTGCGATATGGATGTGAATTACCGCCCCAATATAGACTTCTATTATAATTGAAATCCTCCTGCACATTAACAATGTCAAAAGGATTGATCTTCTTTCCAATTTCAGCAATACTTCTGCTTCTTCCTGTAATTGCCGACGAAATAATCCCGGGCAATCCCGCTACATTATACGTAAGCACTGAAAAAAAACCTGAATTTATTTTTTCTCTATTCTTATTTGCGTCCATCGATATCTGCATATATAACCTTGTCTGATAAATTTAGCAATTACAATAAAAACTCACGAGTACTGTACAGACAATTAACGGATAATTGATACAATCTGACATTACATCCATAGTTTAGCACAAGCGATAGCGCGATGCATAAAATAAAAAAAGGGACAACCCAATGCTGTCCCTTTTCCAAAAAATTTAATTTATATTAATCTTCGAGTGCCTTTACACCAGGAAGCACCTTTCCTTCCATGTATTCCAAAAGCGCACCACCGCCTGTACTGACATAACTTACATCTTCAGTCATACCAAATTTACTTACCGCAGCAGCAGAATCACCACCTCCTATTAAAGAGAATGCCCCATTCTTCGTTGCATCCACAACAGCATCAGCTACAGCTTTGGTACCCTTTGCAAAGGTATCAAATTCAAAAACACCCATTGGACCGTTCCAAAGAACCGTTTTAGAATTTTTGATGATCGCAGCGAAATTTGCTGCAGACTCCTGACCAATATCCAGACCTTGCAAATCTGCAGGAATTTGATCATTTGGTCCATCATACACATTGGCATCGTTGGAAAATGCATCTGCAATCTGAGCATCCGTAGGAATAACCAAGTTTACACCTTTTTCCTTCGCTTTTTTCACCAACTCATTCGCTAAATCAAGTTTATCGATTTCAACCAATGATTGACCAATTTCACCCCCTCTAGCTTTGATGAACGTATAAGCCATACCTCCACCAATTAAAAGGTTGTCAACTTTATCCAATAAGGCCTCAATTAACTGAATTTTATCAGAAACTTTTGCTCCACCCATGATAGCCGTAAATGGTCTAACCGGATTGTTTAATACTTTTTCTGCATTTCCGACCTCAGCTGCCATCAGGTAACCACTATATTTCGATCCTGGAAAAAATTGCGCAACAATTGCTGTCGAAGCATGCGCTCTATGGGCTGTACCGAAAGCATCGTTCACATAGATATCGCCTAATTTTGACAACTTCTCAGCAAATTCAACATCTCCCTTTTCTTCTTCTTTATAGAAGCGAAGGTTTTCTAGCAATAAAACCTGACCAGCCTGTAAAGCTGCCGCTTTTTCTACGGCCTCTGTACCGATACAATCATTGGCAAAGTGAACATCAGTACCTAAAACCTGTGAAAGATGTGCAACAATATGTTTTAATGAATACTTATCAGTAGGACCATCTTTTGGCCTTCCTAAATGGGACATCAATATCACGCTTCCACCATCTTTCAAAATCTTCTTTATCGTTGGAGCCGCTCCCTGGATACGATTATCATCCGTAATATTGAAATTTTCATCCAAAGGCACGTTGAAATCCACACGTACCAAGGCCTTTTTACCTGCAAAATTTAAATCGTCTACTGTTTTCATTCTGTAACTTTATTGATTTGGGATTAGGTCGTTTTGTTAAACGAACAGCTAAATATAAAAAAAAGCATTTGCTTTCATCAGAAATAATTATTTATTCATGGCAATTCCTACCTTGGATCGGACTTCTCAGCACGCAATGTAAGAACTACCCGCATCATTATAAATTATAATCACCTACAACCATACTACGATTGACCTTCCTTTAAGTATCAATTACTAGTGAATCTCAACGCTATACGGCAATCTCGCCTGTACCCCCGTCTGTGCTGTAGCTTTTTTCATAACATCAAAATAGCGATAGTACTCGCCCATTTGCTCTTTCGCAAGCCAAACTTGGACTTTTTCTTTTGAATTATTTAATATCGAGGTAAAAGGATCTTCTTTCTCCGGATACTGCGACACTTTATAGTTACTCAAATTGGCCTTTTTTGCGGCAGCCTGAATAGCGGCATCCAAGTTACCGAGGCGGTCAACCAATTTATTGTTCACCCCCTGCGCGCCAGTCCAAACTCTTCCCTGTCCAATGCTATCCACATCAGCAATGGATAATTTACGGCCGTCTGCAACAACTTTAGTAAATGTACCATATACTTTATCCACTTCCCGCTGGATGATATCCCTTTCTTCTGCTGTCAACGGCCGATCGAAAGAAGTCATCAAATCAGCAAACTTACCCGTCTTTACACCATCATAATGCACTCCAATTTTATTGTTCATCAGATTTTGGAAATTAGGAATCACACCAAATACACCAATAGATCCTGTAATTGTAGTTGGTTCAGCAAATATCGAATCTGCTGCCGCCGAGATATAATACCCACCTGATGCAGCTAAATCTCCCATCGACACGATTACAGGTTTCACTTTCTTGGTCAAAATAACCTCCCGCCAGATAATATCCGACGCTAAAGCAGATCCACCTGGTGAATTCACACGCAAAACAACAGCTTTAACAGCATCATCTTCTCTTAATTTCCGTAGTTCGCGGGAGAATTTATCACCACCGATTTGACCTGGTCCTGTCCCCTCCCCGTCAACAATTTCTCCGGCAGCATAAAGAACCGCGACTTCAGATCCGCTCGCATCATCTTTTAACTTTTTATTATAATCCAATAGGGAAACAAACGATATCTCATCCTTTTCCGAAATTTTCAGACGTTTTCTCAAATCCGATAAAAGTTCGTCTTTATACAACTTGGCATCTGCAAGCTTATATCTTACCGCGTCGTCCGCATCCCGGACACGATAGTCATTCGCAATAGCGCGTAATGAATCGGCAGCAATATTTCTGCTCGCTGCTATTTCATTAATAAAGGTACTGTATATACTTCCCAAATATGATGTTACCTGCAAGCGATTGGGATCGCTCATTTTATTTAAAAAGAAAGGTTCAACAGCGCTTTTAAATGTACCCACCTTCACAATTTGCATCTCTACCCCAACCTTATCCAAAAGATCTTTATAGAACATCGTAGAACTTGCCAACCCTTTAAAATCGATTGTACCTTGTGGATTAACATACACCTTATCAGCGATGCTTGCCACATAATAAGCCTTTTGGTCGTAGCCGGCATTATAAGCAACAACAAATTTACCCGTCTTCTTAAAGGCCAAAAGTTCGTCCCTTACTTCCTTTAAACTCGCAAAGCCAACACCGACATGGCTAGCATCTAAATAAATCCCTTTAATATTGCCATCGGTAGCTGCATACTTGATCCTCGCCAAAATATCGTCTAGACCAATATTTTTAGTGGAATAACCTGGAAGATTGAGACTACCCAAAGGATTAGCTTCACTCCTCTCGGTGATGTCATAATCAAAGGAAAGGTATAAAACTGAATTGCTTTTCACAACAATTTCCTGATCAGAGGATGCCGAACTGATAATCGCTCCAATAATTCCCATCAGAACAATAAATAACACAACAAAAGAAATTACAATCCCTGTAATTGTTGCCAGTACATACTTAAAAAATGATTTCATATTTTGTAATTATAACCGATTAATAACAACTCTACTAATCGAACGCGCTATTTTCCATTAAAGGTAATGCAATATTCTTTATTGACACAGTCTTTTATTTCATCTATAACATATTTTCTTCCCAAAGTGAGCTGACTCGCGAACAGAAATTTACATAATCGGATGGAATTAATAGACAAATTTCATCATTAAATTCCTCAAAAGCTTATTTTAGCAGTATGAATAAGATATATATCCTATTGGGCACCAATCTAGGGGATCGTTTCCAGCAGCTTAATTTAGCGAGAAAGCAGCTTGAGAAACATGTTGGAGAGATAATTGAAGCATCATCAATTTATGAAACTGCCGCCTGGGGAGTTAAAGACCAACCAGCTTTTTTAAATCAGGTCATCTTGGTGGCGTCCGCATTACCGCCCTTAGACTGCTTAAAACTGACACAGCATATCGAACAGGAATTGGGACGTGTACGTAAAGAAAAGTGGGGAGAAAGAGTTATTGACATCGACCTACTCTACTTCAAACCAAGAAATCATCGACCTACCATCACTTCAGATTCCACACCCCTACATTGCCCAACGTAGGTTCACACTCGAACCGTTGGCGGAAATAGCCCCCGACTATGTTCACCCTGTTTACAAAAAAAATAATGTATATTTATTGGATAAATGCAAAGACGATTTACCTGTAAAGAAAACAAGCAACGATGAACCATCTCGACATTGAACTGATCAGCCTAAACATGTTCGACAATCAAGAATTAATTAAACAATTTGTATCAATGTACCTTATTCAAACACCTGTCGATCTCGATAAGCTCCGCCAGGCATTAGCTGAAGGTAACCTGCAGAAAATTGGCGATGCCGCCCATCATATCAAACCGACAATGGACTATATAGGTGCTTTTCATCTGAAAGAAAAATTTGAAGAATTGGAGAACCACGCAAAAAACAAGGAATCTTTAGAGATACTGCGGGCAACTTTCGGTATCATCGATATCGAGATGAAGGAACTCCTTTTTGAATTGGAACAATATGAAAAAACGATCTAAGCCAGATCGTTTTTTTTATTGAAATGCAATGCAGATAAGATGAAATACAAAATGAGAATAACGGGAAGAGCCATAAATTGACCAATCGTAAAAAAAATCACAGTCAAGATCAGAAATATAAAACGATATTTATTTGCTTTCCATTCCATTGAACTAAATTTCATCGAAAACAGCCTAATTTCACTTACCAACAGATAACTTGTTAAAAGGACACTACCCATTAAAATCAACGGATTTAAAACAAGCTGTGGATAGGTCTCAGCGATATAAGGAAGTGAAAGCACATAAAATGTATTCATAGGTGTATTCAAACCAATGAAATCCGAAGTTTGGCGCTCATCCAGGTTGAACTTTGCTAAACGTAAAGCCGAGAAAACTGTAATAATAAATCCCAAATAAGGATATAAAGAGCCATCAGGAAATACCTTTGACGCTAAAGTAAACATGATTGTTCCAGGTAAAAAGCCAAAACTAACCATATCGGCCAACGAGTCAAGTTCCTTCCCAATCGACGATTTAACATGGAGAAGACGCGCTACCATTCCGTCAAAAAAATCAAATATCCCCGACGCAAACACACAGATGGTAACGATTTTAATATTACCTTGTAATGCCATTAATACAGCGATACACCCACTAAATAAATTTAGACAAGTCAGCAGATTCGGGATATGTTTTTTCATGTACAGGATCTATTTTATAAAAAAAGCCATCATTTGATTAAAAATGATGGCTAAAATATCAAAATTTGATGGGATTACCCATTCATACTGATCAAAAATTCTTCATTTGATTTAGTTCCACGCAATTGACCTTGTAAAAATTCCATGGCCTCTGTAGAATTCATATCCGATAAGTGGTTACGAAGTACCCAGATACGTTGTAATGTTTCTTTGTCAGTCAATAGATCATCACGGCGTGTACTCGATGCCGTGATATCGATTGCAGGGAAAATTCGTTTGTTTGCCAACTTACGATCCAACTGCAATTCCATATTACCTGTACCTTTGAATTCCTCAAAAATAACTTCATCCATTTTAGAACCTGTATCTGTCAATGCTGTTGCTAAGATCGTCAATGAACCACCATTTTCAATATTCCGGGCAGCACCAAAGAAACGTTTTGGCTTGTGTAAAGCATTAGCATCCACACCACCTGACAAAATTTTACCTGATGCAGGCGCCACGGTGTTATATGCACGTGCCAATCTTGTAATCGAGTCTAACAAGATAACGACATCATGTCCACATTCTACCATACGTTTTGCTTTTTCAAGCACGATATTCGCTATTTTTACATGACGGTCAGCCGGCTCATCAAATGTCGAAGAAACAACTTCTGCGCGTACGCTTCTTGCCATATCAGTAACCTCCTCAGGACGCTCATCGATTAATAAGATAATCAAATAAACTTCTGGATGATTTTTTGCAATAGCATTTGCAACCTCTTTCAACAAGTTTGTTTTACCCGTTTTCGGTTGAGCAACGATTAATCCACGTTGACCTTTACCTATAGGCGTAAATAAATCCATGATACGTGTGGAGTAATTTCCAACGCCCATATCTAAATTTAAACGCTCATCAGGGAATAATGGTGTCAAATAATCAAATGGCACACGATCACGTACCTCTGCAGGATTTTGTCCATTGATAGCCTCTACTCTGACCAAAGGAAAATATTTTTCGCCCTCTTTGGGTGGACGGATACAACCACGAACAGTATCCCCCGTTTTCAGACCAAATAATTTGATTTGAGATTGTGATACATAAATATCATCAGGGGATGTCAAATAATTATAGTCTGAAGAACGTAAGAAGCCATAACCATCAGGCATGATTTCCAATACCCCCTCATTAACAATTACATTATCGAAATCTGTACTTGAAGAATTGCTTTCTGTTTTAGGAGTTTGAATGGTTTTTTCAGGTTGGGCGCCTTTTTCTGCTGCTACTGTATCCTCGGCTGCAACGGGGGTTTCTTCATGCTCAGAAACTTCACGTTTCCTTACCGTTACAGGTTCCGCAGTTTTAATGGTCCGCACACGTTTACGTGTACGTTCAGCATGTTCCTGACTATCTTCCTCTACTTTTGATACCTTTTCAGCTGAAGCTGGAGCGGCTTCCTCTTCTGCGCCAGTATTACTAATTCTTTCGATTAATTCTTGTTTACGCAATTTATCAGCATCTGCGATACCGATCAACTTAGCAATCTCGCGCAATTCTGATACGAGTTTAGCGTTTAATTCGTTAATATCCATTAATGTGTTGTGTATGATTTTTGGATTTTCTTTTTGAGCTTTATTCTGAATTCTGATTACACTTAAGCCAGTTTCCAAGATTAAGTGAGATGAAGAACTTAATGATTTCTTTTAAATCCGAAGCGGATTAAATATTGAGAACCTTGACAAAGAAAAAAACAAATTTTGTTATTTCAAAATATTTCAAAAAAAATATTTACTATTGTAGCTAGTAAAACGATTTAACAACATTTTTAGATTGAATTTATATTTTTTTTCATAAGTTCGTACCTTTCAAAATTTAAGTTTTTAGATCCCTTATATGGAACAGCAACAAACTAAAACCAATTACCCCGCGCTTTACACACTAATTATTGTGTTTTTCTTCTGGGGGTTCATTGCGGCAGGGAACAGTGTTTTTATACCGTTCTGCAAAAATTACTTTCATTTAGATCAGTTTCAATCCCAGCTGATTGACTTTGCTTTTTATACGGCCTATTACATCGGCGCATTACTACTATTTATTTTCAGTTCAATTGGTGGAAAAGACCTGGTTGGAAAATGGGGATATAAAAAGAGTATCGTTTATGGTTTACTTTTCTCAGCTTTAGGTGCTGCCGCCATGATCGTCGCTGTCGAAGTGAACCTCTATGTTGGTATGTTGTTGGGTCTCTTCGTCGTTGCACTGGGTTTTTCATTACAACAGACCGCGGCAAATCCATTTGCAGTTTTATTGGGTGATCCAAAAACCGGAGCGTCGCGCGTCAACCTTGGTGGAGGTATCAACTCTTTCGGTACGACAATAGGCCCACTTGTTATCGGATTTTCATTATTCGGAACTTTTGAACCTATTTCTGACTCCGAAATTGCCAACCTTCCTTTAAATAAAGTAGTCTATCTTTATATAGGCGTTGGCCTGCTGTTTATTTTAGCTGCAGCGCTATTTAATTTCAGTAAAAAAGTTCCTGCTGGGATTAGCGACGAGCCGATGGAAAAAGCGAACAAAGCTTTACGTACATTGATTATTATGACTGTTTTGCTATTCGGTATGTTCACACCCGTTTTTTTAAGCTATAAAAGTGATTTAGCACTAGAAGTAGAGCAATTACACAAACAAGTTTCGAGCTTAACGGATCCCGCCCAGATCGATCAACTCAAATCACAGATTAAAGAAATTGCCAAACCTCTTGAAACACAGCGTATGCTCTGGTTAGCAGGCGCATTGGTTGTTGTCATTGGCGGTTTGTTGTTCTCTAATAAAAGTGCCCAAAAGAATCCAGAAGGTTGGGGTGCGATGAAATACCCTCAATTGGCTTTAGGTATGCTTGCTTTGTTTATCTATGTCGGCATCGAAGTAGCCATTGGTAGTAACCTAGGCGAATTATTAACCCTAAAAGAATTTGGTCATCTGCAATCATCACAAATTACACCTTATGTATCCATGTACTGGGGGAGTATGATGATCGGACGATGGGCAGGCGCAATAACTGCGTTTAACTTAACTAAAACCACCAAAAATGGCTTATTGGTAATAGTTCCACTCGTTGCCTTCTCTATTATTATTGGAGTTAATACACTCGCTGGATTTGAAATGTCACACCTCTATTATTATGTTGTTTGTATTATTCTTCAAATTGTAGCATTCTACCTAAGTAAAGAGAAACCTGCTCGCACGTTAATTATTTTCGGATTATTCGGAATTATTGCCATGTTGGTTGGCTTGTTCTCATCGGGTACAATCGCTATCTATGCTTTCTTATCAGGAGGTCTCGCATGTTCAATAATGTGGTCGTCCATTTTCAGTTTATCCATTGTTGGTTTGGGTAAATACACCGCTCAAGGTTCGGCGTTCCTTGTTATGATGATTCTTGGGGGAGGTGTTCTTCCTCCGATCCAAGGAAAATTAGCAGATATTATCGGTATTCACAATTCATATATTCTACCATTGGTGGGATTCTGTTATGTTGTTTTCTTTGCGATCTTTGTGAAGGGAATATTAACAAAACAAGGAATCAACATTGACGAAATAGAGGCTGAAGGAGGACATTAACACCCCTCACTAATTGTAAATAGTACACTATTTAAACAATTTTATTACACAGCTCAAAAACAGGCTTAGCGGTATTGCTAAGCCTGTTTTTTTATCTACTGACTAAATGACAAAAATTTATTTTTTGAAAAATCAACGGATAAATTATGATATTTAAAATTAAAAAATGTATTTTCGGGGAATTGATTAATGATTGATTACTCATTTTATAACGATAAAACACAATTAAAACTACTCAATAATGATAATCATTGCTGACGGGGGATCAACAAAAACAAACTGGTGTTTGTTAGACGATTCGAATAAAAAAATCTACTTCAATACAGAAGGATATAATCCTTATTTTGTTGATAGTGAATACATTGTAAACTCCCTAAAAAAAGGACTACCGCAAGATTTGCCTTTTGAAAAAATCTCGGAAGTAAACTATTATGGTGCCGGAGTTCACAACAAGGAAAAAGCACAAATTGTAGTTGATGCCTTGAAAGAAGTATTTACAACAGCTAAGGTTGAAGTCGGACATGATCTTCTTGCTGCAGCGAGAGCATTATTAGGAACTCAAGCTGGGTTTGCTGCGATACTGGGAACAGGAACAAACTCCTGTCTTTATGATGGCAAAGAAATCACGCTAAACATCGACTCTGGAGCCTATATTTTAGGTGATGAGGGTTCTGGCAGCTATATCGGCAAAAAATTATTAGCGGATTATGTTCGTAATTTAATGCCTAAAGATGTGAAGGAAGTATTCTATAACACCTATAAAATGACAAAAGACGAAATTATGGATGCGGTTTATACCAAGCCTATGCCTAATCGTTTTTGTGCTAGTTTTAGCAAATTTGTTTATGACAATAATGTCAATATCGAATATACACGTAATATCGTCGATGAAGCTTTTGAAGCTTTTTTCAGAAACCTTGTCAGTAAATACCCGAATTATCAGAGCTATACTTTTAACTGTATAGGTTCAGTAGGCTATAATTTCAGAAATGTATTGGCTGAAAAAGCTGAACAATATGGAATGAAAGTAGGCAAAATATTACGCTCCCCGATTGACGACTTGGTACAATTTCACATTGATAGAGCGGCAGCTATGGCCAAATAAAAGAATAACAATCTTTAACATAGTTAAAAGGTATCCAATTTGTATTGGATACCTTTTTTAGTACAGCACACCACAGTTTCCAACTCCCTAACTACGCCAAAAGCTCGTACTTGCTGCCAATATTAATTTCCAATCAACTATTTAAATCTTTTTACAAAATACTTTAACGATTTAATAACAGCAATTTCATCGGCACAAAATAAATGTATCTTTCTTTTGTAAAAGAAGATAATAGATTTATCGAATAAAATTAGTGTGGTTCAATTCAGCTTGAGTCATCTTTCCAAACAGGGATAAAAAAAAATTATTTGCAAATGAAAAGAAGCCTTGATATACTTGTAATCTCAGATTTACACCTTGGTACCTACGGCAGTAGAGCAAAAGAGCTTTTACTTTACTTGGAATCAGTATCTCCAAAAATATTGATAATGAATGGCGATATCGTAGACATTTGGCAATTTAAAAAAAGCTACTTTCCGCAGGAGCATCTCAAAGTTATCAAAAAAATTATTGACATGAGCTCTTCAGGTACAGAAGTGCATTACATCACAGGTAACCACGACGAAATGTTACGCAAGTTTACAGACCTAAAATTAGGTAATATCAAGCTGAGCAACAAACTACTTCTATCCCTCAATAACCAAAAAGTGTGGATCTTTCATGGGGATGTTTTTGACGCTTCCATTCATCATTCTAAATGGTTGGCAAAACTGGGTGGATGGGGTTATGATAAACTTATACAACTCAATAATATTATTAATTACTGTCTTGACAAAATGGGTAAGGAGAAATTCTCGCTATCAAAAAAAATTAAAAACTCTGTTAAAAAAGCGGTCAAATATATATCGGATTTTGAACATACAGCAACCGAGTTAGCCATAGAAAAAAACTACGATTTCGTCATCTGTGGACACATACATCAACCTCAAATCAAAGAAGTCATTACCCGAAAAGGAACCTGTACATATATGAATTCTGGTGATTGGATTGAAAATCTCAGTAGTTTGGAATATAAAAATGGTGAATGGAAACTGTTCTATTTTGAAGAAAACAAAGAACAAATCCTTAAAAACAAAATCATCGACATTCCCCTATTCAGTTTGGAAGATCTTAAAAAAATTGTTATATCTTCATAGATACAAAGAAGTAAAATCTGAAAAGGCTGCTTGATAAACAAAAAGCCGAGGCAACTCGGCTTTTTTAACTTAAAGCTCAACTCTCGTACCGATTTCAGGTAATGACAGTGATATATCCGCATTTTGGAATTTATCCAATGCTTGTTGTTTATCGATAGTGATTGGCGGAAAAGAGTCGTAATGGATTCCGATTACCCGGGCGCAGTTCACAAATTCAGCTGCTTTGACTGCATCATCCACGTCCATGGTATAATGCCCTCCTATCGGTAAAAAGGCCCAATCGAGGTTCATTTCAGCCAATAGTTTCATTTCCATAGTTAAAGCCGTATCCCCTGCAAAATAAATTCGTTTGCCTTTTATATTGAAAACAAAACCCACAGGAAATCCTCCATATCGGCCGTCAGGTGTACTATTGGTATGCGCAGCATAAACCATCTTTACCGAACCAAAAGGCAGCTGCACAGTTCCACCCAAGTTAAACTCGATAACTTTATCATCAGGGACTCCCTGTCTGCGGACCCAGTCTGCGGTTTCAACAATCGCTAAAACAGTAGCATTACTATTTTTTTGGATCGTAGCCATATCGGCTACGTGATCCTGGTGCCCATGGCTCAAAAAGATATAGTCTGGTTTAATCGCATTGATATCAATTTCCTTTGCCAGTGGATTATAGGTGACAAATGGATCCATAAGCACCTTTATCCCGTCAAAATCAAACTCCACACAAGATTGTCCGTAATATGTCGCTTTCATGATGATCACCTTATTTATTAAATAATCCGCCCAGTCCACCCAACATATCCTTGCTCGCAGCCTGCATTTCAGCCTGACTGATATTCTCAGCTTGGACAAGAGCCTTATTCAAAGCAACCACGAGTAATTCTTCCAGTTCTTCCTTATCCGCGTTTGATAAAAATACAGGATCGATAATCACCTCTTTTATCTCTTTATTTGCCGTCGCTGTTACACGGATTAATCCACCTTCCACCTCACCGGAAACAGAAATTGAATCCAGTCTTTTCTTGATCTCCTCTGCCTTTTGCTGGGCCTCAAATAATTTGTCAAACATATTTATAGCATTTATTTTATGCCAATTTACAAAAATATGTGCATACCTACTATTGCTAATTCACTTTCTCCGATACTCCCCTTTCCTTCTGAAATTGGCCGTTCTTATTTGCAAGAAAGAACATTCAGTTCGCTTTCATTGCTCTTGGTGTGTACGAAGTCATGAAGGTTTTGTATTTTTGTAGTATGCAAAGCAATCAAGAAAAACTTGTCGCCCATATTTTGGACCAGCTGAACCTAAATTCAGCAGCTATTTCAGTAGAAACTTACAACAAATTACTTTCAGGTCAGCCTCAAATCGTGGACATCGATGATATGATCAGCTATGTCAAAGGCATAGGCAATGATCTTGATGCTAGTGATAAAAGCGCTGAATTCATCGAAAAAATTGAAGATGAAACGAATATCCTCATCCATAAACTTAAGTTTATCTCAGCGATTGACAGGCCTAAAGTCTTGGTTTTAGATCAAATCGAACCGCTTGAAATTAACCGTTCAGCTTATCTACATGAAGCCATAAAGATTGCAGGTGGTATTCCAGTGACGACTGAAAGTGAAGCCGACAAAATCATTGTCATTGGTCATGGTGAACAAACGTTTATCCAGCTACCTAAATTGTTGAATACGCCAGCTATCACTTCGTCCAAAGCTATCGAGCTCGATCAGGTCTTTATTATGACCGATCAACAGTTTGCACAGATTCCAGGATACAATTATTTAAAGGAACTCGAAGCATTAGCGGAAATTCTTCAGCCCAAATATTTTGTATACGGTCATGAAGGAAATGATTGGTTACAATTTCAACTAAACTGATAAATCTGAAATATAGGCCAAAAAAAACAGCTCCTATACTTTCAGAGCTGTTTTTTTATTGTTTTAATATTCTAGTTATATCTTCTGCAATATTTTAGTTAAATCTTCTGCGCAGGACATCGTATAATTTTTCAACGGTATTCGGTTTATCCGCCCACTTATTTTTAATCGCATAATTTGTTTGTAAAAACGCATCCGCCTCCGCATAGCTCGTAAATCGATTTAATAATTCAATTGCTTCGCTATATGCCAAGCTATAGCCATTAAACAAATCTTTAATAAACAAAAGTTTATCATTTAAGCTTATACCTGTTTTAATATCCGTGAGTTTATCATTACTTCCAGATTGATTTACCTGATAGACTCGGTTTTGCACTCCCGCTTGTTTCTGCTGAGAAATAATTTCATTTAAAGTTAATGGTCTAGCAGGAACTTCCTCAACAACAGTATTGATTTCTTCCTGAATAAAAACTTCCTTGGGCTGTTCAATAATGATTTCTTTCGGCTCTTCAACCACTTCTTTAACAAAGACATTCGCTTCTTCTATCTGTGAGGTTGCTCCCTTTTCGACCTGATAAGGCGGCTCAACTACCCGAGATCCTGTTATGCGAGAATCTACAAATCCATCGGCAACAGGGTTAGATTCCTCCGATTTCAATGGTTCTCTTTCGTAAGTTACTGGTCTCTCGCTCTCCTCTACCAAATTTTCGTCCTTGATGGATTTGAGATCTTCAACCTGCTCGGTTTCCTGAACTACTTTTGCAGGCTGCTCAGCGACAAATTGCTGCGCCGCTGTTCTAATGGTAGAAGGCGGTGTAAAATAATCGTTGAATGCAATCTTCTTACTTTCCAATGCGGCTGAATTTAACGTATGCGGCGATTGATTTTCGCGAAGGACAGTCGTTGTCTTGAGTAGAGTTATATAGGCTGCCACAGCCTGTGCCTTAGCCTCCAATAGGACTAATTCATTCATTTCGGACAAGCCGTCTTGTTCTGACAAGGTCAGATACTTTCCATTTAAATCCTGTAATAAATCACCTATCTTATTAAAAATTTCCTCTTGAGTACCCATAATTATATTTGAAATCACCAATTAATCGTTTATCATACCTATACCCTCAACTAACTTAAAAGTGGAAAACTCAAACCTTTGATTTATAAATATTTGGATTTACATACACTTTTTTGCTACCCAAATTTAATATTTAATTCTGATATTAGCAGCGTCAAAAACAGAATATAGTAGTAGGTTATTATACAAATATCGCCTTATTTGAAGACCATACGACAAAATTAAATTAATCAAATGCTTTTTTCCGAACATAATTTGGCTTTGCGCCCCGCTCAATATGGTAGCATTGAAATTATCTGCGGTTCCATGTTTTCAGGCAAAACAGAAGAATTGATTCGCAGACTAAAACGAGCGCAATATGCACGTCTGAATGTTGAAATATTTAAACCATCCGTTGACAAGCGATACGACGATAAATTAGTCGTTTCACACGATAGTAACAGCATACCCTCTACGCCAGTTGATCATTCTTCCGCTATCCTACTCTTAAGTTCATCAACTAAAGTGGTCGGAATCGATGAGGCACAGTTTTTTGATGACGGTTTGACAGAGGTATGTGTCAAATTGGCAAATAGTGGTGTGAGAGTAATTGTCGCGGGACTCGATATGGATTATCAAGGAAAACCATTTGGGCCAATTCCCCATCTTATGTCGGTAGCCGAACATGTGACAAAAGTGCACGCGGTGTGCATGCAATGCGGGGCTCCGGCAAATTATTCTTATCGCCTGACCAATGAGACAGCAACAGTACTTTTAGGTGAAAAAGAAGCCTACGAACCTCGGTGCAGACATTGTTATTTTAATTTGACTAATTGATCCAAAGAAGCACTCGATAAATATCTGCCAAAAAATACACAAATAAAGTTTGGCATAAAATTTGAAATATTCTTTACAAATAGAAGATTAACGCTTTAAATAGCGACAAAATACTTTTCATAATTTAGGTTTATAATTGGTTAGTTAGCAGCTCCTTGCCCATCAAGGAGCTGCACTTTTTTATATCCATACGTAATAGTTAGGGCTGAACGCTATAGTTTATGACCTTACGTCCAATATTCCCAGTTTGGTCCATCCCTTCAACAATCACTTTATAATTTCCATTTCCGTCGGCATTATAAAATTGAATCGCAGCTTCCCCTGTTTCTGTTATGGAGACTTTCGGATTCCAGTAAATAGTGGTTCTCAAATCATTCACAGCTTTTCTCTCTGGAGTATCATATTTAGGAACGTAGAATTTTCTTTCTTTGATGTAGCCCAGCGGATACATATCGATAACGTTTGATTTAGGTAACATACTTTCAATCTCACTCAACGACATCCGTGGTTTCTTAGCTTCTACTTTCTTCGTATAGATGGAAACAACACCATTGTTCTGATACATTCTGGAAACTGTCCCCAATTCATCGCGCAAGAAAATTTCTATACCTTCGATATCAGCGACATTGATACTATTCAGCCCCGGTTCATCAATAGCCATACCATTCAGAAAGAATTGGACAGGTGTACGCCCACCCGCATTGTAATCGCGGGAAACATAATATTTCAATGTCTGCGGATCATAAGTAATACCCGTCAACACCGTTTGGAGACACATCGTCAACACATTGCACCCTGTCAAACGATCGGGTTCAATACGATGCTCGGGCATCGATAATCCCGAAATAGAAGGAAAATCTTTATTTGTGATTACTTTTTTCACTACGGCTGTCACTTCGACTTCATCCAGCAAGATGGATTTTCGATATTCTTTTCGGCTATTGGCCAGATAAGGCGCAAAAGCCTGATCTATATTGGGTATAAAATAGCTCTTATACCCATTGTTCTTATCAATCTCAGGATAAAAGCTCTGATCCATATTGATAACCAAACTCCTGTAATTGTCATTGGATCGGGCATTTACCGTTACTTTGGATGAATCTGGAAAGACCAGATCCTTAAATGTGAATCGTCCATTTTGATCCGTATACACATCCTTTTTAATGTTACGGGAAGGCACCGATAAAAGCAAGCCTCCATTTGGATAAGGACGCCCTGTGTTCATCCGAAGGGTGCCAGACAACTCTATACCTTGCTCAGGGAGAAAACTAATCTGCGGTAATTTCTCCGAAATAAGCGTTGGATAATCAAATCGACGATAACCCTGTGTCATTAATAATGCATCAAGCGCTTTGTCACGATTAGGATTTTTTTCATCGAAATAGGCGTTTGGATTCTCCACATTCCCTTTCAGGTCGGAAGTTAGTAAAAAGTTACTCACGATAGAAAGATCCGCCTGATCATCATAAGGAACTTTAGCTTCATCGATTACAGATACCGAGTAGCTTCCAGGAAATTTCTGTCCATTGTTGTCCACCGCAAGTTTAAGGCTCACTAAGTCCTTGGCCTTATAACTTTGCTTATCACTTGTGACTTTGATATTTAAAAGCTTTTCGCTTTGAACAAATGCCAGGCGCTCGCTGATAGGTTTTCCCTCTGGGCTCAATAAAGTTACTTGGACAATACCGTTTGGTAAACGTTCTTTCGGAATATTAACCAACGCTGAGGAAGATTTTAGATTCACTTGAGCCCCATAACAAAGGTGTCCATTGGACTGAACCAAAACATAATAAGATTGACTTTGGTTTTTTGAGAAATTTTCTTCACTGGTCACCACCGCGAACTCCGCATTCGTGGCATCCTGCTTCACAAAAACGACGTTTGCTTTATCCGTAACGACAGCCGGCAATTGGTATGTGCGTTCTTGGCCGTTGTCAAACTTTATCACAGCTTGATACTTTTCTCCAGCAAGGGGTAGCAGCGAAAAATAACCCATTCCAGTTCCAAAGTCCTGAATCTCTGCTACGGACTTGCCCTTTGAATCCAAAATATTCCCTTTAACCTTTAGCCCTTTTCCATCAGATCCAACGGCTTTAAATGCGACCTTTTTAGCTAGGCCTGCGATCAGATCCCCTCCTTCAGGAAAGAACTGTACGTCGGCATCCCATAAGGCATTTTTGAGTAAGAAAGAACTAGATAGAGGCTTTTCATTTTTGTTTTCCTGAATACTAATTTTCAGTTGTCCCTTTTCTAAATTCGACTTTTCCTTCGCCGATAGATTTATAGTTACTTTCCCCAATCCGTCAGTCTCACCTTTACCCTTATCATACGTTTCCCACCCTGATACAAACTCCCAATTAATTTTTGAATTGATCATCGGTTTTCCCGTTCGATCGCGAAACTGTACAACAGCCTGCGTCTTATTGCCACCGATATTATTTTGAAATTCAATATTCGTAATCAATTTCTTATTGATTACGTCACCAATGGGAATTACTTTATTAAAGAAGTAAGCATTATCGAAATTAGCCATCCATTTCGTATACCCTCTAAACCGATAATTGTCCTGAACCATAAATTGAGGATCAAGCACAATCTGCCCATTTCCTACCCCTTTATCCAATGGAATCCGAAGAGTCTGGATAAGGGAATCACGGCTATTCAGCACCTCCACGTACGCTATTTTACTTGGCTCATATTCGGGCAAATTGCGGGATAAATAGGTGGAAAACCAAAGGGTGTCCCCTACTGCATAATACGGCTTATCGAAATGTAAATGTACCTTCTCAACCGGATACACTTGAAAATATTTCTGAACTCGTTCTACGATCGTATTGATAGGCAACGTAGGTGTAGTCTGGGCATAAGTCGTCCCCATTCCTAACAGTCCTATCGATAAAGTCAATAGTTTTATGTGCTTCATTGAAAGTCTTAGAATAAAAAATGAATAGCTAAATATATTCAATTTTGAGCAAAGACCAACTCCATTGGGGTATATTTAACATTTATTGTACCTATTCATCGGGTTAATACCGACTCCCTATAGGATAACTTAAAGTAAGGGAGCCAATAGTCTGCAGATAGAATCGACACCTCTTTTCCAACGGCTTCGCTGCATCCAACTTCGAATTGTAATCAGATCTGAAAATTCAATATCAGCCAAAAACTGTGCATTCAGACGGTCACAGAGTGCTCTATCCGAGATAATTCCTGAAATTTCGAAATTGATATAAAAACTCCTGATATCCAGGTTTGTCGTTCCAATATACGCCAACTTCCCATCAATGCAGACCGTTTTAGCATGGAGAAACCCTTTTTTATAAAGGTAAACATTCACTCCCCTTTCCAGTAGCGGTTTGATAAATGAAAAAGAAGCATGTTGTACGAAATACGAATCAGACTGAGCCGGCAACATCAAATCCACACGAACACCCGACGAAACCGCCAACATTAAAGCAGTTGTCAATTGATCGCTTGGAATAAAATAAGGAGTACACAACTGTACATACTCTTTAGCTTCATTTATACCAGCAATAATTGCTTCCATATTGAATGGTGCTGGCGATCCAGGATCACTCGCTGTAAACCCTACTCCGCTGGCATCTTCATTGGTTAATGGAAATCGATTTAAATAACCCCGCCCAAGTTCAAAAGACTCCGCTTCTGTCTGATTCCAGCTATTCCAAAACTGGATCTGTAATGTATTTACTGCTGCACCGATTACCATCATCGCCGTATCCCTCCAGTAAACCTCATTCTTTCCGTTATTGATATATCGATCCGAAATATTGATCCCACCGACAAAGCCGATCTTACCATCTATAACCACGATCTTACGGTGATTTCTGTAGTTACTATTTGCCAAAGAACTAAAAGTAACGGGTAAAAAGGCTTGAAATTCAAAATCAGGTTTATTCCGGCGCAAATATTTAATCACATCCGGCGCACCAAAACTGTCTAATATTAGACGCACAGTGACACCATTTTTTGCTTTCTCTTCTAAAATATGTAAAATTTCACAGCCTATTTCATCCATTTCCCAAATGTAATATTCCATATGGATAGAATGCTCGGCTGCTTTAAGCCGGTCGATAAGTACTGGAAATTTTTCTTCGCCATTGATAAATAGCGTCACCTCGTTATTCAGGGAAAAGGTAGATATTTTTTGGTTTTTGAGGTATCGATACACCATAGCCAAACTTCCAATGCGTTCATTTAACGTATCGATATGTTCCTCCATAATTTCAGACTCCTTACGCCAAGCGTCCAATAGTTTTTTGGACTGCTCACGGTATATCCGTTTCATTCTTTTGACTTTCTTAAATTTTTGTCCAAAGAAATAGTAACTAAGTAAACCAATGCCGGGCAAGAACACAATCACCATAATCCAGGCAATAGTCTTGGATGGATTACGGTTTTCGATCAATATGGTCCCAATTACACCAATATAAAGAATCAGTAAAGGGATCCAATAATATTGTAATATTATTTGTAAGATATGATGAAGTACCTCCATTTTGTATGCTAAGGGTTTGACCAAATATAATATTTAGTACCGACATATTGTTGTCGTTAAACACAGTTTATTGCACCTTCAACATGAATAAATGGACTTAAATAGGGAATATCTAAATTGGCACCACGAAGTACAAACCATATTCCCAACAAGAAATATAGAAAAGGTACCCATTTTGAAAATCCAATTTTGAAAGATTTGGAAAAATTTCCAAGAAAAGAAAATAAAAACAACAACGGTATAGTTCCCAAACCAAAACATACCATAAAGAAAAAACTTTGGAGTTGACTATCCGCATTGATGGAAGACATAAGTGCCATATAGACCATGCCACAGGGTAATAATCCATTCAACACACCGGCTATAAAGCTACCACCTGGCTTATACAACCACTTCGACAACAACCGTACAATAGGCTGCACAGCTTTGGTCTGCCAGCTCGCGATCGTTTTGTTGTGCTTACCGACTAGCTGAAATAAAGCAATTCCTATCAGTATAATTCCTGTAACCCAGCTCAAGGTGCGCTGCCAGCCTTGAATTTGTGCGAATGTCCCTATCGTACCGAGTAAAAGCCCCAAACAACCATAGGTCAGTACCCTACCGGATTGATATAATACTTTATTTAGGAAAACTTTCCAGCCCAAGCCCTGCCTCCCTTCTATGGCGAAAATCAATGGGCCACACATTACCGCACAGTGTATACTGCCAAACAATCCCATGAAAAAAGCAAAATAAGTATAGCTCATTTCCTTATACTAAAATAAAATATGCTCTTCAAACAGAAAATCTTTACCCATACTTTTCCAATCAATATAAAGGTTCCACATTCCTTTATCGAACGTGGAGATCGGAAGGGTATATAGATTACTTGTTGTCTGAAACGGTAATTCTTTATCCAATCGATTATCAGAAGGCTTTCGAAAAACCAATTTCCCTTTATTTTCTTTAGAGACAAAATGAATGTATAAGGTGTCTTTCCTGATTTCGACAGTCGGAGATTCCTTCATAGTCAATACATTCTGCTTTTTATCATACGCTTGGTCATAATTCAGGCCCTGTTCGTAGTAATCATCTTCCTCCAGACTATCCGAGTCATGGCTCACCATATAGACACCTGCTCCGACTATGCACAACATAAATACCGCCAAGGTTAAAAAAATTTTTGTACCCCAATTCATTGTTTTTCATTTTAATTCATACCCGGAGGCGCTATGAAAGTGGTTTTTAAACTTTCCACTTTTTTATCACCCGAATAGATCGCTAATTTTACATTACTTTTATAAGTCTCCACGTCCTTATTCGCGATAATGAGAAAAAAACTCATTGTCGCATGCCCATCTTTATCCAATTTTTGGATAGGGTTAACCAGCTGAATCTTTAAACGCGGATCATCGCAGACCAGTTTGAAAGGCATTTCTCTGCCAGACTTATTGATCAATTCCAAAGAATACAAGTTGCTTATTGTCTTATCCTCACGAAGCTGGTAGGTACTGCCCTTTGCGCGGAGTAACCTTCCATCCACCTGAGAACGGTTGAACAATAGAAAACAAAAGACAGTCATTAGGGCGACCAGCACGATAGAATAAGCTATTGTTCTCGTATTGTTTTTTTTCTTGAGCGTGCCCTCGATCTCGCCCATTGGATAAAAGCCAATTAACTTTTTAGGCTTTCCGATTTTGTCCATGACAGCATCACATGCGTCGATACATGCCGTACAACTTACGCATTCCAATTGCAAGCCTTTTCGAATATCAATTCCTGTCGGACATACATGGACGCAGAGCTTGCAGTCCACACAATCGCCCTGAGGTGCCATGACATCCTTTTGATGTTTTCCTCTAGGTTCTCCACGTCTATGATCATAAGCTACGGTAATACTCTGATCGTCCAAGAGTACCCCTTGCAATCGGCCGTATGGGCAGATTGCTATACATACAATTTCTCTAACATACGCAAAGACGCCATAGAAAACCAATGTAAATATTGTAATCGAGATAAGACCACCGATATGTTGATCCAGCGGATCAGTGATAATCTTTAACAAGGCATCTACACCGATAATATAAGATAAAAAGATATTGGAGATGAAAAAGGATATGATCAGAAAAATGCTATGTTTCAAAAATTTCTTAAACTGCTTTTGATCCGTATTCGGACCTGCATCCAATTTTTTTTGTTGTTGCCAATCACCTTCAATCCAATACTCGATCCTTCTAAATATCAATTCCATAAAAATGGTCTGGGGGCAAGTCCACCCACACCATACCCGTCCGAAGACAACAGTAAACAAAACCACACATACCATCACGATCAACATGCCGAACACGAATATGTAAAGATCTTGGGGATAGAAAAGATTTCCTAATATGGAGAATTTCCGGTCAATAATGTTAAACATTAAAAATGGTTCGCCATTTATTTTGATAAAAGGAGCGACAAATAAGAACAGTAGCAGTGAATATCCAACCCACTGTCTCTTTTTGTAAAGTTCTCCCTGCGGTTTCTTGGCATAAATCCATTGTCTCTTTTTTGACTTAGATCCACCGTTATTGGCATTATTCAATACTACTGTACTCATTGTTATTTCGATTTATTACTCTGCTTTTTTTTCTGTCTCAGCTTGATCTGTTTTACCTTCCTCCGCTGATTGCTCTCCACTTGCTGCCTGCCCACCACCATAGCTTACCTCTTCACCTTGCGGCGCTTTTGGATTAGCAGGGTTAGTATCCCTTAATGTGACAATATAACTGGCCACCTGTGCAATTTGAGCAGGACTTAAAGTTTGTTCCCAAGGCACCATTCCTTTATCAGGAACACCATATTTAATGGTTTTGAAGATATCTTTAATCTCGCCACCATGAAGCCAAAACTTATCAGTCAAGTTCGGTCCGATGCCCCCCTCGCCGCTACCACCGTGACAAGCGACACAGTTTGCGGTAAAGATCGCTTTTCCATCAGCTGCCATTTCCGGCTGAAACTCCACGGTACTTTCATCTACGTTACTCGCTGAAGCAGTGAGATAAGCCTGACGTTCTTTCTCAGCAATGACCATCTCGTGTTCATACTCCTGATCTTGGTTCATTCCTATACCAGAGACCTGATAAACGAATAAGTAAACAAGACCAAAAAAGATTGTTCCGTAAAAGAGGAAATTAAACCAGATTGGAATCGGATTATCCAATTCGCGAATACCGTCATACTCATGGTCTATAACAATATCCTTCTCTTCTGAAATCGGTCTGATCCCCATGATCTTGTTCCATGACCTTTTCATCCAGCCTTTGTTTGCTGCCTTTTTGAGTTTTTCCTCGTTGGCCAATTCAGGCATGGTAATCTTAATAATGGATTTCATCGCACGATTGACCATCAGTGCCGAAGCGAGGAGAGCCAACATCACAACGATCAATACGATAATTAAGATATCTGTGTATAAATTATCTGTACCAAATCCTATCGTAGATTGAACAACTTCTGCGGTAGCTGGTGCAGTATCCAATAATAAACTCATATATTATAGACTTTCAGGTGAATGATTCAGTTCCTTTTCTGTTTCGTCTTCTTCCAAAGGCAATTCCTTCATATAAGTAACATAGTCTTTTTTCATCCGGAACAACATTATTGCTACTGAAATGAAGAAAATCAAGAAGATCCAAAGTGATGCGATTAAATAAAGCTCACTACCGTTTAGATTTGTTATTTGCTTAAACATCGCTTTATTGATTTGCGTTAATAGTATTATCAGCTACCTTCGGCGCTGCCTTTATATCTGTTCCAAGTCGCTGCAAGTATGCAATTACGGCTACAATCTCACGATCAGCTAACACATTCACTTGATTTTGTTTCAGATCATCAGCAATTTTTTGCGCTTGCTTAGTAAGATCCTGTTCAGCCTGTTCAATTTCAGCATCGGTATATGGAATACCCAATTTGCGCAATGCTTTCATTTTATCCTGCAGAATAGAATTGTCCAATTTCTGATCGATCAGCCATGGATAAGTTGGCATGATACTTCCAGGAGAAGTAATTGTTGGATCCATCAAGTGGTCAAAGTGCCATTTGTTCGGATATTTCCCTCCGATCCGGTGCAGATCCGGTCCAGTCCGCTTCGAGCCCCATAAAAATGGTGTATCGTAAACAAACTCACCAGCTTTACTATATTCACCATACCGCGCTGTTTCTGACCTAAACGGACGGATCGTCTGTGTATGACAATTAACACAGCCTTCCCTAACATACAGATCCCGTCCTTGCAATTCCAATGCTGTATAAGGTTTTACACTCGCAATCGTTGGAACGTTTTTAGAAATTGTAAAAGTCGGCACCATCTCCACCATACCCCCGATGAGGATGGCAATTAGCGCTAACACCATAAATAAAATTGGCTTACGTTCAAGGCGACGGTGTTGCGACTGTTCGTTTACCTGAACCGGCAATAATGCAGGTGCTTCCGCTGGTTCATTGGCCAGAAGCTTTCCGCCTTTCATCGTTTTGATCAAGTTGAACGTCATCAAGAACACACCAGACAGATAAAGAGCCCCACCTAACGCACGCATCATGTGCATCGGCAGAATTTCTAATGTCGTCGCAAGGAAGTTTGGATATTTCAAAACGCCCTCTGGTGTGAATTCTTTCCACATTAAACCTTGCACTACAGCAGCCCAATACATTGGGATTGCATAGAACAAAATACCCAGTGTACCAATCCAAAAGTGAGTTGATGCCAGCTTTTTAGAGTATAGTTCCGTTTTATAAATACGAGGTATCAACCAGTACAAAATTCCAAAAGTCATAAATCCGTTCCATCCCAATGCCCCCACGTGCACGTGTGCTACAATCCAATCGGTAAAGTGAGCAATTGCATTAACTTGTTTCAAGGACAACATAGGCCCCTCGAAAGTTGCCATCCCATAACAGGTAAGTGCCACCACCATGAATTTTAACATCGGTTCTGTCCGCACCTTATCCCATGCACCCCGTAAAGTGAGCAGACCATTGATCATACCACCCCAACTTGGAGCAATCAACATAATTGAAAACACGACTCCTAAAGACTGTACCCAACCCGGTAGTGCCGTATATAACAAATGGTGAGGACCTGCCCAGATATAGATAAAGATTAAAGACCAAAAGTGAAGAATACTTAATTTATACGAGTAAACCGGACGGTTGGCCATTTTAGGAAGAAAATAATACATCATTCCCAGATAGGGAGTCGTCAAGAAAAAGGCTACTGCATTGTGTCCATACCACCATTGTACAAGGGCATCCTGTACACCTTTATACACATAGTAACTTTTCCAGCCCGCTACAGGCAATTGAATGGAGTTAACAATGTGCAAAACAGCGACTGTAACAAACGTGGCAATATAGAACCAAACTGCGACATACATATGGCGTTCGCGTCGTTTGATAATAGTGCCGAACATATTGATACCAAATACAACCCAAATTAGGGTAATAGCGATATCAATTGGCCATTCCATTTCGGCATACTCATGGCTTGAAGTAAGCCCCAGTGGAAGTGTAATAGCCGAGGCAACAATAATCAATTGCCAACCCCAAAAATGGAGCTTACTCAAAGCATCACTGAACATTCTTGCTTTAAGCACCCGCTGCAAGGAGTAGTATACTCCCATAAAAATACCATTACCTACGAAAGCAAAAATAACCGCATTGGTATGTACAGGACGTACACGGCCAAATGTTGTAAATTGCAATCCAAAGTTCATCTGAGGCCAAACAAGCTGAGTCGCCACAAGCAATCCTATGGTCATACCAACTATCCCCCAAATAATGGTAGCGATTCCGAAATTTCTGACAATCTTATTGTCGTAATTAAATTGCTCTAACTGCATTACTTAAATTGTTGATTCTGCTTCAAAAGTAAGCAGCATTTTATGACAATCTAATGATGCACAATGCGTACAAAAGTGATGTGCATCACTTTTAGCTTAATCTCGGCTTTTGCTTCGTTTCTACAATTTACAACTGAATGTAAGTAAGTTATCAAAAATAAAAGTGGTGAACCTGTGTTCCTATAATTAATCGTGAAGTCAAAAGTGATGCTAATCACTTTTCTAACCTTGCAGCTAGATCTTTTAATATAAGTCAACCTATTATTACGGCCAAAAAAGGTTGTTGTTTCCTTAAGACAATAAAAAGGAGGGGTATCAAATTTATGGTGGCTTAAATTGACTGCTGCCGGCCAGCCTACAATCATTGATAACGATCCATAGTAGCGTAGCCATTATCGTGATTCCAAAGTAAACACTATTGACGAAAGCGATGATGAAACGGTTCTTGTATATAGGCAATAATTGATGGAAACAGCAAGATACAAAAAAGACGGATACATGGATGGTGGTAGGCCATATCGGTAAAGCCTCCAAATTTACTCATTACAAGAAATAGCAATGACAATAGAATATAGAAAGAGTATCGCCACTGGTCCAGAATCAGGTAAGGATGGGAAAGGAACATGGCAGATGGATACCCTCCGATGGACCGGCCTCACCGACGGTCGGCGGCAGCATACAAACGAAAGAAGCCCTTGACTGTTTCCAGCAAGGGCTTCCGTGTAAAAAAAGGCACCGACCTACTCTCCCACCTGTTACGGCAATACCATCGGCTCTGGCGGGCTTGACTGCTCTGTTCGGAATGGGAAGAGGTAGACACCGCCGATATAGGCACCTAAAAATCTTTATTGGCTGATCTATGATATCCATATCATGTGATCCATGCCAAATGACATATATACTGAAAGAGTTACGTTTCTGTCTGTTTCAAAAATTAAAGAGGAAGACAACAGTGTCTGTCTGCTTGAGAAAGCTTCGGGCTATTAGTACCACTTGGCTTTGGTCTCTCAACCTTTACACCTATGGCCTATCAACGTAGTCATCTTCTACGACCCTATAAGGAAGTCTCATCTCGTGGCTAGTTTCGCACTTAGATGCTTTCAGCGCTTATCTATTCCAGACGTAGCTACCCTGCCGTACACCTGGCGGCATAACAGGTTCACCAGAGGTCTGTCCAACCCGGTCCTCTCGTACTAAGGTCAGATCCACTCAAACTTCCAACGCCCACAACAGATAGGGACCGAACTGTCTCGCGACGTTCTGAACCCAGCTCGCGTGCCACTTTAATGGGCGAACAGCCCAACCCTTGGGACCTTCTCCAGCCCCAGGATGTGACGAGCCGACATCGAGGTGCCAAACCTCCCCGTCGATATGAGCTCTTGGGGGAGATCAGCCTGTTATCCCCAGCGTACCTTTTATCCTTTGAGCGATGGCCCTTCCATACAGAACCACCGGATCACTATGTCCGTCTTTCGACCCTGTTCGACTTGTCGGTCTCACAGTCAAGCAAGCTTATGCCATTGCACTCCACGTACGGTTACCAAGCGTACTGAGCTTACCTTTGAAAGCCTCCGTTACCTTTTTGGAGGCGACCACCCCAGTCAAACTACCCACCAAACAATGTCCTCCACATGATGGAGTTAGAAACCGGATACAGAAAGGGCGGTATTTCAAGGTTGATTCCATGACTCCTGGCGAAGCCACTTCAACATCTCCCGCCTATCCTACACATCCTGTACCCAATCTCAATGTTAAGCTATAGTGAAGGTGCATGGGGTCTTTCCGTCCCGTTGCGGGTAATCGGCGTCTTCACCGATACCACAATTTCACCGAGCTCATGGCTGAGACAGCGCCCAGATCGTTACACCATTCGTGCAGGTCGGAACTTACCCGACAAGGAATTTCGCTACCTTAGGACCGTTATAGTTACGGCCGCCGTTTACTGGGGCTTCGATTCAATGCTTCTCTTGCGATGACATCCCCTCTTAACCTTCCAGCACCGGGCAGGTGTCAGGCCTTATACTTCATCTTGCGATTTTGCAAAGCCATATGTTTTTGTTAAACAGTCGCCTGGGCCTTTTCACTGCGGCTGCTCTTTCGAGACAGCGCCCCTTCTCCCGAAGTTACAGGGCCATTTTGCCGAGTTCCTTAGCCATGACTCACTCGAGCACCTTAGGATTCTCTCCTCGACCACCTGTGTCGGTTTGCGGTACGGGTCTTCATAACCTGAAGCTTAGCGGGTTTTCTTGGAAGTCTGTTTACCTGCTCTATCAGCGCCACCGGAGCTTTGCTGTACTATTGGGTTTCAGCTAGAGTTGCGGATTTGCCTACAACTCCAATACCTACGCCTTTCAACGAACTATTCCGTCAGTTCGCGGCAGTGTCACTACTCCGTCACCACATCGCAGTTATGAAGAGTACTGGAATATTAACCAGTTGTCCATCGGCTTGCCCCCTTCGGGTGCGCCTTAGGTCCCGACTGACCCTGATCCGATTAACGTTGATCAGGAAACCTTGGTCTTTCGGTGGGCGGGTTTCTCACCCGCCTTATCGTTACTTATGCCTACATTTGCTTTTCCATAACCTCCACAGTTCATTGCCAAACTGCTTCTCCGGCGATGGAATGCTCCCCTACCAGATGCACATCTTTCAGTGCAAATCCATAGCTTCGGTACCGTTCTTGATGCCCGTTTATTATCCACGCCCGGCCGCTCGACTAGTGAGCTGTTACGCACTCTTTAAATGAATGGCTGCTTCCAAGCCAACATCCTAGCTGTCTGGGCAACCGGACCTCGTTAGTTCAACTTAGAACGAATTTGGGGACCTTAGCTGATGGTCTGGGTTCTTTCCCTCTCGGCCTTGGACCTTAGCACCCAAAGCCTCACTGCCGGCTATATTTGATAGCATTCGGAGTTCGTCTGGATTTGGTAGGATTTGACTCCCCCGCACCCAATCGGTAGCTCTACCTCTATCAAACTCCACGCCGACGCTGTTCCTAAAAACATTTCGGGGAGTACGAGCTATTTCCCAGTTTGATTGGCCTTTCACCCCTACCCTCAGGTCATCCGGAAACTTTTCAACGTTTATCGGTTCGGTCCTCCATTACATGTTACTGCAACTTCAACCTGCCCAAGGGTAGATCACAAGGTTTCGCGTCTACCTCATCTGACTATCCGCCCTATTAAGACTCGCTTTCGCTTCGGCTGCGTCCCTGAAGGACTTAACCTTGCCAGACAAGAGTAACTCGTAGGCTCATTATGCAAAAGGCACGCTGTCACAGAACTCGTCTGCTCCAACCGCTTGTAAGCACACGGTTTCAGGTTCTTTTCACTCCCCTGTTCGGGGTTCTTTTCACCTTTCCCTCACGGTACTGGTTCACTATCGGTCTCTCAGGAGTATTTAGCCTTACCAGATGGTGCTGGTGGATTCCCACAGGATTTCTCCGGTCCCGCGGTACTCAGGATACCACTATGCCAATATTCTTTACCTGTACGGGGCTCTCACCCTTGTCGCGCAGTTTCCCACCTGCTTCCAGTTCATAGCATTGTACAATATCGTGGTCCTACAACCCCGTCTATGCCGTAACATAAACGGTTTGGGCTCTTTCCCGTTCGCTCGCCACTACTTGGGAAATCATTGTTATTTTCTTCTCCTACGCCTACTTAGATGTTTCAGTTCAGCGCGTTCGCGTTTTATACGGCTATTCTTCAAATAGCCAGGTTGCCCCATTCGGAAATCTTTGGATCAAGTCGCATTTGCCAATCCCCAAAGCTTATCGCAGCTTATCACGTCCTTCTTCGCCTCTGAGAGCCTAGGCATCCCCCGTGTGCCCTTATTTACTTTCTTCACCGGCATAGCCTTTTGCTACTATGCGGCTGCTTTTGATATATATACCCGTATGCTACGTAAAGATTCGTTCGGCCTGGACCGAGGGTCTCCTCTCTACATCGAACACATACACGTATTGTCTCTATACTGTTGTCTTCTCTTGTAATTTTTTTTCTCTTTCAATATGTCAAAGAACTCTTTTTCCGGTATAGTTGAAGTATATCTTTTATACTTCCCCGGAGATGTGGAGAATAACGGATTCGAACCGTTGACCCCCTGCGTGCAAGGCAGGTGCTCTAGCCAGCTGAGCTAATTCCCCTTAACTTTTCGTAGTCCCGAGCAGATTTGAACTGCTGACCCCTACATTATCAGTGTAGTGCTCTAACCAACTGAGCTACGGGACTAGCTATTTCCTGTTCATCTATCTCTCTCGGTCCTGCTCCCTTCGGGGCGGGCACTTTCTTCTGATGTTTTTTTTCTTCTTATTCAATCATATGTAACGTGACGAGTACCGATCCGCGATACTCTAGAAAGGAGGTATTCCAGCCGCACCTTCCGGTACGGCTACCTTGTTACGACTTAGCCCCAATTATCGGTTTTACCCTAACACGCTCCTTGCGGTAACATGCTTTAGGTACCCCCAACTTTCATGGCTTGACGGGCGGTGTGTACAAGGCCCGGGAACGTATTCACCGCGTCATTGCTGATACGCGATTACTAGCGAATCCAACTTCATGGGGTCGAGTTGCAGACCCCAATCCGAACTGTGAATGGCTTTTAGAGATTAGCATCATATTGCTATGTAGCTGCCCGCTGTACCATCCATTGTAGCACGTGTGTAGCCCCGGACGTAAGGGCCATGATGACTTGACGTCGTCCCCACCTTCCTCACTGTTTGCACAGGCAGTCTGTTTAGAGTCCCCACCATGACATGCTGGCAACTAAACATAGGGGTTGCGCTCGTTGCGGGACTTAACCCAACACCTCACGGCACGAGCTGACGACAGCCATGCAGCACCTAGTTTCGTGTCCCGAAGGACGGATGCGTCTCTGCATCCTTCACTAACTTTCAAGCCCGGGTAAGGTTCCTCGCGTATCATCGAATTAAACCACATGCTCCTCCGCTTGTGCGGGCCCCCGTCAATTCCTTTGAGTTTCACCCTTGCGGGCGTACTCCCCAGGTGGATAACTTAACGCTTTCGCTGGGACGCTGGCTGTCTATCGCCAACATCGAGTTATCATCGTTTAGGGCGTGGACTACCAGGGTATCTAATCCTGTTCGATCCCCACGCTTTCGTGCATCAGCGTCAATACCAGCTTAGTGAGCTGCCTTCGCAATCGGAGTTCTAAGACATATCTATGCATTTCACCGCTACTTGTCTTATTCCGCCCACTTCAAATGGATTCAAGCCCGTCAGTATCAAAGGCACTGCGATGGTTGAGCCACCGTATTTCACCCCTGACTTAACAGGCCGCCTACGCACCCTTTAAACCCAATAAATCCGGATAACGCTCGGATCCTCCGTATTACCGCGGCTGCTGGCACGGAGTTAGCCGATCCTTATTCTTCCAGTACATTCAGCCAGATACTCGTATCTGGGGTTATTCCTGGACAAAAGCAGTTTACAACCCATAGGGCAGTCATCCTGCACGCGGCATGGCTGGTTCAGGCTTCCGCCCATTGACCAATATTCCTTACTGCTGCCTCCCGTAGGAGTCTGGTCCGTGTCTCAGTACCAGTGTGGGGGATTCTCCTCTCAGAGCCCCTAGACATCGTCGCCTTGGTAAGCCGTTACCCTACCAACTAGCTAATGTCACGCGAGCCCATCTCTATCCTATAAATATTTAATATCTAACCGATGCCGGTCAAATATATTATGCGGTCTTAATCTCTCTTTCGAGAGGCTATCCCCCTGATAGAGGTAGGTTGCTCACGCGTTACGCACCCGTGCGCCACTCTCACCATCTTCGAGCAAGCTCTCCGATGGATCCCGTCCGACTTGCATGTATTAGGCCTGCCGCTAGCGTTCATCCTGAGCCAGGATCAAACTCTCCATTGTAAAATGAAGTTTTTGATTCCAACTATTTATAAATAATCAGAATTCTTTTTTTATATCTCTGATCTTGGATCGAATGGAACAATTACTTGAATTTGTTCATGACTTTCGTTTGTCTACTCGTCACGCTTACATGATTGTGTTTTCTTAAAGAACTTTGTCGCTTCAACTTCCGTATCCGCTATATTCCGATGGCATTGCGCCGTCTTTATCTTTTTTGTTTTCCCTCCGTTTCAGTTGGGACTGCAAAGGTAGAAATCTTTTCTGAACTTCCAAAAACTTTTTGAAGTTTTTTTCTTTTCTTTTTTTCGATTTCCGCGTTTAACTCACATTAAACCCTTCTTTTTTCAAGGTTTCTTCTCTCGAAGCAACCGTTCCTCCCTTGCGGAGTGGTGCAAAGATAGGAAGTTTACAAACAAACTTCCAAGCCTTTTGTTCTTATTTATTTCATTTTGGGCATAACTACCTGGAAGGATGGGAGATTCTTTTTCATATGGGGTCTCCCGGAGCGATATTGCAGGGACGGATGGCCGGTGAAAGGTTCTGCGGGCAGGGGACTACAGCGAGGTATCTTTCACAGGTTGTATGCAGCAGGCAGCGCCGAGCTAAACGTAAACGGCCTGCCGAATTGGTCGTATAGGGCAGCCGGCAGCTGTGCTATCACGGAATGACTGCAGAAGTCGAAGTATGTGGAAAGGCACACCGCCGGGGCTCATGTCCGGTATCTTGCCCAGGTTGTATGCTGCAGGCAGCGCCGAGCTGAATGTAAACGGCCGCAAACATGGTCGTATCGGGCGGCCAATGCAGGGCATTTAAACCTACATCATATCATAGGTTAGTTTAGGGTTTAGTTAGGGTTAGTTTAGGTTTAGTATAGGTATAAGCTATACTAAACCTAACTTAAGGCTAAGCTATAGGGAAACAAAAACTATACTAAGGGATAAGAAGGTGGTAACGGTGTATTGCGTAACATGCCTGCTACAGAGTAATAATGCAAGCATATAAAAAGGCTTATATATATATTTTTATGTAGATTTATCTTTTTAAAATAACCAACAAAGCGATGAGCAGAACTACCCTGAAAGATATAGCATTGGCACTCAATATTTCTGTTTCTACTGTTTCCAAAGCATTATCGGAAAGTTATGAAATAAGTGAAGCCACTAAAAAGATCGTTCAGGAATATGCCAAAAAGCATAATTTCCAACCAAATAAGTTGGCAAGAAGCTTAAAAATAGGAAAGTCCAACACCATAGGAGTTATCGTATCCAATATCAGCAATACATTCGTTTCACAAATTTTGGATGGGATCCAAATAGCCTCTCAGCAAACCGTGTATGATGTTATCTTCATGCAAAGCCGGGAAGACGAACGGATTGAGAAAAATTGTATTGACGTCTTGCGTATGCGTGGAATTGATGGCTTAATGATAGCTCCGGTATCTTCAGATTCAAATATTGATGAACTAAAAGCATTGATAAAATCTCAGATACCAGTTGTTATCTTTGATCGTATCAACCACCAGCTTGATACATTTAAGGTGGGTGTCAATAATTTTCAAGGCGCCTACAATGCCACAAAGCATCTCACCGAGCAGGGTAAAAAAAGTATATTGCATATTACGGGAAAGAACTTGGGTGTGGCAACCGAACGGTTAAATGGCTTTATATCTGCTTTATCAGACGCGGGAATTCCTTTTGATAATAAACACCATATTGAATGTAGTTTGAATAACACCAAAGATATAGACCAAACAATCCGAGAAGTTTTGCTAAAAGAATGTATTGAAAACAAAAATATCGATGCAATTTTCGGTGCTACAGATGTTATTACAACCCGGACGTTGGGTATTTTGGCCGATCTTCAGATCCAGGTTCCTTCTGAGGTAGCTGTAATTGGCTTTTCAAATACACAAATTGCAGCTTCATTAAATCCGGCACTATCCACAGTTGTACAGCCGGCAATAGAAATTGGGGAACTAGCGACAAACAAACTAATCGCCACAATTAATCAAACAAGACCAATACATGAATTTGAAACGATTGAGCTCCCGACACAGCTTATTATTCGCAAATCTTCCCTATAATGTTTGCCATTATAGTGTTTGTCCACATAATTAAAATAAAAGTAGGAAAATAAGAGGTAAGCGCCCCTATTTTCCGACTGTCATTGCGTCTGATCTAAATTACCGCATAAGATCGCTAATCTTTACGTGAATTATTGGCATCATTCACCAATAATACCATATTCTAAACCCCGCAATTCAGCTAGCCCTCTCAGTCTTCCAATCGCAGAGTATCCGGGATTTGTCACCTTATTTAGGTCATCCAGCATTTGATGACCATGATCTGGCCTGAATGGAATAGCTATCGACCTCACTTGGTTTTCAGCAACCAATATCTTCATAATTTTATACATATTGACATCACCATCCAAATGGTCTGCTTCGTAAAAACTCCCGATTGCATCCTTCTTTACATTACGTAAGTGAACAAAGTTTACACGCCCTTTGATTTTTTCTAGGATAGCTGGCAAATCGTTTGTCTGACTGGCACCCAATGATCCTGTGCAGAAACAAACACCATTGAATTGCTGTGGAACTGCATGCAGAAAGTAGTCAAAATCTTCGCCGTTACTGGCAATGCGTGGTAAACCTAAAATAGGATACGGTGGATCATCCGGATGGATGGTCATACATATACCGTTCTCCTCACAAGCTGATGCAATACCCTGAAGGAAATAGATTAAATTATTGCGTAGACCTTCTTTTCCAATATGTTTATAGGTATTAAGGCTCGCTTTCAATGCGTCCAATTCCACACTTTTTTCTCCGGGGATTCCCATTAAAACAACATTTGCCAATTCCTGCTTTTGCTGTTCAGAAATCTCATCATATCGTAAAGTCGCCTGTTTGACAACATCTTCTGGATATGCAGACCTAGCTTCATCACGTTTTAATATAAATATATCAAAGAGAGCCAGATCAATCCAGTCAAAATATAAGGCTTTTGAACCATCGGCCATGGTTAAATCCAATTGAGTACGTGTCCAATCCAGCACGGGCATAAAATTATAGCAAATCGTCTTGATACCGCATTTCGCCAGATTAGCCAACGTCGTATTATATTTTTGAAGATACTCATCCACCTTTGCCCCTTTTGTCTTGATTTCCTCATGTACCGTCACACTTTCCACCACAGACCAAGTAAGACCAGCTTCTTCAATAATGCGTTTCCTTTCTTGAATATCTGCCAATGGCCATACATCACCGTGTGGAATATGATGTAGGGCTGTCACAATACCAGTTGCTCCAGCCTGTTTAATATCCTGTAAAGATACGGGGTCATTTGGACCATACCAACGCCATGTTTGTTCTAGTTTTCTCATCTTAAAATTCAATTATACGCCGCACCATGCATTAAAACCGCCATCTACAAAAACAGTTTCGCCTGTTACAAAAGCTGATGCATCGCTCAATAGATAGATTAAAGTTCCTTTTAACTCACGGGGGTCGCCCAAACGATTATAAGGAGTTCCACTAAGAATACGTTTGGTACGATCGCTATACGTACCGTCGGGGTTAATCAATAAATTTTTGTTTTGCTTGGTTAAGAATACTCCGGGCGCAATTGCATTGACACGAACCTGATCACCATAACGCTGTGCAAGTTCAGTTGCCATCCATTTTGTATAACCATCGATTCCATGTTTGGCCACAGTATAGCCCAAAACACGTGTAAAAGGACGGCTGGCTGTAAGGGATGAAATATTTACAATGGTTCCCTTTCCGCTCTCCGCAATCACACGGCCGATAATATGGGTAGGAATCATCGTACCATACAGGTTAAGCTCAATGGCTTTGATGGTATCCTGAATATTGCTGGCAAACAGATCTTGATCGGCACCGATTGTTGCACCTGGAATATTACCGCCAACCGCGTTAACTAAGGCGTCTATTCTCCCCCACCTTTGCAACACTTCATCCTTCGCCCTGATGACATCCTGTTCGTTCATGATGTCTACTTCCACAAATAGAGCTTCTCCGCCTAGGGACTCCACTTGCTGAACACGCTCTACACCGATCTGTCCATTACGTCCCAAGATTGCGACCTTGGCCTCTGCCTCGGCTAATGCCTCCACAAATGCCTCGCCTAAAATTCCTGTACCGCCCGTAATTACAACTACCTTATCTTTTAATGAAAATGGGTTATTATGCATAAATTTTAATTCAAATTGGTATTTACTCCCAATTTTATTGATAATAACCTTAAATACAAAGAAAAGTAATTGATTTAATTACGATAACGTTTTAGTTACGTCACCCTATTTTTCTTCGCCTTCTGTCATTTCATCATCAAACAGAATCCGAATAGCAGGTGTATAGGTATCATTATGCTGACCGGTTTTATTGGCCCAGAAAAAAGCACAGAGAAAAATCAAAGCCAACAAAACACTACAACCAATCAAAATATACATTATTTCCATAACAATTAGAGTTTACGGCGTTTGGCATACCATCTCGTCATGAGACTTGTAAAGGAGATAATCGTTACCGTACTGATTGGCATTAGAATCGCCGCAAATAATGGCGACATAATACCTTGCACGGCAAAGCTCAAACCAATTATATTATATAAAAGAGATATTCCAAAGCTCATATGTATTACTTTCACCGCATCTTTACTAAAAGCAAAGAAATTCGGCAGTTTTGAAAACGACTCCCCATCCAGTATCGCATCGCAACCTGGGGAGAAGTTATTGATATCATCACTCACAGCGATGCCCAGATTCGCTTTACGCAGTGCCCCTGCATCATTAAGGCCGTCACCAATCATGCAGACCTGCTTTCCGTCTGCCTGGAAATTTTGAATTATTTTCAGTTTTTCCATAGGTGATTGATTAAAAAGCAAACTTGCATTGGACGGAAAAATGAGCTGCAATGCATCCAGGCGTCTATCATTATCACCTGAGATTAAATGGAGTTGATAATTTATTTTAAAATCTTCTATCAGCGCCGAAAGACCATCCCGCCAGGATTGCTCCATACTAAAGTATCCTTTTAGCTCGCCGCCTATACGAACAAAAACCACCGACCCATCTGTTTTAATAGGTCCGATATCAAGAAAGCCTCCGCTACCGATTCTAATTTCATTGCCATTTACCTTGGCTTGCATCCCCTTTCCGGGAAATTCCTTAAATTCCTGTACTGCAATAATGGAAGAGACGTTGAGCCACTTGACAATTTCGCGGCTCAATGGATGGCTGGAATTTCTACAAACAGCATTCAGCAACTCTTTGTCGACTGCTGAAAGGCTACCTTCGAAATAAATTGAGGTTGCCTTGGGGGATGATATTGTACCAGTCTTATCGAACACCAAGGTATCAATCGTTGCCATTTGTTCAATGGCAGCAGTATTTTTTACATAGAATTTATTTCGATCAAATACACTTAAAGCCGCAGAAAGGGTAAATGGAGAGCTCAACGCCAACGCACATGGACATGCGATAATCAATACCGCCGTAAAAGCTCCCCAAGCCCTGCTTGCATCTCCACCAACAGCCCAAAATAGTGCTGCCAATAGTGCAATAGCCAATAAAACAACAGTAAAATATTTACTTATAAAGTTGACAAAAGTCTGAAAATGCTTGTCATAATCTTTATAATTATCATTATTCCACAATTTCGTCAAATACGATTGTGAAATAGGTTTGACGACTTCAAGTTCTATCGCTTCGCCGGTCTGACGTCCGCCTGCATAGATAATTTCACCCAAGGTTTTGCTCATGGGGCTTGATTCTCCGGTCACAAAACTAAAATCGATTGCAGCATCCCCTTTTAAAAGCATGGCATCCGCTGGTATAATTTCATTGTTCCGAACTAAAATACGGTCACCGATATGCACATCGGCCAGTTGTACGGGTTTGTCACCAGATTCAGTTAAGACAGTTACTGCAACAGGAAAATAACTGCGGTAATCCCGTTCAAACGAGATATGATAATAGGTCCGTTGTTGTACCCATTTTCCGATCAATATAAAGAATACAAGACTACAGAGTGTATCTGTAAAACCTGCGCCCGTCTGCGTTATCACTTCAAAAGCAGAACGCAAAAACAATACAAGAATCCCGAGGGCCAACGGCACATCCAGATTCAAACGTCTTTGTTTCAGACTCAGGTAAGCCGATTTAAAATAGTCCGATGCACAATACAATAAGACAGGAATACCAAAAGCAAGGTTTATATAACCAAAGAAATTAGCATATTCCTTTTCAAAACTCCCCATTCCAAAATAATCGGGAAAGCTGAATAGCATTGAGTTTCCAAAACAGAAACCGGCAACAGCAATTTTTGCGACCAAAGGATTCAGATTGTTTCGATTCCCTTCCTTCACAACATCCTGCAAGGTGATTTTAGGATCATAACCGATATTGACCAGAAGATAAACAAGGTCTTTCAATGGCAGCTCGTTGTGGTTGAATGTAATGCTCGCCTGTTTCTTCATAAAGTCCACGCGGGACTGCAGTACACTGGGATTGAGTTTATATAAATTTTCCAGCAACCAGATACAGGAGCTACAGTGAATAGCTGGAATATAAAAAGTGATGATGGTCATCTTATCATCTTTATAATCCACTAATTTACTGGCAATCTGTGGTTCATCCAGATAAGAAAAATCTTCGTGCTTAGATTTGTTCGACTTGCCAGGATGCTGATTATAGCGATAATATTGTTGCATACCACTGTCATTCAGCACCTGATATACAGTCTGACATCCCAGGCAGCAAAAGTCATGATGATCTAGTCGATAGCCCGTTTCCTCGATTTTATCACCACAATGGAAACATTTTTCTGCCAGTTGTACCTCTTCCTTGAGCTCCGCCATACCTTTGTTCTAAATTGCTTGACTAAATAACTGATTTCGTGTCCTTGAGCGCAGTAATCGCTGGTCAAAGGCCATGCAGATATTTCTTAAAAAAGATCGACCGACAGCAGTACACGCTATAAGATCGCCCGTTATCACTACCAAACCGTCTGCTACGAGCTCGGATAATTCCTCTTTAATTTGTCTGTTCAGCAGCTCCCCTTCCTGCAACTGCACTTTACCTTTGCACATCATATCTAAGATATAACGTCTTACAATGAGGTCCTCTTCATTAAGTAAATGTCCCTTTACAACGGGCAACTCGCCTGTGTCAATGAGCTTATGATATTCCTCTACCGTCTTTACGTTTTGAGCAAATGCACCCCAGGCGTCACTGATTGAAGAAACCCCAATACCGATAAGCAAGGGGCTAAACCGATCGGCATAGCCCATAAAATTACGGTGCAATCTTTCCTGTTGAAAGGCGATAAATAACTCGTCTTCTTTTTTCGCAAAATGATCCATACCGACATCTTCATAGCCATGTGCCAAAATCAATTTTTTCCCAAGGTTATAGAGAGCTAATTTGGCAGCACCACTGGGCAGGTCCGCTTCGGTATAATGCCGTTGACCAGGTTTTATCCAAGGTACATGCGCATAGCTATAAAAGGAAATCCGATCGGGGCTTAGCCGCATTGCTTTTTGTATCGTATCTTCTACCGTAAACAGTGTTTGCTTAGGCAGTCCATAGATCAAGTCGAAGTTAATGGAGTCAAATCCAATTTTTCGCGCATTCAACATAACCAATTCCACTTCTTCCAATGTTTGTTGCCTGTTAATCACAAATTGGACAAGAGGATCAAAATCCTGTATACCCAAACTGAGCCTGCGGAATCCCAAATTGAATAAAGTTTCTAAATGAGTGACTGTCGTGTTGGCAGGATGAGCTTCAAAGGAGAATGAGCTGTCTGGGGCCACATCTGCGAGTTTGAGAATCCCTTCGATAAGCATCTTCAGATTATCCGGGTCAAAAAAGGTCGGTGTCCCTCCTCCCAAATGTATCTCTGCCAGCACTGGCCTTTCGCCATTAAATAAAGCGACATACATCTCCCATTCCTTCAAAAGAGATGCGATATAGGGCTCTTCAACACGATGATTTTTTGTGATACGGGTGTTACATCCGCAATAGGTACATAGGCTTTCACAAAAAGGAAGGTGGATATATAAACTAATCCCTTTGTCTTTTGAGTGCTGAAATGTCTGGTACACTTGAGCTGTCCAAGCCGCGCTAGAAAATGTTGTGTTATCCCAAAAAGGAACAGTAGGATAACTTGTATAGCGCGGTGCTGCTACGTTATATTTCTGTACCAAATCTTCCATTTTAACTTGCGTTGTCATCATTCTATTTTAGTTTTTTAGCACAGTCGTCTAAACAACAACAGGCTTTTCCCACACATTTTTCTATCCCCCATAGGTTGAGATTCCGAACAGTTTGCTCAGCCAATCCCTTTGGACTCTGATCTTCAAATGGAGCATTGGCAATCTGTATATTCAGATCTCCAGCCTTTGCCAGATCAATATGAGTAGTATCCTTACTTCTGGTCATAATCTTATTGATTCCTAATCCTTTTAAATTAAGTAGCATGCTCTCGTCCAAAATATCGCTCACGGAAATCACTACCGCATCCTTTCCACGCGCATAGTTCTGTGTTTCCGCATTTAACCCATTTGAAATCAAAGTCAAATCATGTTGTTTGGCATTCGCTAGTGCCCAAAACTCTTTTTCAAATGATCTTACATTATATACTACTACTTTCATCCTGATTCTACAAGCACCAATTAAGGTTTATCCTAAGAACAAAAGTAAATCATGCATAAGCGCAAAACCATGATACAGCACCACACCTTAAAATGATATTTATCACAATTCGCAAATGCCTCTGGATATAAAGCTTTATTCTGAGCAACAATTTGCCCCTTTAAAGAAAAGGCGTGTTCAGAACAAACTGAACACGCCTTTAACATATTGTTATTAAATCTTCCTTTCTTTACCTACTGTTTCACCTCCCGAAGGTTCTTGATCGAATTGATATATATTTTACCTTTTTCTTTCGATATTAATTTTTCTTCTTTAAAATCTGAAAGCATACGGGAAACTGTTTCATTTGCAGTGCCTGCGATTGAAGCCAAACCATCCCTTGTCACATCAATTGAACACGTATTGACGGCATTCACATCGATACCACTTTTCTCGGCAACACTGAGTAGCGCATTGGCGACACGTTTACGGACAGAGTGATAGGCAAACCCGAGCAATTGCTCTTCCTTTTCACGTAAATCGACAGAAAGAAGCTTAATAAACTTACTGGCTATTGCCGGTTTTTTCCAAAGCAACTCCAAAAAGCTATCTTTGGGGATCAGCACAATTTCACTTGGTTCAACCGCTTCAGCATAGTCTTCGTAATTATCATTCAACAAGATAGAGGCATAACCAAAGTAATTCCCCGCAATGAAAATACCTGTAGACAGCTCTCTTCCATCTTTATATGACTTAAAGCTACGCACCTGACCAGATTTCACAAAATAGACATAGGTTGGCGAATCATCTTTTTCATAAATAGATTGCTTTTTCTTCACTGTCTTTACACGTGAATTAACAATGAGTTCCTGCAGCAACAGGACTTGCTCATCGGCGTTCAAACTAAAATCTCCCTCTTGAGGGATATCTGCTGCGAGCTGTTCATGTCTTTTAAGGCGTACATCTATAGCGTTCATCAATTCGACATCATCAAAAGGTTTCGTCAAATAATCGTCTGCTCCCATCTCCATCGCTTTACGCATGTCTGCACGCTCCGCTTTTGCAGTTAGAAAAATGAATGGGATTTTAGCTGTACTTTCAATTTTACTAAGCATAAATAACACCCCATATCCATCCAGCTCGGGCATCATGATGTCGCAGAGAATCAAATCAGGAATATGCTTCGTCGCCAAGTCAACTCCAATACGGCCATTTTCGGCCGTAATGACATCATACCTACCTGTCAACTCCAATATTTCGGTAGTTCCCTCCCGGATGTCAATATTATCTTCAATAATTAGAATTGTCTTTTTACTTCTCATCTGTAATTAGTTATTCTATCTTCTTTATGTTTGAAACGTTTATGCCTTGTTTTATTGCCAACTCCGCTTTATCTAAAACTCACCCGGAATGAGGTTCCCTTATGCACTTCAGACTCAAATTCCATCTGACCTTCCATGAGTTCTATATACCTTTTTACAATATTCAGTCCTAATCCGGTTCCGGGGATGTTACCTGTGTTATGTGCCCGAAAAAATGGCTCAAACAAATGAACCTGATCTTCTTCGGGTATTCCAATACCGTTATCTTTTACTGATATTGAGCAGCCTTCCTCGTCGATACACGTTGTAAACTCAATTAATGTATCCTCTCCTGAATATTTGATCGCATTGGAAATTAGGTTGACCAAAGCATTTTTCAACAAATTAGAGTCTAAGGTAAAATGGCCGATTTCTCCGGTATGTTGATAAACAATATGCTGATTTTTTTTACAGATCAACTGCATTTCCTCGGTGATTTCCTCAGCTAATTCGACCAAATTAATATATTGCTTATTCAACACAACAATACCAGTTTCAAGCTTCTCAAGGGAAAGAAAATCATTCAGAATACTCGTCAGCAATTGTACGGCCCCTTTGATCCTATTCGTATGTTTAATGATATTAACCTTATCATCCGGTCTGTCGGCATATTTTTCGATCAGAGAAGCAGATAGTTGAACGGAACTCAAAGGGGTGCGAAACTCATGTGAAGCCATTGACACAAAACGAGATTTCAGCTGACTCAATTCAATTTCTTTTTCCAGGGATTTAGAAACTTCTGCTTTGGCCTTTTCCAGTTCGGAAACTAAAGAAATCAGATCACTCGTACGTTCGCTAACTTTATTCTCAAGTTCTACCGCATGCTGTCTGAGCATATCCTCGGCAGCTTTCTCACGCGTTAAGTCATGAATAAATCCAGTAAAGATATTTTTGTCCTTCAACCAGACTTCACTCACAGCCAATCGGAATGGAAATGTTTCGCCACTCTTTTTAAGCCCCATCACTTCGCGCCCAATGCCAATGATTTTTTTGTGGCCGGTAGTCTGATAGTTATGAATATAGGTATCATGATTACCACGATCTGGCTCAGGCATCAACATGGAGACATTGTGTCCGATCACCTCTTCCGAGTGATATCCAAAAAGTTCCAGAGCAGCAGGGTTAATACTTTCGATATTCCCCCTGTTGTCTATGGTAATAATGCCATCAATTGCATGATCAATTATAGCAGCTAACAGCCGTCCGCTTTCCATGATTTTATATTACTTTACCAGTTTTTTGTATTTAATGCGGTGCGGTGTCACGTCACCGATACGTTTTTTACGGTTTTCTTCATATTCAGTATAGTTACCTTCGAAGAAATAAACCTGTGAATCGCCTTCAAAAGCAAGGATATGGGTACAAATACGATCGAGGAACCATCTATCGTGGGAAATCACAACCGCACAACCACCAAAGTTTTCCAAACCTTCTTCCAGTGCCCGCAAGGTATTTACATCAATATCATTGGTTGGCTCATCGAGCAAGAGTACATTGGATCCCTCTTTAAGCGTAATGGCCAGGTGAACACGATTACGTTCTCCACCCGAAAGTACACCTACTTTCTTTTGTTGATCAGCACCATTAAAATTGAATTTAGAAACATAAGCTCTTGAGTTCACCGAGCGGTTACCCAGCATCATATTGTCACTGCCCCCTGTAATATTTTCCCAAACTGATTTTTCAGGGTCGAGGTCGTGGTGCATTTGGTCCACATAGCCCAATTTCACTGTTTCTCCGACCTTGAAAGAACCCGTATCGGGCGTTTCCTGTCCCGTAATGAGGCGGAACAAGGTGGTTTTACCGGCTCCATTTGGTCCAATAATCCCAACAATACCCGCGGGCGGCAACATAAAACTTAAATTTTCAAATAAAATACGATCACCATAAGCTTTAGAGATATTCGTTGCCTCAATGACCGAGTTACCCAGACGTGGTCCTGGAGGAATAAACAATTCCAATTTTTCTTCACGTTCTTTGGTCTCTTCGGAAGCTAATTTTTCATAGTTATGCAATCTAGCTTTTGATTTGGCATGACGAGCTTTTGGTGCCATACGAACCCATTCCAGCTCACGTTCGAGTGTTTTTTGCCGTTTGGTTTCTTGTTTTTCCTCCTGCGCCAGACGTTTTGCTTTTTGATCAAGCCAAGAGGAATAATTTCCTTTCCAAGGAATGCCTTCGCCACGATCCAATTCAAGGATCCATCCAGCAACATTATCCAAGAAATAGCGGTCGTGGGTAACGGCAATTACAGTTCCTTTATATTGTTTCAAGTGTTGCTCTAACCAATCAATTGATTCAGCATCCAAGTGGTTGGTCGGCTCATCCAGTAGTAACACATCCGGTTCCTGCAACAATAAACGACACAATGCTACACGTCTACGCTCACCACCTGACAAATTGACAATCTTTGCATCGGGTTCAGGGCAACGTAAGGCATCCATAGCTCTTTCCAATTTTGAATCAATTTCCCAAGCGTTGGTGGCATCAATTTTATCCTGAAGTTCTCCTTGTCTCGTCAATAACCTGTCCATCTCATCGGCGTTTTCATACACCTCTGGTAGGCCAAATTTCTCATTGATATCTTCGTATTCTTGCAATATTGCCGTAATTTCAGCAACACCTTCCTGTACCACTTCAAGCACAGTTTTCTCCAGATCCAATTGGGGCTCTTGTGCCAAATAACCCACAGAATACCCCGGGGAGAACACCACCTCGCCCTGATAAGATTTATCCAATCCAGCGATTATTTTCAATAGGGAGGATTTCCCTGATCCGTTCAAACCAATCACGCCAATCTTGGCACCATAGAAAAAAGATAAATAGATATTTTTTAGCACTTGTTTTTGAGGCGGATAGATTTTGTTGACACCCGCCATCGAAAAAATGATCTTCTCGTCTGACATAAAATTTAAAAAAATTCGAAAACTCTTGTTATATTAACATACAAATGTAATCTTTTATACTGACATTTTGGACGTATCAAGGTCATGGCTTAATTGTTGATGACATTATTTAAAATAATTTTAAGGTTAAAATGCAGAATTTACTACATTTATATATCCTTAATATAAAACAGAAAGGTATTCAATGGAAGCAAAATTTTCACCGCGCGTAAAGGATGTCATATCGTACAGTAGAGAGGAAGCTTTGAGATTGCGTCACGATTATATAGGAACGGAGCATTTATTGCTCGGTTTAATTCGTGAAGGCGATGGAATGGCGATAAAAATCCTTAAAAACATAGGCATTGACACGACAGCACTACGTCAATCTGTGGAAGACGCAGTGAAGGGAGCATCAGTTTCACGCGCTCCTATTGGCAACATGCCATTAACAAAACAGGCTGAAAAAGTTTTGAAGATTACTTATTTGGAAGCTAAAATATTCAAATCGGATATCATCGGAACGGAGCACCTATTATTGGCTATCTTACGAGATGAAGATAATATCGCTTCTCAGATTTTACAACAATACAATGTGACTTACGACATCTTCAAATCTGAGGTGGAGCAAAATAGAACTACTATTAAGGATGAGGCACCGGGCTCACCTACAGGCGATGATGATTTCGCTGAAGATGATCAGTATATTCAACCGAAAAAGGTTTCGGATATCAAATCTAAAACTCCAGTTTTGGACAACTTTGGCCGCGACTTGACTAAAGCTGCAGAAGAAGGTAAACTAGATCCCATTGTAGGTCGCGAGAAAGAAATTGAGCGCGTTTCTCAAATTTTATCGCGACGCAAGAAGAATAATCCCCTATTGATCGGTGAACCCGGAGTAGGTAAATCGGCGATTGCCGAAGGTCTTGCGCTTCGGATCGTTCAACGAAAGGTATCACGTGTATTATTCAATAAGCGTGTCGTCACATTGGATCTCGCATCCTTGGTTGCTGGCACCAAATATCGTGGTCAATTTGAGGAGCGTATGAAAGCGGTCATGAACGAACTGGAAAAATCACCGGATGTCATTTTATTTATCGACGAGATTCACACCATAGTAGGTGCAGGTGGAGCTTCAGGATCGTTAGATGCTTCCAACATGTTCAAACCGGCTTTGGCAAGAGGCGAAATTCAATGTATCGGTGCAACAACATTAGACGAATACCGTCAATACATTGAAAAAGATGGTGCTTTGGACCGCCGTTTCCAACGCGTAACCATTGAGCCGGCTACACATGACGAAACGGTTGAAATATTGAACCGTATCAAAGAGAAATATGAAGATCACCACAATGTGACTTATACAGCCGAAGCTATTGAAGCCTGTGTATCGTTAACAACCCGTTATATTACGGATAGGTTTTTACCAGATAAGGCAATCGATGCGTTAGACGAAGCGGGCTCTCGTGTGCATTTGAATAACATACATGTACCACAATCTATTATCGACATTGAAAATAAAATTGAAGAGGTCAAATTAGAGAAAAACAAGGTTGTTCGGAGTCAAAAATACGAAGAGGCAGCGAAGTTGCGTGATACAGAAAAGAAATTGATCGAAGAGCTTGAGAAAGAGAAAATAGCTTGGGAAGAAGAAACAAAATCTAAACGTTATACTGTTTCAGAGGAAAATGTTGCTGAAGTAGTGGCGATGATGACCGGTATTCCTGTGCAACGGGTTAGTCAGTCTGACGGTCAGAAACTGTTGAATATGGCGGAGCTGATGAAGGGAAGAATTATTGGTCAGGATGATGCCGTAGGTAAATTGGTGAAAGCGATCCAACGTACACGTGCAGGCTTAAAAGATCCTAAAAAACCAATTGGTTCCTTCATCTTCTTAGGTCCTACTGGTGTTGGTAAGACAGAATTAGCTAAAGAATTAGCGCGCTTCATGTTTGATACAGAAGATGCTCTGATCCAAATTGACATGAGCGAATACATGGAGAAATTTGCAGTATCTCGCCTTGTTGGAGCGCCTCCAGGATATGTTGGTTATGAAGAAGGTGGTCAATTGACTGAGAAAGTACGTCGTAAGCCTTATGCCGTTGTCTTATTGGATGAGATTGAGAAAGCGCATCCGGATGTATTCAATCTGTTGCTGCAGGTATTGGACGAAGGCCAATTGACTGACAGCTTAGGCCGCAAAGTGGACTTTCGAAACACTATTATTATTATGACTTCTAATATTGGTGCACGCCAATTGAAGGAATTTGGTCAAGGTGTGGGTTTCACTACTGCTGCAAAATCACAACAGTCTGATGCACATTCTCGTGGAGTGATTGAAACAGCTCTGAAAAGAGCCTTTGCACCAGAATTCTTGAACCGTATTGATGATGTGATTGTATTTAACTCATTGACAAAGGAAAATATCTTCAAAATCATCGATATTGAATTGAAGTCATTATTCAAGCGTATCGCAGATTTGGGTTATACCATCAATTTGACGGATGAAGCAAAAGATTTCATTGCGGATAAAGGTTACGACAGTAATTTTGGAGCACGTCCGTTAAAACGGGCAATCCAAAAGTATTTAGAAGATCCAATTGCGGAAGAAATCCTAAAAGGAACTGTGCAAACTGGTTCGGTTTTGACGGTGAGCATTAATCCTGAAACCAAAGATATTGAGGTTTCCAGTTCAGATTCTAAGTCTTCAAAAGATACTGCGGAGAAGTAATCACAAACGCATCCGCAAACAAAAGGTTTAAAATAAACGAAATTATTCGTTTATTTTAAACCTTTTTCTTTATATTTATGGTGGATTTTAAATTTAAATCACAATAATTATGAGAAAGAAACTTTATTTCACCTTCTTTTCATTGCTATCTTTGACATATAGCTGCCAAAAGGATAAAACGAGCAATCAAGAAACTAACCAAATCATTCAGGAATTCACCCAAGACAATTATCATACTTTTGCAAAGTCTCTCGCAAAAATAATTGATAACAAAGAAATTAAAGCGGCTTTAAAAGCTAAAGCCCTTGAAAAATTTGATGGGGATTATGATGTTTTAGTCAAAGATTTTGTTCTTGTAAAACTGAAAGATGGTAACTCGGTATTAGATTTGTTAACGGAACAGAATGAAGAAATCAGATCAATTATCGCTAATAACCCACTATTAACTATCTATGTTCCAGAGCTAACGATCTTCAGCGCTAATAATTGGGATACAGAAAAGACTACGCCAATTATTGCCATTAGAAACAATAAGGGAGGCAATAAGATATATGCATATAATACTCGTTTAAATATTATTGAATTGGACAAAAAAATTGAGCCCACAATTCCAACTATATTAGTTAAATCAAATGAAAGATTACCTTTTATCGATAACGAATCAGTTCAAATAGTTAATTCTAAACCTTTTAGCAAAATTGCATCAGACAGAACTGGTTCCGACAGATCGAAAGACATGGGTTTTGCTCCAAGGATAGAAGAAGCTATTTCGAAAGGTTTACCATTATCAAATATTAGAGATTATGTTTACTACGGACTTGATCCTAAGAATAATATCCTTAAGGGAGAACTAAATTCGCAAAATTATGCTGAGCATATTAGAGCAATTGAGTTAACTAGCAAAGCGGTATTAGATAAAATTGCTGATTGGGGAGAAGGAGATCTTGAAATTAAAATCACAGTGAATATTCCTCAAAGAGATGGAACTCCATTACAGATAAGTAAAGCTATATTTTGCAAAAAAACAGATTTGTATCAAGAGCCGACAAGTCGAAAAGAAGGATTTGTAAGGCTTTTTGTAGGGTTTGATCCTATTCAAATTGCTACGTGGGACAATTACAATTTAGGTAACTTATGGACTTTTCATGCAGAGGAGTTTGATGAAGGAGAAGAAAGAACAAGTACAGAAACTATTGAAAATACTTTTACAAAAGAAGGCGGAGGTTCATTTGAAGTTACGCTCAAAGAAATTTTTAAAATAGGATTATCTGGAAAAGTTTCCGAAGTTGAAAGAAAAACCACTACTTTCACAATGAAATCCACTAATAATTCTGACAATCTTTATGGTGCGATACTTAATTATTTAGAACCAATAGCCATTGCAGACGGAACTGGGAATTATAATCCTTATTACCTAAATACTGGAGCTATTAAAATCAGGGTAGAACCATATCCAACAGGTGGAATACCGCCAACAAACACAGGAGGAACAAGACCTAGATAAGTATTATTACATTATTTTAGAAAATGCACCTTTATGGTGCATTTTTTGTTATAAACAAAGTTGACGTTAAACTTTCGAACCATTTTATCGTCATATAATAAAAAATCTCACAAATAATACAAACAATATGAAAAGACTTTTATTCGCAGCACTAATTGGAACCGCAGCTTTGGTTTCATTCTCTTCTTGTAAAAAGGAGTATATCACGCAAGAGGTAAACGTTTTAGATGGAGTAACTTTCAGTACCAATGTAAAATCTTCCTCGTGGGCAGTTGACCAATCAGGATACTCTTTTTCAAACGAATTGGATTTTCCTGAATTAGATGCAAAGTATTTTAATTTTGGACATGTTGGAGTTGCTATATCATTCGATAATGATAAAGATTTTTTTATCAATATTCCTTCGGCCGTTGGACCTTATAATTACCGTGTTGAGTATAAAATTGGCAAAGTATATCTTTATGCAGATTATGTTGGGAATGATAATAAACCTGTTCGTCCAACAGACATGTTCGTCAAAGTCACATTAACAGATGCTACAAATGGTGGTAATTAATAAAAAAAGATCTCAGAATTCTGAGATCTTTTTTTATTAAAAGAGTTATCTTTACCACACTTACAAAAACAAGCTATCCCCGCAACAATAACTCCGCATGTTCCAGCGCAGCATCCGTTGGATTTGCTCCGCTCAGCATCTGTGCAATCTCTTTTACCCTACCGGCTTGGTCTAACCGAACAATGTTGGATATTGTCCGATTTGCTTTATCTTCTTTGTACACTTTATAATGCGCAGCACCTTTAGCAGCAATCTGGGGTAAATGTGAAATAGCAATGACCTGCATATTCTCAGCTAAACTTTCCATTACTTCACCTACACGCAACGCCACCTCACCAGAGATCCCGGTATCGATTTCATCAAAAATAATAGTCGGCAGGGCAGAAGTTTTGGCAACTAAAGATTTTATGGCTAACATTACCCGTGAAAGCTCACCTCCAGAGGCCACCTTATGGATGAATTGCATTTCCTGCCCTTTATTGGCAGAGAACAAAAATTGGATAGCATCCATTCCGGATTCCCGCATCTCTCCTTCCTTTAAGGGCTCTAAAGTAATTTGAAGACGTGCATTGGGCATTCCCACATTTGCTAAGGTAGCTTGCACTTCTTTTGTGATTAACGCCAACACTTTGCTCCTGCCTACTGATAGTTCCCTACCATTTTTCTGAGCAATGTTCAACTTAACTACGACCTCTTTTTCCAGCCGCTCCAATTGCTCATCGGAAGAATTTATGGCCATCAACTTGGACTCAAGCTCATCCCTCAGTCGAATAAGCTCCTCAACGGAGTCCACATGATGTTTCTTCTGTAATGAATAGAGTAAGCTCAGGCGCTCGTTAATTTCCAACAAAGTACCCTCGTCAATTTGTGTCTCTTCTTCAAGCGCACTTAACTCTGCGGCAACGTCCTTGAGCTCAATCCATGCGCTCTTTAACCGCGCAGCCAAATCTGCTGTTTCAGGAAGAAATGAAGTGATACCTTCCACTTGGTTCATAGCGTCCTTCAAACGGCTTAAAACAGCCGTATCATCATTTTCCAATAGCTGCGATGCACCGGTTAGCGCGCGCTTAATATCTTCTGCATTTTCCAATTGGCGCTGTTGTATTTCGAGCTGCCCCTGTTCATCTGACACCAATTGCGCTGCATCAAGTTCATCAAATTGGAACTGAAAATAATCTTGTTCTAATGCAGCCTTTTTTACCAGCTCCTTAAATTCTTCGAGTTCCTTTTTTGCTTTCTTATAAGCAAAGAAACTATCTCGATAATCTTGCTTTAATGCAAATGTGCCCGCGACACTGTCGACCACTAAAAATTGGAACTCTTCCGTATTGATCTGCAATGTTGCATGTTGAGAATGTACATCGATCAATTGTTCTCCTAACTGCTTGAGAATAGTTAGGGTAACGGGAGAATCATTAATAAATGCTCGGGATTTACCATCGGGAGCGATTTCTCTTCGAATAATGGTATGATCTGCATAATCTAGGTCATTTTCTTCGAAAAAATTGAGTAATCTGTAAGAACCTATTTTAAATTCTCCCTCAATCACACACTTCTTCGTTGGATCGAAAAAGTATTTTCCCTCTACTCTATTTCCTAAAATTAACGATAGGGCTCCCATAATAATGGATTTACCAGCCCCAGTCTCCCCGGTAATCATATTCAAACCTTTGTCGAACTGGATTTCCAACTCGTTTATAAGCGCATAATTTTTAATATGTAAGGTATCCAGCATATTTTTAAAGGTCTTATTACAGTTTGGAGGAAATACCTTTCCTCATCATTTTGCATGTTAACATGACTTTTTCTACAGTTAATTTAACTAAAAATCAGACGATTTCAATACATTTTATTAAAAACATAGCTCATCTAATCTATTGACATATTCGCACGCAACATTTACAAACACTAAATACTAAAAATAATATCATTTTTCCAAATTTAAAACTACTTTTTTTAGTAAATCAATTCTATTTTTGACAAAAGAATGTCGACTTGGCGCTTTATTAACATGAATAAATTCCTATTTTTATGTCATGCAAGATTATAGTGCTACACTAAGAAAATACATGCCCGAAGAAGCAGCTCCAATCATATCCAAGTGGATTAATCATACGCACTGTTTATTTAAGATCTCTCGTTCCAGGAGTACCAAGCTAGGAGATTACCGCGCTCCGTATAAAGGAAGCCCGCACCGTATCTCGGTTAACCATGACTTAAACTCTTATTCATTTTTGATTACGACGATTCACGAATTTGCACATTTACAAACATGGAATAAACATCAGCATCGTGTCAAACCACACGGTACGGAGTGGAAAAATAATTTTAAGGAACTAATGAGACCATTTCTTGAACTGAATATTTTCCCAACCGACATCAGCCAGGCGATTTACCGCTATATGGAAAACCCTGCAGCATCGAGCTGCACGGACATCCACCTGTTTCGTACCTTAAAGTTATATGACACCGTCAAAAGCAGCGCCCTTACGGTAGAATCCTTAGAGGATGGGCACTTCTTTAAATTAAAAAATGGGCGTTCATTTCAGCGTATTGAAAAGATAAGGAAACGTTATAAATGCATGGAATTGACCAGCAAGCGTATGTACCTATTCCATCCAATTGCGGAGGTATTTCTGTTGGAACAATGATTTTTAACAAATACATTCAATATATTTTTATCTTTGCTAACTTAGGAAATAATTAAAGAGAGCTTTTATGTTACATTTACACTCGACTATAGCAATTGTCTTATTGCTAGCCCTGGTGATATCGATCGTGATCACCCTATCAAACTATCTAGGCAACAAACCGTACAATCGTAAAATTGCTTTATTGGGTTTCATCGCATCGCATATTCAATTAGTGGTGGGATTGATTTTATTCTTTTATTTAAAGTACCCTTCGATGATCTCTGGTGCTGTAATGAAAGATCCTTCGTTACGATTTAAAATCATTGAACACCCTTTGACCATGATTATTGCTATTGTATTGATCACCATTGGCTATTCTAAAGCGAAAAAGATTGAAAATGCAAAAAAAGCAAATCAAACCGTTTTGATTTTCTTCGTCATCGGTTTAATCTTGATGCTCGCTCGTATTCCTTGGTCGACTTGGTCACTTTTCGCTTAATAGCACGCGAGACATGATATAAAAAAAGCCTTCCAAAAAATTGGAAGGCTTTTTTTATATATGATCTTTTTATTTGACAATAGAACTGTGTTGCTAGCTTCTTATATGGTTTGCTTTATACATCATAAAAAAAGCCTCAGTAAACTGAAGCTTTCAATATCTTTGCTGAGTAGTAATTAGTCACGGTTTTTTCCAAATCCCAAAATTCCGAACACGGTTTTGAAAGCGATAAGTGCGCCTACGATCATGGAGATGTTAGCTATTGCGGAAAACAAAAATGTTTGTTGACCCATAGACGTACAAACATCCGGTACAAAACGGATAAATGTACCGATTAAACCTAAAGCGATCGCTACTACCAATGTTTTGTAGTAATGAGTTTGATTCGCATTATTATCAGTTGTCTTTGGACCTCTTGGTTGTACAGTTTCTGCCATTTCAATTTCGATTTTATTCGATACAAATGTACAAAATAATCTATGTTAGAAAAATAAAAATTAAAAAAGCAGCGATCATCAATTATTCAGTATATTTCTGTTCATATTTTTCTTTTTTTCGCCTGTAATCATGCGGATGCTCTTTCGTAATATAATATCCACCACAGTGGATGCAACCGTACGTATAGCGTTGCTTTGGCTTTCCTGCCCCACTGCCATATCGGTGCTTCCTTCGATTTTTCCCCGTAGCCACTTCTTATAGCACCATTTTAACCAATGAATAAAAAAGCTTGCTTCGCTCCTACTATTAAAACGCACCTTTCCGGTTGCGCGACATTTACGTCGCTCAATCAAGCTATTGATTTCAAATTTTCCCATATCATTTATTCTGAAAAAGGAGAAGGCACACGCACCATATGGAAAAGGAAAAATGCGCGGAAAGGTAGCACCCGAAAAACTGACAGACCTCTGCTCGAACTTCTTTAAACTTGGATAGAACAAAGCTATTTTGACAGACAAGTTAATGCCTTGGAAATTTGCAAAAGGCTTAAAGCAGAATCAAGCATTAAATTTAGAGTTAGCGACATTGAAAAGTGCATGAAGATTCTATGTGGTAGCCGTCAAGCTCTACTGCAGAAAGATTCTATTGATGGAGTGCAGAGGTATTGGAAGGAAGAACTGTAAAAGAAGTGATGTGACAGTTCAATTTACAATACCATTTTATCGGCTAGAATTAAGCGAATTAAAATCATTTACTTTATTTTCTTATCAAAAAATTGTATTTTAATCATAAATTACAGCCCCATGAAACGCCTATATATCTTATTTAATTTGTTATTTTTATTTTCTATAACAGTGCCAGTAAAAGCTAGGATCTCCCACCATAGAAACTATCCTAACCATTTAACTGATACACTTTCTGATGATATCCGAAAGTATATTACACAATTAGCTGTTTCGGAAGGCTTAGATAAAAGCTCCATTAAAATAAAAACTGATAGCTGGGGAGAGGTAACCGTTTCAGACAACTGGGGTAAAAGTATTAAATACAGCAAAGACCACTGGAACGGATATACAAAAACGGATAACAACGGACTTAAAACATCAGTAAAACAGGATCTTTCCGGCAATATAGTCGTAAAATATAACGAAGGAAAGGAAAAAACGGTCAGGAAAAATATAAGTGGAGATTTTGATATTCCAGATTGGAGTCCATCCACTAACTTCATAAATACCCTTGATAATTTGAAGATCCGTGACAGCCACGGCAACCTCACTACTATTTCAAAAAACATCTTCGGCGGTTTAGATATCAGTGATGCGAGTGGCAACCACGCCACTGTATCTAAAAATGTTATAGGTGGCTTAGACATTCATGACAGCCAAGGAAATAGTAGTCGTATATCAAAGGATGTTCTAGGAAACCTGACAATTGAAAATAACGCGGGTAAAAGCACAACCATTATAACAGACATATTGGGCGGCAAAACAATTGAAGACAACAAAGGCAGCCGTGTTTCTGTAAGAAAGGATATATTTGGAAATTATGAAGCCAGCGATAACAATGGAAACCATGCGTCCATAAAAAAGGATATCTTTGGAATAGTAATTATGGATGATCCAAAAGGTATTTTGGAAACTGTAAAACTTCAGCTAATCGAAGATTTAATGCAGGAGTAAAGTCAGCATAAACAATTTCAATAAACCTAAAAGCAATTATGAATGATACACAAGATTTATTTTTATCAAAAGACATTTTACCCATATTTGATTATACATTAAACTCAGATAGTCATTCGGCGCTCTATAAACTTCTACAAAATCCATTATCATCTATCTCCCAAATCAACGATAGACAAACAATCCTAAAACAAATTATTTTGTCCATATCACGCGGGAATGACTACTATTACACTAAAATTGAGTATGCAGATTCACATAAGTTCTTATGTCATTTCCCACTAGAGTACCTAAAAAAAGTCGATTTTCTGGCTTACAAATTCAAAAAACGTAAGAGCAACATCTTACTTGGCGAGTATGCGCAACTAATTAACTTCTTATCCAAGCTTGAAAATGATCTCACAGGAAATATTGAACTGAATGAATTTCCCCATAAATATCAAGAGGATCTTAGGTTTGTCATAAACTACCTCCACTCCTTCAAACTTCGACACTATATATCCAAAATCCGTAAAGGTACACTAGGCTATATTTCCATCCAGGAGCTAAACGCTATTGTTTCTGAAAACCGTAAAAATGGTGATACGCTTTTATTTTTTGAGAAACTAGCTCTTTTAGAAGCTTATTTTTCAATCGGGAAAGCAATTTATAAAAACAATTTTCAGTTCGCTACAATGAATGAATATTGTTTTCAACTCACAGAACTATATCACCCATTGCTATCTAATCCTGTAAAAAATGATATCGTTATAAACAACAATATCGTACTTATTACAGGTGCAAACATGTCCGGAAAATCAACACTGCTTAAATCCATCGGCTTATGCGTTTACTTGACTCATTTGGGATTAGCTATGCCTGCCAGCGCTGGAACCATTCCTTTTTATGATAATGTATCGATTCAAATTAATCACAGCGATGATCTAAAAAATGGTTATAGTCATTTTATGAAAGAAATTATCAAATTGAAAAACGTTGTTCATCAAGCGCATGAGGGTAAACGATGTTTCGCCATTTTCGACGAGCTATTTAAGGGGACCAACTATGAAGATGCATTGGTTATAAGTGTAAAAACGATCAAGGGTCTTCAAAAGTTTGCTACTTCTACATTCTTTATCTCTACTCATATAATTGAATTACGGCAAAAAATTGCAGAAGCCTACGTCCAAGTGAGCCCATACTATATAGACTGCAAGATTGTCGAAGAGACCCCAGCTTTTTCCTATGTATTGAAAACAGGATGGTCTAATCTGCAAATAGGTCAATTATTATTCAACAAAGAAGGACTAAATAGTCTTTTAGATTGACAAGAACATCCATTGATTGACAGAGAATGAGGGATTACAAAAATTACAGCTATTAGGAGTTGTTTTAATAGTGAAGAGGAATAAAATAAATACAGATGCTATTACAATTAAAAATACAGATTAAAGGGATAACAAAACCACCAGTGTGGCGAAAGTTATTAGTTCCCGATTATTTCACGTTTGACCGTTTACATCAAGTGATACAAGAAGCATTTGGCTGGAAAAACTATCACCTTTATCAGTTTTCGCCGAAAGGTTTTGGATCATATCCTGAGATTGCCATAATTGACGAAGAGTGGGACGAAGGAAATACCGAAGATGCCGAATTGTTAATATTGAAAGACATTTTAAATCAGACAGGGCAAAAGTTCACCTACATCTATGATTTTGGTGATAGCTGGACACATCAAATTGTGGTCGAGGACATTCTAGACAAGCATGTATTAAAAGCGGAGTTACTGGAGGGAAAAGGTGCTTGCCCACCGGAAGATTGCGGAAGTACTTGGGGATATCAAAATGTAAAGGATGTCATGAAAGATATACACCATGAAGAACATGATGAGATGCGAGCCTGGCTCGGCTTAGAAAAAGGTGAAAAATGGGATCCGAACTACTTTGATCTCCAAGCTGCAAAGAAGAGAGTAGCAGCGGTATAGTGTTGCATTTTAAAAATATATAATGCTCGTTGTAAATTTACTCATCGCCAACCTTACTCACAAAACTTTCCAGTTCTTTGTTCACCTCATCCAGCAACTGTTGCTCTGTAGGCAAGTAAAGCTCATATTGACTGGCAACGATTTGTTTTTGGTCTTCGGGAAGGGTGGGTTTCACAACCGCATCGTTTTTACTCGCACAGAGTAAAATGCCGATCGTGAGATGTTCATATGGAAGCCTTTCAATGCGATCATAGTAATTGACATACATCTGCAATTGACCAATGTCCTGATGGGTTAATTTGTGAGTCTTGATCTCAATGATCACAAAACTTTGCAATAGACGGTTGTAAAAGACCAGATCAACAAAAAACTCATCACCTTCTATATGGATGCGTTTTTGTCTGGCCACGAAGGAGAAGCCATTCCCTAATTCGAGAAGGAATTCTTGAAGATGAACAATAATGGCGCCTTCAAGATCTTTTTCATAATAAGCGCTTTCCCGAATCATTTTTACGAACTAACTGCAATAAATAGCTGCCCAACCAATTGGGTTTGGCATAGTTTAGGATTTGCATCACATCATGGCTCTTCGCTTGATTCAAAAGCTCATGAAAAATATTCCAGCTACCCGCATCTGAGCCGGAAAATGTGGCCAGCGCCAGCAACTTCACCGTTCGTTGATGTGCCTTGGTACCTCGTATACCCCAGTTGTATTGGGCTTTACTTTTAAATTCAGGATCTTTGGAGAGATCACTATAATCAACCCAGTAGCGCTTGGCAGCACGAATTTCTTTTTTTAAAACTTCTAGGTTGCCATTAGCGTATTCTTCCAAAAATGGAATGATATTTTCAATCCTTGCCTCTTTGATAAGCAATTTCAGCGCCTCTAACGCTTCTTCTTTCCGTCGGCTAGCAACCGAAAGCGGTCGAACAGCTGAGTCTTTTTCACCGCGATCGACTCCTACAGCACCATCTTCAGAATAGCCCTTTTTTATCTTCTCAGCAATTAGCTTTTCGGCATCCTTTAGACAGGCTTCTTCCGAGTCGAATGTTTTACTTTTACTTTGTCCAGCCGTTCCGTTTCGACCGTAGGTTACGGTATGTGTTGCCCCAGTTGTTTGAATTTCCCAAAATTTATCTGATGCGCCGTCGATATACCTTAAATGCTTTAACATTATTTCTAGCTATACTATCAATTAATTCCCTTTCTGCTTAAATATAACGAAAGCAGCATAAAAAAAAGTATATGGAAAGGTCATTGACTAGCTATTCATTTCATAGGGATTAAATAAATACATTTTAAAATAGCGAGAATTATATTAAAAAACGGCTATTTCTTCTAACAACTGCCGCCAGTCAAAACCAAATGGCATCGCTATCAACTTCCCCGCCGGTGTTAGAATATACTTGCTCGGATAACCCTGCACATTAAAATCCCGTTCCACCCGATTGTCCGACATGAGTACGGGTATGGTATAATTGTTTTTGGCAATAAAATTTTTCACTTTATCTTTTGTATCACTGCACGCAATACTGACAAAACCAATTCTTTGCGCCCTTTCTTTATCTATTTTGAGCTGCTCATAAAAATTATTAAGCTTTGGCATTTCTGCAACACATGGCCCGCACCAGGTGCCCCAAAAGTCCACCAAGGTCCATTTACCTTTCAAATCGTCCTTTGTGGTTTGACCATTCTGCAAGTTGCTCAAGATAAAATTAGGGGCATCGGGTAACTGCGAAACAACTTTTTGCATAAAAAATTCGCTAAACTTCTGATCTGAATAGTAATGTTGATAAAAATCACGCAAGCCCCTGTAGCTTGTTCCCTGCACAGTCAAAAATTCCTTAATGTATTTTGATAAGGCAGCATCCTTCTGTCCCGTCGAAGCCAGTTCGGTCAGATAATCTTCCGAATAGTTGTTTTTAGCCTTTAAAAAGTTCGTATCGTAATAGGAATCATAGGCAATTTCAGCATCTTTTTTTGGAGAATATAGCGCAGCTTTCTCCAAATAAGCCAAGGCCTCACTTCTATCATTTTTATGAATTAATTGGTAAGCAAAATAATAGGCGGTGGCAAGATGCGCACGTGTTACATCTTTACGTTCCGTCTGATCCGTATTGTAAAGTGTTGTTAATTTTGCTATGATGTCGTTTAACATTTGCCGACCATATTGCGCGTCAATAGTGCTCAAGCGCTTAAAGGCCATCAAAGCATACCGCCCCGCATTTCCATTGGTCCAATAATCAGCGTTCAACCCCATCAGCTCATTAAATAGGCTCCGAGATTGTGGTAGATCGTTGTCTTGGTCCTCGATTCGTTGCCACAATACCATAGGATAGATGTATTGTTTTTCCACTTCAGAAAAACCATTCAATAATAGTTCGATCTGTTCACCAGCAGATAGGTATTCCTTCGAAGGTGCATACCCTTGGTATAAACTATTCTGTATCCAGTTATATTTCTTTTCCTTGTCCAGCAAAGGAATTAAAGCCATAAATTTATCCTTCGATAGCTCGCCTCTGTAAAGCAAATTAGAGAGATGGTGTGTTCCTGCCAACAAATTTACTGGTGTATTTTTCAAAGTTAAGTCGTATTGTTTATCGTCTTTAATCTGCTGAAGTAGATTTAACTTTTTCTGCACAAAAAACTTATCATTGGGAAAAATAGCATCGTATTTCTTGATGTACTCCACTACTTTCACACTATCAACTGCCCCATCGGTCAATAATTTCTTGCTCACAAAACTGCTTGATAATAGCATTTCAGCATATGTTTCGTCATAAGTAGGATGCATAATGGTCTCCAATTGCTGTATGTTTGTTGTACTTAAGACAGGGCGATTATCAAACGTATAGGGTCGTTGATTTAGACTAATAAGTTTACAGCCTTTTTTAGCAATCACAAGCTCCCCTTCCAACTGTTGAGACGTATCTCTGAAAGTTAAATATACTTTATGCTTATCGCTTTTTGTCATGCTATACCGTTTACTCTCGACCAATTGTGGCTCAACTTGGAGTCTTTTCAAAAAATCTTTGTTTATATAGGCATGATTTAGCTCTTGGCTTAACACCGCCGCCACCACAGTCATATTATTAGCCACCATTGCTACGACATCATCTGTTAGCTCCCAATGCAGGGCCTTCGCCCGAATCTCCCTCTTGAGCGATGTCGTATCGACAATCGTCTCCCTTCCTTGAAAATTAAAATAAATAGGTTGTTGCAATTGAACCAAAATATCAGCCAATGCACTCGAATTTAAAACATTAAGATTACTATCTGGGCATAAACTGGAAAATATGAATTGCCTGTCCGGACCTGTAAATGTGATGGCTTTCGTATTTATTTCCAGCGGGAAAACCTTCTTCGACACTGTCTTATTGGAAGACACGGCCACATAAGTCGATTTGGAGTTTGCTAGCTTATTTCCGAGGAATAGCTCTTGTTTTATAAGATAACTCTCATTTTTTTGGCCGAAACACACAGCGTTCACCAAAACAAAAAATAATAATATACTCCTCATTGACAATAGTTTATATGGTTAGTTTCAAAAATAGTAAAATTTAATGAACACAAGACTATTTGAGTGAAAAATGCAAATGGTGCAAGCTTCTCTGGCTCCTCCATTATTTTGTTGCCGTAGAAAGAGACGGAGTACCCGATAGTAGTGTCGTGTACCGGAAACTTTAAACATTTCCAAAAGAAAATTAAAATACCTAAAATTGCAGAGTTAATTCAAAGAAATTGGATAAAGCTTGTTGATCCCTGCAGACGTTCCAGACGCTCTTGACATTAGGAGAATAAATTTAGCGTGGGTCACTGTAGACTTGTATAAAATAAAAAAATGAAAAAGATTATATTTTTTCTATTCATCATACCTTTTTGGGCTGCTGCTCAAGAGCAAAATATCCAAAACTTTGTCGTCAAAGAAAATCTTTCAAAAAACGGAAAGTTAGCGGTTATTGCATTGGATTCCTTAGGGAATACCAACGAGACCATCAATGGCAATTACTTATTTACGATCAATGGTTTCTCTCAACCTTTACAGTTTCACGATGGTGTTGCTGTCCCAAATCAGAAAATTGAGTCATCAACATTCGTTTTCTTTAGCCATAAAAACCAGCAAACATCTAAAGGGCGCCTATTTTACATCTACAAGAGTGATAGCGGCCTTTCTCCATTTGCCATTAGTGGATTGATGTTTTTAGTTATTCCTGCTATCGTACTAGGAATCGCTTATATGTTTAAAAAAGTGATTATGACAGCAATCGCACTGGCCATTGTTTTCTTTTTATTCAATCATTCCCAGGGGTTAGATTTAGGCAAAATTTTTGAATCCATTTTTTCAAGTCTCAAAAATATTATCGGTTAGCGCCTAGACCTACCTAGATTTCGTATCAATGAAAGCAAGTCAAAATAAATGAAGCGTGCTTTAAAACGGCATACCGATACCAAAATTATATTGAATAAAATTGTATCGATCTGGTTTGTGGGTTTCGTAGTACTGAGCCTTAAATTCTTTGGAATCAAAAAAGTGCTTAATAACCCATTGATCTGCACCTGAAAACTGGGGATCCTTAAGTTTAAGTCCGGCATCTAGACGGATCACAAAATATTCTGAATCGAAACGAAGTCCAAAACCGGTACCAATCGCGACTTGCCCGAGAAATTTATTGATTTTAAACTCTCCTCCAGGGTTCAATTCTTCATCTTTCTTCAGACGCCAAACATTCCCCATATCTACGAATGTCGCTCCGTTCATTTTGGCTCCCAAAAAATTATTGAGCAACCGGAAACGATACTCTGCGTTCGCTTCCAATTTAATTTCGCCGAGTTGATCCAGATTACGGAGATTTAAACGCAGGTCTTCACTTAAACTCTGGCGGTTGTAAGCACCCGGTCCCAACGTACGTGCCTGCCATGCACGGATACCGTTCATTCCGCCACTATAAAAACTCTTTTCAAAAATCAGCAATTTGGAGTTGTTACCGTATGGAATCGCTATCCCTGGATTAAAACGGAAGACAAACTGTCTATTTCCTCCAAGATTTCGATATAAACGATAATCGAGTTCAGTTTTGGCATACTGGAGAAACGGCACACCAAAGATCTTTTTCTCTCCGTCGGCATTCTTAGGCAATTTTGCCAAAGAACTAATAAGATCCAGAAAGTTCCCACTAATATCCAATGTCCCTCTGAAATATTGAAAATCTTCCTTGCTATTCAATTTTTTTCCATTCAACACAAAGGTGTACTGGGTTCCCAGACCGAAATATTGGCGGTCGTTACTCCGTACATACAGCTGATAGCCTTCTTGCACGAGCTTGTTCCGAAAATTGGAATCTAGGCGCCCATCCCGGTACTCCAATACGATGGGCGTGAAGCTATGGTATTTATTCTCCGTTTCATACCAGGAATAATTTAAGGACGTAATAAAATAACGGTTTGAATAGGTTTTATCCTGATCAAATAATTGCAATGTCATGGAATAGGTCGTTTTAGGCAAGCCAAATTTCCCTCCCGGATTTATACGAAAAGGGACCATCAAGCGCGGGATAACCAAGTTGACCCCCGCCTGAAAATCGTTGTTAAAGATCTTACTAGAAAGCCCTCCTGCCAATCGTGGGTCAAACAAAACTCCGTAGCGCAATTTAACCTCCAATTGCTCTGACCCTCCGAAAATATTACGTTGGGAAAAAGTATTGCCGATATTGAACCCACTCATGCCCGAACTAAAGGTATACTCACCCTCTATCTGGTTTCCCATTCGAGGTCTTGGAACAAAATCATAATGCACATTAAGCTTATTGGAATCTTTCTTGACAAACTGTATTTTGACAGAACGAAATCCATTCATCTCATACAATCGGTCATAGGATTTATTTTCCTCTTGTAACGAATAGTAATTCCCCGACCGCAAATACATATAACGCTCTAATGGTTTCCAACGAAAGCTATTTGTTTCATCAACAAATAAGAGTCGTTTCGCTGAATCTTGAATGCGACGCGGTGACTTCTTTGACATTGTACCATAATTCCTTATGGTCATATAAACACTATCAATCTGATACTTTTTGTGTATCGTAGAATCCGATGGATTTTCGACATTGATTTTGAGGTCGATCAAATTACCCGCTATAGCCGAATCTATACCTGCACGCATATACTGCCGCAAATAATTGTAATATCCGTTGTTCCGCATCGAAACATAAAGTTTCTCTCTTTCATCGAGTAATTTTGCTGCATCGTATTGCGTCTTTGGCTTGACAGCAGTCTTTGGCAGCACCTCACGCTCAAAGATATCTTTTATATCTGCTTCTTCAAAGTTACGATCTACACCTCTAATTTGATAAGGAGCACCAGCATCAACCTTAAAGTCTATATGCGCGCGCTTCTTCGAAACAGCAATTTCGGGTGTTACTCTGGCTTTAAAATATCCTTTTGAAAACAAAAATCGCCGGATTTGATTAGCGGACAAATCGACCATTGCCGAATCCAACAAATGAGGGGGTTCACCGACATTCCGAATTTTCTTGGTTTTATAGCGGCCGTTTGTAGTATTGAACGTATTGTAAATAAAGAGATTTACCCTTGAATTAGGTCGTATTTGATTGGAAATATACGTTTCGGATGATTCTTTCAATGCAGGGTTGACACCAGAAATCTGTACTTTTGTAACCAAAGCTTGGTCATCGTCAAGGTATTTTGAAGACCGGCAGGATGCAAAAAGTGACACTAAAAAGGTTATACTTGCAAATCCGATAAAACGAGGGTAATTAATCATCAATAAAAATGTTGTCAAAAGCGCAAATCAGTCTAATAACGTCTCTGCAAAATAAAAAGTTTAGAAAACAGCACGGCCTTTTTATCGTGGAGGGTATAAAGTCCGTCATGGAATTTATTTCTTCTCGCTATCGGGTTGAGTCCATTTTCTATACGGGCGACGCCAGCACAAAAGTGGGTAAAATCTCGCATAATATAAAATGCCACGAACTGACGGAGACTGAATTTCAAAAGATTAGTGCGTTGAAATCGCCGCAGGGAATTCTCGCTTTGGTCAAACTACCATCACAACAAACGATTGTATCAGCCAACTTAAAAAACAAGTTTAGTCTTGTGCTCGATGATGTGCAGGATCCGGGCAATTTAGGCACGATTATCCGCACCGCGGAGTGGTTTGGAATCGAACATATTATCTGTTCCATTGGAACTGTAGACGCCTACAACCCTAAAGTAGTACAGGCAACCATGGGCTCACTGGCCAGACTTCAGATCTATTATACTGATTTAACTGATTTTATTCCGGCTACTGGATTGAAAGTGTATGGCGCACTTCTTAATGGCCAATCCATTTATCAAACCCAATGGACCGATGAAGGCCTGATTGTCATGGGCAATGAGGGAAACGGTATTAGTGAAGAACTAACAGCATTGATCGATCAAGCCATTACTATTCCTCGCATAGGGCAGGCAGAGTCTTTAAATGTTGCTGTAGCAACAACGATCTTCTGTAGTGAGATTTCTAGACAAAAATTGGTTTGAGAATCCATTCATCGCTCCGAAAACTGTACATTTGCCACATTCCACAATAAAATTCCGCCATGCCCGCTGAACAGAAATCCATCTATACGTTACAATTTATTTTACTTTGCTTAAGCTCGCTCCTATTTTCTTCTAGTTTCAATATGATTATTCCGGAACTACCCAATTATCTGAGCAGTTTGGGGGGTGCGGAGTACAAAGGGCTAATCATAGCATTGTTTACTTTGACTGCTGGAATTTCGCGGCCTTTTAGTGGTAAATTGACCGATCGGTGGGGACGTGTACCTGTCATGGCAATTGGATCCATCGTCTGTTTTATCTGTGGTTTTCTTTATCCCATTTTAACATCAGTCGCGGGCTTCCTATTCTTACGATTGATACATGGTTTTTCCACAGGTTTTAAACCTACCTCAACTTCTGCGTATGTCGCCGATCTGGTTCCTCAAAAAAGATGGGGTGAAGCTCTTGGCATGCATGGACTCGCTTTTAGCGTCGGTACAGCTGTTGGCCCAGCAATTGGAAGTGCCATTTTCGAGGCCTTTGGTATCAATGTTATGTTTTATTGTTCTTCTTTCATGGCACTTCTCTCCATTCTTATCGTCATTAACATGAAAGAAACACTGGCGAAAAAAGAAAAATTCAATCTTTCCATGCTCAAAATAAACCGCAAGGATATTATTGAATGGCGTGCCCTTCCAGCTGGAATCGTCACGTTTTTATCTTATACCGCTTATGGAGTCATTTTAACTTTAATTCCCGATTGGAGTGAATACCTGGGACTTAAAAATAAAGGGCTATTTTTTCTGGCATTTACAATCGCATCGGTGCTGATACGTTTCGTATCCGGCAAAGTTTCGGACCGTTACGGGAGACCAAAAGTCATTGTTGTCGGAATAGTCATTATTGCTATTGCACTCGTTGCTATCGGTATGGGCAATAGTTTCATTGGAATGATGATCGGCGCAAGCATCTATGGCGTGGGCACTGGTATACTCTCCCCTGCCGTCAATGCCTGGACGATCGACCTTAGCCTACCTGAACATCGGGGCAAGGCAGTAGCAACCATGTATATCTCACTTGAAGCTGGAATAGGGCTTGGCGCACTGCTCGCTGGATTATACTATAGTGATGTTATCCTCCGGATTCCAGTCATTATGTATGCCAATGCAGTAGTTTTGCTACTGGCACTGACCTATATGCTGAGCTGGCAGAGAAAGCACAAAGCCCACTAGCCTTTATTGCTTTTGCAAACTCATGCAGGACAAAACCTCATTTCCTCTTTAAATGTATTTCTCAATGGATAGCGGAGAAATCAGTAAACTGCGCAGTAATCCGAGTACCGAGAAGAACAGAGAAAATCGAATACCTGTTTTTATATGCCACGCAATTATATTGCATATAAAAGGTAATTTATCTAAGTTTGATTTATCATGGTAAGCAATTATTTAAAGCTCCAATACAAATTACTCGTTCGTCATATCAAAGCTACAGGAATACCTGTTCCGATCGCCTATCTCCTATTGTTTGGGTTATGCTACCTAATCTATTATGCTTTGTTTCAATACCCTAATTTTGGCTATTACGCCCTGATACTGGGTAATTTTCAACTACTTTTTCTACTCACTGAAAAAAATAGAAATGATTTTTTAAAAAACACATTCAGCAGAAGAGATTTTTATAAAATCAGACTTTGGGAGAATGCCGTGGTCGTTATCCCTTCGTTTGTCATTCTTCTCCTTCAGAGTCATTGGCCATATGCACTGTTTTTGATTGTATTAGCTGTACTTTTTGCATTTTTGACATTTAAGGCTTTTGGCAAGTCCATTCCGACACCATTCGCAAAAAAACCTTTTGAATTTATTATCGGATTCCGTAGGAGTTACCTTCTTTTAATCACTTTATATCTATTGGCTGGCATAGGTTTTTATGTTGCCAATCCCAATCTTGTCTTGTTTTGTGTTGCATGCATTGGGCTCACTTGCGTTTTATTTTACCAGTTACCGGAACCGATTTTTTACCTTTGGAATGACAATCATACACCAAGTGGCTTTCTTATGCGAAAATTTAGACGGGGAATTTTGCAATGTCTTCTATTTGCATTTCCTCTCCTCCTTATTTACGTCCTTCTCTTTCCCTCAGCGCTATTCAATGCCTGCATTGTGCTGGGAGGTATCTTTTTTCTGCTCCCTTTTGCAATTACATTAAAATACGTCGCTTACCCAAGAGAAATCAATTTCCCGGAAGGCTTTGCGTTAGTGCTTTGTTTTAGCTTTTTTCCATTGATATTTGCGCTACTGCCCTTTTATTACATTAAAGCCGTCAACAACCTTAAAAATTATTTATGATCGAGCTTACGAATCTCAGTAAATCTTTTGGACAACATCAGGTACTCCGCGGAATCTCTTATACCTTTAGCGGTGGAAAGGTATATGGCATTGTTGGCGAAAATGGTGCAGGAAAAACAACGCTATTTCGTTGTCTTGCAGGACTTGAAACGCACTCAGGCACTATAACATCCGCTGAGCAGCCGTTAAAGAATAATTTAGGCTACTTAACGTCGGATCCTTATTTCATGTCGAAGCTAACAGGTGAAGAGTATATTTATCTGCTGACAGATGCACGTGCAAAGAAGATCAAAAATCTTAGTGAAAGAAATATTTTCGAGTTGCCGCTGAAGGAATATGCAAGCTCTTATTCCACAGGGATGAAAAAAAAGCTTGCGCTGACGGCTACGTTGCTGCAAGACAATAATTACTATATTCTGGACGAACCTTTTAATGGTATTGATCTGCAGAGCAGTATCATTCTTACAGAAATTATTCTCCGTCTAAAAGCAATGGGAAAGATCATATTGATTTCCTCCCATATCTTTTCCACTTTAAAAGATACCTGCGATGAAATCTTGGTAATCGAAGCTGGCAGAATCAGTAAATCCGTCAAAAGTGATCAATTTGGAGACTTTGAGGAAGAAATGAAAGAAAAGATACTGAAGAAAGATATCGATAAGCTTTGGCTATAACGGCGAATCAAGTCATTCAACATGAATAAAAAAGCTATGGAAAAATACCTACCAATACTGGAAACCGAACGTTTAATTATCCGCCCGATACAGCTCGATGATGCTGCTTATTTTTTCGCAATGGATTCACAGCCCGAGGTGCATACTTTTCTGAATAACGAACCTGTACAATCCATTGAAGAAATAAAAAAAGTAATCACCCATATTCAGCAACAATATGAGCGATACGGTATAGGTCGTCTAGGGGTCGTTGAGAAATCAAGCAGCGACTGGATAGGCTGGACGGGTTTCAAATACATGAACGAATTGGAAAATGGGCGGATTGGATTTCTAGATCTCGGCTATCGTTTCAGAAAGGAATCCTGGCGCAAAGGCTATGCGACAGAAGCGGCGGCAGCCTGTATGCACTATTATCGAGAACACCTGACCCATTTTGATGTACATGGCGTCACACATATCCAAAACAAGGGGTCGCGAAATGTGTTGGAAAAAATAGGTTTTCAGGTAACAGAGCAATTTCATCTCGATCCATGGGATATTCCGTGTTATTGGTATGATTTGTTCCCCGATACACTAAAAAACTAATTATATTAGTTTTAAAAGCTAATTTTTTTAACTTTTCATAGTTTCGCTGTGATAAAACAAAATGGTTTTGTATTTTTACACGTTCGAATAAAATAATATTTCGAAGATTTCTGTATTGTACAATTTAATCTATTGCTGAGTAAATGAGTGACGAAACAAACTTCCCAAAGGAAGATAATCAAGACGACCTGGGATCAGGAAAAACAGAAAGCGGAAGTCAGACGATCCCTTTATCGGGTCTCTACGAAAACTGGTTTTTGGACTATGCCTCCTATGTTATCTTGGACAGAGCCGTACCCCATATTAATGACGGTTTAAAACCCGTACAACGTCGTATCCTCCATTCCCTAAAGGAAATGGATGATGGCAGATATAATAAAGCTGCTAACGTCATCGGTAATACGATGAAATACCATCCTCACGGCGATGCTTCTATTGGCGATGCCATGGTACAACTGGGACAAAAAGACCTTTTGATCGACTGTCAGGGGAATTGGGGCTTCCCAATTACGGGCGATTCTGCGGCGGCTCCTCGTTACATCGAGGGAAGATTATCTAAATTTGCCAATGACGTGGTTTTTAACCCCGAAACAACGGAGTGGCAATTGAGTTACGATGGCCGTAATCGTGAACCTGTTACCTTACCGGTAAAATTCCCGCTATTGTTGGCTCAAGGAGCCGAAGGGATCGCCGTAGGACTGGCGACGAAGATCATGCCGCATAATTTCATTGAGCTTATCGACGGGTCAATTCAGGTATTAAATGGTGAACGTCCAAATATATTTCCAGACTTCCCTACTGGCGGTATGGCCGACGTCTCCAATTATAATGAAGGTCAACGTGGCGGTAAAATCCGTGTACGGGCAAAGATTGAGGAACGCGACAAAAAGACGCTCGCAATTACAGAAATTCCCTTCGGAACCACCACCGGCGGTCTGATTGAAAGTGTCGTTACAGCCAACGATAAAGGGAAGATTAAAATTAAAAAAATAGAGGACAATACCGCAGGCAATGTTGAGATCATTGTGCATTTAGCGCCCGGAATATCTCCGGATGTAACGATCGATGCCCTGTACGCTTTTACAGCCTGTGAGGTCTCCATTTCACCAAATACCTGTGTGATCAAGGATGAAAAACCTCATTTTATGAGTGTCAATGATATTCTCATCGAGAATACCATAAACACTAAAAACCTATTGAAAAGAGAATTGGAGATTCGTTTGAACGATCTTCAAGAAAAAATATTCTTCAGTAGTCTATTAAAAATATTTATCCAGGAAGGGATGTACAAACATCCGGATTACGAAAATGCAGGTGACTTCGATACCGTTGTGCAAGTTCTAAATCGCTTGTTTGAACCATTCTTTGATCAATTTTATCGGGACATACGCCCCGAAGATTACAAGAAATTGATCGATAAACCCATGAGCAGTATTACACGTTTCGATGTTAAAAAATCGGACGAAATGATGAAGACGCTCGAAAATGAGATCAAAGAAGTCAAACGGCATTTACGTCAACTGACAGAATATGCCATTGCATGGTTCGAAAAGTTACGTGAAAAGTATAGTAAAGACCGTGAACGCAAAACCGAATTGCGCATATTCGACAAAGTAGAAGCTACCCAAGTTGCCTTGGCAAACACCAAACTCTATGTCAATCGTGAAGAAGGATTTATTGGATCGGGCATGAAGAAAGATGAGTTTGTATGCGATTGTTCTGATATAGACGATATTATTGTATTCCGTGAGGACGGCAAATACGTCGTCAGTAAAATCCAGGATAAAGTGTTTGTCGGAAAGGGAATTATCCACGTTGCTGTGTTCAAAAAAGGTGACGAGCGGACAATCTATAACGCCATCTATAAAGAAGGTGAAACAGGCACCAGTTTTATCAAACGTTTCGCTGTGGTGGGCGTCACTCGGGATAAGGAATATGATGTATCCAAAGGTTCCAAAGGATCTAAAATCCTGTATTTCACAGCCAATCCGAACGGTGAAGCTGAGGTAGTCAATATACAGCTTAAACCGCATACAAAATTGCGCAAGTTGAATTTTGATATGGACTTTGCCGAAATAGCGATCAAAGGCCGTGCTTCGCAAGGAAATATTGTATCCAAATACCCCGTCAAAAAAATTAGCTTTAAAAGCTCCGGTGTATCCACATTGGCCGGACGAAAAATATGGTACGACACCATTATGAAACGGCTAAATGCTGATGAACGCGGTCAGTATTTGGGTGAGTTCGATGGCGATGATAAGATATTGATAGTACTATCGGACGGTAGCTACGAATTATCAAACTTTGATTTGAGCAACCACTTTGATGAGAAAATGATCCGCATCGAAAAATATTATCCAGACCACATCTATACTGTTATTCATCAGGATGGAAAAAGCGGAACATATTTTGTCAAACGTTTCAAATTTGATGATCAGCCTATTGGAAAGCGCATTTCCTTTATCAATGAAGACGCAGGTTCGAAATTGATCTTAATGAGTAATGCGACCGAACCTATCGTCAAATTGGATATTTTAAAAGGCAAATCCCAAACGGAAGAAACTCTTGATCAACCTTTGACTGAAATCATCGATGTAAAAGGGATAAAAGCACAAGGAAATCGTCTGTCGTTTCATACCGTAAAATCAGTTGTCCTCTTGACTGCTGATGAAGATTTAAGTCAAAAAGAAAAAGCAACGGCGACTTCTGCAAATACTACTGCTGCAGCGCAAACAACTGACGCTGCTGTAGAAACAACAGCTACCGCAACAGCAACTCCTCAAAAAGGGGATGAGCCAACAGATAAAAATGATGATATCACCTTGGAAATAACCAATCCAAACGATATCCAAATCGACGATAAAGGACAGATGGAAATGTTCTAAATTATATACTGTACGTAAAAAAGGCTCGAAGATCAGTTCGAGCCTTTTTTATGCTTATCAATTTTTTATCCTTTACTGCTTTTGTACATTTGTGGGATATCTAAAACCTATTTTACAGTATTATTTCCACTTGAAACTTTTCCAGTTACGAGACTTTGCTGTGGTTTTTTTACGCTTTAAATTCGTTAAAGAATTTTTGAAGTTTCGGCGCAATGACAACCGAACAGAATGGATTTTCAGGGTGGGTGTTGAAATAATTGTGGTGATAATCCTCCGCAAGCCAAAATGTTGAAGCGGGCTCAACTGCAGTAACGATAGGATCTTCATACACGTCTTCACTGTCCAACTCATCAATGAAATTCTTTGCTAAGATCTCCTGTTCTTCGTTATGATAAAATACAACTGATCGATACTGTGTTCCCACATCGTTGCCCTGACGGTTTAATGTCGTTGGATTATGTGTCTTAAAGAATATTTTCAACAGATCCTCGTAATTGACCAATTCCTCATCATATTCGAATTCTACAACCTCAACGTGATCCGTAGTACCGGTACAAACCTGCTCATAAGTAGGGTTATCTATGTGTCCGCCCATATATCCCGGCAAAACTGATGTCACTCCTTCGGTGTTTTGGAAAATAACTTCTGTACACCAAAAACATCCTCCTCCGAATGTTGCTTTCATACTTTTTATATTATTGTGTATTTTAATTTAATTATTCAAACAGCCAGATGCTGATGATACAATGACTTCTCCTACTATCACTGCAAAATAAATGTCTACGTTATATGATCTCTGAACACTAAGATCTCATATTCAGACACGCCTCATCTTAATAGTAATGCTTTCCCTTGATGAGTAAATCTTGCTGTTCACCGTCGCAAACTGCATAGGAAAAACCTTGTTGTAAAGCATATGCACCATATTCACCGTTTTTATTGATGGCTAAGAATCCAACTTGGATTTCTTTGGCAATTGCAGGCTTTTTCTTCACGATACGCATAACAGCTTCCTTGCAGGCATCTTCAGGCGTATATCCCTGGCGCATCAACTCGACAACCAAAAAACTACCGACATTGCGTATCACTTCTTCACCCACTCCGGTAGATGTGGCCCCGCCAACTTCATTATCAACATAGAGCCCAGCACCAATAATCGGGCTATCTCCCACGCGTCCATGCATTTTGAACGCCATGCCACTTGTGGTACAAGCGCCAGATATATTCCCGCTGGAATCCAATGCCAACATCCCGATCGTATCGTGGTTATACTGGTTGCCAGGCAAGCGCTCCGCTGCAAAAGACTGGTTTTCGATATTGGCTACCGGCTTGTATTTCTTCTCTTTTAACCACTCCTTCCAAGCTTTTTCACCTTCTGGAGTCAATAGATTTTCTTCTTTAAAACCATTTTCCAAAGCAAATTGCAACGCACCCTCGCCGACAAGCATCACATGCGGTGTTTTTTCCATAACCAAGCGTGCGACAGATATTGGATGTCCAATTTTTTCCATTCCGGCAACAGCGCCACAATTTCCGTCCGAATCCATGATGCAGGCATCAAGTGAGACATGCCCATCGCGATCGGGATAGCCCCCCTTACCAACGGTCATATTTTTCAGATCGGCTTCGGGCACACGGACGCCTTGTTCTACGGCATCTAATGCCTTCCCTCCCTTTGACAATATTTCCCAAGCGGCTTTATTTGCTGCAATGCCGAAATCCCACGTGGAAATAACGATAGGATATTTTTTCAAATTGCCATTTGCTGCACCCGTCAATCCTTTTGCATCAAATGCTGTCAAGGCCCCCATTGTCGTAGCAGCCATCAAACCTTGCTTAATAAAATTACGTCTTGAACTCATTTTCTTATTCATCTTTTATATAAAATCTTGGTTTAACCTTGCAGCAACACAATTGCTGAAAGCTGATTTTAGCCTCCTAATAAAACAAATCTCCCATTGGATGCATCTGACCACGTATACTTTCGCTGCATTATACCCATCCAAAATAGCCTCAATCCACTTAATCAACTTACGTTGCAGAACAGGGTTTCGCATTTTAAAGGCATCAAACCAATCTAGAACCTATGATTTCACAATCAATAAGCAATATTACAAAATGGTTTTAGCAATTAGATACTTTTATTAAAATTAAACCCACTCATTCGTTTTTTAGCAACATAACATCAAAATCACTCAAAAATCGACAATAAAAATTGCCTTATATTACGAATTAATCCTATCTTTAAAAACAAACTAATTCGCATGAAAAACACCCTAAAATTCACTATTTTAGCTTATGCATCCCTCGTAGGCATTGGCAGCAGCGCTGCACAACAGCTAGATTCCACTACGTATTTCAAGGTTAAAGAGTTGCAAGAAAACGTAAAAAGTCAATTTGCTCCTGATAAAAGAACCAAAATCGTGGCCATCCAAAAAGCGGATGTCGTACAAAATCAATATGTGATTGAAACAACCGAGAAAGATGCTCAATTCGTTTTGGAAAAAAAAGCAAAAGAAATAGCGGCTAATATTCAGGTACAGCTTCTTCCTGACGCCAGTGTAGGCGAAAAAACTACTGGAGTGATTCGGCTGTCCGTTGCAAATATGCGGACATTTCCAGATAATGCGGCGGAGTTAACGAGCCAGGTTTTATTGGGCACGCAGGTGGATCTTCTGCAGAAAAAAAGTGGAGACTATCGTGTCCGCACACCCGACGGTTATATTGCGTGGGTACCGGCCTCGTCCATTGAAGTGATGGACAACATTGCATTGGACAATTGGCGGCAAGCAGAAAAAGTTATCTATACAGCAGAATTCGGAAAATCATATTCCGAACCAAATGAAAAGAGCCAGCGCGTTTCTGACCTGGTGTATGGTGACATCCTGCAATTAAAAGGGCAGAAAGGTAATTTTTATCAGATCGCCTATCCCGATGGACGTTTGGGCTATATTAAAAAGTCAGAAAGCCTGACGCTAAAAGATTGGTTTAAAACGCGCAATCCGACAGCAGAAAATATTATCGCCAGTGCGAAAACCATGTTGGGTCTTCCCTATTTATGGGGTGGAACTTCGGTAAAAGGTGTCGACTGCAGTGGTTTTACCAAAACCAGCTTCTTTATGAACGGCTTTGTGATACCGAGAGATGCATCGCAACAAGTTCTCGCCGGAGAAAAAATTGATATTTTAGATGAAGAAGGACATTTTGACCCTGAGAAAGCACTTAAAAACTTAAAACCGGCCGACTTACTGTTTTTTGCGGCAGGCAAAAATAACAATCCAAATGCTCGGGTAACCCATGTGGCGCTTTATATGGGTAATGGCACTTTTATTCACGCAGCAGGTTTGGTTCGGATCAATAGCATGCTCAAGGACGCCTCCAACTACGATGATTTCCAAACCCGTACTGTCGTTGCTGCACGCCGTTACCTCGGCACCAATGATAGCGCTATACAAAAAATCGCTGAAAGCAATTATTACAACAACAAATAAGATAACGATGAGCAACCAATCTCAATGGATCAATAAAGATTTTGGAGCCTTTAAATTAAGATTCCGCCCGTATACACTAACGCTCAACCATGTCTTTACGGTCGCTTCTTTCAGCAGAAGCACTACACCCATTGTATTGACCGAGTTAGAATATGATGGGATTATAGGTTATGGTGAGGCAAGTATGCCCCCTTATCTTGGCGAATCGCAAGAAAGTGTCCTATCGTTCCTCAATCAGATCGATCTGACAGGGTTCAATTCTCCTTTTCAAACCGAAGATATTTTACATTATATCGATCAGATTGCGTTGAAAAATACAGCTGCAAAGGCCGCAATTGATATCGCCCTGCATGATGTCCTTGGAAAAATCATGAATCAACCTTATTATAAGATATGGGGACTAAATCCGGATCGTATTCCTCCGACATCGTATACAATAGGCATTGATTCCGAACAAATGATACGGAAAAAAGTAGCCGAAGCTGATCAGTTTTAAAATTTTAAAAGTAAAGCTTGGGCTAGATACTGACAAAATGATTATTGATACCATCCGGCAGGTGACAGACCGCCCGCTGTGCGCGGACGTCAATCAAGGTTGGAAAACGCGCGAGGAGGCTTTGGAGATGGCGCACTGGCTTGCAGAAAGAAACGTTTCCTTCTTAGAGCAGCCCATGCCCAAGGAACAGATAGATGACAATGCCTGGTTAACCGAAAACAGCCCAATACCAACAATTGCCGATGAAGGATGTCAACGACTTGTAGATGTTCCTGCATTAAAGGGTGTGTATTCAGGAATTAATATCAAATTGATGAAATGTACTGGCATGCGGGAGGCCAAACGTATGGCCGAGCTTGCCCATTCTTTGGAAATGAAAGTGATGATCGGCTGTATGACCGAGACATCCTGTGCCATCAGTGCCGCGGCACAACTTGCCCCCCTATCGGACTGGGCAGACTTAGACGGCGCATTATTGATTGGAAATGATGTTTACGACGGCATGACCGTTGTACATGGCAACTGCATTCTTCCGGACCGTCCAGGGATTGGAATTGTAAAAAAATAAGATTATATTCAGTGCAATGTTTTTTCTTAAAGAAAATATTGCACTGATTGCTATCGCAGTTTGACCAACGCTCGAAAGCACCAAAATATTAAAAACTAAACTAATCAATTCAAACTTTTATGAAACAACATGTGCTCACAACGTTGTGTCTCATAGCCTGTAGTTCGATGCAGTCTTTATATGCACAACAGATCCAAATTGCCGGTAAAATTACGGACAGTAATGGAAAACCAGTTAGCGGAGTTACAATAACTGTAAAAAGCGCTAGCCAAGGAACCTCAACAAATGAAAACGGCCTGTTTACCTTAACCACAAACGCCAATTCGATATTAAGTATATCTGCTGTTGGCTATAGCCCACAAGAAATTCAGGTCAATGGACGCAAAACGATCAACATCACCTTAGCCAGTAATGAGCAAGCCCTGGATGAAGTTATGGTTGTGGCTTATGGTACTGCAAAAAAAAGTACCTATACGGGTTCCGCTGCTACTGTGAAAGCGAAAGATATCGATAATGTACCAGTCACTTCATTCGAAGGGGCTCTCAGTGGACGTGTTGCCGGACTTACGGTATCGACTCCCTCTGGCCAGGCTGGATCTACACCAAGTATTCGTATTCGGGGTATTGGCTCGATGAATGCCTCCAATGAACCGCTATATGTCATTGACGGAGTACCGGCGAATTCCGGATCCGGAGGACAGATGGGCGATTACATCTACACCTCCAATAATGTCATGGGCAATTTAAATCCCGATGATATTGAAACCATCACGGTATTAAAAGATGCGGCAGCATCCTCTTTGTATGGTTCAAGGGCAGCAAATGGGGTGATCTTAATTACGACAAAAAAGGGAAAAGCTGGCAAACCGACGGTAAATTTCAAGACATCCCTTGGCTTTACGCCAACTTGGGCGACAGATAACTACGAACCTGCCTCGCCACAGGACCAAGTGAATATGTTGTACCAGATCTTTTACGACTACCGCGCCTCAAACGGAAAAACTGAAGCGGAGGCCAATACCTATGCTTTAACGCAGCTGAATAATAAATTCAACAAACACGGTTATCGCTTCGAAACAAACGGTAATGGTCGATACGATAATGTAAACATCCTCGGAATGACCGATGGTATCGAAAATAGGGAAGGTAAATATTACGATTGGGACAAAGCACTATTCCGTACCGGAATTTTTCAAGACAATAACCTTTCGCTTTCTGGCGGAACTGATGCAACAAAGTACTTCTCCTCCATAGGTTATACCACCGATAAAAGCAGAATTAGAGTCAATGATTTCGAACGTATATCCGGCCGTCTTAACCTCACGCAAAAGATTGTAGACAACCTCGAATTTGGCACCAATATCAACATTGGACACAACAAGAAAAAAGGTTTTAATGACACTAGAAATACAGGTTCCAATTACTTCCTCCAATCCAGAAATCTTTTGTGGCCTTTGTATTGGCCGACAAACTATAAGACTGGAGAAGATTGGACCGATAGATACGGTAGTTATGCGTATAACGCCGATTATTATGATAAACAATGGAACAACAGTTCCAAAACAAACAAATTGGGTGTCATTAGCAATTTGACTTGGAGTATCCTTCCGAGCTTAATCGCCAAAACGGTATTCTCTTATGACTACACAGACATGAAAGACTACCTCTATTATAGTGCTAAACATTTCAATGGGGTTAGTGATGGTGGAGTTGTCAATCAGTTTAATACCAATATGCTGAAATTGGTGAGTTCAAACACGATCAATTACAGTAAGTCCTTCGATAAGCACAGCCTGAACTTACTAGCTGGATTTGAGGCCGAAAAAAATAAAACAGATTTTATGCGCACAACAGGAAGAGGTCTGGGCTCTGCGGAACTTCCTTACATTTCCTCTGCGGGTAAGTTTGAGGCCAATGCGTATAGTTGGGGTTATAATCTGATGTCGTTTCTCGGAAGAGCAGAATACAACTATGACAATGCGTATTTTCTTGCCGCTTCCTACCGTCGCGATGGCTCTTCCAAATTGGGACCTAAAAACCGATGGGGAGATTTTTGGTCGATATCAGGTGCCTATAGTTTAAAAAATCTTCCATCGCTTAAAGAAAACGAAGCAATCAGCACACTCCGTCTTAAAGCATCCTACGGTGTGAATGGAACATTACCAACCGATAATTTTGGATGGAGAAGACTTATATCCTTCAACAACTTCAATTACAAAGGTCAGCCTGGTGGAAATTTGGTATCGAATCCGGACCCCGATATCACCTGGGAAACATCGTATACCACAAATGCTGGCCTAGAATTTGGCTTTCTGCAAAATAGGATCACAGGATCGGTAGAATACTTTAATAGAACTTCTAAAAACCTATTGCAGGACGTACCCACATCACAAACAACCGGCTTTAGTACAGTATTGAGAAATGTAGGCCAAATCAACAATAGAGGCCTAGAAATTGAACTGACCGGCGATATCCTTAAAAAGGAAAATTTCAGATGGAGTGCCAATGTAAATGCTGCATTTGTTACCTCTAAAGTTCAAAAACTAAACGATAATCAAGATATCATTTGGTATGATCCGACAGGATCAGTTGGAAATGACACAAAAGGAAGTGGGGACGTGAGAGCGCAATTCATTTATCAACAAGGACAATCCACTTTAGCCTTTTACGGCTACGAATGGGCTGGTGTAGATCAAAAAAATGGTAGAAACGTTTATTATACCAACAATAATAAAACAGGAGAGGATATTTTTGACTACAATGGACGGAAGGCGACCTATGATTTTGATCAGGCAAGCTATACGATTATTGGCAACGGTGTTCCAAAAGTGAGTGGTGGTCTAAATACAGATTTCGAGTATAAAAATTTCAATTTAGGCTTCAATTTCATTTATAAAATTGGTGGAAAACTTTATGATGGCGCATTCAAGGATGTCGCTGACGATGGTTATTACTGGGAACGAATTCGTTCTGAATACGCATTTGAGCACATGTGGACAGACAATAATACGGCAGGAACACTGCCAAAACTGGACGGTAATGACCTGACAGATCCGCAAAAATATAGTTCAAGGCAATTGCATGACGCGTCTTTCCTTAGATTAAAGAATATCAATTTTGGTTATAGACTACCTAATAGCATATTGAACAAAATCGGATTTAGCAACGCACGAGTTTATTTTAATGGTACGAATCTATTAACGGCATCCAAATACAAGATTGCAGACCCAGAAGTCGGTCAGTATGCGACGCGCGGATGGGAAACCCCTATTGGAAAGACCTATACATTTGGAATTGAACTCGGTTTTTAATACTTAATTTTTACATCATGAAAATAGTTAAAATATCCATTATAGCAGCTGCTCTATTGACGTCATTCAGTAGTTGCAAAGATTTCTTAGATGTCGAACCTGGGAATTCAATCGATGCCAACACAGGCTTAAAAAGTGCAAGCGATGCCAGAAACCGAATCAATGGCCTAAGCCGGCTTATCGCCTCATCAAGTTATTACGGCCGAAATTTTGAACTGTATGGTGAGGTTAAAGGGGGAGATCTAACGGTGTACTCGCAAGGAAGAGGGTTAGATCAGTTATACTCCTTTAATCAAGATGCTGAAACCAACAACTTCTCTGGCTTCTGGTCTCAAATCTATTATTGTATCGCCCAAACAAATGATGTCTTAGAGAAAATCGAAAAAGTCGATGCAGCATCCAAAGCCCAGTACGCCAATGCGCAAGGACAATTATTGACCTTGCGCGCCTTATTTTATTTTGACCTCGTCAGGTTATATGGTAAATCCTATACGCAGGAGAAAACAGCCCGAGGAGTACCGATTGTTATCAATTCAGCTTCCTATAATAATAAACCGGGTCGTTCTACAGTAGATGAGGTCTACATACAAATTCTAAAGGATCTGAAGGCAGGCCAAGAGCTGCTCAGCACGAACAAAAAGCCCGATAACGGCTATATCAACTACTATGCAAACCTAGCCATCCAAAGTCGTGTTTACCTGACCATGGCAGACTACGAAAATGCTTACCAGAAAGCGAATGAGATTATTGCTGACAATGTATATAAATTGTATGAGAATGAAAAATGGGCGAGCTCTTGGACAACTATGTATGGCAGCGAATCGATCTATGAACTCGGCATCAACGAAGGTGAAGCAGACCTTGGCACAGCTAGCTTAGGCTATTATCTCATGCGGAGAACCGGAGGTCAGGGCGGCATGTTCTACGCCAGTGATTATTACCTTAACCGACTAAAGGAGGATGCCGGTGACATCCGTTGGGCCATTTTAGGTCGTGATGAAAGCTCAGCTACCCGTATGGGAGCAGTCTATAAAAATTTAGGCAGTGTCAATACCAATACGTCGCTCCCATTAAATTCTCTGGGTGATAAAGGAAACACCAATAACACAGCAGTCAATATCAAAGTCATCAGGCTGTCGGAGGTTTATCTTATTGCAGCTGAAGCAGCGTTAAAAAAACCAGCATCAGATCCGACAAAAGCGGCGGCTTTATTAAATGCCATTAGCAAACGTTCTCCTAATCGCCCTGCGTTCACTGCTGTATCGATCAGTGAGGAGGCCATCCTAAACGAAAAGAGTAAAGAACTGTTTGGCGAAGGACATCGTTATTGGGATATGATCCGTCTAAATAAAAAGATCAATTTCAATGATGACTTTCAGGGCTTAACGATCAAAACACGACCAAAGGAAATTGATCGAACGTTTGACAAAACGCTATTACCCATTCCTCAATCTGAAATAAACGCTAATCCTGCGTTAAAAGATGAACAAAATCCAGGATACTAATTTCTTAAACAAAAAAGGTCATTAAAAATGACCTTTTTTGTTTAACACACCACCAAGCAATTAGTACAGTCTATTTCTATGCTGTAGTTGATGGTGACTAACAGCAAGGTCTAAAAAATAGCCGTTAACAACAGCATAACGCATTTTTTGATCCGTCCCAATAAAAAAATTCGCTGAAGAATCGAGTTTAAGCGAACTTTCAAGTAGGAAACGATCGCTGGATACAATGTTCATTGGGAACTGATGCAGTTTACCCGCAGCGCCACAGCCTACCACATGGACTGCAGCAATACCCGCTCTCAAAAGATTCTGAATAAAACCGCTGTTCAATTGGTCCCAACGAAGCGACTTATCATATTTCTTGGCCGGAATGAATTTAAGGCCAGAAACATCAATATCCACATAACCATAAAAATCTGCCAAATCGCCAATGTCTACTATTGCTCCTTCCACATAATAGTCAGTCCCTATTGTCTTTTCCTGCTGTCGAATGGCAACATCAACAACGATTTGGTTCCCCTCCTGCACAACCGTCAGATTTCTCAACACTACATCGTGAAGTTTTCCATCATTGAAGGGTATGCATTCGTAATCGGCAATCGCATATTGTGCAAATGATTGGTCAGCAATTTCCTCAAATGCTTTGAGCAATGCTATAAAATTACATTTTCTCACCACCATTTTTTCGGTATCACCCGCAAAAGCTCCTGACTCAATCAAGATCGTCCTTGCCCCCCATTGTTGAAAATTATCGCCAAATCCCCGCGGAGTATGCTCATCGTCATACTTTGCTACCGCATTAGGTATAAATTCCTGAAGAATCTTATTTATACCGACAATCACCCGCATGGCGTCTCTCCGGGTTTCATTGATATTACGCGCATAATCATAGGCGGGTGCCAATAGGGAAATGGTCACCGGTGTGCTTGTTCCGGGAATGTTATAATAATTGTTTTGGTTGTGAAGATTGAAGGCAAAATCAGGCTTTAACAACATGGCTTGCTTTTTTAATAAGGCGGCTTCCACGGTTGCTGTTGCTCTTGCATCTCTGTTCATATCCACATCCATTGCAGTTCTCCGTTGAAACCGTTCAGCGCCATCAGGATTTAGCATAGGAATAAAATACAAAGTCACGTTGGATTCTATATCATGCCTATAAGCATCAAAACCATCATCTTTACCCTTAAAAAAATTAAACAGATCAAACATTGCCATTGTTGCCGTAGGTTCATCGCCGTGCATTTGTGACCATAGAAGTATCTTGATTGGTCCTTTTCCGTACTGCAATCTAAATATCGAACGACCTTCCGTAGAAGCCCCAATTTCCGCAAGAGCAAAACGTTCAGATCTCCCGATATTTTCTATTAGCGGTAAAATATCGGCATGCTTAAATCTTCTATGCATCAAAGCCTTTTCTCTATAAAAAGAAAAGGCTTTGATGAAATCTTCTTTTACTAATTTCATCTTAATCTTTTAGCGCTGGCTCCATTAAAGCAATCGTTCCTTGCGATGCATCTATACGGACTTTTGCTCCTACTGGCAAAATAAATTGCTCGGCAATATGTCCAATGACAGCTCCTGTATAAGCCGGTATTTTTAACGGTTTGATATAATCGTTGAATAATTGGTCAAGTGTTACGGATCCATATCCCCCAGATGGTTTACAATCGGTGCACTTGCCAAAAATAAACCCCTTGATTATCCCCAGTATACCAGCATTTTTCAACTGGCAAAACATGCGATCAACACGTTCCATATCTTCGTCCACCTCTTCGATAAAAAGAATGGCATCTTTAAAGCTTGGCAGATAGGATGAACCACATAAGCCGGTCAGTACGGTCATATTTCCACCCAGCAATGTTCCTTCTACTATACCAGGATGAATGGTGGCAATTCGGTCTTTGGTCTGTACAAGGTTATCACCTTTCGATTTGGGATTCTCAAATATCGACGGCTTATTGGCTACAAATTGGGCATTGAAAGCTTCTGCCAGCTTCTTCGTCCAGGTGCTGATACCCACCGCACCATGAAATGTCACAAGTCCCGTTTTGGCATACAATGCCAAAATTAAGGCTGTAATGTCCGAATATCCCAATAAGATTTTTGGGTTACTTGCTATCAGCTTATAATCTAATCTATCCAAAAGACGGGATGTCCCCGAACCGCCTCTGATGCAGACAATCGCATTGACGCTCTTATCTGCAAACATATCGTGTATATCTGCAATACGCTCTTGATCTGTACCCGCCAAATTACCGTATCGACTGCGTATATGTTTGCCCTCTTTAATGTTAAAACCTAGCGTTGTAAATACTTCACCTGCAATGCGAATTGACTCCTCATCATCCAGCACACCAGCTGGCGTTATTAATCCTATGGTATCACCCAGTTTTAGTTTCGTCGCAAGTAAAGCAGCTTGACCGAACAATTCAGTTTGATCTTTTCCCGACTGTGTCATCCCTAACATAGGAATTGACAATCCGCCTAAAGCGATCGACTTTATAAAGGCCCTTTTCTTCATCATGTTAATTACTATCGGTTGAACAACAGACATTCTCCAGCACCCTTTTCAATCAGCTGTCCATTCGAGAAAGCAAGTTTACCCGATACGAAAGTATGCTCGATTGTTGAACTAAATGTATGTCCTTCAAAAGGCGACCAGCCGCATTTTGACAGGATATTAGCTTTCGATACGGTATACGGCTTGTTGAGGTCGACCAATACAAGGTCTGCCCAATATCCCTCACGAATGTAACCTCTATCTTCAATTTCGAACAATGTAGCCGTATTATGTGCAGACTTTTGCACCAATTGTTCCAGGGTCATTTTTCCGGCTTTGACCATATCGAGCAAAGCTTGCAATGCGTGCTGCACAAGAGGCCCTCCACTTGGCGCTGAAGCGTAGGCCTGAGATTTTTCCGCTAGGGTATGCGGAGCGTGATCTGTCGCTATCACATCGATATGACCATCCAGTACAGCTTTTAGAATCTGGTCGCGATCATTCGCTGTTTTAACCGCTGGATTCCATTTGATAAAATTACCTTTTGAGGCGTAATCCTGGTCCGAAAACCACAGGTGATGAATACACGCTTCAGCGGTTATTTTTTTATCTTTTAATGGAATATCATTCGTAAATAATGCAATTTCTTTGGCAGTTGATATATGAAGGATATGCAAGCGCGTATCGTATTTTTTGGCCAGTTCGACAGCTTTTGAGGAAGATAAATAACAGGCCTCTTCAGAACGGATTAGGGGATGCATCTCAATTTTCAGTCCATCTTCGCCATATTTTTCTTTAAATAAAGCCAGATTGGCCTTTATCGTTGCCTCATCTTCACAATGTGTAGCTATTAAGGTTGGAGCATTCGCAAAAATCCCTTCCAATGCTTTTTCATTATCCACCAACATATTTCCAGTAGAGGAACCCATAAAAACTTTTATGCCACATACATTTTTCGGATTCGTTTTGAGGACCTCCTCAAGATTATCGTTCGCCGCTCCCATAAAGAAAGAATAATTGGCCAGCGCACTTTTCGCTGCAATATCATACTTATCTTGAAGTAGCTGCTGCGTTAATGTGTTTGGAACCGTATTAGGCATTTCCATAAAGGAGGTGGTGCCTCCAGCTACTGCTGCACGGCTTTCATGCCATATATCTGCTTTATATGTTAATCCGGGTTCTCTGAAATGGACTTGATCATCAATAAGCCCAGGGAATAAATGTAGTCCCTCCGCATTGATTTCCTGATCAGCAGGATGGTTTATTTCCTGAGCAATCATTTCGATTCGACCATTGCTGATATATACGTCAGCAACCTCAACTTTACCTTCATTAACAAGTTGTGCAGATTTTATAAGAATAGATGACATGTTGATTTTTTACTTTGCTTTAGGTCAAAAGTAAAGATTTGTAACCGTGATATCAAATGATCTGGCGAAAGAGTTCGATGCCTGAACAGGATGTCTTTCCCAAAGATTGGAAAAACAAGAAAGAGGCCTGAGCCTCTTTCTTTATTCTTTATCAAATTTGTATCCCACACCTTTTACAGTAGTCACGTAATCATCACCTATCTTTTCGCGCAGCTTGCGGATATGGACGTCAATCGTGCGATTGGTTACTACCACTGAATCTTCCCAAATACTCTTTAAGATCTGCTCGCGTGTAAACACCTTATTTGGTTTTGATGCCAATAGATATAATAACTCAAACTCTTTCTTCGCTAGAACAATCTTTTGTTCTCCTTTGTAGACCAAGAATGAATCTCTATCGATAACCAAGTCGGAAATTTCAATTTTATCCTGAACAGAGGCATCCGATTCTTCAGTGGCATTTCTCCTCAAGATAGCATTGATGCGACTCATTAAAGCACGGGGCTTAATTGGCTTTGCAATATAATCGTCTGCACCAACGTGAAATCCAGCAATCTCCGAATACTCTTCACTTCTAGCCGTTAAAAATACCATGAATGTGCTTTTAAATTCAGGCATCGCGCGCATGATGCGACAAGCTTCAATGCCATCCATCTTGGGCATCATCACATCCAAAATGATCAGATCAGGATTTACCTGTTTGGCAACGTTGATCGCCTCTTCCCCATTTTGCGCTGTAGAGACCTGATAACCTTCCCGATTTAAGTTGAATGCAATTAAATCCAAGATATCCTTTTCGTCATCAACAATTAAAATCTTTTGTTTCGAAGAACTCATTTGTCTTATTTTTTTTGCTAAATTATAAACAAAATGATAACAATCAGTTAACCCTGTGTTACCAAATTATTAAGTAATATGCTATTTAACAATAACACAAGGATTACTTAATTGTTTTCTTCAAAAACGTCTCCAGCTCCTCTCCACGCAGATTTTTCGCTATAATAAAACCGTTCGGATCTAATATGTAGGAAGTAGGCAAGGCTTTAACCCGGTAATCGATAACAACAGGCGAGCTCCAAGCTTTCAAATCAGATACATGTGTCCACGTTAACTTATCATCTTCGATAGCGCGCATCCATGAACCAGGATTGTCGTCAAATGAAACAGATAATATGTCAAAACCTTTACCATGATAGGCCTTATACAACCGAACAAGATTAGGGTTCTCTTGACGACAAGGCATACACCACGAAGCCCAAAAGTCGATCAACGTATATTTACCTTTAAAACTAGACAACTTCACTTCTTTATTGGATGGTGTAAAAGATATCAGTTCAGGAGCAGGCTGCCCAATCGCCATTTTCTTTAGCTTTTGGGTTTCCTCTTTAAATTGGGTTACGTACCTATTCTCCGTAAATTCATCCTTTATTTTATCGGCATAAGCAATAATTTCACTTTCGGCAACTTCGGGATCTAAGGTGGAGATGGCATAAAATCCAGCCAAATCATTGTGTCTATTCGAAAAATCGACCGCTTTCTTCGTATATGTCCGTAGGACCTCTGCAAATTTGGCTTTATATTCTGCACGAATCTTTTCAATCTCGTCTGCTGTCGAATTTGAAGTTAGCTTTGCAAATACCGTTTGCAAGGAATCCTGCACATAATCGCGATAATTCCGTTCTTTGGCAAAGGGCTGTATTGTTTTTGACAATTCAGAACCTTCCACCTGGTAATCATTGACATCCTTATGAAGATCCGTATTAAAAGTAATGGTTTCCCCAGGGGAGGCGATCAAATCATAGCGATTTTTACCTACCCGCAAAGATAATAATCTGGACTGGCTAGCAGGTCTTACAAACTGAAATTTGTTATTGTCGCCAAAAAACATAGAATCGAGTTTTGTATCCCCTTCATATAACGAAATAACTTTGACATTGCCAGGATTTTCGACATTTCCTGCAATGGTAAACTGCTCCTTATTTTGGCAACTCATCATCAAACTAACAATTCCTACCGCAAAAAAAACTGCCTTCTTCATCCGTTTATTTTTAGTTGTTAATACCTATCCTTAATAGCCTTATTTCATTGGCCCTAAATTTATTTCAAGAAGTCTATTGCACGCGCAATTGCCAGCTTTAATCCCGCAGGATTTTTACCTCCGGCTGTCGCGAAGAACGGCTGACCACCGCCCCCTCCTTGGATATCCTTAGCTAATTCTCGAACAATTGTACTTGCATTTAATCCTTTTTCTTTAGCCAACTCATCGGATAGTACAACAGTCAAGCTTGGCTTACCATCAAACTCAGCACCTATGACTAAAAACAAGTTCGTAACAGTACCTTTTAAAGCATAAGCCAATGTTTTCACAGCTTCAGCATTTGGAAGATCAACAATCGTAGACAAGAAATTAATCGGTCCGACCTGCTGGATCTTTGCTTCCAAATCAGATTTCAAGGCTAACGATTTTTCCGTGATACTTTTCTCGACTTCTTTTTTCAAGGCACCATTCTCATCGATAATTTTACCTAGTGCAGATACAAAATCCTTTGGATTATTCATGAGCTCTTTCAGGTGATGAACCAATTCGAAATGCTCACGGATAACCGATGCTGAGCGCGTTCCTGTAATTGCTTCAATACGACGGACACCAGCAGCGACAGCAGATTCGGAAACAATTTTAAAAAATCCGATCTGGCCCGTTGCTTTGACATGTGTACCCCCACACAATTCTTTGGAATATTGGTCTTCAAAAGTAATCACACGCACAAAATCACCATATTTTTCCCCAAATAGGGCTGTAACACCCGAATTAAGGGCCTGTTGATATGGAACATTCCGTTCTTCCTTCAAGGGTATATTTTCACGAATCTTAGCATTGACAATATCCTCTACCTGCTTAATCTCCTCGTCGGTGATTTTCGAAAAATGAGAGATATCAAAACGTAAAGTATCCGCGTTGACCAATGATCCCTTTTGGTTCACGTGATTTCCCAATACCTGTTTCAAAGCTGCATGTAATAAATGGGTTGCTGAGTGATTGTTTTCGGTATCGGTTCTTTTGGTTTTATCAACCTGCGCTACAAATGTACCTTTCAATTCAAGCGGTAACTTGTTTGTAAAGTGAACAAATAGCCCATTTTCCTTTTTAGTATCTGTGATATAGATTTTCTCACCTGTTGATTCCGAAATCAATTCCCCAGAATCGCCCACTTGGCCCCCACCCTCAGCGTAAAAGGGGCTAACTGAAAGTACCAATTGGAATTGCTCTTTGTTTTTTGCTACAACTTTACGGTATTTAACAACCTCGGTAACGGCAGTTAATGTATCGTATCCTACGAATTCAAACCCCTCATCTTCATTCACTTCAATCCAATCACCAGTGTCAATCGCAGTGGCAGCACGAGAACGATCTTTCTGAATTTGAAGTGCTTGGTTGAAACCCTCCATATCGACAGTTAAACCTTTTTCACGCGCCAACAATTCCGTTAAGTCGATCGGGAATCCGTAGGTATCATAGAGTTCGAAAGCAAAATCCCCCTTAATGACAACGTTATTCTCCACATAATTTTCAAATCGCTGCACGCCGGTGGACAAGGTTCTTAGGAACGAAACTTCCTCTTCTAAGATCACTTTCTGTACAAAATCCTGTTGTTGAATCAATTCATCGAATACTCCTGCGAACTGAGATGCCAATACGGGTACAATTTCATTAATAAAAGGAGTTTTAAAGCCTAAAAATGTATAAGCATAACGTACTGCGCGGCGTAAAATACGGCGAATCACGTAGCCAGCTTTATTGTTGGATGGCAGTTGGCCATCGGCAATTGCAAAACTTACTGCACGAATATGATCAGAAACCACGCGCATGGCAATGTCGGCCTTTTCATCTATACCATATTTTATACCTGATTTTTCAGCAATAAAATCGATAGTAGGGGTAAATACGTCGGTATCATAGTTGGAGGTCTTACCCTGTATGCATCGCACCAAACGCTCAAAGCCCATTCCCGTATCGACATGTTTAGCGGGTAGCGACTGAAGCGAGCCATCTTTCAATCGATTAAATTGCATGAATACGAGATTCCAGATCTCAATGACTTGAGGGTGGTCTGCATTCACCAAACTCTGTCCGGAAGTTTGTTCGCGCTCTTCTGTGCTGCGCATATCAAAATGGATTTCGGAACAAGGCCCACAAGGTCCTGTCTCCCCCATTTCCCAAAAATTATCTTTCTTGTTCCCAAGGAGAATTCTATCTTCGCCAATCCATTCTTTCCAGAAATTGAAAGCTTCCATATCACGCTCCAAGCCTTCTTTGGCATCTCCTTCAAAAATAGTCACATACAGACGGTCTTTGTCTAACTTATAAACAACTGTCAATAGTTCCCAAGCCCAAGCAATCGCTTCTTTCTTAAAGTAATCACCGAAACTCCAGTTTCCTAACATCTCAAACAACGTATGGTGATAGGTGTCAATGCCGACTTCTTCCAAATCATTGTGCTTTCCAGAAACACGTAAACAGCGTTGAGTATCGGCAACGCGAGGAAATTTAACGGGTGCTTCACCCAAAAATAAATCTTTGAATTGATTCATTCCCGCATTGGTAAACATTAAAGTTGGGTCATTTTTTACAACTACCGGTGCTGAAGGGACTATTTGATGCCCTTTACTTTTAAAAAAGTCCAAAAAGGCCTGACGAATTTCTCTACTTGTCATTTAATTATCTAAAAATATGTGCAAACTTACTCAAAATTGATAGGTTATGCAATGTAGAATTCCATATATTGACCTTGAAACGACCGTTTTCTCTTAACGACGAAAAGTGCGACTTTGACTTTTCAAACAAAAAATTCAGACGCTAACATTCAGCGAGTTAAGACATACCAATTTAATTGGTGACAGCAATCACAAATTGATATTAAATATAACATTCTAAAAGTGTTATTCGTTATTCATATTTGTGCAAAGCTTCTTCACTTTCACATGTAAAACGATAAAAACTATTTGACTTGAGGTCATCCACAATTACATTTGTTTTATTACATTTGATAGTAAAATAGGGAATTGAATATACTTTCAAGCACATTCCCTAGTGCGAGATAAATAAGATTAGATTTTGTAGATTAAATTCCTTCTAATGAAAAAAAACATTCTACTACCGGTAGATTTTTCTGCTCATGCGATCAATGCTGTTAACTATGCGGTGCACCTATGTCTGGAAAAGGGTTATGCCCTCCACCTTTATCACAATTACACCTCTGCTTCTGCGGTGTTCGAGGAAGAAAACAGCCCTAATGACGCAAATTCTCCCGTATTTAAAGCGGATATCCTTATCAAAAGTCTGGCAGAATCAATAAAGCTACAACATCCCACACTTGAAATATCTACACAATGTGAGCGAGGAATGATTACAGAAACGCTACCTGAACTCGCTACTCCTGATCAGTTTGATTTTTTAGTTATGGGCACTAAGGGCATCACCAATGAGGACAGTAAGCTTATTGGCAGCACCACGTATGTCATTAGCAAAAAAGCCAAAATACCTGTATTGGCCATTCCAAACGAAGCACATTATACACCGATAGATACTGTCGGCTTACTGTCCAATTTTAAAGAAGAAGAGATCCATACAGTAAAAGATTTTGTCAATATTATCGGTAAAGATTTTGAGTTGAAACTTATGCATGTACACTACGATCACTCATCAGAAAATAGAATTGAGGATAAGCTTGAAGTATGGAAATATAAGATCAAAAAACATATTGGCGTCACCAATATTGCAATCGAAGTTGATTCAATTCAAGGCGATATTGAGGATCTAGATACAGTTCCAGAAGTCATTAACGAGATGATCCATAACGAAAAGATTAAAGTGCTATTAGTGACAAGATCGAGAAAATCATTCTTTGAACGTGTCTTTTCGCGTTCAGTCGCAAAAGCATTATTTAGCCATCCGTTAGTCCCCATATTTTTCACAAAAGCATAATACCTTATAGCCATGTCTAAACTATTAATACCTGTCGATTATTCCGAAAATGCACGAGTTGCGGCATTTTATGCAGCACAAGTGGCTACCATGTCAAACAATGAGATCACACTCTTTCATTCGTTCACATCACACAGCAATAAATTTGCAAATGCGAAGCATTTAGTAGACCCTACGGAGATGGAAGCTCATCAAAAAATGGAGAAGCTTGTAGCTGAACTTCTACAAGAATATCCTTCACTTAAAATTTCTACCTTATTTGACAACGGTATTTTGGCCGAAACACTGGAAAAACAAGAGATAAAAGAGACATACCAAACGATCATTATGGGTACAAAAGGAGTCACAGGACTCGAATCTGTTTTGATCGGAAGTAATACTTATGATGTTATTAAAGAGTCCAAAATACCTGTTTTAGCTGTTCCAAAAAATGCGATAAAGCTCAAAAAGGATACCATTGGTTTGTTAACAAATTTCAAACCTGGCGAACTTGAAGTGCTCAAACAAGCTATTCCGTTATATGGCAAAGACTTCCATCTTCAACTGATTCACATTAATAAAAATGAACTGGAAATCAAAGTATTAGGAAAAAAACTAGAAAACTGGATCGAAGAGATTATTAGTGAAACTGGCATTGAAGACATTTCATACATTGTCAAATCGCCTAGTTATTTTGCGGGTTCTCGAGAGAATGTCGCTAACGGTATTCATACCATTATCAGGGACGAAGACATTGATGTTATTTTGATTACAAAAAGTAGGAAAACTTTTTTTCAAAACATTTTTACTGAAAATATTGTTAAGCATCTGGCTTTTGAAATTGAAGTGCCAAACTTCTTTGGGCGTGTAGAGTAACCAAATAATTTTTGGCAAATTTATTGCAAGAGTGTTCAGTGAGTTAATTTAACAACAGTATTATAGTAGATAATTTTACAAACACGCATTATGAAAATTAGCCTTAAAAAATCAGGATTACTTGTTGCGGCAGGAATTTTATCCACCGCATCCTTTGCGCAAAGCACAAAAGACGCATCAATTGAAGGCACAACACCATTAGGCTCGGCAACACAATATAGAACGTGGTCGATCGGTGTGGGAGCAGGTGTAACGAGCTTGCAAAATATCGCCAAGTTTAACAACGGTGGTTACGATAAATTGGATTGGAATTTGGGTTATAGTGCTTACATCAAGAAGCAGATCTCCCCATCCTTTGGATTAAAAGCTACTTATTTTGGTGGAAAAACATCAGGCTACGTTAATAGCGATAAACAGACAGGATTTGAAACTAAAACACCTTGGTCTGTAGCGTTGTCGGGCGAGTTTTTAGCAGCAAATACCAACTGGAGATTTTTCAACAGCTTCATTAAACCGTACGCATCCATTGGTGTTGGTGTAATGAACGCCGAGACCGCTGGAATCGCTAACGGGAACAGAGGAGAATATGGTGACTCGTATTCTAAGATTTATGTACCGGCAGATTTTGGTTTTAAATTCGCCGTAGCAAAAGGTATCAACTTTGAACTTGGTTACCAATTGAATTGGGCGAACCAACGTTTTGACAACAGAATGGGTAGCGATAACCCAGTGGGTCAACAATATAAAAATGACTTATTCACTTATGCTCATGCAGGCCTAGAATTTGCATTGGGTAGTGGTAGCAAACCTGCTTTAAACAATTCTAACCCTGTGGCAACCCTTGTCAATGACTACACGGTTAAGTACGATGACTTAAAGGCTCAAAATGATGCGTTGAATGCTAAAAATCAAGCATTACAAGGACAGTTGGATGGTCTTAACAATGATCTGAAAGATGACGATGGCGACGGTGTGGCTAACAAATATGATAAATGCCCAGACACACCTTCAGGTGTTCAAGTGGACGGATCGGGTTGTCCAATTGTTGTTAAAAACGAAACCAAGGTCGTAGAGAAAGTTGTGGTTACAGAAGCAGATAAGAAAGTTGTTGCTGATGCGATCAAAAACTTGGAGTTTGATTTAGGTAAAGCAACTATCCGCTCCAGCTCTTATGCGACATTGAATAGAGTTGCCGCTTTATTAATTGAAAAGAACTTCAGCTTAAAGCTTGCTGGTCACACAGATAATACAGGCTCACGCGAATTAAATATGCGTTTGTCTAAAGAACGTGCAGAAGCGGTAAAAGCGTATTTAGTATCGCAAGGGGCAAATGCTTCACGTATAGAGGCCACCGGATATGGTCCTGACCAACCAATTGCAACAAATAAAAATGCAGCTGGCCGTCAACAAAACCGCCGTGTTGAGTTCACCCTTTATTAATAACTAATAAATCAGATAAATAAAAAGGTGTTTTTAAATTTAAAAACACCTTTTTATTTATCTAATTGTCATATTTCAACTACAAACCTTTAGCAAATTTAATTTTCCAATTATTAGTTTTGTAGCGGTTTATACAAAATCAGATTATATGAAACTAAAATTACAATTCGTACTCGCGCTTGCATCTGCGGGCTTATTTGCGAATACAGCAAATGCTCAAAATGCAAAAGCATCATCCATTGAAGGAACAACACCATTTGGACCAGCTACACAATATAGAACATGGTCTATCGGTATTGGTGCAGGGGTGACAAATCAAACTAACATTGCTGGCTTTAACCGTGCAAACTATGAGGATTTAGCGTGGAATTTGGGCTATAGTGCCTACATTAAAAAGCAAATTTCTCCTTCTTTTGGCATCAAGGCGAGCTACTTTGGGGGTAAGACTGGTGGAGCGTTTAAAGATGGAACACAATCTTTTGAAGCTAAAACACCATGGTCTGCGGCCTTGTCGGGCGAATTCCAAGCTGCCAACACCAACTGGAGATTTTTCAACAGTTTCATTAAGCCTTATGCATCGGTCGGTGTGGGTGTGATGAATAGCAAAACTACCTTAACTACAGGATCAACTTCCCAGGAAGCAGATGGCATTTCTAAAATTTACGTACCATTGGATATGGGATTTAAATTTGCTGTCGCTAAAGGTATCAACTTCGAGCTAGGTTATCAATTAAATTGGGTTAACCAAAACTTTGATGGCATTCAAGGCGGTCAATATAAAAATGACTTGTTTACTTACATCCATGGCGGTTTAGAATTTGCATTGGGCAGTGGTAGCAAACCTGCTTTAAACAATTCAAATCCTGTTGCGACATTAGTCAACGACTACACCTTGAAATATGATGATCTTAAAGCACAAAATGATGCTTTAAATGCTAAAAACCAAGCGCTACAAAATCAATTGGATGGTTTGAACAGTGACTTGAAGGATGATGATGGTGATGGTGTTGCCAACAGATATGACAAATGCCCGGGCACTCCTTCAGGTGTACAGGTAGATGGATCTGGATGTCCAATTGTGGTGAAAAACGAAACTAGAGTTGTAGAAAAAGTTGTGGTAACAGAAGCTGACCGAAAAGTTGTTGCTGATGCCATTAAGAACTTGGAATTCGATTTGGGAAAATCAACAATACGTCCTACCTCATACGCTACCTTAAATAAAGTTGCAGAACTGTTAATCGAGAAAAACTTCAGTCTAAAACTAGCCGGACACACGGATAATACAGGTTCACGTGAATTGAACATGCGTCTATCAAAAGAACGCGCCGAATCGGTGAAAGCATATCTTGTATCCCAAGGCGCTAATGCATCACGCATTGAAGCGACAGGTTATGGTCCTGACCAACCGATCGCATCAAACAAAACCGCTGATGGTCGTCAACAAAACCGTCGCGTAGAGTTCACGCTTTATTAATCGATATTCTTGGATTTATACAAGCCAAAGGCATCACTTCACGGTGATGCCTTTTTTGATACCTACACGATTTGAAAGTTTAATGTAGGTTCGTCAAAGAATATGAGGACTGTAGACATACAACATACTTTAAAAGTTGAAATAGCTATCTTTAAATCTCATTAATCTATACGAAGACAGTTTATTTGTTGTAACTATTCTCAAAAACTCAAATCATATTAAAAATCAATTATTTAAATTATTTGTTTATTCCAATTTTATTCTTATCTTTGCATCGCCTTAGGCAATAGTGCCTATTGTATATAATATTTCATGAACCCATTTTTAGAACTGGGAATCCGTGAGGAAGTTGTTAATGCCATCTCAGAATTAGGTTTCGAAAAACCTTCTGAAATTCAGGAAAAAGCCATTCCTGTTTTATTGACTGGTAACGACGATTTTGTCGGATTAGCCCAAACTGGCACAGGAAAGACCGCGGCATTTGGTCTTCCATTATTAGAGCAATTAGACTTTTCTCAAAAACACCCACAGGCATTAATCCTTTGCCCTACTCGGGAATTATGTTTACAAATCTCAAAAGATTTAGAAAAATTTGCTAAATACGTTAACAACGTACATGTTGTTGCTGTATATGGAGGTGCAAATATCTCAGACCAGCTACGTCAAATTAGACGTGGAGTGCAAATTGTAGTTGCGACCCCAGGTCGTATGTTGGATATCATTGGCAGAAATGCAATTGATTTCTCAAATGTAAAGTATGTTGTATTAGATGAAGCGGATGAGATGCTCAATATGGGCTTCAAAGAAGACATCAACAACATTTTGTCAGAAACTCCTGACGAGAAAAAAACTTGGTTATTTTCGGCAACGATGCCTTCTGAAGTGCGTCGTATCGCAAAGAATTATATGACCGACCCTGTTGAGCTTACTGTAGGTACAAAAAATACAGGTAATGCCAACATTGAACACCATTACTATTTGATCAAAGCAAAAGATAAATATGCGGCGTTCAAACGTATTGTAGATTCAAATCCTGATATCTTTGGTATCGTATTTTGTCGTACAAAAATCGAGACGCAAGATATTGCTGAAGCGTTGATCAAAGATGGTTACAATGCAGATTCATTGCATGGTGATTTATCCCAACAACAACGTGATAAAGTAATGAAACGTTACCGTGACCGTAGTTTACAATTGTTGATCGCAACAGACGTAGCTGCTCGTGGTATTGATGTAAGTGACGTAACGCACGTAATCAACTTCTCGTTACCAGATGAAACAGAAAACTATACACACCGTTCAGGCCGTACAGCTCGTGCAGGTAAAACTGGTATTTCACTTTCTTTGGTAAACGTAAAAGAACTAAGCAAAATCCGTCATCTTGAAAAGATCATTGGTAAGCCTTTTGAGAAAAAGCAAGTCCCTCAAGGTGCTGAAGTTTGCGAAAAACAATTATTTTCGATCGTTAAAAAGATTGAAAATGTTGAAGTGAACGATGAACAAATCAGCCCATTCTTGCCAGCAATTATGGAAAATTTGGAATCTCTTTCCAAAGAAGATATCATCAAAAGATTTGCTTCTCTTGAGTTCAACCGTTTCTTGGATTATTACAAAAACGCCCCAGATTTAAATATCGAAGCGCGCGACGGTTCTCGTGAAGACCGCGGTGATAGACGTGATGGTCGCTCTCGTGAAGGTTCAAAAGGTTACACACGTTTATTCATGAACTTAGGCTCAGTAGATGAATTCTCTCGTGGAGACATGTTGGGCTTTATCTGTAACAATGCGAACATTTCAGGAAAATCTATTGGTAAAATTGATTTAAAGGGTGTATTTACATTCTTTGAAGTTCAAGATGCTGAGGTTGAGAAAGTATTCCAAGGATTCCAGAACGTAGATTACAACGGTCGTCAAGTACGCATCGAAGTATCTGGGGAAGGAAAAAGTGAAGGCCGTGGCGGAAGAAGCCGTGGTGGTGAACGTGGCGGAAGACGTGAAGGTGGATATCGTGGCGGTGATCGCGGTGGAAGACGTGAAGGTGGCTATGGTGGCGGCGAGCGCAGCGGAAGACGTGAAGGCGGATTCAGCGGCGAGAGACGTGAGCGTAGCAGCAACAATGGCGGTGGCTTCCGTGATTTCTCTGGAAAACGTAAAGAATCAAAAAGTAAATACTAAGTAAACAGTATTTAAAATAGAGTTTAAAGACTCTGGTATAAAAGCACATAGCTTGATATACCAGAGTCTTTTTGTGTATACCACCATCTCCTCTTACATACGCATTAATCCATGAATTGAATACGGCGGTCTCTATAAAAAAACGTAAATTAGCTGTATTATAAGAACTGGATTTTCACTATGCCAACAGCAACGAGATTATTTGATTTAGCATATCTTCAATATGATATTGCACCAGACTTTCCGATGTTTTCATTTAAAAAAGATAACAAATGGGTAAAACTGAGCAATACTGAATTTATTGAGCAAGTTAACCAGACATCGAAAGGTCTGATCGCACTAGGGGTGCAACCTGGCGAAAAGGTGGCCTTGATTAGTGAAAACCGTGTCGAATGGAATATACTTGACTTTGCTATCCAACAAATTGGCGCTGTTATTGTCGCGATTTACCCCAATATTTCGACGTTGGATTATACCTATATTTTCAATCATGCCGAAATTAAAACCTGCATTGTCAGTTCAAAAGAACTCTATACAAAAATATTAACGATAAAAGATGATTGTCCTCAATTAAATGCGATCTACAGCTTCGAAAAAGAAGATGATCTCAACCATTGGAAGGATTTCGTTGCAAGTGGGGAGATTATTACAGATGAAACGCTAAACCAGCTACGTGATCATATAAAACCCGATGCCTTGGCGTCCATCATTTATACCTCTGGAACAACAGGAAACCCAAAAGGCGTTATGTTGTCTCATAAAAATTTATTGGCAGATACTTATAGTAGCGAATATTCCTTTCCTGTCCAACGTGGCGACCGGGCACTCTCCTTTCTTCCAGTTTGCCATGCCTATGAGCGCGTGTTCCAATATGTGTATATGTACAAAGGCTTGACAATCTTCTTTGCTCAATCCATGGATACAATAGGTGAAGACTTTAAATCTGTAAAGCCGCATATTTTCTCTGCTGTTCCTCGGGTTTTGGAGAAAGTTTATGAAAAGATTATGGCAACGGGAGAACAGCTAACAGGGATTAAGCGGAAACTATTCTTCTGGTCTATAAACCTCGGCGAAAAATACAAACTCGAGGGGCGCTCATGGTGGTATGATCTTCAGTTGAAAATTGCCCGTAAATTAGTTTTTTCAAAATGGCGCAAGGTCTTCGGTGATGATATCAAGGGAATTGCTTCTGGAAGCGCTGCACTACAGCAAAGGTTAATCCGTCTATACATGGCTGCAGGAATTCCGATCTATGAAGGCTATGGTCTTACTGAAGCCGGACCATGTATCGCCGTAAACTGTTATAGAAGAGGTATGAAAATTGGAACAGTTGGCTTGCCATTAATTCATATCGAAATTAAGCTTGCGCCCGATGGTGAAATATTGACGAAAGGAGAAAATAATATGATCAGTTATTATAAAAATCCGGAGGCTACAGCAGAAGCAATTAAAGATGGTTGGTTGTACACAGGAGACATTGGCGAATGGGTAGATGGCAAATTCCTTAAAATTATCGATCGAAAGAAAGAGATGTTCAAGACCTCTGGAGGAAAATATATTGTTCCTCAGCAGATTGAATCGAAGCTGGTAGAATCTCCATTTATCGAACAGGCCATGGTACTTGGAGAAGGCCGTAAGTTTCCTGCAGCTTTGATTTTTTCCAACTATAAAAATCTCTTAGAATGGTCGAAAACAGCATTTCCCACCCTGGCAGATCTTTCTAGACGAGATTTTCTAGACAGCCCTGAACTGAAGCAGAAAATTGAGTCGGAACTAAACCGTATCAATAAAAATTTTGGAAACTGGGAACAAATCAAAAAATTTGCCATCATCCCTAATGAAATGACGATTGAGACCGGTGAATTGACCCCTACTTTAAAGATGAAAAGAAAAGTTATCCTACAAAAATACGAACGAGAGATCGAGCAAATTTATCAAATCTAGCTTACAAAAAAATCCTTTGTTAAAATACAAAGGATTTTTTATTATCAATAAAGTATGGTGCTACTCTTTAACAATCCGTTGGCGAATTGCTTCGTAGATCACAACTGCCGCAGAAACTGATACATTTAATGAACTGATTTCACCATACATTGGAATCTTGGCAAGGTTGTCCGCAATACGGATTAGGTCATTGGATACACCGATATCCTCCGCCCCCATAATCACACAGGTAGGGGCCGTATAATCGACATCGTATATACTCGTCGTTGTTTTCTCTGTACTAGCGACTAACTGTACACCAGAATCAATCAAAAATTTACCTACTTTTGAAAGGCTATCGTGGCGGCAAACAGGGATTTTATAAAGTGCGCCCGCAGATGTTTTTATCGCGTCAGGATTAACTTCAGCAGAGCCTTTTTTGGGAACAATGATCGCATGAACACCCGAACATTCAGCTGTCCGCGCGATAGCGCCTAAATTACGCACGTCTGTTACTCCATCCAACATCAAAAGTAAAGGTGTTTCACCCTTTTCATAAATCTGTGGTAGAAGATCTTCAATATCGTGATAGGTGATTGGCGAAATGACCGCGATTACACCTTGATGGTTTTTACGTGTTATCCGGTTTAACTTCTCGATCGGCACCTGTTGAAAAGCGATATTATGCTCTTTTAGCAAGGCTTTCAATTCTAGAATCAAACTACCACTCAAACCACGCTGTATAAACAATGACTCGATCTCTTTACCGCTATCTATTGCTTCCATCACAGCACGAATACCAAATACCATCTGATTCACCTCACGTCTTTCGCCGTGGTCGCGATCACGTCTCTGAAAATTTCCTTGCATAATAAAAACTAAATATTCTGCTCTTCATAGAAGAGATTGCAAATGTACAAAAATAAACAACAATTAAAGTCTCCGAATTAGCTTAGCCCCAAGTTAAACTCCTTCCGCAACGTATCCAATAGTGGGTTTTTATTGACCATGGCTTGATACTTCTCCTGTGAGGTATAGGGTTTGCGCGAAATAGTGTGCTCCATCATCACCCCCTTTAGATCTAACGAAAAATTCTGGAGCTTCACGCGCAGATAATTCAGCACATCAACCTTTGCACTTTGCAATACATCCATCTGAACTCCATTTTCAACATCAATTTCAATCAATACACCATTTAATCGGGGTTGCATGGCCGTCATCATGGTGTACAGGTTAATCTTGTTTTCTGCTTTAAGTTGTTCAGCATAACTGTTCCAAACCGCAATAAATTGACCGAATGAAACCTCACGTTGTTCGCTCCCACGTATCAATTCTGGTTCATCCCCTTCTTTGGCAACCGCATTGTTATCGTATATGGTATTCAAGTCGGGCAAAGAAGGAATAATTGCCGAAGCGGAAGCCCCCCACCCTCCTTTTTTCACTTTGGGAGGCACATTCGAAACAGGATCCTTTTTCGGTTCGGCCTTTGCGTCCGAAGCCTGATAATTTACAGGGGTAGCTTGTGGAGGTGGCGGCGCAACCTGTTTTTCAATAACAGGAACATTGCTTGATGAAATTATCGGTGGTGTAACGACAGCCGAAGCCCCTTGTTTTGGCTGTGCTGCTATTGGCTCAGGAAGTTTTTTTTTTACTTCCTCGCTGGCCGAAGACATCTGGACGGATCCAAGCTGGCTCAATTTGATCGCATGTGCTATATGGCAGGTCTTGAGAAGTGAAAGTTCGACCTGTAAACGTTGATTTTTACTCGTCTTATAGTTGATTTCACATTGATTGGAAATATTCAATGCTGATAACAAAAATCCCGGAGAAGCCTTTTGAGCTTGCTGCATATATTTTTGACGAATACTATCACTAACTTCTAGCAATTTTAAAGTTGACGGTTCTTTGGCAACGAGCAAGTTTCTGAAATGCGATGACAGACCTGCAACGAAATGACTGCCATCAAATCCGTGGTTCAAAATTTCATTGAAAAGCAGTAAGGATTGTGCTGCGTCTTCGGTTAAAATAGCATCTGTTAACTTGAAATAATAGTCGTAATCTAAAATATTTAGATTATCAATGACAGCTTGGTAGGTGACATTTTTATTGGAGAAGCTGACGATCTGATCAAACATCGACAGCGCATCTCGAAGCCCACCGTCTGCCTTTTGTGCAATGATATGCAATCCATCCTGATCATAAGCGATACTTTCCCGATCTGCGATACTAGCCAAATGGTTAGCCATATCTTCCACTTTGATTCGGTTAAAATCGAAAATCTGACAACGCGAAAGTATCGTCGGTAAAATCTTATGTTTCTCTGTCGTTGCCAGAATAAATATTGCATAAGAAGGCGGTTCCTCGAGGGTCTTCAAAAATGCATTGAAAGCCGCCTGAGACAACATATGGACCTCATCTATGATATAGATTTTATATTTTCCTGCCTGTGGAGGTATCCGCACTTGCTCAATAAGATTACGGATATCATCGACCGAGTTATTCGATGCTGCATCCAGTTCATGAATACTAAATGAATTACCGTTTTGGAAAGATTTACAGCTGTCGCATTCGCCACATGGCTCAGTACCCTCTAAGATATTTTCACAATTTATTGTTTTAGCTAAAATGCGTGCACAGGTAGTTTTACCCACACCACGAGGACCACAAAACAAAAATGCCTGCGCCAACTGGTTGTTGTGTATCGCATTCTTTAAGGTACCCGTAATGTGTTGCTGACCTACAACCGAATCAAAGGTAATCGGGCGGTATTTACGTGCAGAAACAATAAAATTATCCATTGCACGAAGATACGAATTTTAATACTATTTTTACACGTCACATTGATTTGCAACTGTAGCGGATAGCTGAAAGCTTTCGTTAAGCTTAAAAAAACCAATTTATGAAGTACTTAAAACACCTATTCTACGCTTTTTTATGTAGTACACTTCTCTTTGTAGGCTGTAAAAAAGAAGAAAGCTACGACGAACTCACAAGTCTAGCAGCAGATAAAATCCAACAAGCAGTTAAACTAACCGAAAATATTTCCTGCAGTGATTTAAAGGAATGCCGAGTTGACACGCTTTATTACACCTATGTACCCGTACACCCGAGCTTTGAACAAGCCTATAATAAGTTAATTACCGAAGCTGCAGCGCTCAGAGAAAGGGCACAGAAAGTATATAAAGGACCTATTGTTTACGACACCAGTGTTTCGCCCAACTATCTTCCTCCTCATTTTGGAATACGATGCATCGCCGGCAAACTGAAAGTCGCCTCAGCTAGAGATTTGGAACTATCAGAGATCAACCAACGACTGGCAGATCTGCTCCCCAAGCTACAGACCTTTTTTGATGACATTCCCTGCAACGACCCCAGTAAATGGCACATTGCCCCCTTTCGTAAAGACTGCGAGTTTATTTCCATATTGTATACAGACAAAGAGAACTTTGCTGAGTTTGGGAATATGGCAGAACAATATAACCATTTGGACAATGCCAAAAGAACGCTGGATAAAAGCTTAAATTGCAGTACGACAAATGACAAACCAGCTAAGGGTGTAATTTGTGAAAGTAATAAACCTAAAGTTACCTACTAATCGCGTAATTTATCGAAAAGCTGAGTCTTTAAACTATAGCTTCTTCGCCCTTCCTTCGCTCTTTGTTCGCCCTTTGTTCGCCGTGCGTCCACTCTCGCTCCACTGATCCCCCACTCTTTCCCCACTGTTTATGTGGGCCCGAGGTGGAGAATCAGTGGGCAGGCAGTGGGGGAACCCCGAAAATGGTACGAATCAGTCCCGAAAAACTAGCGAACAAAGTCTCCCTAACATGCACTGGCAAACGATTATGTCTTACACTGAAATAAGTTTACATTTACTATCAATTTGCGGTAGGCTAAAAATATTTTCTACAATTTTTTCGAAAAGCAATTACAATTTGTTAAATTTATATTACACTAATGTTATCAAATTGTTAAGAATTGAGATCAAGAAAAATATATTGGATGTTATTCACCATCATCGTATGGTTGACCTGCGCTTCACAACAGCTGTGGGCGCAACATCATGATTTCGATTTTTATGACGGAAAGGTATCCATTGATGTTCCGACTTCCTTTAACATTCCATTCAAAGACAGCTTGACGATAGCGCATGTACAAAAATTCTATCAAACAGCGGATCAGACAGATTATATACAACTTGTAAACAGTTTGCTTGAATACAAAGACGAGCACCATTTGAATGATTGGGTATATTATCAGTTGATTCGCCGTACCGCGCAACAGATTGCTCCGAAAGATGAAAATTATACACGCTACACGTTGTACAAATGGTTTTTAATGTGTAAATCTGGTTATGACGCCCGCTTGGCTGTTGGTAATAATCAAATCATATTTTTCATTCAGAACAAAGAAGATATTTCTGATATTCCATTTTTTGAAATTGACGGCAAGAAATATACCTGTTTAAATTTCCATGACTACGGAAAATTGTTTCAACGAGCTGACACCTACATTCCAGTCACCATAAAGATTCCGGAAGCTATCGAAGATTTCAGTTATAAAATCACAAAATTACCTGATTTTGTACCTGCAAACTATAAGGAAAAGCAGATCGCGTTCAATTATGGCCATAAAGCCTACCATTTTAACATCAAGTTGAATGACGATATCAGTGATCTTTTTAAAAACTATCCTGGTGTGGATTTTGAAACTTATTTCAATATTCCGCTAAGCAAAGAAACCTATCAATCGCTTATTCCGGCGCTTAAGGATAATTTAAGTGGAAAGAGCCAACAGGAAGGAGTGGATTATTTAATGCGGTTTACCCGGTATGCCTTTTTGTATGAAAATGATGAAGAGAATTTTGGAGCTGAAAAACGTCTTTCGGCTGAACAAACCCTATTAAATAAATACAGTGACTGTGATGATCGGGTAGCCTTATTTTTTTATTTGGTTAAGGAAATCTACAATTTACCTATGATTACCCTGCTCTATCCCACTCATGTGACTATGGCCGTTCAATTTGAACACCCTATTGGTGACGCTATTTTGTACAATGGAAAATATTATTCGGTCTGTGAGCCTACACCACAAGCGCAAACACTCGATATAGGTCAACTGTCTGAGGAGCTTAAAAATCAGTCTTATCAGATTGTTTATCATTATGAACCCAGGTAATATTACTTTTTTAAATCGCAGTTCGAGATATTGGCTTTATAGTATATGTTTTAGCTAAAATCAATATTTTGCTGAAAAATAAATAATTCTTGACAGCGCTTTTGCGCTTTCTATAACTTACTTATAAAATCAAGCACATCAGCATATTTACCATCCGTCCGGTTTACGGCTATTGTCACGGTGTTTTCCACGCTTCCAGATCTTACTGTGATTACATAATCCATCCCGTCAACACAACGTGCACACTCTTGGATTTTAGCTTCCAATAAGTTGTAAGTTTCGACATATGACGACAGCTTTCTAAAAGTTTCTTCACTGGTTCTGTAGCTTTTATCCCTTGCCGTTTGAGGACTTCCATTAGTCCCTGCAGGATACTTTACCGCTGTCTTATTTTGATCTACACTGATATTTACAAACTCACCCCAGCCAGAAATTCCTTTTATTTCGACTTTCAGCCCTGTAGTTTCTGAATCCGTTTTATTTTCAGATTTCTTACAGCCCAAAAGGAGTAAAATACCCATTAAAATCAAATAGACCGTATTTTTCATAATTTAAGATTTATTTTATTTCTCTTTATAACGAATTAACGCATAATATGCTACAAAAAAATCCTGCTCAAGGCAGGATTTTTCTATTTGTTATTTTGAAACTAATTTTGTGTTACTCTCCCTGGAGTTGTGTAGTTTAACGACTGGGGATCATAATGAGCCCAACCTTTTGTCCAATCTTCTGTACCAAAAGCCCCTTTATAAGCCACCTTCTCAAAGAAACTTCCCGACACCTTAGCATTCGTGAATGCAGCGCCTGTTGCAGCATCAGAGCCTGTCGATAACGTGAAATCTGGAGTTGCTGGAGTTGAAGAAAAATCTTTTCCAAAATTATAAGGAGCTTTAAATAATGCTGGTGCAAATTTTGTATTATCAAATACATTATTCGCACGCAGTAATGTATTGACTGCTGCTAAATTTGTGGTTGAACTTACTTTTAAATCTGCATCTTTTGAACCGTACACCAAATTATTTGCAAATACCGCTGATCCAGTTAAGAAGTTATTCGAAGTTGTATTCGCTGTAACAACTTTTGTATCGTCAATGTACAATCCAGCGAATGGAAATCCTGAAATCACTGAATTCAATATGCTCAAAGAAGAATTACGACGAATTTGCGCGCCATGCTGATAATTCCCGATAGCCGATTCACCCGCTTTTTTTATAGGGCCTAAAATCGTTACGTTTGAAAAAACAGCAGAGGTTTTTGGAGTCTGGTCTGTACCTGTTGCATTATTATCAGACTCAAATCCATTAGATCCCGATTGATCCGCTTGCGTGGTTGCTCGCTGCGCAAGAGCAAATTGGACATTTCCAGAATATCCAAAATCTGTATCGAAATCATCATCCCAAGTTGCAACAGCTAATAAGTGTTTCGCATTTACAGTACCTCCAAACCATTCAAAAGCATCATCTCCGGAACGATAAACCTGGATGTACTCTAATGTGGTGCCATTTCCAACACCTCCCATTGTCAATCCATTGATTTCATTATCGGCAGAATATTCAATTCCGCCAAACTCAATACGTACATATTTTAGCGTACCTGAGTTATCTGCAGCATCAGTTCCGCCATAGTAGATATAATTTTTAGCATCTTTTCCCTTAGGGCCTTCCAATCCACCTTCAATCATTACATCTGTACCTTGGTTCACAGGAGCTTTTCCTAATAGAATTACACCTCCCCAATCACCTCTAGTTCTTGCACCTGCTGGTAGAGCGGAAGTAAATACAATCGGTTTATCAACAGTACCTACCGCATTAATTTTGGAGCCTCTTGTAATCGTTAAAGTTCCCTTTGTTGCTTTATCTCCTTTTATGATTGTACCAGGCTGAATTGTCAATGTAGCTCCATTTGAAACGAAAACAAATCCTTTCAACAAATAAATCTTATCCGAAGTCCAAGTAGTATTGGCTGTAATTTCTCCGGTAACTTCCACAACATCTTTATCTGTTGGATTAGTTGGTGTTTCAGTATCATTACCATCATCTGTAATTTTGGTTTCCTTACAAGCTCCAGCGATTAACAATGCCGCTAATGATAAGAATAATAATCTTTTTTTCATTTTTTAAGTTTTAAAAATCTCAATACAAAAAAATACTTTACTTATGTCTTTAGATTTAAAGAAATATTAAATTTACATTACCAATTAAAAAGTATAATTAAATGATAAGGAATAGTTTGCACCAGGTTTGTATTTAAACCAGGTTTCATTGCTGATATTTCGCACTTTATTATCAAAATATACATTAATAGAGTTGTTCAAAATATCACTTGCATTTAATTTAAACTCACCTTTATTTTTTAACACTCTATAGCCAACTTGAAAATCCAATACGTTTCTAGGTGCTTCCCAGGCGCTCGCAAAAGTTTGTCCACCGGGTTGAATAATACGTTTACCTATACGGTTATAAAGGATATTAAGATTTAATTTGTTATCTAAAGCTGTATGTTGCAATCCTCCATTAATAACATAGGGAGACTGTCCGACCATTGATCTCTTTTGTTCCAAATAAGGTTGATCGGTTGGGTTGGTAACTTCGGAATGGACGAACGCAAGATTCAGGTAAGCCGTTGTATTTTTAAAGAATGGTTGGTCATTTACAAAATTCAATTTTTTACGAACTTCCAATTCCGCACCATAAAGATTGGCTTTTGGAACATTTCCAAAACTAATATCAGGAGTAGAAGTAACATCATATCTCCGCGGCTCGATGGCATCTGTAAATTGCTTATAAAATGCTGAAATAGATAAAATTTCGCCAGCAGAAGGATAAATCTCATAACGTAAATCGGCATTGTTAATGGAAGCACGCTTCAAATCAGGGTTACCGGTGATCATTCCGAGCTGTTCGAAATCATAAAACTTAAATGAAGCTAATTCCCTTAGCTCTGGTCTTGCTAATGTACGATAGTAAGATGCTCTAACATTGGATTTTGGCGTCACACTATAAGTAAAGTTTACAGATGGAAGAAAATCCAGCTTCGTGTCGTTAACATCCTCCACCATTTTCATGTTATCTACATTTAAAGCGTCAATCTTAACATTGTAATTTTCAACTCTTAAACCGTAAACTACTCTAAATTTATCATTGAATTTTTGGTCCAACATTGCGTATCCAAAAGAAGTTACAGAGCTCGCCTCATATTTATCTCCATTCATCATGATTTCTCCATAGCGGAAATAATTATTATTTATATTTTGAGCGGAAAAAATTTGATCAGCAGGAGTCTGTAAAAATTTATTGATATCTTCTACATTATCAAATGCATTTTCGTTGAATTGGAAACCAATAAATCTAGCATCAAAATTGCGTTTTCTATAGTTTCCACCAGCACCCACTTTCAGGGTGGATTGTTCTGTTAAAAAATTTATAGGTAAGATATAACTACCTTCTCCTGAATAAATATTCTCATTTAGTTTGGCAAACAATCTTGTATTTTGTTTACCTATGGTACCAAGGTTTGCTGTAAAGGGAACGGAAGGATCATTGGCTGCAGACATTGGTCTAACATAATTAAGTTTAACCTGATTAGGCTGGTCATTCTTGATATTACTCCAAGAGGCTGTCCATTTTATTTTATCATTCTTATCACTTAACACATGTTCACCATCAACAGTTGATTTGAATAAAGATTTCTCCAAGATATCATAAGCGGAAAATCTATTGTCAAAATTTGACCCTAGATCAATACCCGTCCGACTCGTGTAGGTATTGTCATAATTCTTGTTATAGAGATTTTTCCAGGTGATTTTATTTTTACCAAATGTGTATCCGAAATTAGCTAATGCTCCTAAATTATTGGAAAATCTATATTGATTATCCGTAAAGTCATATTGATGCCATTCGCGTCTTACATTCGCCAATATATTCTGTGAGTTTCTATAGGTTACCGAAAATAAGGCTCCAAATTTATTATTATTCTCAAATTGTTTCACATTCCCTAATGAAAACTGATAATTTTGAGAGGGTAATGCTTTTTTATTTTCAATGGAAAGATCATTTGGCATAGACTTAAGTGCAAGACGATTTTCTTTACCAGAGAGCCCAGCCTTCACTTGCTCTCTCGTATACATATTAGTCGCCAAATTACTTGAACCATCATCGAAACCTAAATAGTTTTGAAAATTCTTCTTGGTTTGTAAGAAGTCCTTGAATGTGGAAGCTGTATTATAGCCGTAACCTAAACCAAAGGATACAAAATTTTGATCCGGAATATCCTTCGTTGTGATTTGCACTGCACCACCGGCAAAATCTGCAGGTAGATCCGGTGTTGCAGTTTTTGAAATTGTAATTTTATCTATCAAATTAGATGGAACAATATCAAATGAAAATGCGCGACGATTGGCTTCCGTACTTGGCAATACCGAACCGTCCATCATGGAAACGTTATAACGGTCGCCTAACCCCCGAACCACAACAAATTTATTATCTTGAATAGTTGCCCCACTAACTCGACGTAATGCTTCAGATGTATTTTTATCGGGCGATCTTCTGATCTGTTCACTTGAAATACCATCAGAAATCAACGCACTATTTTTTTGTTGCGAATATAACGCACCGATAGATTCCTTTTTAAAAGATCCTGTAACCACAACTTGATCTAACACCTGCCCTTCTGAGTTATCAAGAACGATATCTAAATTGGTCAAATCATTCGCTTTAATCTCAACCTCTGTAACTTGCTTTGTCGAGTAACCTACATAAATGTATTCTACAGTATATTTACCTGCCGGTAAAGCCGGAATACTATATTTTCCGGATACATCTGAACTTCCCCCTCTTGACGTACCTAAAATACGAACAGTTACTCCGGTGATTGTTTCGCCAGTTTTACTATTGGTAATAGTTCCCATTAACTTCCCACTACTCTGTGCATAAACTGTTGTTGACGCAGCTACTGCTAGCGTTACGACAGCAGCGATTCTTTTAAGTTGTAATTGTGGTTCCAATTTATTTGCTTTTTGTTTCTGCAAATCTATTAGCAGAATATTAGGTTAACATTAACAACAAATTACCATTACATCAATCCGCTGTTAATTTAATGTTACCTATCGTTGTTATTTTTCGATTTTTAGTAAAAAAGAGCTTTTATAGCGAATTAGCATCCTATTTGAGCCTGTTATAGCGAAATGATATTAATGAAGTGTAAGTAAATTATTAAGCACTTCATTTATTAACACAATTGGTTCTTTTTATCCTTGGCATCGTTGTACAGCCCCTAGCGAGTTAACCAAAAGATCGATGATACAATAGGATAACCAATAGATCAGTAGCCTTTCCATTGAAAATACTAAGCTCGCTAATACGAATTGCTTTTTATATGCAATATAATTGCAATTATATTGCATATAAAAAGCAATTTATCTAAGTTTGAATATATTTCAATATCTGATTCCCATGAACACTCCAATCGTATCGACTACACAGTTATCATTCCAGTATCCAAATTCAGCGCCAATTGAATTTCCAGATATTTACATCGAAAAAGGGCAACATACACTATTGTTAGGCGATTCTGGTTCTGGAAAAACAACACTATTAAATATATTAGGTGGTTTGTCACGACCAGAAACAGGGCAGGTCAACATATATGGTCAAAACTTATCGTTGTTATCCACCAGCAAACTGGATCAGTTCAGGTCTCAATATATTGGATTCATATTTCAAGAGGCCCACCTCCTAAAAAATTTAACGTTAGTTGAAAATATCAAATTGGCGCAGTCTTTATCCGGAAAAAAAGTAGATGTAAGCACTATTGAACTCATCCTAAAACAGCTGCAATTGGATCAAAAAAGTAATGCCTATCCAAACGAATTGAGTCGTGGTCAATTGCAACGTGCCGCTATAGCCCGTAGCATTATCAATAAACCAGCCCTATTGATTGCGGATGAACCGACAGCTGCATTGGATGATAACAATACCCATAGGGTATTAGAACTCCTATTATCGATAGCTGAAACTGCTGGATCGACCCTACTGATAACTACGCACGACAAGAGAATAAAAGAACAATTCTCTAAAATGTACCTTTTAAAATAATTTTTTACTTTATTTACGCGTCACCCTTTAGATATTAAAATTTGCTATGAACACGATACAATTGGTTTGGAAAAATTTAAGTAGACAGTTTGGCTCGGTCTTTCTAAGCATCTTGCTAACGGCATTTGGAATTTCGATCCTCGCCGTGCTATCAATTACCGGAGAATCTTTTGAAAAGCAGCTTGACAATAACAGCAAAAATATTGATTTAGTCGTTGGCGCTAAAGGGAGCCCGCTGCAATTGATCTTATCGAGTGTTTATCACATCGACAATCCGACAGGTAACATCCCATTAGACGAACTGGACCCATTACGCCAAAATCCGCTTGTGCAGCTAGCAGTTCCCTTATCGCTGGGTGATAACTTCAAAGGGCATCGCATCGTTGGAACCGATTCCTCTTTCCTGTCCATCTATGAGACTTCTATTCGTGAAGGCCGCATTTGGCAAAATAATTTTGAAGTAGTCATTGGTGACCAGGTTGCAAAAAAACAGCAACTGAAAATCGGTGATCAAATCCATAGTTCACACGGCTTGAGCAAAGATGGCCATCATCATGATGAACATCCTTTTACTATTGTAGGCATTTTAAAGCACAATAACAATGTTACTGATAACCTGATATTAACCAACTTAGAGAGTGTCTGGGATGTCCATGGAATCGCACACGCACATGATCATGAAGAAACTGCACTACAGAAAGAACTCCGTGAACGCGAAGAAGACAGGGAGGAAACCGTCAAAGCCCACCTCCACCATCATGGAGAAGATTTAGAAGAAAACTCTAACGCAGCTTTAGGAACCAGCGGAAAAGATCATCACGACCACAATCACGATGAGCAAGACCAGCACGAGGAGGAAGGTATGTTTGTAAAATCTATTGGCGCCGATATGGTGAAGCAAAATGGACTAGAAATAACTGCTATTTTGATTAAATATCAATCCCCGGCAGCTATCGGTATATTACCTAAAATGATTGACCAACAAACGGATATGCAAGCTGCTTCTCCAGCGATGGAAAGTACGCGCTTGTTTTCACTCTTAGGAGTAGGAATGGATTCTTTAGCTATCCTTGCGTATGTGATCATGCTCATTGCCGGCCTGAGTGTATTCATTAATCTCTATAATGCGTTGAAACAACGTAAATATGATCTTGCTATTATGCGTACACTCGGAGCCTCTAAAGGAAAATTATTCAACATCGTTTTATTAGAAGGCCTGACAATAACAATCATTGGTGGATTGGTGGGACTTTTATTGGCACATTTGGCCTTATATTATATCAGCAACCAAACAAGCCAGAGCGCCGACTTTATCGAAGCTTTTAGGCTACATCCAAAAGAATTCGTATTTTTGTGTGTTGCTTGTCTAATTGGTGTGCTCGCAGCGTTAATTCCTGCTGTGAAAGCGTATCGCACAAGTATAGCCGGTACTTTGTCAAACAAATAGAATAATGGCAATTGAACTAAAATGAAAAATAGGGGTACAGAGCTGGTAAATCCTGGAATTGCACTAAAAAAATCTTAATACAATATAGGTAATATTAACCGCGATGAAGCTATCAGATTTATTCATCAAACAACACAAATCGAATAGCTTCATCCCAACAAGAAAAAATTAAACAGATGAAAAAACTTATCACTGCATTGTTCTTCCTATTCTTCGGCATCATACAGTTACAGGCACAGATTGGCAGTAATCCGGATGTTCCCGACCATACGCCCATGATGAACAAAACGTGGGAAGCGATTGATAAAATGGCCTACAAAGTCACTTACAACGGCGCAAAGAAAGTGTATACTCCTTTCTATCCGAAGGAACTAAAAGCACTTGAAAATAAAATAGTAGAACTGCCCGGTTACATGGTTCCGCTTCATAGTGGCCGTAATCATAAAAACTTTATGATGTCTGTATTGCCGGTTATGCAATGTCAATTCTGTGGCTCTAATGGCATCCCTCCTATGGTCGAAGTAACCCTTAAGGGTAGTGCAATAAAATTTTCTGAAGATCCGATTAAATTAAAAGGGAAAATGATTTTTACGAAGGATCCGCTTAAGGGAAATGCGGAAATTCAGATTGTAGATGCTGAGCCCATAAAATAAACTAGCGTCTATTTTTAAACTATTAAATGGGCTTTGCAGATCTCGCACAGCCCGTTACAGGGATAGGCTCGTCTCTTATTCCACTACTACCTGTATTCACCTATTCAACAGGGAAACTTCCATACAGGCCGCTAAAGCAGCGGTTTCGGTCCTTAGACGCGCGTCTCCTAGCGATATAGCATGAAAACCCATTTGTGATGCCAACTCAATTTCTCCTTCAGAAAAATCTCCTTCCGGACCAATAAGGATAATATAGTGTTTGGCAGGCTCAAAAATCTGGTTTAAATACTTTTTTTCACCATCCACACAATGTGCGATTGCTTTTTGCACGCCTTCAGTTGGAATATTCTTCAAAAACTCTTTAAACGATACAGCAGCATTAAGTTTGGGAAGATATGCTTTCAACGATTGTTTCATCGCTGCAACAACCACCTTGTTTAAGCGTTCTAATTTAACCTCTTTTCGCTCAGAATGCTCGCAAATAAGGGGCGTGATTTCCTGAATCCCTACCTCCGTTGCCTTCTCTAAAAACCATTCGATACGATCGATATTCTTTGTTGGCCCCACCGCAATATGCAGATGGTAGCGAGGATGTTGAAAGCCCTCCTCCACATTTAAAATAGTAAGAACTGTGCGTTTAGGATGTGGGTCGATAATTTTAGCTTCGTACAAACCTCCGCGACCATCTATAAGATGTAAACGATCTCCGGCATCCATACGAAGCACACGAATAGCGTGTTTACTTTCTTCCTCACTCAGGATAAAATTTTCTGATGAAGGATTTAAATCCGGTGTAAAAAATAACTGCATGGGCTACTCGCTACTATTTATTCTTCGGTATCATCTTCAGCAGACTCGACCAATTCCAATTTGACAAATTCGATATTCTGCTGCGCTTTTCGAATGATGGTGAATATGTAACCATACTCTTCTTTCCGCTCACCGACTTCCGGTATCTTATCGAAGATTTCACTCACAAGACCTGACATCGTATCGTAATCCTGACTCTCCGGTAACTCTATTGGAAGAAACTCATTCACATCATGAATACTGGCTCCGGCATCCACCATATACTCTGTTTCGGAAATACGCTCCACAACTGGTGTTTCTTCATCGTACTCATCCTGGATTTCACCCACCAACTCCTCTACGATATCTTCCAATGTAACCATACCTGCCGTTCCACCAAATTCATCCAATACGATCGCCAACTGAATCCGCTTCAGCTGAAATTCAGCCATCAAATCATTGATCTTCTTCGTTTCAGGAATAAAATAGGGTTTCCGCATAATATTTTTCATCACAACCTCTTTTCCTTTCGCTAAAAGCGGTAGAATATCTTTTGTATGAACAATACCCACGATTTGGTCAATATTATCATCATAGATTGGAAGACGGGAGTACCCTTCTTCCGTCATCGTTTCAATCAGTTCAGAAGCATCAGCAGTCACTTCTACCGCCACAATTCGAGTACGCGGTACCATAATATTCTTAACGATACGTTCGTTAAAATCGAATACGTTTTTAATCAATTCGTGCTCAGAAATATCCAAAGCACCAGATTCTTTACCTTTATCTAAAAGATACTGTAATTCTTCCGACGAGTGGGCAGATTCCCCTTTGGTAACTTCAAATCCCAAAATCTTTAACAGGAAATTAGCAAATCCGTTTAAAACCCAAATAATTGGTCGAAAGATAAAGTAGAAAAATTGCAGCGGAACCGCAATTTTCATCGTTGTTGCAACAGGTTTTTGAATGGCTATCGATTTAGGAGCAAGCTCTCCGAATACAATGTGTAATACAGTAATAATCGAAAAAGCCAATACATGTCCTGCATTGGTAGCAATCGACCCGGTCAATTCAACACCGAAAAACCCCAGTGCACCCTGCACAATTTGGGTCATTACAGCCTCGCCAACCCAGCCTAAAGCTAATGACGAGAGTGTAATACCCAATTGTGTAGCGGCCAAATAACCATCCAAATGTTCCGTTATACTCTTGGCTATGGTAGCAACTTTGCTACCTGTTTTTGCCTGAACTTCAATTTGGGAGACTCGGACCTTGACAATAGCAAATTCTGCGGCCACAAAAAAGCCGTTTGCAAGTACTAAAAACAATGTCCAAAATAAATCGAGCGCCATGCTGGGGGTTATTTGTTAACAAATTCTGTTTTGTACAATTCGATAGCCTCAATCAAGATTCTTTGCGCTTCATCACGTCCCTTCACACCCTCAACAACGACATGCTTCTTTTCAAGCGCTTTATAACTCTCAAAGAATTGTACAATTTCTTTCATTGTATGCGGAGGCAATTGATCAATATCTTTAATGTAATTAAAAATAGGATCATTTTTAGCTACCGCAATAATTTTATCATCTTGCTCGCCACCATCGACCATATTCATTACGCCAATAACCTGTGCCTCAACTAATGTCAATGGTAAAATATCCACTGAACAGATGACCAAAATATCCAACGGATCTTTGTCATCGCAATAAGTTTGTGGAATAAAACCATAATTGGCAGGATAAACGACAGAAGAACTCATCACTCTGTCCAAAAGCAACAAACCAGTTTCTTTGTCTAATTCATACTTTCCTTTGGATCCGTTTGTAATCTCAATGATAGCATTTACGGCATTTGGCACATTCTCACCTGGAGAAACCATGTGCCAAGGATTTTGTTTACTCATTTTTTATTTACTGTATATTTTGTTTGTTTCTTTTATCTTTAATACGTTTTTTCAATAACGTTATGGCAATTGGCAAAAATGCAATGACAATCATACCAACTATAACATATTCTACGTAATGTATAATACCCGGGAATTCGATACCTAGGAAATAACCTGAAAGCGTCAAAACTACCACCCAGATGGCAGCCCCCGAAACATTATATAGAACAAATTTCTTAAAATCTAATTTTACGACCCCGGCAAAGATAGGCGCAAAAGTACGAACTATTGGAACAAATCTTCCTATAATTAAAGCGGTTCCACCATATTTGTGGTAAAATTCCTCAGCCATGACTACATATTTTCGCTTAAAGATGAAACTATCTTTTCGCTTAAATAACATCGGCCCCGCCCGATAGCCAAACCAATATCCTGTAAAATTACCTAATACCCCAGCGGTAAACAATCCCAAACAAAGCGTGAATATATTTACGTCAATTTTATTCAGGGCACAGAATAATCCAGCAAGAAATAGTAAATAATCACCAGGTAGAAAAAATCCGAAAAATAGACCAGTCTCAGCAAATACAATGAGGATAACTAAATAAAACCCTCCTGAACTCAATAGTTCCTCTGGGTTCAATAATTGTTGAAATGACAACAAAAGTTCATGCATAACCTTTAGTAAAAATCAATGTTGCGTTCATAATTTAGAACAAATCCTACGCTTATTTCTGCACAATTTTGAAAAAACAAAGTACAAATATAGCATTCTTCTAAAAAACCAACGTAAATCAAGTGTAATATAATCTTTCTAATTATTGATTTTGAGCAGTTATACTCACGATAGACTCGCGGATAGTGGTCGCAATCTGATGGAGTTCATCCTCAGTTAAGCTCAATTTAGGTCCAGCAAAGTTTAAATCACTAATTTTATTGATAGGCACCAAATGTATATGTGCATGAGCTACCTCTAAGCCCACGACAGCTACACCGACTTTTACACATGGAATTACTTTTTTAATACCTTGAGCTACAATCTTAGCAAAGACCCAAAGCGCCATGTATTCGTCATCTTCGATATCGAAAATGTAATCTGTCTCTTTCTTTGGTATCACTAGTACATGCCCTTTAGCTAATGGGCTGATATCCAAAAAAGCTAGAAAATCATTACTCTCAGCAACTTTGTAAGCTGGGATCTCCCCAGAAACGATTTTTGAAAAAATTGTCGACATATTATTCTAATCTTGGAATAAATCTTTTTAAAATACAATCAGCAAACAACAGACTTAACTCTACTAAGCCCCTGGTATGTCGGCGATTAAAAAATCTTATTACCGCTTTTTCACACCCTGTAATTCCACTGTTCAACAAATATAAACAAAAAAGGTCGCGATTGCTACATCACGACCTTCTTAATATAAAGTTAATTTGTAGATGTGCGGTTATGGCATACCGCACATAACCGACATATATTACCTTGAAATATCTACGATTTCGAATTCAATTTTACCCGCTGGTACTTCTATAACAGCTGTATCGCCTTTAGATTTACCCAACAAACCTTGGGCAATAGGAGATTTAACAGAAATCTTACCCGACTTCAGATCTGCCTCTGACTCTGCAACCAATTGATACGTCATCTCAGCACCATTCTTTTTGTTCTTTATCTTAACGATCGATAAGGCCAAAACTTTAGATGTATCCAATTTGGACTCATCAATTAAACGTGCCGTAGCCAATGTATTCTCCAAGTTGGCAATTTTAGCCTCATGAAGCCCTTGAGCCTCTTTAGCCGCATCATACTCTGCATTTTCAGACAAATCCCCCTTGTCTCTTGCCTCTGCAATAGCATTGGCAATTTTTGATCTTCCTTCCGTCTTCAGATAAGCCAATTCCTCTTTAAGCTTACGCAATCCTTCTTCCGTAAAATAAGTTACTTCTGCCATAATTTTATTTTTTTTCTTATTTTATACTTTTTAAAAAAGAAACAAGACCATATTTCCCTCTTCGGGAAACATGGTCTTGTTTCGAATCTATACGAAGATAATAATTGTTTTTTACAAAACAAACTCTTATCCGCTAATTATAATCAAATCTCCTCCTCATCAACAAATTTATAGCCAAGTCCACGCACGGTCTGTAGATAATGTGGCTTGTCCGGATTTGTCTCTATCTTTTTTCGTAAACGAACCACATGCATATCCAATGTACGCGTGTTGACATTTGAGCTATACCCCCATACAACCTCCATCAATTCTTCACGTGTAATCTCTCGCCCTAAATTCTGTAGGAAATGAAGTAAAATGCGATTTTCCAAAATAGTCAACTCAACTTTCCTACCGTCACGTATCAAGGAATGAATATTTGGATGATGTTCCGTCTGACCAAACTTGTACACTTCGGGACTGTTTTTGGGTAAGAAAAATTTGACCTTGTTATCGATCATCGCGATAAGCACATCCATATTGAAAGGCTTACTAATGTAATCAGTCACGCCAAAACTGTAAGCTTCAATTTTGTCCACATCTTGAGACTTAGCTGTCATCATGATGATGATATTCTCAAACCCCGCTTTACGCACATCCTCACAGATCTCGTTGCCTTCTTTTCCTGGAAGCATCCAGTCCAGCAAAACAACATCGGGTCTTTTTTCCAAGATTAAACTTTCCGCTTCATTCCCATTTCCGCTTTGAATGACCTGATAGCCTTCGGATTCCAATCGATGCTTTACCAAGAACCGTAAGTTCTCATCATCTTCAATAACAGCAACAGTGATGTCTTTATTCATAAGTAAATAATTTGTCTTTTAAATGTCTTATGGAATATCCAGTTTATAACGATAAGTTTTCATGCTTTCTAAACATGGATATTTCATATTTAAATTTATTTTTTAAACTGGAAATACCAAGGTAAAGGTGGTTCCCTGTCCCAATTGGCTTTTTACTGTGATATCACCGCCTATAAATTCAGTAATCTCTTTACAGAATGCCAACCCCAAACCAATACTTCCTTGCTGATTATATTGACTTTTTATTCTATAAAACTTTTTGAAGATGTTGTTAAACTCCGCCTTCTCTATTCCTATTCCTTCATCCTTAAAAGTGATAACAAAATTCTTCTTATTTTGTTGTATCGCAATATCCAATATTTTATGCCCCGCTTTAGAATATTTATAGGCATTATCAATCATATTTTGAAACACACTGCTCAACAACACCGGATCAGCAAGCATTGATGTCCTTACATCAATTTTTGTGCTAATCTTGAAATCTGAATATTTTATTCTTGACGAAGCTACTAGATTTTCCGTAAACATCTTCAAGTCAACTTCTTCTTTATTTAATTTTATCGTTTTATTTTCGATCTGGCTAAACGATAATAGCTTATTCATCAAGTTATTTAAACGATCTGCCTCCTGATCCAGTATATTTCCATACATTTTACGTTCTTCATCAGAGAGTACCTGCGCACTCTTGATGTTATTTCCAGCAATCTTAATCACACTCACTGGCGTCTTAAACTCGTGGGTAAGATTATTGATGAAATCGTACTGCAATTTAAAAAGTCTTCCGTTAATTTCTAAATTTCTATAAATTAAATATAGTATAGCAATTAAAATGATGTAAATCAACGATACGCCTCCTAATACGGGCCAAAAACTACGATTTATTTCTTTGGAAAGAAAGTTCTTGCTTGATCTAAAAAGTAATTTATAGTCGGCCAGTGCTCCAGGTAAGGGCATCTCGGTTGAAATCTCGTCATTTTCAGGTGTGATAGGCGCGCCTACCAAAGGAACGATCTCCACTTTCTCATAAAGATTAGAATAACTATTTTTCACCTCCAGGAACATTGGATCGATCTGAAAATTAAACATATCCTGTTCGTAGCCAACGGTATGATCTAAATTACCTTCCATAATTGACTTATAGACAATTAAATCGTTGACCCTCGGAATATTGAGATAGGTAATCTGACCAGGTCTTATGGTATAAAAAACCTTTAAGATATCTTTATCAGAAAGTTTGGCATTCGGTTGCAACTTGTCAATATATGTCGCCAACTTTACCCCAATATTATTGATCTCTTCAGAATGTAAACCCATTTGACCGCGATCTCGTATGGTATTTTTATGCAGCCCAGATCTGGAAACAGTAAAAAAAGTAATCGTTTTTGGTTGGATCCTGAGGTTGTTAACGATAAAGCCATAATTTAAATTATGATCGTTATTAAATTGTAAATCAAAAAAACCAATCTCTCTGACAAACGGATAAGAACTTAATATGCTATAAGCGTATTTGCCCGCCTGAACAGAGTCCAAAAAACCTTGATAAAAAGAGACTTCAGGAATTCTATTTTGAAAAAAATCATTGAAAGGAACTAAGGTTTGATCAAATATCTCTGATTTTCTATTCGTAAATTCATTTTTGATATGCGATTCTGTATAGCTACGAGAAAGAAATAAGGCAAATATATACAAGCCACTGATTACGATGAAAAACATCAACAGTAATCCGTAATTCTTTCGATAGCTATATTTTTCTGCTTTCATAATCGCCCGCCTTTAGTCCACAAGGTATTTCGCCAAAAATCGCTCCAACTCATTATAATAACCAAAGACATTCTCATCACGCTTAAAAGTTCTATCTTCATCCTCTTTCAGGATGTATTGCACTGGAATGTTATTATTCTTTAATTTTTGTACAAATTGATTTGCATCTGTGACAGAACTAAACCTGTCCTTTCCCCCTTGTACCAATAGTACAGGTATTTTTACTTTATCGGAATGAAAGACCGGTGATATATTTTTGAATAGTTCAGCCTCCCGTATTGGATTCCCAACAATTTGATACATTTTCTGTACATACGATTTAAAATAGGGCGGTATATCTCTGAAATACGTAAATAAATTGGTATAACCCGAATAAGACACGGCACATTTATATAAATCAGAATTGAAGCAAGCGGCGTGCAGCGCCGAATAACCTCCAAAACCTTTCCCTACGATAGCAACACGTTCACGATCAGCAATCCCCTCCTTAATTAACCATTTCACCCCATCAGTAATATCGTCCTGAATCTTCCCCCCCCATTCTTTAAATCCAGCAGTCCAAAACTTCTTACCGAAACCTGTGGATCCCCTATAGTTCATTTGAAAAACCAAATAGCCCCTGTTCGCTAGAAACTGAGCCTCATTATCGAACCCCCAAACTTCACGTCCATTAGGCCCATCATGAGGAAGAACAACCATCGGCAGGTTTTTGCGATTAGAATGTATAGGATAAGTTAAATAACCTGAGATCTGAATACCGTCTCTCGCAGTATACGTGATATATTCGTTTGGAGAGAGCTCCTTATCTTTTAAATCAGAATTATTATCCGCTAACTTTGTCAACTTTTGCGTCGAAAAATCATAAAAGTAAATACCACCGGGGTTAACATCGGTGTAGGTTTTAATGATGATCTTATTACCTGAACTGTCAGTACTCAATACCTGATATTCAAAGCCATCAATCTGCTTTGCCAATTGGTTGTACTTTTGTTTGGTAGTCTCATCAAAAAAATGTCTATGCTGCCTTGAGGTGGTATAATTCACAAACAACAGCTTATTCTGTTCAGTAAAATATCCCCCAGAGCTCACGTCAACATCCTTGTGGCTAAAAAGTTCACCTAATTCTTTTTGATTTGCCAAATCATAGCTTATCAAAGCCAGTTTATCGCGATTGACATTAGATAACGCATAGATGATAGCATTCGAATTATCCTTATAACCCAATGGTGTAAAACTACTTTCAACATCGCAGCGTATAATCTCCTTAAATGGTTCGTTTTCGGAGCTTCGATACAGTACCGATTGTTGTACAGAATCGTTGGCTACAGCCATTCGTACCTGCCCATCATTAGATACCACCCAAGAGCTCATATTTCCTGGGTTTTGCAAAATCAACTCCCGGGGTCTTCCATCTAAATAAATCCGATAAAGATCAAAAAATGAAGAATCCCGATCATTCATCCCCCCTATAAAACTATCACCTCCGGTAGTCATGGTATGGATCCATCGAAACCGACCACGAATCGGCTTGATCAATGGCCAAATTTTCTCTGTATTGATATCTACCGCATATAAACGTAAACTGTCCTGTGCGGATTGCTCTGTCAAAAAAGTAATTTTCGAGTTATCGTTCCATGCAAAAGATTTTACATTAATATCATTTTGATAAGTAAGCTGCTTCGAGCTATCCTGATGAATCAAATCTATCAAGTAAATATTTTTGCAATGATTGTCGAGACCGATATAGGCTATAAACCGACCATTTGGAGAAATCTTAAAGTTTGATTTTTCAGGCTTAGAAAAAAATTGATTTATTGGAATAGGCTCAACATTATGGTGTTGACACCCCAACATGATCATGGTAGAAAAAAGTAAACCTATCCAAAATTTCATCCTCATAATCCCAAATGCATCCTTATCATATATTCCAAATATTGCAATTAAATACGAATTTTCATTCAATGCAACCTTATTTTTACAAGATATACCAATTAAATCTAATATTCAAACTTCTCGCGCTTCCTGTGCTAAGAATCTTTTTTATCGTAGAAAAATAGCGTATTTTTGTCTATGTTTTTATACAATGTCTCTGTCATAGCAGAAGAAACAATCCACGAGGAGGTTGTTTCATGGATTCAGGATAATATCGTGCAATCCCAAAAATTTGAAGTGCATTTTCTGGAAATGCTTCAGTCGCCACACGATGGTATGACGTACTGTATCCAAGTCGTACTCTCTACAGAAGAACACATCGTAGATTTTCAGCAAGTACATCTCTTCCCATTGCAACAGCTTATTGCGGAAGGATATAAAGACAAAGTTTTCCTTTTCGATAGTACGATGAAATATCTAAAAAAATAAAAGAGCTCTTGCGAGCTCTTTTATTTTTTTTCTTCGTTAACACCATGACCATCTTCACCAAGGTTCGCTTCATTCCTTTCACGTATCTCCAGCTCCAATTCATATCTCGGGTCAAAACTAATTTTTGGCGTTAAAAAGTGAAGTAAAATTAAGCGCGCATACCTAAAATTAAAAGGGGCAAAGATCAAAATGGTTATCGCGAGGCCAATCAGATAAAACCAGGGAGATTCGCTGCTTGTTAAAATCGCTATAGCAACAGAAACAGTAACGATCTCGGCTACTGACATCGCATAGCTCACATACATTGCAGCATAAAAATAACCTGGTTCAACCTCGTACTTTACGCCGCAATAGGGGCATACATCATTCATATACTGCTTACGCAAACTGTATACCTTTCCTACGAATACATCACCAATATGGCACTTCGGACATTTGGAGTGTATCATTGCATGGAATTTGGATGTGGGCATTAAAAACCTATTTTAATTCGTTTAAAAATTTCTTCGTCTCTGTGTTCTTCTTGCGGTATTTTTTATACCATAGATAGCCAAGCCCTGCAGCGGCCAGATAAGGGATGACCAAAAGGAATAAAATACCATCATTCAGCCCCCGCCCTTGCATGTTTCCTTCCTTCGTGGAATTCTCAGCTGTCAATGTACACATCGCACATTGTCCGTAAGAAACAGATGCCGATGAACAACTTAAGGTAACTATCAGGAGTAAATATTTAAACCATTTCATAGTACAAAGATACTGAAATTTTAACCACTACCCTGCCAAAGATTCAAATTTATCCCAAAAGCCATCTTTTGGTAATGAAGCAACCAATTCCATCTTATCTTTCTTGATTGGATGCGTGAACACTAACGATCGTGAATGTAAGCAAATACTCCCTAGAGAACTACCTCTTGGATATCCATACTTATTATCGCCAACAATAGGACATCCCATAGCAGCAAGCTGGGCACGAATCTGATGGGTACGACCGGTCAATGGCTCCACACGCAATAGATAAAATCCATTTAACTCGCCTACCAATGCATAATCTAACTCGGCATAACTTCCTCCCTTCACCTCGCGTGGAAAAGCCTTGGTTACCCGGGTTTGTCTATTTCTGATCAGCCAATTAATAAGCTTCCCCTCCGTTTTCCGTGGTCGCTGTCTGACTATCGCCAAATAAGTTTTTTTCACATCTCTATCCTGAAAAGACTTATTCATTCGCTCAAGAGCCTTACTCGTTTTGGCGAAAAGTATCATACCGCTTACCGGCCTATCTAAACGATGAATAACACCAACAAAAGCTTCGTTTGGTTTATCATATTTCTTCTTTAGATAAGCTTTCACCATATCTTCCATCGACATATCTCCCGTTTCATCAATCTGCACAATATCCCCCGCCTTCTTATTTATCGCTATGAGGTGATTGTCTTCGTAAATAACGTCTTTGTCTATAATTTCAATGTGATTCATTTTTTCAATTCTAAACGGGCTCCCCCAATATGATTAAAAAAAGGCTCTACGCAAGCGTACAGCCTTTTCAAAGTTATTTCATTCAACTTATTTTGCTGTATCTGATTTAAGCAGTTCAGCCTTTTTCGCATCTTCTTTCATTTTCTTTTTGAAGAAACCGCGCAGTAGAAAATTATGCTGCAGCGCCTCCATATTTTGATCTAGCTTGGATGTACTTGAATTCAAGTTATTAATTGCTGATTTAATTTGATTTGCCGATTCAGGATCATTCAACAGAACGCCCACGGCATTATCTTTATCATTTAATCGGCCCGAAGCGTTGTTCAAATTGTTTATCAATGCATTTGCTGTCTGAGAAACGCCCTGTAATTGTGCAGCAGATTGACGTAAACTAGAGAAAATAGCGGTATCAGTTGTCAAATCATGAATCAGTCCCTTATTGCTATTTAAAGAATTTGTCAGGGTAACCAGATTTGCAGAAGCCTTATTTGCATTATTCATTGCAGCGCTGATGGACAATAATGTCGCGCGTAAAGTATTCACCATGGAGGTATCCGTCAACATCGCACCCACCATTCCCTTACCATCGGCCAGTCCTCTTGATATTTCTACGAAATCAGTGGTAATTTTTGCCAGGTTTTCATTATTAATCTGCAAAGTTTCCATCATTGCTTCCATATCTGCAGTCTTTGCAGAGCGCAAAAAGTCTCCGCTCTCTACAGTTGGAGCATTCTGGGATCCACCAGAGATCACGACAATCTTATTCCCGATTAATCCATCCGAGCCTAATTTTGTCACGGCGTCCTTACGGATATATTCTGCAGATTTCTCCTCTATCGTTAATACGACCTCAACATCCTGTACGCTTTTAAAGTGAATGTTCTTAATGATTCCTACCTTAACTCCGGAAAACCACACATTACTCCCCACTTTCAATCCAGCGACATCAGGAAATGATGTTGTAATCTCAATATTTTTAGTGAATTTCTTTTGTTGACTGCCCAAAATGAAAATTCCTGCCAATAGAATTAATACGCCTAAAAAAACAAAAACACCGACAATGATTGCTCTCTTATTTTCTGCCTTACTCATGTATATTATAGAATAAAATTATAATTATAAAACGCTCTTACACGAGCGTCATCTGTATCAAAAATTTCTTCAAAAGATCCCTGTCTTTCAAATTTGCCATCTAACAACATTACGATACGATCGCCCACTTCTTTTGCACAAGCTAAATCGTGCGTGATAATAATGGATGCCGTTTTATATCTTTCCTGAACTTCATTAATCAATCCATTAATGTCCAAACAGGTAATCGGATCTAGTCCTGCTGTTGGCTCATCGTACATCATGATATCCGGTCTAAGAATCAATGTGCGAGCAATACCTATGCGCTTGCGCTGTCCACCAGAAAGCTCTGAAGGCATTTGATTGATGGCTTGCGATAACCCTACTCCATCCAGTACCTCCTCTACAGCGTGATCAATTTCTGAGCGCGTCAAATTACGCTTATTACGAACCAACGGAAACTCTAGATTTTCACGTACGGTCATACTATCATAAAGTGCACTATTCTGAAAAGAAAACCCTATTTTTAAACGTAGTTCACGTAGTTCGCGATCATTGAGTTCTGTCACCGAATTGCCAAGCACATTAATTGTACCTTCGTCTGGTTTTAATAGACCTGCAATTAACTTTATCAATACAGATTTACCAGTCCCAGAACGGCCTAGCACAACAAGATTTTCTTCTTTATATAAATCCAGATTAACGCCCCGTAGAACATGATTATCACCAAATGACTTGCTGACATTCCTGATTTCAATGACCGGCTTTGAATGGTCAATGGTTGTTTGAATCTTTTCCATAGCGCACTAACCAAAGAACGATAAAATTTGAACAATAATGATCTCCTCTATAAAAACAAGGAACATCGAAGCCACAACGGCCGCATTCGCAGCTTTACCCACACCTTCCGTACCCTTGGAAGAAAAATAACCACAATAACAACTTACAGCACCGATGGTAAAACCAAATATAACAGCACGAAGCACCATAGCACCTAAATCTTTAAATGCTATCGTCTCAAATACTTGTGTAAAAAAGCTCAAAAAACTCAAGTCATCTTTACTCATCATACTGAGATATCCCCCCAATAGACCTATCCCTGCTACATAAAAACAGAGTACAGGAATTCCAATCGTTGTAGCCAAAATTCTACTTACAATAAGATATTTATAGGGATTGGTTCCCGAAACCTCCATCGCATCAATTTGCTCCGTAACATTCATCGAACTCAATTCTGCACCAATTTGGGACCCTACTTTGCCTGAAGCGATTAAAGCCGTGACTAATGGTGCCAATGCACGAACAATTGCGATCGAAATCAGGGAAGGCAACATCGAAGTTGCGCCAAATTCCTCTAAAGAAGGACGTGATTGTTTTGTAAAAACAAATCCCACAATAAATCCCGTTAAACTGATCAAAGGCAAAGATTTGTAGCCTATTTCATAGCACTGACGAACGATTTCTTTGAATTCATATGGGGGAGTTACTAATTCGCGCCAAAACCGTAGCAAAAAACGATGAATGTTTGCGAATTCTAGAAAAAAAGTCTGAAGTTTTTTAGCCATTTAAATGATGTCTATTTCAAATTAATGTGTCTTAAAACACGTTTTATGCTGAACAAACACGTAGCAATTCGAGCGGTAAAGGTAAATAAAAATATGTATCTAAAATTGTCGTTTATGTAAAAAGATCATCACTTTGACTTTCACGTAAAATAATCAGTTTTCCAATGTACCGATTAAACCATTTTATTCGTTATGCTGTCATAATAACAAAGACTACGGCATAGAGTTTTGTCACACTTTAAATTATTACAGAAATGAAAAATTTAGACAACATAAAATATTGGGTACTAGGGTTTGTTGGTATCGCTTCTTTCTCAAGCTGTGCGACTTCAATGGCCCAACGCGGCGGATATACTAATTATGATCATTACAACAATGCAGGAGTATCTTTCCAGCTGTTCTATGATCAACTATCCCCTTACGGACAATGGGTCAATGATCCGAATTATGGTTATGTCTGGATTCCGGATGTCGGTCCGAACTTCCAGCCTTATGCTACCAATGGTTATTGGACAATGACAGACTATGGAAATACCTGGGTCTCCAACTACGACTGGGGTTGGGCTCCATTTCACTATGGCCGTTGGAACTACAACGATCGTTATGGTTGGGGCTGGGTTCCTGACTATGAATGGGGACCGGCATGGGTAAATTGGCGTCAAAGTAACGACTATTACGGTTGGGCACCCATGGGACCAGGCATGAGTATCAATGTATCAGTCAATATTCCAATGAACTTCTGGACATTTGTGGGAGTCAACCACTTCATGAGCAGGGACATGGATCGGTATTATGTGAATCGAAGAAATTATAATCATATTTATAACAGAACCACAGTTATCAACAATACAACGATCATTAACAACAACTATTATGTTGGCGGTCCGCGAAGAGCAGACATCGAGCGTTCAACAGGAAGAAACGTCACAGTCAATAGGATAGCCAATGCAGATAGACCCGGATCGGTTCGTAGTAGCAGCAATCGCAGCAATGAAATCAGTATGTATCGCCCGGCTGTAGATCGTAATACGCGTTCGTCTGCACGTCCAACGAATGTAGTTGATGCCTCTAACCGAACACGGAATAACAATCGCGAAATATCAGATCGTACAAACCGCGTTATCAGCAATCGAGATAACATCGATTCAAGATCTGGAAGTCGTGAGTTATATATCGATAAGAGTGGAAATGCTTCTGTAAGGTCTCGTAACGACACCAACAGTACAGGCTCGAGCCGCAGTTCAATTAATAACAGTAGAGGCGGAGACAACGGTGCTCCAAATAGAAATACGAATGGTACACAACCTAATTCGACTAACTATGATTTTAGAACGCGATCAGGTCGGCAATCGGATGCTCCAACAAACAATAACCCTACATCTACCAGTAGAGGGAGACAGAACGGTTATGATGAGACTGTACCGCCACGCGTAGTTCAACCTGCAACAGCGCCGCAACGGAACGGAAATTATGATGGCAGCCGCACACGTTCGAGCCAGCCAGTCTCTCAGCCGGTGCAAAGTCGGAATTCCGATAGCCGGACGCGTTCGAACCAACCGGTGTCTCAACCCTCTCAAAATCGCAGTTATGAAAACACCAGAAGCAGATCCAATACAGATAATTCATCGTCCGTATCGCGATCAAGAAATTCTGGAAGCTCAGGTGAGCGTAGCTCCGGACGTTCTTCACAGGGTTCTGAAAGATCTAGAACAAGATAATGATGACCGAATAACATGCTAATTATAAAAGGCGGATGAAATAACAAATTTCACCCGCCTTTTACTTACCAGTCTTTTTATAATTATTATGAACAATCCACGCAATTTCACGTTAATTAGTAAATTTACCGCTTCAAACAAAAAATAGATCGATAAGGATGGCTTCATTTACCTCTATATTAGATAATGACTTCTATAAATTCACGATGCAGCATGCTGTAGTCAAGTTGTTTCCAAAGGCCAAGGCTCGTTATCATTTTATCAATCGGGGACATCACAAGTTTCCCGATGGTTTTGACGTCCTTTTGAAGCAGGCTGTTAGTGAAATGGCTAATTTGAAGCTAACAAAAGCCGAAAAGACTTTTTTTGCCAAAACTTGTCCTTATATTGACCCAACCTATTTTGACTTTCTTCAAGGTTATCGCTATGATCCCGAAGAAGTCAAAATATTTCAGGATGGTGCAGATCTGGAGGTCATTATCGAAGGGTACTGGTATCGCACTATTCTCTGGGAAGTTCCGTTGATGTCTCTTATCTGTGAACTTTTTTATGAATCCCAGGGCTTACAACGTTCCTCAGATGCAGAAGTAATCGCAACAGCTAAAGATAAAATCGAAAAATATAAAAAGCTGCATATCACCATAGCTGATTTTGGCACCCGAAGACGCCATTCGCATGAAGTACATGATTTGGTGGTGCGTACACTTAAGCAATATGGCGAAAAAACATTTATTGGCACCAGCAATGTCTATTTCGCAATGAAATATCAAACGAAGCCCATCGGTACCCATGCCCATGAATGGTTTATGTTTCATGCCGCTAAATATGGCTACAAAATGGCCAACCTCCTAGGGCTGGAACATTGGTCTGATGTCTATCGGGGCGACCTCGGAATAGCGTTGTCGGACACCTATACAACCGAAGTCTTCTTTCAGCAATTCGATAAAAAGTTAACCAAATTATTTGATGGAGTCCGACATGATAGTGGAGATCCTCTTGAATTTACAGATAAAGTTATTGCGCACTATAACAAAAATGGTATCAATCCGCTTTCAAAGACCATTATATTTTCCGATGGCTTAGATTATGAAAAAGTCGAAAGAATTGCGAGCTACTGTGAGGGTAAAATCTTACATTCCTTTGGTGTGGGCACCAATTTCACGAATGATGTAGGTCTTAAACCAATGAATATTGTTATCAAGATGACAGACGCTTTGCCAGAAGATGATCAATGGAGCCCCGTCATCAAATTATCTGACGAACCGATGAAACATACAGGAGATGAAGACTCCATTTATATTGCAAAGAAAGTATTAATGATTGATGATGACCATGCATAGAGACGTATACGGTGAAGCGCTTGATGATTACTTTGTACATCAAGAAGAAAAATTCCCTCTTATACTCCATACGAGCTATGGCGATAAAGAAGAAATGCCGGTAGAGATATTCTTCCGGGAACCTGATGATTTCCCAGAGCTAGAATTCATTGGTCTATCGCTATGTGATGGACGTGTATTGGATGTGGGCGCTGGAGTAGGCAGCCATAGTCTATATTTACAAGAAAAGGGCTTTCAAGTGGATGCAATAGAACAATCCCAAACCGCTTGCCATATCATGCAGCAACGCGGGGTACAACATATTATCTGCGAAGATTTTTATACATTTAAAGGGCAGCAGTACGATACGCTTTTGCTGTTGATGAACGGAATCGGTATTGCCGGCGATGTGGAGGGCTTTCGAAAACTGTTAGCGCATAGTAAAGAACTATTGACGGAAAATGGGCAGCTAATTTTTGACTCGTCCGATATCAGTTATTTGTATAAAGATTACAACATCAAAAAACCGGCTCACTATTTGGGGGAAATTCAATACCAGTATGAATACAAAGGAACCCGAGGCGATCTCTTTAAATGGCTGTATTTAGATCAGGATTTATTGATTAAAATTTCGCACGAAATGGGTTGGGTGGTCCAAATTTTATATGAAGATGAGAATGACCAGTACCTTGTACGTATGGAACTAAAAAAGTAGCCTGCTATAGATAACAGGCTACTTTTATTTATTTCTGTGTCCTGATATAAATATCTCCTAGGGATGTTTTCAAAATCACATCCTGTCCACCGCCATTCATTTTGCCTTTCACAGCATTGCCCATAGGGGTGGACCTGGGCTCTTCAGTGCTTTTTTCAAATTGGAATTCATCTGCGGCATAGATATTTCCCATGGCTGATTTTACATCCACATTTGCCCCAAAATTCTTAGGAAAAGCAACATCTACAGCGCCCATTGCAGCGACAAGAGAAATAGGCCCTTTGACAGGTTGAACAAATTTTGCTGTTACATCTCCCTGTGCAACCTTGACATTGATTGGTCCTGTTACGTTCAATAAATTCACATTGCCCATCGTATTGGAAACTTCCACTTCAGCCCGCATATCTTTCAATTCGATCACTCCAGCATTAAACATCGCACCACGCCCCCCTTTTATCGTCAAGGGTAGATCCATGGGGATCTTGATTCGGATAGAATCCTCTAGGGGCATCCCGACCATGCTTATTTCGGTCACTCCACCTTCTGTTTTGATATTCATTCCGAGTCCCGAATTATCCGATAATCCAGAACCATTAACGACACGTAGGCCTTTTGCACGATCATTTCCCTCATTATCCTCAACCTTAGCGGTAATCAGCACATCCTTCCCCTTATAGCCTTCAATATAAACATTATCCAATTTTAACAGAAGTTTACTTCCTAAATTAGGCACTTTAATTTCCTTCCAGCTTTTGGGTCCATTAGAACCGCCGAATCCTGAAGAATTGAATGTAAAATTAGTACTATTACTTACGGCAACGCCTGAAACCGCTCTAGCCTTTTTAGGAGGATTAGGAGGTTTTGGCGCAGCAACTCCTTCCACAGTTTCATTTACCTGGGCCTGCAATGCACTTGCAAAGATCAGTGCGACCCCAATCATCATTATCCTTATCTTTTTCATTTCGTTTTAGTTTTACTTTATTATGTGTCGAATAATGCATTTTAAGCATTTTCATTGATTAACATACACAAATTGACGTTCACCTTACTATGTATAATATTATTGATTCAACAATACCGCATATGCCTGTTCCTTCACAAATTTTAGCGTAAATGGATCTTCCACAATTTCATTGAGTTTATCTTTTGTTGTCGCTTTCATCTTAGCATCATCTTGCTGAACCATCATTTGCATAAGCTCCATTTGCAATGTGGGATCATTTTGCACCACAAAGAAGTCCTGGACTTTCTGCTGACGCTCTTTTGGGCTTAGTCCACTACTTAATATCGTTTCGATTGCAGCTATACGCACATTACTGCTTTGATCCGATACAGCAGTCCTTTCCAATGCTCCTATACTATTGCGATCTAACCTACCTTCATCTTTCAGAGCCAAGACAGCACTTAGCCGTGCGCTTGCGGAACTCGAATCCCGAAGCATCTCAACGTAATCAATTTTCTCCTGCATTTTATTAAAACCAGTGGTCATTACGTTTGCTGTTGCCGACTGCTTTCTTTTAGTTTGCCTACCCGCTATCGCCATAGACGGAGTCAATTTAGGTGAGTTATCGGTATCAGCGCTTATTACTGTTGCAATGTCGGCCTTTTTATCGCTTTCATTTTCGCGAACTGTATAAGGACGTACAGCAGCGATTCGTTTTTCTACTTCTGCCCCATTGTGCTGATCAAAAGCAATGAAAGTCGCTGTCCCTACCAACAAGATCGCTGCCGCCATACTAGCCCACTTCCAAAGAGGCTTAATCTTTCTTTCCTGAACAGGCGGCACTACTTGTGGCCTTATTTTATTCCACAAATCAGCCGAAGGTTCCCTCCGATCAAATGATTCTCGATTAGCATTCACAAAATCTTTTAAATTATCCCGCATAATTATACCTTTCCTTCAATTGTTCGTAAATTTTCTTTTTTGCGCGATGGTATTGGCTACGGACGGCAACTGCTGTCATTCCCAATGCTTCCGCGACTTCGTCATGGCTCATATTTTCAAACAGATAAAGGTTAATGACCATCTTGGGCACCCCCGTCAGCTGGTCGATCGCCTGCTCCAAATCCGTTAAACGACATTCACGCCATTCCTTTTCCAGTAATTCATCTTCGCCATTATCCTGAATTTCCAAATCATCCACCGGCGTAAAATACTGCTTATTTTTCCTCAACAGCGAAATCGCCTTATTCACCCCCATCCTTCTTAGCCAAGCTTCTAAACTAAGAACGTTATGCCATTTGTCCGATCTTGAAAAAAAGTCAACAAAAGTTTCCTGTAAAACATCCTCACTTTCCTCCTGATTGCCCAAAATCCGATAAATTGAGTTAAAGATCTTTTTTGCATATCGATGATAAAGCTGCGAAAACCCAGACTCATTGCCCGTTTGGCACATCGCTAATAGATCTTTATCGCTAAGCTGATTTCGCACGTTTTAAAATTAATACTGTGAATTCTTATGTTTGTACTAGGTAGTCGACGCCTATCTAAAAATGTTGCAATATAAATTTATTTTTTTCTAAAATATTGCTGAAAATTTCCAAAACAACTTTGATAGCGGATGCTGAAAATTGATAAGGGTGGCAAAATCACGCGATACTCCATCAACAATACATGCGCTATCCCATCCCTCATTTGCAATAAGCAATTTTAAATCCTATTTTAGCGACGGTTAAAATTAATATAAAGCAATGCGTATCGGTTGTTGCTTTTAATTAATGATTTTTTCAATGAAGGATGGTGTTGGTCCACCATCCTTTTTTTTGATTCAATCGCCTTCGTCCATATACTTTAAATCCCTGCTAAATTTCACATCAGATCGGCTTTTCTTACTGAGCAAAGTTAGATCAAAAACAAACCAATCTAAAAGTTACAGCAAATCGGAGAATAAAGTAAATCGTTTGAATCGAATATTGTAATTTAGTTTCTTCATACCGCATATATAAAAAACACAACAACAACGGATTTAGACAACCGTTGATTAGATTTAGACTCACATGAAAACTATTTTTGCAATTGTAGGTAGTGCCAGTACCCATTCATCCAATCATCATATTATAAAGCACCTTCAACAAGAGATTAATGCCGATATCCATTTCACGCTATTTGATCGTCTGAAAGAACTGCCGCATTTTGATCCAGAAGAAAGCCAGTCCCATCCGCCTATTGAGATTATTGCATTACGTCAAATTATTCAAGAAGCAGACATTGTTTTGATCAGCAGTCCCGAATATATTTTCAGTGTGCCCAGTGGATTAAAAAATCTACTTGAGTGGTGCGCAGCAACCACAGTTTTCAACGATAAGCCCATAAGTATCATCACCGCCGCTGCACAAGGTGAACATGCGCACGTCGAATTACAACACATCATGCGCGGATTAGGCGCCCAAATTGATGAAAAAAGAAACCTGCTCATCCAAGGAGTAAGCGGCAAACTGGACCATTCGGGAGAAATCTGGGATGAACAACTCCGTACAGCGTTAAAGGAACTGGCAATACAACTCGTTAATCGTAAAAATTAGCACGATCCATCAATTGAAGATTATTATCTTTACGACATGCAAGAACAAATTAATAATCCACTACACGGTAAAAGACTGGACACCATTATAGAATATTTAGTAGCGTACTATGGCTGGGAAGAACTAGGTCAACGCATAGCTATCCGATGTTTTAATGACAATCCGAGTGTAAAATCTTCGTTAACTTTTTTAAGAAAAACACCTTGGGCTAGGGAGAAGGTTGAGCAGCTTTATGTAAAAACTTTATTGAAGAAATAAGTTTTTTTTCCTATCTTATAGCGAATAATCTGATTATTAAGCATAACTTTGCCGCCATGAAAAAAATTGCCGACTACCGGAAGTTACTTAACGTAGATAAATCTGTGGATCTCAAAACCCTGAAATCTACTTACCGGACAATCATGAAAGAATGTCATCCAGATAAATTTGTCAATGATGAAGAAGGTCGTTTGGCTGCAGAGGAAAAAAGTGTTGCAATGATCGAAGCATACCACTTTCTGGTAAGCATCTGTTCCGAAACATTAGAGCAACAATTGCCGATCTACACAGAAACAATTACCAATTCTGGTATTCAGGATATTGACTGGAAAGGACAAGTATTGACTGTTACTTTCCAAGACGGCAGCCAATATGAATATTTTGGTGTTCAGCGAAACGATTATATTAAATTTGTCAATGCAGATTCTTTAGGTCGATTTGCCCGTAGACACATCTTCCATTCTTACCCTTACCGTAATGTATTAAAGACTGCAACAGTATCTTAAAAACTGTTTTGATCCAGCTATACAAAGATAAACGCCCGCTATCCGATGGATATTGGGCGTTTATATAAAATGTTAAATGTTTAAAAGCTATCTATAGAACAACACGATTGACAAATAGTTTTATCATTTTAATATAATGCCTGTAGACTCCCTGCCATAAAATGTACCAGGTATTTGTTTTTACAAACTCAATGACTTTTTTTTCCTTTACATTTTATTTTTGTTCAATAATTATTACTTTAGCGCTACCAAAATTATTCGAGATAACGGCACCTGAAAAAAGGCCTTCCACTTGAATTAATTCGGGATGTAGCGTAGCCCGGTATCGCGCCAGCATGGGGTGCTGGAGGTCGTCGGTTCAAATCCGGCCATCCCGACTTTTTATCCTTTACTTTTAATGAACATCGCCTTTTGCGCTCAAATCGGATTGGAAGATTCAACAGCAGTAATACGTTTCAATCAGCTAAATACCTTATTCTATTAAACAAATAGGATGGATCCATCCTATTCGTTACGAACGGTTCCTTCAGCTTAATAGCCTGGATTCTGTTTCAAGTTTGGATTCACCGCAAGCTGCAAGTTCGGAATCGGATAAAGTAGGGTTTTTGGATCAGCGTCAGCCGCCTTTTCCTGCCAGGCCAGTAAATACTTACCAAAACGGATCAAATCTTGTCTTCTCCACCCTTCCCAATATAACTCGCGAGCACGTTCATCCAACAGATTATCAAGCGTCATTGCTGTAAGATTATCTACACCACGATTGAGTCGAATTCCATTAACTAAAGCAAGAGCTTCGGCAGCGGTCCCTGTACCTCCTCGGAGTATTGCCTCTGCTTGCATCAACAAGACATCCGCATAACGATACACGACCCAATCATTGTTCTTTTGTCCAGAGGATGCATAATCGTAAGCATATTTCATGGGACGGATGCCCGCAGTTTCCAGCGTATTACCTGAGGTGCGAATGGTTACTTCAGGCGTAAAAGACAATGGAGTATTCGAGGGGTTCCTTGCCATTAAAGGTTTGTTCGTGCTCCAATTGTATTGCTGACCAGCAAAAAAACCAACATTTTGGCGTTTAAATTCTTTTTTTCTATTAGACGTTGTATCCGCAGCATATTCATAATAAAGACCCCTACGCTCATCGTTTGTAGCGAATTTATCATAATAATCGGACAGTGTACACCAACCGTTCCAACCACTAGGATTCATGTTATAATGCGCGATGGTATTCCAAGTGCGGTCCACACTTCCACCCCGGTCTCCATTTTTATTGTACAAAGTAAAAATATTCTCTGTGGACTTTTCGTCGTTATCAGGTGCAAAATTGTCAAAATATTTACCTTTTGCTGATACGCTGTATGGCCCTGTCGCTGTAATTTCCTTCGCCAAAGCTATTACTTTGTTCATATCGTCCGCATCAAAAGTCGGCTTCTGCCTATTCAAAAAAGCCCCCTTATTCAAGTAAATTTTCATCAACAATACTCTCGCTGCATTTTTATTTGCAACATACGCTCTTTTTAGTTCCCCTGCAGGCAAGGTTGTTATGATTTCATTGAGCTCTTTTATCATAAAATCCATCACATCTTGCGGTTGTAATACATCGGGTGCTATCTTAAAATCTTCTAAAGAAGCTCCTTGGCGGAAAGGTACCACACCATATAAATCTACGATGTCAAACATAGCAAGTGCACGAATGAACCTTGCCTCGGCGGCTTGTTGCGCATTCGGATTGCTCCGTAATACCTTTCCAGCATTAAAAACTGTTGTACTCAATCCCACAAAGGTATTATTCACATAGCCATTATCTGCATTCCAAGAATGAAGGTGAATGGCACGGTGCATTCCATTGTCGTCCCAGTCACCGCCGCGTGTTGGAGCCATCGCGGCATCAGTTGAGATTTCCTGCATCACCCAACGTTGCTCTTGTTGATAAGGGGTGTTCAATGAACTGTAAGCGGTGATTAACAAAGCCCCCGCTTCAATCAAGGCACCTTCCTCTGCCTCCCCTTTAAATTCTTCTTTCAGCTTGGTACACGAAAAAGTGCTCGTCACTACTGTACCGACTATTGCTAAATATAATAATGTTTTTAATTTCATCTTTGTCATCTGTCTAAATTTGTTTACATTCCTGATGAGCTATCAATATATTCATTTATACATGCACTTGAATAAATCTCGATAATTTCATCTTTTGATTTGTCACGATTCATCCGCCATCCATTTATAAGGAAAAATTGACTCCCAAAAGTATATTTCTGGCTGGCGGATATGGCAAGTATTCAATGCCTAATGAAGGAATTCCATTTACTGAGCCATCCGTATTCACCTCGGGATCAAATCCTGTATATTTCGTGATAATGAAAAGATTCTGTCCAGTCAGCGATACATTTAAATTCTTAAGCGCTCTGCCTATATTACCAACACGATAACTCAAAGTAAGATTAGCCATTTTCAAATAATCTCCTTTTTCCAGAAAACGCGTAGAAGGCGCTGCTGAATTTGAGATTGATTCCTTAATAGCAGTATTAAAAAATGTAGATCCAATATTTCGAGCAGACAAATTGCTTAAGCCCAGTGCTGTTGCTGCGGTATTGTTAAAAAGATAATGTCCTAGTGCACCATTCATATTGGCTGACAATGAGAATTGTTTATAGCTCACATTTGTCGAGATACCTAAAAGCGTTGTTGGATTTGGACTGTTTCTATAGAATTTATTGGAAGCGGGGTCATTGCCCGTACTGACACTTCCATCTTTCCCCAAGTACATGCTCGTTCCTGTCACGGGATCAATACCTTGAAAATCTGCTAAATACCACACGTTTAAAGGCTGTCCATTCGTCATGCGTTGCCCCAATACACCGGAGAATCCCTGTCCACGCAATGCTCCTGTCTCATAATCACCTTTAAGTCCACTTGCACTATTTTTTAGAAATGTTGCATTACCTGTTACATCCCAATTCCAGTTTTCACTTTTCAACAGTGTTCCTGTCAATGCAATTTCAACCCCTTTATTAAGAATCTCACCGTCTAAATTCACCCATATACGTCCGGCTGGACCATCCATTGCCAGTGTTTGTTCAAACAACGCATCGGTTGTTTTCTTGTGAAAATAATCGATCGAACCATATAAACGACCTTTCAACACGGAAAAATCAACTCCTGCGTTAAGGGTTGTTGACGTTTCCCATTTTAAGTCTTTATTTTGGAAATTTACTTGCCCAGCACTTCCGCCATTACCAAAGGTAATCCGGTTTAATGAAGCTCCGGTAGGAAACTCCTGGTTACCGGGTTTTCCCCCATCCCAAACGTAATTTTAGCTGATCGAAAATGTTCGTCGATTTCAAAAAATCTTCCTGCGCTAGGTTCCATGCAATCGCAATGGATGGAAAAGTAGCGTATTTATTGTTCTCGCCAAATTTGGTCGAACCATCTTTACGTACCGTTGCAGTCAATAAATAGCGATCCAAATAATTAACCCCACCACGCAAGAAAAACGATTGGAGCTGATTTGAGGGACTTCTATATGATGCAATGCCACGTGTAGCGACCATCGAATTTTGAATATAATCGAAGTAATCAAGTCCGATATATTTGAACCCACTACCATAAGAAAGATTATTATTGAAGTTAAAATCAAGGTATTCATAGCCGGCCACGGCATTGACATTCCAGTTTTCGTTAATTTGTTTGTTATAAGACAACATATGTGTCATCTGCAAATTGGTTTCACCATTATTGGAAATAAAGGCCTCTTCATCATTAACCTTTGAAGGATCGATCAAAACTGCACGATACATCCCCTGGCGATTGCCTAGCTGTCGCATCACACTATAGATAAAACGGTACTCCAAATCATCTGTGATTTTGTAATACGGAGCAATATTAATCACGGTCGTATTTGTCGTTGCCACATCTTTAAAAGCTTCAATACTTGTTAAAGGGTTTCGGGTTGACGGACTAACGTAAGTCAGGTTACCTTTATCATCATATAACGGCAGTGTTGGATTCCATTGTAAGGCCTGAGAGATCACATTTCCTTCTGAACCTACCATCGCATTGATCGGTGCATACCGATTATCCAACTGGGTCAAGAAAGCACTAAAATCTACACCCAACCGCTTATTCTCTAAGAAGCGAAAATTGCCCGTAAAGTTGGCCGTATATTTCTTCAGTTGTGATCCGCGAATAATACCGTTTTGGTTTAAATATCCACCCGAGAGACGATATTTTCCATGCTCAGTACCCCCTGCAATATCAGCATAATAATTTTGTGTAATCGCTTTTTGGGTAATTGCTCTGAAAGCATCTTCATTTCCTCCAAAGTCAGCATTCGCTACATCATTCGGTGTATAGTATTTTAAGGCCTCTCTAAATCGGGCCGCATCCAATACATCAGGATATTCCCGCATACTTGAGACACCCGCAGAAGCTCCGACAGAAACTTCAGGAGAGCCAACCTTTCCTTTCTTAGTGGTAATTAGTATCACCCCGTTTGCACCTCGTGAACCATAAATTGCCGTCGCGGAAGCATCCTTAAGGATATCCATGCTGGCGATGTCACCAGGATTCAAGTAACTAAGTGGATTTCCCCTATCGGAAGAAAAACCTCCTCTACCCTCAGGCAACGGCGAATTGCCGGACATGGGAACACCGTCGAGTACAAATAACGGATTGTTGCTTGCCCGGATCGATGAATTCCCTCGAATACGTACTGTCGTTGCCCCACCAGGTTGCCCCGTATTGTTAATCACCATCACACCAGGCGTCTTGCCCTGTATCAGTTGATCAGGACTTGTCATGACACCTTTATTAAAATTTTTGGCGCCAATAGTGACCATAGCCCCCGTTAGGTCTTTTTTACGGGCAGTACCATAACCGATTACAACGACTTCATCTAAGCCCTGACCCGCACTAGGTTCAAGCGCTACCGTGATATCGCTTCCCACAATGGGTACTTCTTTTAAAGTATATCCAATAAAAGATACTTCCAGCGTTTTAGCTTCACTGGGAATAGTCAATGTAAAGGAACCTTCCGTGTCTGTTGTGGTGGCTGCGGCACCTCCTTTTACCTTGATTGTAGCTCCTGACAATGGACCTTGTGTTTCATCGACAACCTTCCCCTTCAAGACTTTCGTCTGGGCAAATGCAATAAAAGATACAAGCAGAAATGTAAGTGTCATTGCGCACTGTGCAAGTAGTTTATTTTTCATACGCTTTTTAATTAGTGGTTTAATTGATTCATATTGTGCATATATGATGCACAGCTCATATTAAGTGATTTAATGTTATTGATAGATTTTAAAGCTCATCGGAATGAACATTTAATTGGCCAACTGTTGCATCGGCGATTCTATAAGGCAAAATCGTAGAAAGAGTGGTTCGCGTAGGGGCACAGGCTCTACCTGTCATAATTCTTGGGCACAACATACGTTTATATTTGGTTATTATCTGATATAAAAATGCACAAATCTCAGTAGCTCGTCCAATCACAGCGTCTCAAATTTATATCAAAGCGTATCAGTAAAATGCATTATTGTGTTTTTAATTGACTATTTTTAGTTGAACGTAATCAATTTTGAAAAGAATAACCACCATATTAATTTTATACACATTCCTAACATGTATCCATGGGCGGGCACAATCCATCTATTTTAAAAATTATCAAACCAACGATGGCCTCTCTAATAGTTCCGTCAAGTGTATTACACAGGATGTTCAAGGCTTTCTATGGCTCGGCACAAGAAATGGCCTCAATCGTTTCGATGGTAATCAATTTAAGATATTTAGACACAATGCTTCAGATTCGACAAGTATTGGAAGCTCCTCTATCTTGAGCATGCTCACCGACAGTAAAGGCGTCCTATGGGTGGGAACGACTCGCGGCACTTACTGCTACGATCCCATAAAAGAGAATTTCAAACCTTTTAAGCGTATTCCAATCGGCGAAGTAAATGCCCTACACGAATATGCGGGATTTATCTGGTTGCTTTCCAATGGCAAACTTTATCGTTATAATTCCGCGACAAAAGAAATTTCGGCATTTGACCATAACAACACTTCGCTGGTAGCAATCACCAGCAGTAAGAGCGGTGGACTGTGGATCGCAGACGATAACAGTACGATACAAAGATATCAGGTTAGCACCCATAAATTTATCAATGTCGATCTCAATAAGATCGATCGACGAGCGTTAGCAAATACCAAAACCGTCTATGCAATCAACGATTCGCTGCTGATGATTGGGACAATCAATTCGGTCTATCTATTTGATTTCAAAAATGGAACATTGAAAAACTTATTTTCAAACCATTACCCTGACAAAGTTATCCAGGCAAACTGCATTATTCAACAGACAGCATCAGTATATTGGATCGGAACAGAAACTGGAATATATACCTATGATATCTACACAGGACAGATCCACCACATTAAAAAAGATCTGCTCAACCCATTTGCGATATCGGACAATGCGATCTTAAATTTCTATCGCGATCGAGAAGGCAATATTTGGTTTGGGACATATTTTGGTGGATTTAACCAGTACAGCAACCAATTCAATAATTTCAAAAAGTATTTATCCAGATTTGGAAAATCCGCGCTATCAGGCAATATCGTGCACGATATCACAAAAGATCGTTATGGAAATTTCTGGATAGGAACAGAAGATGGCGGTCTAAATAAAATAGATGCGCAAACAAACCAAATTCAGCACTTCGTTGCCAATGGCAAACAGGGAAGCATTACGCATAATAACGTGCATGGGTTGGCCACCGTCGACAACGATCTTTGGGTAGGTTCTACGACTCATGGTATTGACATTCTGGACGTAAGAACAGGAAAATTAAAAAAGCATTACGACCGTATTGGTGAGGGACCATTGCAAAGCAGCTTTGCCGTTTGCCTCTGTAAGTCCCGAGACAACCACCTATTTGTAGGAACCGATCGCGCATTATACGTCTTCAATAAAGCGCGTGACCGTTTTGACCTCCTCCCTATTACTGCGTGGATACAAGGTATTTATGAAGACGAAGGAGGTATTCTCTGGATCAACACCTATGGAAGTGGTGTCTATAGCTATAACCGCAGTTCGGGAAAAATTCAGCAGTTACGGTCTGAACAAGGCAAAAAAAATACACTCGTCAATAATTATGTCAATGGCCTATTTGAAGACAGCAAAAAAAACTTATGGTTTTGTACAGAAAGCGGCCTTTCAAAATACCGAAGGGATGGTCAATTTACCAATTATCTGACCGAATCCGGATTACCTTCCAATCAAGTATTTAAGGTGCTGGAAGATGACAATAGAAGCATTTGGATATCTACCGGCGGAGGTCTGGTGAGATTGGATGAAGGGCTCCCCCGTAGGATCATTTATACATCCAGAGATGGACTTCCAGCGGATCAATTTAATTATAATTCAGCTTTTAAGGATAATGACGGGACTTTATATTTCGGAACTATTAAAGGAATGGTAAGTTTCAACCCTACAAAATCAATTAAGAATAACTTTGTCCCCCCGATATTCATTAGTGGCATTCAAATCAATAACGCAAACATACCTGTACATGAAAATGGGATACTAAAAGAATCCATCTCCACAGCAAAAGAGATCGGACTGACCTACGACAGATCCAATATTAGCTTTAATATTGCAGCGTTAAGTTTTGTTTCACCAAAAAGTAATGCCTATCGGTATATTATGGAAGGTTACGACAAGGACTGGACCGATATTACAGGCAATCAAAAAATCTATTACAATAAACTTCCGCCAGGGACGTATATCTTTAAGTTCAGAGGTGCAAACAATAATAGGGTTTGGAATCCCGCCGAAAAAAAACTACGCATCGTTGTTTCGCCCCCCTGGTGGTTGTCTCGCTGGGCATATGTGCTCTATTTTCTGACTTTCGGAACAATTACCCTGCTCGGGTTACGCTATTATCTACTGCTTTTAAAGGCTAATAATGCGCAAAAGATGGATAGTTTCGAACGGAAAAAAGAGCAGGAAATATACACGCTCAAGCTGGAGTTTTTTACTAACCTTGCTCATGAGATTCGTACCCCGCTCACCTTAATCAAAATGCCCCTGGAGAAAATAATAAATAATCAAAAATTCACCGATCAGGAAACGGCTCAAGATCTTGCCCTGATCGAAAAAAATACAACGCGATTAATTCGACTCACCAACCAGTTACTCGATTTTAGAAAAGCAGAAACCAACAATATGAGCCTTACTTTTACAAAAACTGACATCAACACCCTTTTGGCCGAAGTATTCCACGATTTCAATTACCTAGCCAAAGACAAACATTTGCGTTACGACCTAAGGCTTCCACGTATCAGTCTTACCGCCTATGTAGATGAAGAGGCCCTTCGAAAAGTTTTTACAAACCTCATCCACAACGCAATAAAATATGCGGAGCACGAAGTCTACGTCAAACTGCTTCCATTCAATAGCGATGACATTATGTTCAATATTGAATTTCAAAATGATGGTCTGCTTATACCCTTTGAGAAAAAAGAAAAGATTTTTGAACCCTTCTATCGACTAAACGAGTCCGACAAAGATACCGGAACAGGAATTGGCCTGCCCCTTTCACGTTCTTTGGTCGAACTGCATCAAGGAACATTATCTGTTGTTCATATGGAGGAAAACCGCAACATATTTTTACTCTCCGTCCCTATCTTTCAGGAACAATCCCTGGATATCCAGTCATTTCACGAGGATTTTGACGAGCATGTAATCAATGATAAAGCTGATGAACAACAAGAAGAAAAACCGGTAATCCTGCTCGTTGAAGATAATAAAGAAATAATGGCTTACCTCAATAAGGAATTAAAATCAAGTTACACAATTTTACGCGCTGGTAATGGCGCTGAAGCGCTCGAAATTCTAGACCAAGAGAACGTGCAACTCGTCCTGACTGATATTATGATGCCAATCATGGATGGACTTGCACTATGCAAACGCATTAAAACCGACATCCTGTACAGTCACATTCCCGTGATTTTTTTGACTGCAAAAAATACGCTCGATGCAAAGATTCAAGGGTTAAAAAATGGCGCTGATGCCTACATAGAAAAACCCTTCTCGCTCGAATTCCTCACGGTACAAATACGTAATATCCTCAAGAACCGAAAGATTATCCAGAATTATTTGACCAATTCTTCCGGGTCTACCTTGATGGATATCAATGTATCGGCACCCGACAAAGACTTTATCAGCCAGCTCAATACTGTAATTTATGAAAATATTTCAGTGATAGACCTTAATGTGGATGAACTGGCCAAACTGATGCATATGAGTCGTCCGACCCTTTACCGTAAAATTAAAGGGCTATCCGATCTCACTCCCAATGAATTGATCAATATTTCTCGATTGAAAAAGGCTGCGGAACTGCTTACCCAGAAAGAGTATAACATTAGCCAAATCGCAACTATGGTGGGTTATACCGTACAATCCAATTTCTCAAGAGACTTCAATAAGCATTATGGCATGTCGCCGAGCAGCTATATTATTGAAAACAGTTAGAAATGAACACCAGTTTTAATACCAGGAAGAAGATTACTCCAATGGCGTAACAACTGTTGCCGAGATGCCGAAAGAATATAGGCCTTGATAAAGAAAGAAATCTTCCCTAGGTAAAGAAAGAACCATGGACAAATACAAGAAGCTAGAAAATCTTATTGAAAGACTCTAGCGAAGAAAAAAACGTAGACGTAGAGGGTTTAGCCTACGTCTACGATAAAGCCCTTACCGTTTAGTCTTTGGAACAAAGAATGCCGCCAGCAACATAAATATGCCTGCCAACAACAAGCCGTAAATGGATTGGCTATGAAAAAAATATTTGATAATCATTCCGCCAAAAAAACCACACACAATCTGAGGCAACGTAATGAAGAAATTGAAAAGTCCCATATAAACTCCCATTTTACCAGCGGGCAAATGATCGCTTAAAATGGCATACGGAATTGCTAAAATACTTCCCCAAGCGATACCAATACCGATCATGGGAAGAATCAGCAGATTAGCATCTTTAATCAGAAACAGTGAAATCAACGAAAGTCCGCCAATAGACAAGCCGAGCGCATGCGTTTTTCCACGCCCGAGCTGTTTGGCTATCCGCGGAATAAACAAAGCATATAGAGCCGATACCCCATTGTAAATACCAAAAAGCACGCCCACCCAATTGGCCGCCTCCATATAAAGATCCTGCCGATTTCCTTCCCGCAGGTAAAAAACCGAATCTGCAATCGCAGGAGTTGTATATACCCACATCATAAAAAGGGCAAACCAGGAAAAGAATTGAACCCAACCGAGTTTGCGCATGATCAATGGCATCTTACCAATATCGCTGGCAATAGCGCGCAAACCAAATTTTGGCGCTGTCTCCTGTTCAACCACCATGGTATCGGAAAATGACCGTAATTCCTGTGGCGTATATTCCTTCGTTTTAAACACCGACCACAACACCGTTAGAAGCAGTACAAAACCACCAAAATAAAAAGAATATATCACATTGTTTGGCACCTGACCAGCTTCGGAAGTTCCCTGCACATGAAAATATTTTGTCAGTATAAAGGGAAGTAACGATCCCAATACGGCTCCAATACCGATCAGAAAGGTTTGTACGGAGAATCCAAGACTACGTTGGTTACTCGGTAGATTATCGCCAATTAAGGCTCTAAAGGGCTCCATTGTCACATTGATGGAAGCATCCATAAACATTAATAGTCCTGCTCCTATCCAAAGTGGTGCTAGCAATGTGGTAAATACTGCTGCATTCGGCATCAAAAACAGGGTTATGGTGGTCAGCAGTGCACCCACCAAAATATAAGGCCGACGACGCCCCAATTTATTCCAGGTTCGATCGCTATAATGCCCGATAATTGGCTGCACAATCATCCCCGTAATCGGAGCCGCAAGCCAAAACAGCGACAGGTGTTCTACATCAGCACCAAATGTCTGTAGAATACGGGAAGCATTGCCGTTTTGTAAGGCAAACCCCATTTGTATGCCCAAAAACCCAAAACTCATATTGATGACCTGGCTAATACTTAATTCAGGTTTATTTCCCATAATAGGCTATCAAAATTTAAGACAAAATACAATTTAATTATCACTTAATCCCTATTTTCAGCAGGATAAGATTGGTTCTTACGCTGCTGAAAACAGGGGCTTACCGAACCTGAAACACCTGCTTTTTGCTTTGTGCAGCCAGAACGAAAGCTTCTGCCTCCGTCTGGATATGGGCCGCAGTGTCACTGTCATTTTCGATCGTAAATCCATCCGACCGTACCGCAATCAACAAGGTCGCACCGCGAAATAAGATACGGAATTTATACCCTTCCCACTCTTTTGGTAACATCGGATTTAAATACAGTTTTCCTCCCTTAATCCGCATTCCTGCAAAGCCCTCTACGATTGTCATCCAGGTACCCGCCATGGAAGTGATATGTAAACCGTCTTCGGTATCGTTATTATAATCATCCAGATCCAAACGCGAGGTCCGCAGATAGAATTCATAGGCTTTTTCTGGTTTATTCAACTTAGCAGCCAATATCGCATGGACGCAAGGAGAAAGCGAGCTTTCATGCACCGTAAACGGTTCATAAAATTCATAATGTCGCCTTAAGGCCTCAAGATCAAACTGGTCTTCGAGAAAATAAAAGCCCTGCAGCACGTCGGCCTGCTTGATGTAACAGGAACGTAGAATCCTGTCCCAGCTCCAACGCTGGTTGATCGGTCGTTGAGCCGGATCAAGTTCGGCCACAGGAATTAACTCTTTGTCGAGGAAACCATCCTGTTGGAGAAATACCCCGCGCTGCGCATCAAAAGGATAATACATGTTATCGATAATATGCTGCCATTTTTCCTGTTCCTCCGCTCCTATGGCTAACTTTTTCAGTGCCTCAGCATTGTCGGAGCTCAGCTGCGCCAGCTTGTTTAAACAGTCCAGTGTATATTCCAGGCACCAGGAAGCAATCCGATTGGTATACCAGTTGTTGTTCACGTTGTTTTCATACTCGTTTGGTCCCGTCACCCCCAACATGACATATTGCTGGCGCTCAGCGCTCCAATTAACGCGCTGTGCCCAGAATCGGCTTATCGCAACCAAGACTTCCAAGCCGTGCGACCAGATGTAATCCTGATCACCGGTGTAACGGACATAGTTATAGATCGCAAATGCAATAGCTCCATTGCGATGAATTTCCTCAAACGTAATTTCCCATTCATTATGGCATTCCTCACCATTAATCGTCACCATGGGATAAAGTGCAGCTCCATTGGTAAAGCCAAGCTTAGCGGCATTTTCAATGGCTTTATCCAATTGCTGATGACGATAAATCAACAAGTTACGCGCAATATTTGGAGATTGTGTTGCGAGGTAAAAAGGAATACAATAAGCTTCAGTATCCCAATAGGTGACACCGCCATATTTTTCTCCGGTAAAACCTTTCGGACCAATATTGAGTCGCTCATCTTCGCCGGTATAGGTCTGGTTGAGCTGAAATATATTATAGCGTATAGCCTGCTGCGCAGCAACATCACCACTGATTTCAATGTCACTTTCTGCCCAGATCGCTTGCCAAGCTGCTGCTTGTTTCTCCTTTAGTTGCTCATAGCTCAGTGCATCTAGCTTATGTAAATTGACCGAAGCAGCCACTTCTAGCTCTGCCGACACATGGTTCTGTGATGTAACAATGGAAACTCGCTTTTCAACACAACAAATTTGAGATTCGGTTAGCTCGGTCTTATAAATTTCTGCTATACAGCCTCGACTTGTCACCGTATCTTGCACTTCGACAACGGCTGTAGGTCCTGTCACGGTAGTTGTAAGCAGGGCGTACACCTCAAAGCCAGTTTTCTTGGTACGCGCCGCCACAAAGGTATTTTCACCATCTCTTCCCTGCGCTGTGCTTTCCCAAAATTGCTCGTCGTAGTTACTGTCTCGATTGACAACTTCAGCATTTAAATGCGAACGGACCTCCAAAGCAATCGGACCGGAAAGTGCCTGTATGTTGTACTGTAATGAAGCTGTTTCCGAAGCAAACAGATGATACATCCGGCTTGCTTCAACCTTCAACTGTGCCCCATCGGGCATTTCCACGATAAAACTGCGGTATAAAACCCCATTTTGCATATCCAGGCGACGTTCAAAAGATTTGACCGCAACTTTGTTTAGGTCGAGAACCTGCCCATTCACTAGAATATGTAGGCCTATCCAATCGATGGAATTGATGACCTTGGCGAAATATTCGGGATACCCATTTTTCCACCAGCCTACGCGTGTTTTGTCAGGATAATAAATACCCGCTAAGTAAGATCCCTGTAACGTTTTCCCGCTGAATTCTTCTTCAAAATTAGCCCTCTGCCCCATCCGACCATTACCAATAGCGAAGATACTTTCCGAAAATTCATTATGTTCGGGACGAAAGGTGTCTTCGATAATTTGCCAAGGGTTATGTTTGATATATGTTTTCATCTTTATATTTTTTTCAATGCGCGACGGATACTCTGCCTCAATCATTCTGGTCTTCTTTGCCAATATGATCTACGCCTTGCTTCCATCACTTGAATTGCTCCTAAAATTTATCGACTAAGGCTCCTAAATCGGCTACCACTAAATCTGCTCCGTTAAGATGTTCAGCCTGCCCAATCCCTATCACCTGCATGCCGGCTGCCCTTGCCGCATCTATTCCGGCTTGAGCATCTTCCAGCACGAGACAGCATGCCGGTTCAATTCCCAAAGCCTCAGCTCCCTTCAGGAAAACTGCTGGATTAGGTTTAGACAGTTGAACCACATTTCCATCAATCAATGCGTCGAAATAGCTGATAATCCCCGTTTTTTCAAGGATGCCCATCGCGTTCTTGCTGGCTGACCCCAATGCAATCTTAATCCCCTTTTTCTGGAGTTTTTCTAATAGATCTAAACTACCTGAAAGCAAGTGGTCAGGGCTGAGTTGTTCAATCAGCTCCAAGTACCATTTGTTTTTAAGTGACAGCAAATCCGCTTTTTCAGCATCGGATATTTTCGCCCCCGCCCATTTTAAAATAAGCTCGAGGGATTCAATGCGACTGACCCCTTTCAGCTGTTCGTTGTCAACAAGAGAAAACGAATAACCCAAGCCTTCTGCCAATCTATGCCAGGCTTGAAAATGGTAGACCGCCGTATCCACCAACACACCGTCCAAATCAAATATTACGGCTTTTACAGTATTATAATTAATCATCGAAAAATGAATTCTATAGAATTTTAAATTGTGTTAAAACTTAAGCTCAAACACTTTAGTCTCGTAAGCGTCCAACTTCAAGCTATGGTCAACTGGATTGGTCTCTTGCTTTTGAATAATATCGAAATAGGACTTCACCTGGTTATTTCGTTCCCTAAAGCGATCGAGTTTAAGTTCCTTCGCGACATCATTGCAATTCATCACGACCATAACAGTTTGCTTTTCGTTGTAACGGAAATAAACATATACGCCATCTTCGGGCACATATTGCATCGTTTTACCGGTTTGCAGAACGGTATGTTGTTTTCGGTAATTGGCTAAGGTCTGCACATAGTTCCACATATCCTGCTCGGCTTTCGTTCTTCCGTCAGCTGTAAATTTATTCGATTTGTCACCTATAAAACCACCCTGAAAGTCTTCCCTTAGCAAGCCGTCGGGATTAGAGAAATTCTTCATCAGAATTTCAGCTCCATAGTACAACTGTGGGATACCCCTTGTTGTCATAAGCCAAGCCATTGCTGATTTATATTTCTGCACGTTTTCGCCTACAACGGAGAAAAAACGATCCTTATCGTGGTTATCCAAAAAAAGCACATTTTGCTCTGGATGTGGATATAGAAAATCTGAGGCCAGGGTCGAATATAATTTATTGGCTCCGGCAGTCCATTCTGTCTTTTGGTTGAGCGCATCACCTATGGCATAATTAAGCTGAAAATCGGTTACGCCCATCAGCTTGGAATCCACGTCCTGACCAACTCGTTTTCCGCCCAGAAAATAAGCCTGATTGGCAACCCCGTGTACCCATGTCTCCCCAAAAAAGGTAAACTTTGGATACTCCTGCAAAATGCGATCGGTCCATTTAGCCATAAAATCCAGATCATTGTACGGATAGGTATCTATTCGGAATCCGTCTATTGCTGCGGTCTCTATCCACCAGATATGGCTTTGGGTCAGGTAATTTTGAACGTATGGATTCTGTTCGTTCATATCGGGCATGGTGGGAACAAACCAACCTTTGACCATTTTCTTTTTGTCATCTGCCGAGGCATAAGGATCAAAAACAGTCTGGTCTTTGTAGGATGTCTGCGTATAGGAAGGCCATTCGTTGAGCCAGTCTGCCATCGGTTTGTCTTTCACCGTCCAATGATAACTTCCAATATGATTGGGCACCACATCAAAAATCAATTTCATCTGACGCCGGTGGAGCTGTTCGCCTAATTGCACATAAGTGTCATTGCTGCCAAAGCGAGGGTCTATATGATATGTTTCGGTATTGGCATAACCATGGTACGAGGCCTGTGGCATGTCATTGGTCAACACGGGAGTCAGCCACAAAGATGTAACACCAAGATCTTGCAGGTAATCCAGTTTCCCGATAATACCTTCCAAATCGCCACCATGACGTAAGTACATTGAATCCCGGTTCAAGCTCATATCCAACATACCTTTCACTTGATCATTTGCCTTATTTCCATTGGCAAAACGATCAGGCATAATCAGATAGATCAAATCGGCACTGTTTACTCCTTGCGCTTTTACTTTTTGATCTCTTTGCTTCAACTCATAACGATAAGTCAGTTTTTTCTTTCCTTGACGAAAGGTAAAAGTTGACCATCCCGGTTGGGCCGAAGCAGCCACCTTGACATCCAAAAACAGGTAATTGGGATTTTCCACCCGATTGATTTTTACCAATTCTATTCCTTTATCCTCCACTTGCACCTCACTTTTCCCGATCTGGGGTCCATAGACGACAAGCTGCAAGGTTGGATTTTCCATGCCTACCCACCAGTTTAAAGGTTCTACACGTTGAATGGATTGCCCCAATAAGGGGCTCCATCCAAGCACTGTTAGCGCCACGATTACTGTGGTAATATTTTTATTTATTTTAAACATCATTTGCTATTTCTTTGTCAGCGTATAGGTATTTGCATTGAAATCCACGACAATAGTGTAGGTACCGGCACTGGCAACCGCGATATTGGCACCACCAGCCGCTAAAGTTCCATTTGCCCCGCCAAAATTGGTTCCCCAATCGTGATTTTTACGGAATTTGATCTCTCCTGCCGTCAAGCTCACTGTGAGCTTCCATACCTGGTTGGCATTGTCAAACTTCATATCTGTATCGGCATCCCAACCCTTCGGCGTGGCACTACCAATAATGCCCCAGTTGTGATCTTTAAATGAAATGGTATTTGCAGTTGTGTTGACCTCGATTTCCAGATTACCCGCACGCGGCGCTTTTATATTTCCACCGCCATTAAATGCAATTTTACCATCGGCAGTTTGTCCATAAGAATTCGCCCAATTGCGTTCAGTTGTAATCTTAAATTCTGAATTCACTTCCGGAAATAAGATAATGCCTGTATAGATACCGTTACTTGTTGGGGAGACTAACGACTCTGCAGTAGCCGGATCCCATCCCTGATAAGCGCCTGGAACATACAGATAGCTGGTTGAAGCAAAGGGAACTGCTTTCAGGCTTGCCAAAGCCGAAAACACGACCGTAATTTTAGCATTGATACTTGACTTCAGCCGTACATCAAAGTCAGAAGCCGTTCCTGTCGGAACACCAAGAGAAAGTAAGTAGCTATTCAATTCATAACCTGTAAAACCAACTGTTGTCCGACCGCTCGGAATAACAACTTCTTTTACTGTTTTAAAATTGTCCCCCTTAAGTCCAAACTGGAGTACGTTGGTTACTGCCGCCTGAAAACCAAAGTCAGGCTGAATCATAGTTAAGTGCAGTACCGTGTCCTTTGCATTATCTTTAGACAGGGTTACATTATTTTTATCAAGGCTTAAAGTCGCTGGCTTTATACCTTCATCACTAGCCAATATGGCCCGCGTTTCGTCTTTTTTACAACTTTGGAATAGCGCTATAAACAGCAGCATGATTCCGAGATAGTGTCTAGTTTTCATCTGTTTTATTTTGTTTTCAATAGCTGATGAAAGCTCAGGCTAATATTCACCGTCCTGTGCGCCGACCAATATGTATTGCTCGGTTTCATCTGTCAACAATTTCTTAGTACAGGTATGCCACATCGATCAGAAGAAGCTTACCGCATCCAAACTCAATAAGGAGTTGTAGATTCGTCTTTCATTGGAATAAATTCTCCTTTTCCGATGCTGATTAATTATAGCCGGGATTCTGTACAAGATTGGAGTTCGCGATTATATCTGAAGCCGGAAGCGGGAACAGTGTTCTATAGGCTGGAACAGCTTGACCGGCTAACACACCACCTTTAAAAGGCCAGAGGTAATTATCGCCCGTAAATTTGCCGTACCGAATTAAATCTGAACGTCTAAACCCTTCCCAATACAGCTCTTTCACACGCTCGTTGAGTACATCATCTAGCGAGAGGTTTGCCAAATTCCCACTGTTGTTGCCATAGGCACGTACACGCAACTTGTTGACGTAATCCAATGCTTTAGCCACGTTACCACCGGAGCCACCTCGTAAAGTTGCTTCGGCGTAAATCAGGTTCATCTCTGCCAATCGAATTAATGGAAAGTCCACCGATGCTACAAAACCTTCAGCTGCTGGAGGAGCAGTTTTTCCGTCTTTGTTCACATTACGGAATTTAGTAACTGCCAACCCCTGCTTATAGACAGCGATATCTTCTATTTTTACGCTTGTATTTAAGTGAAACATTGCCCTTTTGTCCGTTGCTCCGGAGTAGTCACCGAAAATGGTTGCGATATTGTCACGCGTTCGATTTCCCGCCCAACCGCCGCCAGGCACACCAAAAGAAGTGGGATTCATGGTCGCGTCGATAGCTGCATTGATTAGATAAGTCGTTCCCCCCTTGCTCTGTGTTTTGGTTCCATCGTAAGGCAGATAAAAAATAAATTCTGGGTTGTTCACATCATTATCTGCATAGAAGAGCTCCCGGTAATTTGTCCCTAAGCTATAGCCCGAGTTCAATACCTTTTCTGAATACGTGATGGCTTCGGTATATTTCTTATTACCGGCCCCCAGGTAAATTTCAGCGTTGAGGTATAAACGAGCCAATAGCCCCCATGCCGCTACTTGGTCCACACGACCATAAACATTCTGTTTGGCACCTTTGAGCTGACCAGCAACCTCCAGCAGTTCTTTCTCCACATACGCGAAAAGCTCAGGTCGTTTGATCTGTGGCGGTGATACTTTGCCTACTGAAGTTTCTTCGGTTACAAAAGGTGGATTTCCGAATAGATCAAGTAGAACCCAATAGTTGTAAGCACGTAAGAATCTTGCTTCGGCACGATAATAAGCGATCTCTTTTTTGTCGGCATCTGAAATACCGCGTTCGGCCAATTTAGCATCCGTGCTCTCTCTTAAAAATTCATTGACAAGGGTAGCACTGTAGACACAACGCGTGTAAAGACCGCGGAGCATGGGATTGCTATCGTCAAAATTTAGGTAATCCAAACCACTAATTCCCGGGTCATTAAGCCAGGCGCAAGCAGCTTCATCGGTAGTAAGTTCTTGCGCATTCCAAAAAAGACGTAAAAAATCCGATGTTCCGGCATCTAAACCACCTAAGTCTGTATTATTCGGCCCCGATGTGCTCGTTAAAGTCAATGATCCATACAACCTTGCAAATGATGAGGTATAACCTTTAAAATCTTTATAAGCAATATCTGCGGTGACATCATTAGTCGGCTTTAAATCCAAATCCTTGTGGCAGCTGCTCAATGCGATGGCGAGCAGGCAAGCGCCTATATATTTATTTAATTTTTTCATTGTTATATCATTTAAAAACTCACATTTACACCCAATACATAAGTTCTTGGTCTTGGATAGAAACGGTCGTCTATACCATTGGATATTTCTGGATCAACTCCTTTGTACTTGGTGATGGTAAATACATTTTGTACAGTGGCAGAAATAGACATCGAAGCTTTGCTGTTCCGAATAAATTTTCCGAGGTTATAACTCAGATTGACATTATCCATTTTCAAGAATGACGCATTTTTGATGTAATAATCACTTCGTAACTGCTTGAGTAGAAAATTGGTATTCAAAAAATCCACCGGAGCATTGTTGATCACCAAAACCGCCTGATCGTTGATGTTCGCGCCACTGCCTAGGTTGGATGAAACATTGTCGTACACATAATTATCCAAACTTGCGCGCAATACGGTGCTTGCCGACCATTTTTTGTAACTGTATGCCGCCGTAAAACCCAAAAGGTATTTCGGTAAAGGTGATTTGTATAGGTAACGGTCGTTATCGCTGATCACGCCGTCGCCATTGCGGTCAACATAGACCCCTTCGACAGGATGCCCCTGTTCATCATATACCTGCTGGAACACATTGAAACTATTGGGCATGAAATTCACCTTATGTGCCTGGATATTCCCCCCTGTTCCACCACGAATACTACCGGTCTCCACGATAAAGTTTGGATCATCGCTCTGCGTCAGGTTGGTCACTTTGCTTCTATTATAAGTCACATTGAAACCAAGATCCAACGACGAATTTTCTGTTTTTACCGGAACGTAATGCAGGTTAAACTCCAGACCCTGATTCTCCATATTACCGACATTCGTCAACAAAAAGTTGCTAAAGTTTGATCCTACAGGAACTGGAATGGTACTGAGCAGGTCCTTGGTCTTTTTCGAATAGTAGTCTATGCTACCATAGAATAGATTGTTAGCGAAACCAAAATCAACTCCAGCATTGTAGGTCGTTGTACTCTCCCAGCGGATATCTTGATCGTAGGCGACCGGCGAATTCAGGTAATAATACTCATTACCAAATCGATACATGGATTCATTACCACTGATGGTGTAATTAGGCAAATAAGAATAGTTGGCAATACCGTCTTGCTGACCTGTCTTTCCATAACTTAAACGAAGTTTCAACTCCGAAACCGCAGCTATTTCTTTTAAAAAGCCTTCATTTTTCGCGCGCCAGGTAAAACCGACAGAAGGGAAATATCCCCAGCGGTTGTCCGGGCTAAAACGGGAAGAACCATCTGTCCGCAAGGTTCCAGAAAGGACATAACGGTTGTCGTAGGTATAGATCAGACGTCCGTAATAGGAGATCAACAGGTTTTCGGGTTTATCAAAAGGCCGCGTTGGTTCATTTAAGATCTTATCACCTTCGGCATTTGTACGGTTAAAATTGTATACTTTACTACTATTTTTATAGTAACCATACCCAAGTGTCGCGTCTATCGTACTTTTGATTGTAGGTAATTCTTTATCATACTTTAGATAAAACTCGAGTGTTTTATTGTTGATATCGGTTTTATATTGCGTCCTTTCACCACCTTCATTGAAATTACGTGCAGCAATAGCCGGCGTAAATGTATTCCCTTTTGAACGCGCCAGATCGTAGCCGACGTTTAAGTTGGCGTGTAACTCGGGAAGGAAATGAAAACTATAATCCACTTTTGCATTTCCAATGCTTCTGAAAACATCGCCATTATCTTTGCGCAGATCCAATAAGGCCAAAGGATTTCGAGGTGCATTTGGATTGGGTTTCCCGCCCTGAACCCACTCATAATATCCGCCAAAACTATCCTTATCATCGACATAAACAGGTTGGGTGGGATCGAACTGAATCGCTGACCCGATCGCATCTTGCGTAGCAAATTTCGATTTCGACCAGGTACCACGTACATTCACATCCAGCGAAAGGTGATTGTCCAGAAATTTCGGTGTCAAGGCCAATGCCGCGGTGGTCCGTTTTAAGTTATCATTTTTCAGCACACCGTCCTGATTCATATAACCAGCAGAAATACGGTAAGGCATATTACCAGCTCTGGAAGCAATGTTAACATTATTGTCCGTAGTAAAGGCATTGCCATAAATCACATCCTGCCAATCGGTATTTGCTGTTCCCAACAATTTTTTCATGGCATCACTGCCATTGGTATTGACATAATCGCGGATTTGATCCGCGTTAAGCAGTTTTACTTTATTGGCCACAGTCGCCAAGGAGTTCTGTGTAGAGAAGTTGATCTGTGTTCCTGAGCGGCTGCCTTTTTTGGTGGTGATTAAGATGACACCATTCGATGCACGCGATCCATAAATTGCCGTTGCATTGGCATCTTTCAAGATGGTAAATGTCTCGATATCATTTGGGTTAATCAAACTTAATGGATTCGCTACCCCAGATACCGAGCCACCAGCCAAAGGAATCCCATCCACGACGATCAATGGATCGTTACTGGCATTCAGTGAAGCGCCGGAACGGATCCGGATTGTACTTCCTGCGCCTGGCTGCCCCCCACTTGTTGTAATCTGTACGCCCGGAACTTTCCCCATAATGAGTTGCTCGGGAGAGGAGATCTGTCCTTTTTGAAAATCCTTAGAACTCACCGTGCTGATTGACCCCGTCAGGTCACTTTTCTTTTGTGTACCATAACCGATCACAACAACTTCTTCCAGTGCGCTGGTATTGGATTTAAGGTAGAGGTTTAACGGATTCTGCCCATCGCTGATTTGGATTAAGGTGTCCAGGCTCTCGTATCCGACCATGCTGACTCGCAGGCGTAATTTCCCCGTTTGTAGTCTATCCAAGCTAAAATCCCCATTCGCATTGGTAGACAGTGATTTTTGAATATCCTCGAAGCGCAGTGTAGCACCGACCAAGGAACTCCCCTTCTGGTCCATTACTCGCCCCTTTAGCGTTGCCTGTTGGGCAAATGCCGAAGCACTTACGCCGAGTAGCATGCTCAGAGCCCAAAATGGACGTGATAGCTGTTTGTTCATAAAATAACTGTTTATTTATTTAGTTTTGTTTTGCTTATCAATTGGTATTGTCCAGGCAAAAGGCTCAATTTTGACTGACTGAGCCAGTTGAGCTCTTTTCCCGTAAAATTGTCCACCCACTGTCCCTGCAGTGCTTGTGGCAATGTAAATTCCACACTTTCTACTCCAAAATTGCCAAGTACCCCTACTTGTTGTCCATCCTTTTCCAGCACGAAATATTTAACGGCATCTTTCATAGCCGATGTAACAATCGTCCCGTTTTGGAAAATGCTATTTTTGGTTTTGAAACGGGTGAGTTTCGCATAGGTCTCAAAAAGTTTTTTGCGATCATCTTGCTGCAGATAACTCCATAATAATGGTTTTTCACCTGTCCGTCCATTTTCATCGATAGACACATCATAGCCATATTCACCAAACTGCCAGATCATCTTAGGTCCAGGCGAAGTCAATAAAAATACCGCCGCTTGTTCCAAGCGTTTTAATGCTGTACCGAGATTCTTGATATTATAGTTACCGGATGAATTTCCATAATTGAGGCACTTGAACAAGAGTCTCTGTTCGTCGTGACTTTCCATATAGGACACAAAAGAAGGTTGCACCATCCCATGATTTGAGGCAAACAAACGACCGAGATCCGAGCCATTATTGGCATTCCATCCCATCGCCGCTTCGTTGAAGACATGATTCATATTATTCCAGAGCAACATACCCGATTGCGCCAGCTCCATTTCTTCCTGATCACCGCCAAGATGCTCGAGAATGATATAACAAGAAGGATCTATACTCCGAATATGCTGCTGGTATTGCTTTAAGATCGCCACACGGGAAGCATCATAGGCATTCCAAGCGCTTAAATCACTTTCTGAAGTGCCTGAATTTTTCTGGGTAAAACCTTTAGACAAGTCAAAGCGGAAGCCATCGATCTTGTATTCTTGCATCCAATAGGTCAAGACATCTTTAACGAAAGTCTGCGTATAACTACTTTCGTGGTTAAAGTCGAATCCAACATTAAACGGATGCTTGGCAACCGTATTGAACCAAGGATTATTGCCAGCGACGTTGCCCTGCTCCATATAAAGCTGTACAAGCGGCGACTGACCAAATGCGTGATTAAAAACAACGTCCAAAATCACGGCAATACCATTTTCGTGACAGGCATCGACATAGGCTTTCAGGTCATTTTTCAAGCCGTAGTATTTATCCAATGCCCGGTGGAATGAAGGATTGTATCCCCAAGTCGAATTCCCTTCCGATTCCTGTACAGGCATTAGCTCAACGGCATTTACACCCAGCCTTTTTAAATAAGACAAAGAATCCTTGAGTGTAGTATATTGATGCTGTTTGACAAAATCGCGGACCAACAGTTCATAGATCACCAAATCACCTTGAGCAGGTCTATTAAAAGCAGTTGTTTTCCAGGTATAAGCCTTTGTGGAAAGATCCAATACGCCGACAATACCATGCGCAGCTGCGGGATAAGCGGGTACAGCCGCTGCTGTAAGCCCAAGTGCAGCATCATTCTGCGGATCAAGAATCAGTTCAGCATAGGGATCAGCGATAGCCAATTGGCCATCCACCAAAAACTGATAAGTCTGTTTTTTGGAGAAATCCAGATTCGATACCGTTACCCACCAGGTTTTGCCATCTGGAGTCTGGCTCATCGCATAGGCTGGTAATGCTTTATAGTTGTTAAACCCACCTAACAGATATACACTTTTTTTCAGTGGTGCTGTGAGCGCAAAACTGACCTCCCCTTTTTCCCTGTTTATGGTTGTTCCGTTTGGATTGATACCTATCGGGAGGGCAGCAATGGTAGCTTTTGATTCTACAAATAGCTCCACTTTACTGGAATATACCTTGCCATCAGCTTCCAAGCGGGCTTCGAGCTCATGAAGGCCGTTGCTTTGTAGACTAACAGATTTTTCTAAAGACAGTGCAGCAGAAGATTCAGCCAGCAATATACCATTGTCCCAGACACTGATTTTTCCGGACTGCGTTGCCTGTAATTTTAGCTTCAGGTTATCGCCAACGGTGTACATCTGCTCAGTGGTCATTGGATCTGTGGGTTGCAGCGTAGGCGACACAAAACGAATTGCTTGCATGTTACTCGCCACGAAAGGCAGAAATAAATCTGAATTATTTTTATTTCGTTGGACGAGCGATCCATCACCATTACGCACTAAAAGTGCCAACTGACCAAATTCCAAAGCATTTGACAGATTAAAGAATGTGGAAGGCGTAAATGTAAATGTATATAAACCAGCAGAAACAAATTTAAGTTTATAAGCGTTGTCATTCTTTGACCAGTCTGTCGCTACATGCTGCCAGCTCCCCCCATGGACAGGAATCAACCCCGCGTGTAGATACAGGTCGGCGGTGCTACCTTTTAACGCTGCATTTCCTTTCGAAAGATCAAATTGCAAGGTGATTTCCTTATCCCAAAAGATAAATGGAGCAGAAAGATTCACCAAACCAGTCCCCTGCTGTTCAATAACAGGTGGTTGCTCGACATCCACGATATCTTTCTTATTTGCACATGATGATAATAGGACAATCACCCAGAGATACCCTATTAAACGAGAGATATGCTTCCCCATCGATAATTAGCTTTACTTGGAATTTGATATTGGGAACGTTCCCGAAATCAAGGTAAAAAGAAATCGCCTGTTGCGATTTGCTGGATTTCCCTATCCAATATTTTATACAAATTGATTATTTAAATATTTTCGGGAATGTTCCCGAAAGTAATCAAAGCTAAATAATGGGATTACAAAAAACAAATATTTTTTTTCTTATTTGAGGCTAGATTTTTGAAAAATAAGCTGGGAATCAAGGTAAACCGAATTAGCAAACTTTTCATTTGTTGGATCATCCATTTTATCTAACAGGTATTTTGTTACCAATTGGCCCATTTCGTAGGCAGGTTGTTTCACTACGCTCAGTGCTGGGTCGATCAGATCGGCGATATCCAAACAAGAAAAACAAATGATTTTGAGGTCTTCAGGAATACGAATTGCGAGCTGCTTGGCCACCCGTATACTCGAAATAGCGAGACGTTCTACTGAAGCAAAAATGGCATCGGGTTTTTCCTTTTCGATCAAGCTGGCGATATCTTTCATATTCTGATCGGCATCATTGACGGTATCCAAAATAAGCTCGGGCCTAATCGGTATTCCCGCCTCCCGCAAAGCTTTTTCGTACCCGTCTTTACGCACCTTACCAATCGAAACATGAGGATTGATGGCGAGGTAAGCAATCCGTTTACAGGCATTATCAATCAAGTGCTTCGTAGCCTGGTAAGCCGAATCAAAGTCATTCCCCGTAATATATCCCCCCTTCCAATCGTCGTATGCACGGTCAAAGAACATGACCGGTATTCCCCTTTCCGCCAACAGCTGCAAATGCGAATGGTCTTTTCCCTCACCCGAAGCCGAAATGATCACGCCATCCACTCGTCCATTAGCCAGCGAGCGCACGATGGAAGCTTCATTTTGTACCTGATGATCCGTCACGTAAATCAAGGTATGATAGCCCTTAGAGCGTGCCACTGCCTCGATTCCTTTGATGGCCTGCGAGAAAAATTTATTACCAAATTCGGGAATAATAATCGCAATCGTCAGACTTTTATTCGCTTTCAGACTACTCGCATAGACATTCGGCGAAAAACCGATTTCTTCGGCCATGGCCAAAATACGGGCTTTTGTCGCCGGATTAATATCCTCGTTATCCCGAAATGCACGGGAAACGGTCGATTTTGACAAGCCGAGTTTTTTGGCCAGATCTACTATTGTTAATTGCGACATATCAAGATTCCCTTTGCTGTTCGAATGTAATAATTGTTGGATACAAATAAAGCAATTATCTATCCAGAATAGCAAATTTTCTTTTTGTCCTCTTTATTTTAAATACAAGTCTACATTGTTGGAGAAATATTGATCTATAAACAAAACAGGCTTAGCACATATGCTAAGCCTGTTTTTATCAGTAGTCGACCATTTTCTTGATTAGAACTTTCTAAAATCCCATTCTCCGCGATAAGGGCGGCTACGCATGAGGTTAGCATAATCATTGTCGAACTGTTCCTTTTGTGGATTCCATTTTAAATCCTTTTGAAGTTCATACGCTATGTTAATGGCATTGCAAACAGAGCTCGTTCGATGGCCTATTTCAACATCACAGATCGGCTTATTTCTTTTTTTGATCGCGTCTACCCAATCCTGATAGTGGTTATCACTGTAATACAGGCGACGATCTGTGGAGCTCAATTTAAGATTGGCCAAATTCTCGGGATTCGAACGGATAAATTCGCGGCTTACCTCAATCTTACCTTTTTCACCAATAAATTGAATCGCATTATGTACGCCCCATTGCACATGGTTTACCCGAACTCCATTGGCATAGTTAAAGGAAAGCCCGCTATTGCTATTTGCTGCTTTAGGTGGATTGAATTGCACCGGGCCAGATTCGTCCATGCCCAATGCCCATTGCACAATATCAAACATATGTGCTCCCCAATCGGTAATATAACCACCACCGAAATCACGGTAACCACGCCACCAAGCCCATTTATCATCCTCAAGCGGTGGGCTTAAAATCGGGTTATAACCGCGGTAAGGTGAAGGTCCTACCCACATATCCCAATCCAAATAATCCGGTGCTGGCATAGCTGGTAGGTCGCATTGTTTGACCGGTTCGCCCACAGACACATTAATTTCTTTTATTTTGCCGATATAGCCATTGAGAACCAGTTCTGCGGCTTGTCTAAAATTATAGGAAGAACGCTGCATGCTACCTGTCTGAAAGACACGTTTATATTTGCGGGTTGCATCAACCATTGCTCTCCCCTCGGCAATGGTAAGCGCCAGGGGTTTCTCACAATAAATATCTTTGCCGGCTTTAGCTGCATCAACAGCAACCTGCGCATGCCAGTGATCTGGTGTTGCAATAACAACAGCATCAATATCTTTCCGATCCAATAGTTCGCGATAATGGTGGTAGGCCTTGATCTCAGTCTGTGCTTTTGACAATTCCGTTTGCTTTTTCGCTGTCGCAGCAATAAATGCGGCCAACTTGTTACGGTCCACATCGCAGGCCGCCAGACTTGCGATTTCCTTGCAGCGATTGAGCCCGTTCATCAAAGTGTAGGATTGTTTTCCGACACCGATAAATCCAAGATTGATACGATCACTTGGTGCAAGAAATCCATTTCCGCCTAACACAACGCGCGGGACAATTGTGAAAGCCAAAGAGGATACAATCCCCTTGGCTATAAATTCTCTTCTTTTCATTTTTTACTGATAGTTTATTTTTCTGCTCGTCTTTATAGACACTTATTCGGTCCTCGGCGGCAAAATGGTTTATGTATGGATGATTTGTCTAGGCTTTCTCAAAAATAGTTTATTCTTGAACCGGAACCAGTGTAATTGACGCAATCTCAGGTAATGCATCGCCATCAATTGCCGTAGCCTGCAGCAGCACTTTTGTACTTGGCTCTCCGATCACTTGCTGTGATACTTCTAATGTTCCCATGACCGCTTCCTTAAATGCAGTTCCATTTTCATTTATAAAGGCGAAAGGAATCTTTTGTCCAAGAGCGGTTAGCAAAATTTTGCCCTGATGTTTAGGATTAGGTAGATAATTGATGAGTACTCGGTATTTACCCGGTTTCTGAATTTTAATATCCCAAATTACTTGATCGGCAAGATCCTTCCATTGACCTATGGCATTCGGGCGATTTGGATCATGGGTATGTGCGCCAATAATTTTCAGTCCCTTTCCTTCCTGCAGTTTCGCATTATTTGCGTTCATCACGATGCGACCATCCGCCTGTGTTTGTGTCAGGCTTTCCTCAACAATTGGTTTTCCTTGGATCTCCACCACGATAACCTTAGGTCCTTTGTTGTTGTCAAAGACATCAACAGGAATTGCTGGTCTACCATTTTCCAGCGTAGATTTTAACTTCATTTTCGGTGAAGCCAGGGCATAGACAGCCGTCACTTTATTTTTGATTGGTAGATTTATTTTCCCATCGGCTGGACGGTCAAAAACATGCAGATAGAGCTTCCCATTTTTTTGCGTACAATAACCCCAATCCAACGCTTGGAAAGGGCTCGCCGTAGTCCCGTAAATAGATTCGCTATTGATCTTCATCCAGTCCCCGATCTGCTCCATAATACGCACCGCAGGTTCAGGAATGCCGCCATCACCATCGGGTCCAACATTTAACAGGAAATTGCCGCCCTTACTTACTGTTTCCACAAATAATTGCATGATCTTGGGGAAGCTTTTCCAATTTTGATCATGGGCGCTATAACCGTAACTTTCATTCATGGTATGGCTTACCTCCCAATACATACCAGGCAAGCCTGTTGGTGGAATATATTTTTCAGGCGTTCCAATATCACCGTTTTTATTTTCGAGTCCATTCCAAAATCGATTATTGATAATAATGTTGGGTTGCCATTTGATCAGGTCTGTTAAAATATGTTTGGTTCCCCAGGCTTCACCTTCGTGCTGTTTGCTACTGAAATCGGGCCACAGCATATCCAATCGCCCGTAATTTTGGGCAAGTTCCTTAATTTGGCCATAGAGATAGGCTTTATACTGTTCATGATCAGGTTGATGATTATCTACATTCGGGTTTAACTGAAAAGCCTCATAGGAATCGGGATGCTGCCAATCCAGCAGCGAATAATAGGCACCTACTTTCATTCCCTCTTGGCGGAAAGCTTCCATAATTTCGCGGTAAAGATCTCTCCCTTTTGGCGATAAATTTGCCGTACCTGTTACATCGTTTTTAACCGCGTAAGGCTGTTGACTATTGAATAAGCTAAAGCCTTCGTGGTGTCGAGAGGTCAGCACCATATACTTCATTCCCGTTTTTTTTGCAAGGTGAGCCCAGGATTTTGGATCGAAAGAACGCAATGTAAATTTTGGTTTCAGCACTTCAGCATACTGCTTACTGGGAATTTTCCCCCAAGTTTGTATCCATTCTGCATAATGCTGTGGGTATTTTTTTCCTTCAAAAGAACCTCCCGCTGCACTATACAATCCCCAATGGATAAATAACCCAAAACGAGCTTCTTTAAACCATTCCATGCGTTTATCTTGTGTCTCCTGCCAGCCAGCTACGCCTTCATAGGGTAATGATTTGGTCTGTGAATTAGCAACATCGGTCATGCATAGCAACATTCCCACTGCTGCTGCACACTTCCACTTTAAAAAATTGATTTTCATCGTAATATAGTTTTATACATAAAAGTTCATGGATTATAATCATTAAACAGTGGGCATCAGAAACCCAAGTTGTTTATTTCCTCCTGCATGGTATCATAAGTCTTTCGCGCATCCTCCAATGGAATTCCTTTTGATAGTCCGGGTCGTTTATGGCCTGTAAAAGTCAACCATGTGTCTTTCATGATCGTCTGTCTTTTCAAAACAAGGGTATATAACTGGCGAAGTTTTGGTTTATCGCGCAAATTATCATCCCATGTGCTTTCGATCGGGAAATTAGGCATCAGGTGTTTAACAATTTCCCTTGTTATGAGCCAGTGGCCCAACTCGCCAGGATGAACACCATCTGCCGCTAGCCTAAACTGAGGATCTTTCTTGATGCCGGTCTCCAAATATCGACGCATGGGGAAATGGAGGTCAATGATTTCCCAGGATTGCTTTTTGGCATAGCTGAAAAGCCATTGGGCATAGCGATCCAATACGGTATTATACCCATTGAGCCGAAGCTGTGGATCATCATGCACCGGTGGAGTCATCCATATGATACGTTTGACACCTTGATCTGCAAGTCGTTTTTGCAGGTGTATAATTCCGTTTTTATAGGCTTCAAAACGAGCCCGAATCAAATGGTAGGTAAATACCGTCATTCATGCCATAACAGACGAAGACAACCTCAGGATTGATTTTATCGAGTACATTATCCAAACGGTCAAATAGACAAGGTCGCGGAAACTTTCCATCGGCGTGATTCGGCTCACTAAGTCCAGATACGGTCTCACTTGGTAGCCCCGAGTTTATAAACTGGGGTTTCTTTTTCGGATGACTGCTCAGGAACAAACTTTCGGTCATGGCGACATATTGCCCGGCATAGGTAATGCTATTTCCCAGAAAAAGAATTTTCTGTCCTTCGTTCCAGGCAAACTGATTTACCTGTTTTTGCCCAACAGCTTGTATATACCATAAACTTAAGCAGAAGAGCAGCGACAAAGCACGCATTTTTTTTGTAGTTAATAATTGATTCAACATCGTTATAATTGATACAGTCAATATTCGAATTAGCCTAGTTTTATTTTTAGCGCATAGCCCAAGCTGTTGTTTTCTATCTTCTTGGGTAATTTCAATTGCAATCCATGGTCATCCTGCTGGAAATCAACCTGACCAAACCCTAAGATTTCCACTGATTTTACTTTAGCCTTACTTTGGTTCAGGGACTTTACATTGACGATTCCACCCTTAGGTACTACAAGAGCCATTGCATATACAAAATCATTCTTTTGGGTAAACCAAAAATCCGAAGCGGTAAAAGATGCCTTAAATCCTTCTCTCTCCCGTTGTTCGGTATCCGTTATCCGAATTGCTGTAGGCCCCTCATGTGCAGTGGTCCATGGGGATGTTCCATAAATCGCTTCACCATTGAGTCGCAACCATTTCCCTAATATAGCAAGATTTTTCTTTACCGGCGCAGGGACATTCCCCTGCGCATCGGGCCCAATATTGAGCATATAGTTACCACCTTTACTGACAATTTCCAAAAGCCAATAGCGCAATTCGTCTACATTTTTCCAATCATGGTCGTAGGATTTATAGCCCCAGGAATGATTGAATGTCCCGATAGCTTCCCAAGGTTGGTTAAAATGTTCCGAAGGATCTGGAATCCGATTATCTCCTGGAATGGCATAATCGCCCATGCCATTGCCAATGCGTTCGGAGACAATAACATGTGGATTGCAATCATAAACGGTTTTATAGAACCGAAAGCTTTGTTCTGCAGTCATCAGTCCCGGCATATCAAACCAGATATATTTCAGCTGTTTGAACCGCGTCAAAATTTCCTTTACCTGAGGAATTGCTTTTTCGTTGAGATACGAAGCAAAGGAATTTTTACTGGGATCCCAAAGATTGGCACCAAAAGCATCGGTTTTGGTATGGGCAAGATCATGCTGTGCCTTCGTTACCTTATATTGCGCGTCGCTACCATCCCTCCAATCGATATTCTGTGAATAATAGACACCAAAATCGAGTTTATGCCGAAGACAGGCATCATACAGTTCCTGAATGATATCGCGTTTAAAGGGCGTAGCCTGTATGCTATTGAATGAACTGACCTTTGAACCATATAGCGCAAATCCATCGTGATGTTTACTTGTCACAACAAGATATTTCATCCCGGCATCCTTGGCCATTTTAACAATGTTATCGGCATCAAAAGATTGAGGCGAAAATTGGTTTGCTAATTTGGCATAGGTTGACCGTGGAATTTTTGCGACCAATTGAATCCATTCGGCGACACTAGGACTTCCTAGATCTTCTATTCTCTGTCCGTTCCATATACCTGCAGGGATTGCATACAGTCCCCAATGGATAAACAGGCCAAATTTTTGTTGTTGAAAATCTTTGAGTGCCTGTTCCTTCTGTCTATTCATATCCTGCCATTCCTTCATCAGCTGTGCAAGTCGATGTCTTCGCTTATTCCATCGCGTCAAGGCTTCTAAATAATAATAGTCTGCATACACCAAAGGCACATCAATTTCTCCTTTATGTGGAATACTGCCCACACTATGTTTTAAAATAAACAGACCATTTCCTCCAACTTCACTAGCGTACTTTGGCGAGCCCAATGATCGCAAAATCTTTTCAGCCAGATCCAAATAATCCTGCTGTTGTCCCGGCTCCATATATTCAACCAGTTCCAAAAGTGCCGATGCCGTGACAGCAGCAGCGGATGCATCACGCGGAACAGTGCTAAAATCTTCTTTTCGGTAGTCCCAGTTTGGAACAAATCCCGCTTGATCGACATCAAAGTCCCACAAGGGAACCCCATCTACAGGCAAGCGCGGGTGCCGTGCATAAAAGTCTGCCATTTTTAGTGCAGCCTGTAAAAACTTAGGATCCTTCGTTTCGCGGTACATCACAACAAATCCATACAGTCCCCAAGCTTGCCCTCTAGCCCAAGCGGAATTGTCCGAAAAACCCTGTGCAGTCTCCCTGCTCAATACAGCACCTGTTTTGGGGTCATAGGTAACCACATGGTAAGAACTGTAATCTGATCGGTATTGATTTTTTAACGTTGTTTCTGCATGTCGAATAGCGGCATTCCGATAGACAGAATCACCGGATAATCTGGAAGCCAAAAAAAGAAGCTCCAAATTCATCATATTGTCGATAATGACAGGGAGTTCATATGTATGCTTACCGTCCCAAGAGGAAAATGTATCCCAAGACTTGATCGCTCCAACCTTTGCATTGAAACGGGTCAATAAAGATTTGGCACTCTGGATCAAGATCGATTTGAAAGCCGTATCACCAGTCAATCGATAAGCATTGCCATAACTGCAATTCATGACAAAACCAATATCATGGTGATGTGTATTAAATTGATTTTGACGTAAGGAATTCGTCCATTTTAACGCAGCGTCACGCCATTGATCATCCCCCGTGTACTCAAAAACATACCAAAGACAGCCTGGCCAAAAGCCACCAGTCCAATCTCGGATATCCGTAAACGTTGTTTTTCCACTGGGATCTCCAGATCTCGGATACTTTGTTAGATCCTTATGCGCTTTATACAGTAAAGCATACTGTTGCTCTGCTAAATCAAATCCGTTTGTTACAAAATCAGTTGTATCAGCACGGAGATAAAAGGGATAAAAAAAAATCAAAAAATAAATGATATATAAGCGATATCTGAAAACTATCATCTTTAAGTTTATGTTACATGCGGCCGAGGGGAATGCGGTCTATATCCCCCTCGGCTTTAATTAAAAAATGAAAAACTAATCTATCCAACCAGGGTTTTGCACCAGATTCACATTCATCTGTATTTCTGAAGTCGGAATAGGCCATACCGTTAAGAAATCACCTTTATAGCTATAGTTTCCAACATTTGTTCCCCAGACTTGCTTACGTCCATTGCCTGCTTGAAATACCGTCTCTTTCCAGGTTCCCCATCGTAACTCGTCAAAGTAATTAATCCCCTCATTCGGGAACTCCACACGACGTTCATTCCGAATGCGTGTACGTAAATCTTCTTTTCCGCCAACAGTGGTTGCTGCATTTGAATTTAACAGTGCAACACCTGCCCTTTGTCGTACTTCGTTGACTTTAGCAATGGCCTCATTCAATTTACCATCTTCATTCAATGCTTCGGCCCACATCAATAAGACATCAGCATAACGAAAAATCGGAAAATCGATAGGCCCATAATTGCGATCTACAATCTCATTTACTCCTTCGGCGACAAATTTTCGATAGAAATAGAAGAAATTAATCTGCGTATCACTCTGAATATCGCCGCCTACCTGTGCCTGCCCACGAAATGGCCAGCGCATAAATTGAAGACTTTCAACATTCGTAAAATTATAGGCACCCCTAAAAGTCGAATAAGGCGTCACGACATTGGCCTGCAAACGGGGATCACGATTTTCATAGGCCTTTTTGATGCGCTCCTCATTGCCTTGGGGCAGATAAAGGCTCATTTTTGCACCTCTTAATACCGCAGCTGCCTTCTCCGCATCTGTCAAGTTGTTACGTAGAAAAAAGACCTCCCTTTCATTTTCGGTTAAACTGCTGTATCCTGGAATAATTTTATCCCATTCAAACTTAGAGCCATCGTTATTTTCGTATAGATCAACCAAGTGTGGTGAAGGCATATAGTAATTCCAGCCTCGCGAATAGACCGAGGGCCAACCGCAAAATAGCTGCATATTATTCCCATATCCCTGTTCACTGCGATGCTGAATGGAAAAAATCATCTCAGGACACTGCTCATTGGCCTCCTTAAACAAAGCTTTATAATCGCCGAACAGGGTGTGGCCAGCATCTTTTACTTTTTGAAAATCAGCCGCTGCTTTTGCCCAATCCTTTCGATAAAGATAAACTTTACCCCGTAAGGCATAAGCTGCCGCTTTAGTTGCATGTCCATAATTTGCATTACCCGCGGGATAACGATCGGGGAAATTGCTTTCAGCAATACAATCGTTCAGGTCAGCCAATATTTGATTCCAAACCTCCTCTTCCGAACTACGTCCTTTAATGGCCTCCGCCGCTGTAAAGGGCTCGAGATAAATGGGTACTCCTTTGTAGAGTTGGTTAAGTCGAAAGTAAAAATAAGCGCGCAGAAATTTAGCTTCCGCAATATATTTTGCTTTCTTTTCTGCTGTAGAAGGCGATTTTATGGGAATATTCTTTAAGGCGTCGTTTGCACGCTGAATACCTTCATATTGAATTTTCCAAACGTTCAAAAATAAGGGGTCTCCCGCGGTAATGGTTCCCGTCAATAAGGGTTCATCAAAACGTGCCTGCCCCGTATAGGAAAAACGATCAAACTGATACAGTTCATAGGGTGAGATCAGTCCACTATGCCCCATCAGGAGCCTAAACGAACTATAGATTCCCGCAACGCCCAAATCTGTTAAATTGTCGGTCGTCCACATCGTTGCCGTGGAAACCGATGAATATGGAGAGGTATCCAAAAGATCTTTTTTGCACCCTACTATACCTGTTAGCAATACAATCGCTAGAAATTTTTTCATCTTTTTCATGGTGTTCATTTAGATTAAAAGGTTAGATTCAAACCCAATGAATATTGACGCATCGTTGGGTAGTTGACGACAGACGAGTTGATCAGCGAAGGATCATTGCTCGCAGGTCCAATTTCCGGATCCAGTCCAGGGAACTTGGTCCATGTCAACAGGTTTTCACCAGCTAAATAAATCCGAAGTTTAGCGATTGAGAAACGTTTTGCTATGCTTTCAGGAAGGGTGTAGCCTAACTGAAGATTACTCAGCTTCACAAAAGACGCATTATACAAATAATAATCGCTGGTACGTCCATTCTGTGCATCGGTCACCCCTTTTAAGCGTGGATAATAGCCATCTATCCGATTGTTGGGATCCGAAGGATTCGCGGCATTATAATAATAATGGTTGTTAGCGACCAATGCCGGGACTGATTTCCCCTGTGCGACGATAGAGGAATTGAGATAAAGTTCATTCCAATAATACGACATACCTGAAGAAGCGGACCAGATCATGGACGCATCAAATCCTTTATAGGCCATGTTGATACTAAGACCATAATTGAATGCTGGTGTTGCCCTTTTGCGCATAAACTTTTGGTCATAGACATTTCCATAAACACCGTCACCGTTCATATCCGAATAAATCAAGTCGCCATACCAGATCTTGGTAGGATCTATCCCGTCGGCGGGCTGAAATGAATAGCCTGCAGCGACCATAGCCTTCAACCATTCCATATCCTGTTCTGTCCGGATCATTCCGTCGCGAGGTCCACCATTTTTATCAACGGAGCCATCCGCTAAGAAGTGGCTTCCTGAGCCACGGTATACGTTGTATAAATAGAATTCATTGATTTCGTGGCCTTCCAGAATCCGTTGGTTTACTCCATTAGAAACCATACCGATATTGGACTGGTAAACCCGATTACCGGCGGCATCAGTGACATACCCCTCCGACAATGCGCCTTTATATTTTTCGACACGATTGGTATTATAGGCGAAGTTGGCTGATACGCCATATTTAAAATCGTTGATTTTATCTTGGTATCCCAGCGTCAATTCAATCCCTCGTTTGCTCACTTCGGCAATGTTCATCGTCGCTGCTGTAGCGGTACCTGTGGTCGCCGGAATAGTCGGGACGTATAGTATTCCATCCGTGTAAGCGCGATAGGCATCAAATTCGACGGTCAATTTATTTCTCCATGCTGTCGCTGTAAAGCCTACATTTGTCGTAGTGGTGGTTTCCCAATGCAACAGGTCATTTCCTAGTTTAGTCTGCGCCAAACCACGAACAGCCTGGTTATTGAATGAATAGTTTACAGTACCGTACGAGGGCAGATGATCATAATTACCCGGGGATGCATTATTTCCGGTTTTCCCCCAGGAGGCCCTTATCCGCAAATCATTCAGAAAAGACTTAAGTGGACGCATAAACGATTCCTCCGAAATACGCCATCCTCCGGAGAAGGCCGGAAAGAAGCCCCAGCGCTTGGCGGTTCCAAAGCGTGATGATCCATCGTACCGTAACACCGCTTCGGCCAGGTATTTATTATCGTAAGCATAATTGGCGCGACCAAAAAAGGAACGTAAACCGTAGTCGAGCTCATCACCTGTGATAGAACTCATTGTTGTTGCCGAATTAAATGTCGTCAAGTCGGGGTGTACAAGTCCCAGTTTAGCCGCCCCTATATTATATTGGTTAAAATACTGTTCGTTATAGCCCAAGATACCGCCAACGTCGTGTTTACCAAAAGATCCTGAATAACGTAATACATTATCAATAATCACATTGTAGCTCTTGGTAAGGCCATATTGGGTTGTAATTTGTCCCGACGAAAGCGCAGCTGTACTCAATTTGTTGGTTGCAAAATTCCATTTTTCATAAGGCACCTGATGGGAGTTGGTTTCGGTATACGCATAATTGTAATTTACCTTAGATTCAAACTCCAACCCCTTCATTAAATTTAACTTTGCAAATATTGTGGTGTTGAATCGGTTGACCTGGCTCTTCCCTCCCATTCCATTGAGAAAAGCTAGGGCATTGTTTGCGGTTGCCGATTCTTCGGCGGCAGCCGGAAAACCATATGCGCCATTGTAATAAGGATAAACTCCTGGCACAGTCTGTGTCAGGTAAGAATATGCAGTTACTACATCGGCCACACTCAAATTCTGCATATCGCCAAAGGTCTGGGTACCCACCGTTAAAAACTTGGCAACTTTCGATTGTAGATTAATACGCATGCGTATTTTGTCGGCTCCAGTTTCGGGCATGGTCCCCGGGTTGTTGAAATAACCTACTGAAAAGAGGTATTGCGTGTTCTCACTCCCACCATTTAAGGATAGATTGTGATTTTGTAAGAGTTTGCGTTGTCCAAAAAGCACATCTCCCCAATTGGTATTGGGATACGCAACTTCATTGGGAATCCCAAATTCGGTCAATCCATTCGGATTTTTCTTCGCTTCTTCCCAGAGATTGATTGTTGCATCCGTATATACGGCCGCCTGCCCCAGATTCTTGAACCCTTCATTCACAAGGCGCATATGCTGCGCGTAGTCGGTAATAAATTCGGGTACATTATTGGGCCGTAGCATCGAAACCATTCCCGAATAGGATACATTATTTTTTCCCTTTGATCCTTTTTTTGTCGTAATTAAAATAACTCCATTTGAACCCAATGATCCATAAATTGCCGCTGTTGCCGCATCTTTCAAAATGGAAATCGATTCTACATCATTGGGATTGACAGCATCCATGGATCCGACAATACCATCGATCACCACCAAGGGTGAGGTATTGTTTAAAGTTCCCTTTCCCCGGATCAGGATATTAGCGCCATCTGCCCCCGGTTTTCCGGTTGTGGTCTGTACGTTAACCCCCGCCGCGAGTCCGGCCAGAGAAGAGCTAAGTGTAGCCGTTGATCTGTTTTCCACCGAACTTCCGTTCACGGTCGATACAGCACCAATCACATTTGCGCGTTTCTGACTTCCGTACCCGACAACAACCACCTCGTCTAGACCACTGACAAGCTCTTGAAGCACAATACTCAATTCTTCATTGCCGGTGACACTCTTTTCTAGACCTTGGTAACCGACGTTTGAAACTACCAAGGTTGCATTGGTAGTTGGTAACTGGATGGTAAATTTCCCATCTTGATCTGTCACCGTGGAGATATTGGTTCCTTTCACGGTAACGGTCGTTCCTACCAGGGCCTGTCCTTTGCCATTAACGACTTTACCGGCAATGCCCCGCTGCAGGACTTCTTTGTGTTCGGGAATTAATGGATTTCTTTTGGGTTTTATCACGATCACCTCATCTTTTTTGATCCATTCCAGATCCAGAGGTGCTACGATAGCATTTAATGCATCTTCCAATTTGGCATGCTGTATATTGACTGACAAGCGAGTCTGTGCCAGCGACTTGCCATTTAAGAAAAAATTGACGCCACTCTGCTTTTGGAGATCGCGCATCACCTGATTTAAGGTGACGTGCTTAGCGGTTAAGTTTATGGTTTGCGCATTTCCTTCTGCAAACAGCTGCATTGCAGTCAGTAAAGAAATGAGTACGATTAATTTCATAATCAGTATACTTCGTAAAGTTAAACTCCACGGGTGTAGCCTAACAAATGGATAAAAAATCATATGTTTGTACGGTTTGTATGTTATTTATAAATGGTTATCAAAAATTTGCCTTTGGGCAACACTTGTAAGTATATGCATCCAATTTAAGGCAGTGCCCCCCAGCACTGCCCTTTTTGTGTTGCTTATACCTTTCTCCAGCTCAAGAAGAGTCTATAGTCATTTCTTTTTTCATCAATATTTAAGGTTTTATTGCAATGGTGTCACCAATAAGATATTTTTTTCCTGACCTTTACTCAACTCAAAATGCAACCCACCTTCTTCCAATACATCGAGTACGTCACGGAGTGACTTGTTTCGTTTGATACGACCATAGAAATGCGTTTGTGGCACTTCGCCCTTGTACCTCACTTCTACATTATACCAGCGACCAATCTGCTGCAATGCATCCGACACCGGTGTTTCGTCAAAATAAAACAAGCCATCTTTCCAGGCAGTGAACGGCGCTGTATCTACATTTGCAACTTGTATATTTCCATTATTAGTATTAGTCGATTGCTGACCGGGTTGAAGGTATATTGCCTGTGAAGCGCGATTATCGTTTGATAATTTGATCTTCCCTGTGATTAAAGTTGTCTTAATAGCCGTATTTTCCGGATAAGCATTCACATTGAATGTTGTCCCAAGCACCTCAATTTCCTGCCCTTTACTGTGTATTTTGAAAGGTCTCGAGCTATCTTTGGTCACCTCGAAAAAGGCCTCTCCCAACAGGATAACTTTTCGTTCATTTTTGGCAAAGGCCATCGGATATTTTAGCGAAGAGGCCGCATTAAGCCATACTTTTGTTCCATCAGGTAAAGTAATTTGATACATCCCCCCTATCGGTGTAGTCAACTCCAACATCGCCTTGCTTGGATCCATTTGCTGGCCTTGTTTACTTAAGGCATCGGCGATAGATTGCCCATTTTCGTAGGTGATATTTTCCCCCATGACAATCCCCGAAGCCTGCTTATCGAGTTCCAAAACTGTACCATCTGCCAAGCGAAGAGTGGCACTGTTTCCGCCAGGCTGTACAGCATCATCCTTTGTATCTTCCAGTCCAGCGAGATTCCTGTCCGCCAGGGTATGACTCGTCTGCTGTTGCCAAAATATTACTGAAAAAACAAAGAGCAATAGACAGGCCGCTGCAGCCCAATAGGGCCATCGCATGGAGATAATAGTTTTCTTCTGGATCGGCATACGATCTTCCCCTCCTTTTTCCAATAAGTTATCGTTATCTTCTTTTCCTTGCTGGATTTGTTTTTTGATGGTTTCGAGTATTATTTTCAATCTCGATTCCTCCATTTTACCAACAGACGAAGGCCGTAGTAAACTAGCGACTAGCGCCTGATCGATCGCATCCTGCTCACTGGTGTCAGTAGTAGAAAGCGCTTGCTGTAGCCATTCGATCTCCTCAAGCGAACAGTTCCCTTCTTGATATTTTTGAAGTAATTGGTCTATTTTAGATTTATTGGTCTCCACTGAGCTGTATTTTAAAGTAAATACACACAGCATGAAATAAAGGTCTGCTCTAGAAAAAATTTTTTTATTTAGCCGAATAGAGAAGCAATGCCAATAACAATGATGAAAATCCACTATCCTGCAATGCGCCACTTCGGATAAACTTATTTGCTTTGACAATATGGTCGCGAACTGTCGCAATGGAAATCCCCATTTCTTCGGCGATCTCTTGATAACTTTTACCCTCCAGCTTGGACAGCCTAAATATTTTTTGGCGTTGTTTGGGCAATTTGCTCAGTAATTCCTCGACCAGGACCAAGGCTTCCTTTGAATCCAGCACTTTATCAATAGTATTCTCGGATTCCACTACCCCATAGGCGAGCTGGATCTCGGATTCCATTTCCAATTTCAACCTTCGTTTGAAATTAAACGTAATATTACGTGAACAGGTAAACAGAAATGCGGCGAAAGATTGTTCAGGATTTATTTTTGTTCTATTTTCCCAAATACGTAGAAAAACATCCTGAAGTAAATCTTCAGCGATAGTTTCATCTTTCAAAAACCTAAGAATATTGGCGTAAATAATCTGGCTATAGCGATGGTACAAAATATCAAAGGCCTGGATATCTCCATAGTGAAGTTGGCACAAGAGTTCCTTCTCAGGCAGATTTTGATCGATGTCCATAATTGATTATTCTAGGCATGAAGTTAATTACTTCGCTGCAATAATTCAAATCAAATTTCTGAAGCCCAGTAAACTTATTGTATTTTTTTCTTAATTTGCAGGAGCTAATCCCCCCATAGCTGTGCAATCAATTGATAAACGTATCCATTTAAAACATGCAAAATTTTAGATATTATTTTCGGAAGCTCAGCCGTTCGACAGCTCAATGTATTAAAATAGGGTCAACCTTGATTCTGATCTATTTTTTTACGGCTTCTTCTCGCTGCCATGCCCAATCTCTTATGCACCCGAATGCACAGATTAAGTTTGTAAAATCGCAGATCAGCAAAAAATCCGAACCGGTATATACGGCGTACAAGCAATTGATTACGCTGGCCGATTCTCTTTTATTGACCAATCATCATGCTGTCGAAGATTTTAGCGTCCCTGGCTTTTATAGCGATAAAGAAGGCCAACGTGCCATGGCAAAAAAACTCCACACAGACGCTTTTGCCGCCTATTGTACGGCCCTCGCCTATACGTTGAACGGGGAGCAGAAATATGCCCAAAAAGCCCTTTACTTCATGAATGCTTGGGCCACCATCAATAAAAAATATTCCCAGTTTGACGGACCAGTTGTACTTTCTTATGCTGGTGCCGGATTAATGATTGCAACAGAGCTGCTCAAAAACGATCCGCTCTGGGCAGAAAACGATCTTAATCACTTTAAAAGCTGGACGATCAGCGTCTATCAAAAAGCGACACATTTCTTACGTGAAAGGCCAAATAATATTGCTGATTGGGCAAGGTTTGCAAATTTGCTTTCGGCCAATTTTCTTGATGACCCAAAAGAACTCGCCTTCACCATATCATTGATTAAAGGCGATCTTTTTGAAAAAATCGCAGCGGATGGTCACCTCATTGAGGAAGTAAAACGAGGAGAAAAAGGTTTATGGTATACCTATTTCTCGTTGGCCCCATTAACAGCCTCCATGTGGTGTATACGTCAGGTGACGGGCGAGAACCTGTTTGCAGCCACGAAGGATGGGAAATCGATCAAAAAGGCCCTAGATTACTTATATTATTACAATCAACATCCTACAGCATGGCCCTGGTTTAAAAATCCTGACGTAGACATTCACAACATGACGGTAGGCGTCTGGCCTTCCAACCTACTTGAAGCCATGAAGGATATTTATCAGACGGCTGAATATGATTCGTATCTCTCGATTTACCGTCCAATTATCTACAAAAAGAATCATTTTGCCTGGACTTTCCCGACATTAATGCCGGTATACTTGAATCAGGCCAATAATATAGAATAGTATAAACCATAAAGCGATCCTTCGTGAAAACGAGGATCGCTTTAATCGTGTAAATTGGGGTTCTATCTCTTAAATCCAGCAATACCGAGCTCTTGAAACTCCAGCTTTTTATTCCCCACGATACGCACCTTGGTTATCGGTCTGTTCGGAAAAAATAAACTAGTCATTACCGTTAGTCCCCCATCTGCAAAAAGCTCCACAGAGCTCACATCAACATACAAGCTGAAAGAGAGTGTTCCGTTATTCAGCAGGCGTTGTGCTGAAGCTATCTTTGGGAATTCCTCGTTAAACGACACTTCCCCGGACTTAGAACGATCAATATAATAGGCATTTTGATCTTCACGATAACCAATAATCAATTCGTCACCAGATTCATTTGATAAGATCACTTTGAAAGACTGTTGCTTCAAATCTTTGAGGTCCAAACGGTACGCTTGCGGGAGATGTTGCTCGAACGAAACTTCCTTCGTTCCGCCGCCATGGTACTTTTTAAGCGGTCGAAATGCAGTTTCAATTTCTTTGGGCGCAGTACTTGCAACGTAGAACGACTGTCCAATTTTATCCAACGATAAAACACGTGGTATGGTTGAGGAGGAGCGCCATTTTGTGGTAGGAACCACATTGGCATATTGCCAGTTGCTCATCCAGCCAATCATCAGGTGCCTATCCCCCAGGTTGCTCCAAGTTACACCGGCATAATTATCGGGTCCCCAATCCAGCCACTTTATTTTGGTATCTTCTGTGTGGAACTGATGTCCATCAAAGTCACCCACAAAATATTGTGTTACGGAACCACCGTTGGGCCCACCTGGATTGATACTGACCAACAAGACCCACTTTGTAACTCCTTTGTAGTCCATGGAAATAAGATCGGGGCATTCCCAGACGCCTCCATGGGCTCCCACCTCTTTACCAAACTCACTTTCCTTCTGCCATGTTTTCAAATCTTTGGAAGAATAGAAAGTAATACAATCTTTTGTAGCTAAGGTCATAATCCAACGTTGGCTATGCGCATGCCACATCACCTTTGGATCCCTGAAATCCCATATGCCAGGGTTTGGTAATACTGGATTGCCTTTATATTTTGTCCAGGTAAGACCCTTATCTAAACTATAAGCCAAACTTTGATTTTGATGCAATCCCGTTTTCCGATCCTCTTCCTGATGATTGTGATGGGTAAAAATGGCGACCATAGCATCTTTCCCAAAACCTGCGGTGTTGTCTTTATCGATCACAGCGCTACCTGAGAAAATAGTTCCCAAACTGTCGGGGTACAATGCGATCTTCTGCTCGTCCCAATGAATCAAATCTTTACTGATCGCATGGCCCCA